>JAZUGV010000094.1:0-17455 GCA_045641385.1 Agathobacter sp. | reverse complement strand
AGTGCTGGTGGACACTCATCAAAGGCCATTGCAATTGTAGAGCCTAGATTCGACTGAATCTGCATGCTCTCTTCTGGGCCCATAAAAATTTTTGCTCCATCAATATGAGAACGGAAATGTACTCCTTCCTCCTTGATCTTGCGCAAACCAGCAAGTGAGAACACCTGGAATCCGCCTGAATCAGTAAGTATTGGTCTGTCCCATACCATAAATTTATGAAGTCCGCCTAATTCCTTAATCGTCTGATCTCCAGTACGAACATGAAGATGATAAGTATTCGAAAGTTCTACCTGGCACTTGATTGCCTTTAAATCTTCTGTCGAAACAGCCCCCTTAATCGCACCAACTGTACCAACATTCATAAATACAGGAGTCTGAATATCCCCATGCACGGTATGAAAGATACCGCGTTTTGCTCTTCCTTCTGTTTTTAATAATTCATATTTTGCCATGAAACACTCCTAAGCGTTACTATTTGTTCATTTTTACATGCAACTTACTATACCATGAAACATATTTTTTATCTATGAAAACTTGCGATTTTAAGACACATTCCATATAATAACATTTAAGTTTGATTTAAGACATTAAAGGAGTAAATTATGGCAGGCTCAAGCTTTGGTTCAATTTTTAAAATTACAACATTTGGGGAGTCCCACGGAAAAGGTATTGGCGTTGTTGTAGACGGATGTCCCGCAGGACTTACCCTCTCAGAAGATTTGATTCAGCCATTTTTGGACCGACGTGCTCCTGGCCAGTCAAAATTTTCGACCCCACGCAAAGAGGCTGATGCTGTAGAAATTCTTTCTGGTGTATTTGATGGAAAAACCACTGGAACTCCTATTATGATGGTTGTTTACAATAAAAATCAGCAGTCAAAGGATTATTCAGAAATTGCTTCCTATTATCGCCCGGGTCATGCCGATTTTGGATTTGACCAAAAATACGGCTTCCGCGATTATCGAGGCGGCGGACGTTCCTCTGGACGTGAAACGATTGGTCGTGTTGCGGCTGGCGCAATTGCCACCTTACTTTTACAGGAGATGGGCATCACAATTAAGGCTTATGCAAAATCAATTGGTCCTGTAACCTGTGAGGCATATGATTTTAACGAAATCGAAAAAAATCCTCTTCGCATGCCTGACCATGATGCTTTTGAAAAGGCAGAAGAATATTTAGTCGAATGTATGAACCAAAAAGATTCCTCTGGCGGCATAATCGAATGTATTGTGGAAGGTGTTCCTACTGGAATAGGGGAACCTGTCTTTGATAAGTTAGATGCGAATCTTGCCAAAGCAATCTTTTCAATTGGTTCCGTAAAAGGCTTTGAAATTGGAGATGGCTTTGAAGTTGCTCAGAAAAAAGGTTCCGAAAACAATGATGCTTTTGTTATGACGGATCAGACCATTTCAAAAGCAACCAATCATGCTGGTGGAATATTAGGCGGAATCAGTGATGGCACTCCTATAGTTTTTCGTGCCGCCATCAAACCAACTCCTTCGATTGCATGCACACAAAAAACTGTAAATCAGTCTGGCGAGGAAATTGAAATTGAAATTCATGGTCGCCATGACCCTATCATTGTCCCAAGAGCTGTTCCTGTTGTGGAAGCAATGACAGCCCTTACCCTTCTCGATTTAATTTTAATCAGTAAATCGAATCGAGTAGACAAGCTAATATAATCAATATAAAAGAGCATCTGATACAGATGCTCTTCTTTTTCTAATCTAATGCAATCGCATGATCTTCTTTTCTTCTTAAAATATCAAACTCATTTGGCTCATATACAGTGCCATCCATAGTTGTTAGCTCAACAAAGAAAATCTGTTTTGAATGAGGACAACTCTCAATTTCATTGCCTGTTTCATCGGTCATTTTAGAAACAGTAACGATCACATTTTCCCCGTTTGGCTTCATTACCTCAATGCTTTCGCCAACGGAAAATTTATTTCGCTGTTCCATCTGATATAGGCCCTTTTCATTTCTACATCCAATCAAGCCAAGATAAGTATAGCCCTGTTCATAGGTATTATTATCATAAATCTGAGTTTCCTCATCTGGCTTATGATAGAAAAATCCTGTGGTAAACTGGCGGTAAGTGCAGCTTTTAATTTGCTCTCGATACCAGTCCATATTTGCCTCGTATTTTTCAGGGGATTCAAAATAATCATCAAAGGCTTTACGATATGTTCTAGCTACCGTTGCAACATACAATGCTGTCTTGATACGACCTTCAATCTTATAGGAATCGATTCCAGCCTCAAGCATATCTGGAATATGCTCAATCATACAAAGATCCTTTGAATTAAAGATGAAGGTTCCGCGCTCATTTTCATAGACAGGAAGATATTCTCCCGGACGTTTTTCTTCCACAACAGAATACTTCCATCGACATGGATGAGTGCAGGCACCTTTATTGGCATCTCTGCCTGTAAAATAATTTGAAAGAAGGCATCTTCCTGAATATGAGATACACATCGCACCATGAATAAAAGCCTCAATTTCCATCTCTTCTGGAATATGCTCACGAATTTCCTTAATTTCTTTTAAAGAAAGTTCTCTTGCCGCAACGACTCTGGTTGCCCCAAGGTTCCACCAGAACTTATAGGTCTCATAATTCGTATTATTCGCCTGAGTAGAAATATGGCGCTCAATATGAGGCGCAACTTCTCCTGCGATTGTAAAGATTGCAGGGTCCGCAATAATAAATCCATCTGGTCGATCCGGCTTCATATTTTCAAGTTCTGTCAGATAAGTACGAACCCCCTCAAGGTCATAATTATGCGCTAAAATATTGGCAGTAACATAAACTTTTACATTATGTGCATGCGCAAAGGCAATCCCCTCAGCCATTTCATCCAATGTAAAATTTTTCGCCTTTGCACGAAGGCCAAAGGCTTCTCCACCAATATAAACAGCGTCAGCGCCATAAATTACGGCAACTTTTAACACCTCAAGACTAGAGGCTGGAACTAATAATTCAATCTCTTTTCTTATCATCGCTTAACACTCACTGTAATTCCATCGCCCACAGGTAAAATTGTTGTTACAAGCTCAGCATTGTGGGTCAATTCATATAAATAATCTCTCATACGTTTATGAATGGTTCTGTTTCTTCGTTCAACAATATAATGACTCTCCACCACATCACCATCCTGAAGCACATTATCTGAAAGTAATATCCCGTCTTTTTTCAACAGTCGCATAATTTCCGGGAAGAAATTGATATACTGCCCTTTTGCAGCATCCATAAATATGAGATCAAATTCTCCCTCCAAGGTTGGCAGGATTTCAAGAGCATCTCCTTCTAACAGAGTAATCTGCCCTTCCCTGTCTGCTCTCCCAAAATTTTCATGTGCAATTGGAATACGCTTATCATAATTTTCTATGGTAATCAATTCACATTCAACTGGATTATACTCACACATTAAAATAGCCGAAAAGCCGACAGCGCATCCTACCTCAAGGATACGCATCGGCTTTGTTGTTGCTAATAAAAATTTAAGAAAGGTCTGCATTTCTTTGCGGACAATCGGAACATCCCCTGCAATTGCCTCTCTTTCTATCTCATCAAGAATAGGTGTGTTTCCAGTATCAAAGGAATTGATAAATGCACGAAGGCGTTCATCAACAATCATACTATTCCTCCAGTTCTGTCATGAAATCTTCTGTCGAATCTGTAATAGAATTTTTTGCCATTACTAAAATCATGGTACGAGGCGTTTGCGAAGTATTTAATGTATATACTCCTGGTTTAATCTTTTTCGAGTATGCAGAGAATTTAAGCTGAAGCGCAAACAAATCTCCGTCGCGAACTAGACCACTCTCCTCGAGAACCTTTCCGATATCCTTGCCATCCATGCCATCTTTCACCTGAATCATAATATCTGTCCCAGGATATTCATCGATAGCGGTTTCTGTAAAAATGCGATACCCAAAATCAAAACCTTTATTACTAAAATGAATCGCCGCATAAATGACTGCAAGTACAATCACTATAATTGCACCTATTTTTACAAATTTTAGCAAAGCATTGTTAACATTCATAATGAAACTCCTAAATTACACTTCCATAATGATTGGCATAATCATTGGATGACGCTGTGTCTCTTTCCAAACAAACTCACCCAGATCATCCTTAATCATATTCTTAATCTTGCCCCAGTCCGTAATGTTATTATCCATACACTCTTCCATGGTCGCATCAACCACAGCCTGAGCATCCGCCATAAGGTCCTCAGAATTACGAACATAGACAAAGCCTCGACTGACAATGTCTGGTCCTGCCAAAAGCTGTCCACTTCCTCTTTCTAAGGTCATTACAACAATAATAATTCCGTCCTCTGCAAGTTTCTGACGATCTCTGATTACGATATTTCCAACATCGCCAACGCCAAGTCCATCGACCATGACATTTCCTACATGTACCTTTCCAGTGACAACTGCAGATTCTTCGTCTAATTCAAGAACATCACCAGAAGATAAAATCTTGATATGCTCACTGTCATAGCCTAACTCTTTTGCGATATTTGCCTGAGCAACAAGATGCTTGTATTCTCCATGCACTGGAACCGAATACTTTGGATTCACAAGAGAATATATAAGCTTGATATCTTCAATGCAGGCATGTCCAGATACGTGCACATCCTGGAAGATTACCTCTGCTCCCTTACGCATCAGTTCGTTGATCACATCGGTTACTGACTTCTCATTTCCAGGAATTGGATTGGAGCTAAAAATAATACAGTCGTTTGGCATAATCGATACCTTACGATGTGTTCCATTTGCCATTCTGGATAATGCAGCCATTGATTCTCCCTGTGAACCAGTCGTAATAATGATAGTTCTGTCAGCTGGATAATTCTTCAGCTGTTCTGTCTCAATTAATATATTTTCTGGAAGTGTCAGATAGCCCAGCTCTGAAGCAATCGCAATAATATTGACCATACTGCGCCCTTCAATTGCCACCTTTCTGCCATACTGCTCTGCACAGTTGATAATCTGCTGTACACGGTCTACATTTGATGCAAAGGTCGCAATGATAATTCTCTGATTCTTATGTTCAGCAAAAATATTATCGAGCGCCTTGCCCACCATCTTCTCAGACTGGGTAAAGCCAGATCTCTCAGCGTTTGTAGAATCACAAAGTAATGCAAGCACACCCTTTTTGCCGATTTCCCCAAAACGCTGTAAGTCAATCGCGTCACCAAAAACAGGAGTATAATCCACTTTAAAGTCCCCTGTATGAACAACGATACCAGCAGGGGAATAAATAGCAAGAGCTGCTGCATCCTGAATACTGTGATTCGTCTTAATAAACTCTACACGAAAACATCCAAGATTAATATGCTGGCCGTATTTTACGACCTTTCTTTTTACTTTGTTTAATAAATCGTGTTCCTCTAACTTTTTATCAATAATGCCTAAAGTAAGTTTTGTGGCATAAATTGGAACATTCACATCTCTAAGCACATAAGGAATCGCACCGATATGATCCTCATGTCCGTGTGTGATAAAAAAGCCCTTTACCTTCTCGATATTGTCTTTCAAATAGGTCACGTCCGGAATCACAAGATCAATACCAAGCATATCATCCTCAGGGAATGCCAATCCGCAGTCCACAACGATGATACTGTCATCATACTCAAAAGCTGTAATATTCATTCCAATCTGCTCTAATCCGCCTAATGGAATAATCTTAAGCTTTGGGCTAGTATTTAATTTTTTTTCTTTCTTCAAAATAAACCTCCTATGTTATTTCACGTTCAAAATAACCTTTTCATCTTTTCAGATTTAAAAAGCTAACTCGGTCTCTTCATCCGTAAGCTCAGCAAATACTTTTGCGATAGCATTAAACTCAACATCGTCGCTCACCATCTCATAAAGTACTTCCTCTTCTTGCGTATGAAGTTCCTTTAAAATATATGCTTCAATATCTTCTGCATCTTCCTCTGCATCCGCATCAGATACTAAAAGATATTTGATACCATTTAACTGAGTTTCCTCTTCAACGATAAATAAAACTTCTTCATTTGTCTCTGGATCAATAAAAATTACTTTTTCCATATAGCGAAAATACTCCTATATCATTAAATTTTGTAAAAACCCATGAAAGCAAAAGCCTTTATCTGCTCTGATTTGCAAGGAAATCTAAATATCCCTGCAAAATAAAAATAGCCGCAATTTCATCAACATAATCCTTGCGATGCTCACGTCGAATTCCCATTTCCATCATCGCATTGTCTGCAGCAACGGTTGTGAGGCGCTCATCCCATAGATTCACCGTAAGACCTGTTCTTCTCTCAAGCATTTCTTTGAACTCATTGGTGCGTTCGCAGCGTTCCCCTTCCGTATTGTTCATATTCTTAGGATAACCAAGAACAATCTCCGTAACTTCATACTGAGCAATAATTTCCTCAATACGAGCTAAGGTCTGACGCAATTTGCTTGGTGACTTTCTTTCAATAATTTCAACGCCCTGTGCTGTAATGCCAAGAGGATCAGAGACTGCAACACCACATGTCTTTGAACCAAAATCCAAACCTAAAATTCGCATAGCTTACTCCCAGGAACGATTATTGATATATGATTTTAAAACTTCTTCTACAACTTCATCACGTTCAACCTTCATAATCATGCTACGCGCATTCTTATGGCTGGTAATAAAGCTAGGATCACCGGACATAATATATCCAACCATCTGATTGACAGGATTATACCCCTTTTCAACGAGAGCTTCGTAAACATCACGAATAACGTCGCTCACCTTGATTTCCTGTTCTATTTGTACTTTAAAAAATTGAGTGTTGTTTAAGTCTGACATATTCTCCATCCTTTTTTAAGAAAATACAAAATCACTCATTAATTGTACTCTACTAATCACGAAAACACAACTGTTACACGGCCAAAAACGACCCAACTTTCTTAAGATTCCTTAAAGATATCTCTCTATAACTCTGCGAGCACCAGGTCATCCTCAATAAAGTCAACCGCCTTACAGCAAACCAGCTGGTTCGTCAAATCCAAATCCGTCTTCACGGCAACCTTTATGTATGTTTTGGTGTAACCAACGAAATATCTAGCGCCGTTTTTTTCAAGCGCTTCCTCCATCAACACCTCTACATTCTGGCCTATGATGCGTTTACGATATTCCTTTGACATAATCGCTTCTAAGTCTAATAAAATATGACTTCTCTCCGATTTGATTTTTTCAGGAATCTGGTCCTTCATACGATCTGCAGGAGTCCCTTTTCTGCGGGAATACTTAAAAATATGCATTTCAAAAAAGCGAATATCTTCAAGATATTTCTTTGTAGTCTCAAAATCGGCATCTGTTTCACCAGGGAATCCAACAATAACATCCGTTGTAATTGCAGGCTGATCAAAGTATTTGCGCAAAATATCGCAGCCCAACTTATACTGCTTGCAGTCATACTTGCGGTTCATTCTTTTTAAGGTATCATCACAGCCACTCTGAAGCGAAAGATGAAAATGAGGACAGATTTTATCCAATTTTGAAAGTTCGCTCGCAAACTGCTCAGTAACAATCTGTGGCTCTAATGAACCCAGACGAATTCTTTCAATTCCAGCAATTTTGTGCACTTCTTTTATCAGCCCTAACAGGGTGATATCCTCGGAAAGGTCAACTCCATATGAGCTCAAGTGTATTCCTGTCAATACAATTTCCTTGTATCCATTTTGTGCAAGTGTAGTCACCTCATCGATAACATCCTCAACCTTGCGGCTTCTCACACGGCCTCTGGCGTAAGGAATAATGCAATAAGTACAAAACTGATTACAACCATCCTGAACCTTAATAAAAGCTCTTGTGTGCTCCGCAGATGTATGAAACTCCATTTCTTCAAATACAGTCTTTTCTTTGTTGATATCAAAATATGCCTCAACAACGTCACGACGCTCAACTACATAATCAGTCTTCTCTTCACATCGACGTGCAAAGGCTTCATCAATTTTTTCCAGCAATAGATTTTTCTGATTATTTCCGATGATCACATCAATTGCCTCATCGAGCTTTGCTTCCTCTTCCTGAGTCTGCACATAGCACCCTGCACCGACAACTACGGCTAAGGGATTTCTCTTTTTTGCCTGATGTAGCATCTGTCTAGATTTTCTATCCGCAATATTGGTCACGGAACAGGTATTTATAACATAAACATCCGCAATGTCATGAAAATCAACGATTTCATAACCTGCATTTTCCAATATTTCCTGCATTGCCTGTGTTTCATAGGCGTCTACTTTACATCCTAAATTGTGTAGTGCTGCTTTTTTCATAATTTTCCTTCATTTATTGACTTTTTGCCTCATAATAATTACTATAAAGTCAAAGATTATGCATAGGAGGCAAATAATGACAAACGTACAGATTTCCTTAAATTCAATTGGTAAGGTAAAATCCTTTGTTAATGCAATTTCTCAGTTTGATTTTGATTTTGACCTTATTTCAGGTCGTTATGTAATCGATGCAAAATCCATTATGGGTATTTTTTCATTAGATCTTTCAAAACCAATTGAACTTGCAATTCATACAGATTCTAATACAGAAGAAATTATTGAGGTTTTAAAGCCTTATCTTGTAGAAGAATAATTTCAACAACGTTAAATCTATACGAACAAAAGAGTGTGAATAGACACACTCTTTTTTTATTGCAAAGAAATAAGTTTTCTTTAATATGGTTTGCAAAGAATTGTCTCTACAGAATCAATCGCTGCCTGATACAGCTCATCAATCTTTTCCTCTAATAACGACTCTGATTTCTTGATAAACTCAAGATTAGGCTTTGTCACTGGATGCTTTGCAACAAAGATCGTACAGCAATCCTCATATGGAAGAATCGAAGTCTCATAGGTGTTGATTTTTTCAGAGATTGCTACAATATCATTCTTGTCAAACGCAATAAGCGGCCTGTAAACAGGAAGTTCACATACCTCGTTCGTTGCTGCGAGAGACTGCATTGTCTGACTGGCAACCTGTCCAATACTTTCTCCAGTAATCAAGCCAAGACATCCACTTTCCTTAGCAAAATGCTCTGCAATTTTCATCATATATCGTCTCATGATGATTGTGAGCTCCTCGTGTGGACATTTCTCATAAATATAGAGCTGAATATCTGTAAAATTCACAATATTTAATTTGATAGGACCAGAATATTTTGATACTAATTTCGCAAGGTCAACAACCTTTTGCTTTGCTCTCTCTGAGGTATATGGTGGCGCATGGAAGTAGGTCGCTTCTAAGGTGACACCTCTCTTTGCAATCATATAGCCGGCTACAGGAGAATCAATTCCTCCGGATAATAAAAGCATTGCTTTCCCAGCTGTTCCAAGTGGCATACCTCCTGGACCAGGGATTTCTGTCGAATAAATATTGATGAGTGGACGAATTTCTATGTGAATCATCACCTCTGGTTTATGTACATCAACGCGAGTCTCAGGAAAAGCTTCAAGCACCTTCTCTCCGATTGCTGCATTGATTTCCATCGAGTTCATAGGATAATTCTTTCTTGCGCGGCGAGCATCCACCTTGAAGCTGAAATTTTTATTTGGATAAGCTTCGTTAATGTGGTCAATGACAGCCTTTGCCATATCATCAAACCCAGTATCCTCAATCATAATGACAGGACAGATTCCCACAATACCAAATACTCTCTGCAAAGCCTCTACTGCCTCATCATAATCATAGTCACCGTCCATCTCAACATAGACACGACCATTCTCCTTGCGAACAGTAAAATTGCCGTCTACTGGTTTCAAGTTAATATTAATCTGCTTCACAAGGGCATCCTCAAAGAGATAACGATTTTTTCCCTTGATTGCAATTTCAGCATATTTAATCAAAAAAGCCTGATACATAGTATTTCCTTTCAAATTTTCATAGTCTGTTATATTTCAAAAACTAATGTCTTGTGTATTTTTGAAGCATCGGAACAATTACGCACATCTGCTCAATTGCATAATCAATTTCTTCTCTGGTTGTATTCGCACAAAAACTGAAACGTACTGTTGAATCCAACAGCGATGCATCCAAACCAATTGCCTTTAAGGTTGCACTGACAGCTGGTTTATTTGAAGAGCAGGCACTTCCCGCAGATACGTAAATCTGTTTATCCTCTAATGCATGAAGTAACACCTCCGAACGCACGCCACTTACACTGACACTTGCAATATGACAGGCATTCGAATGGTCATGCATTCCATTCACGGTTACACCTTCAAGCTTTGTAATTTGTGAAATGAAATGATCTCGAAGCTCATACATATATGCAATTTTGGATTCAAAATCTGTATATGCCTCCTGTGCGGCAACTCCTAATGCAGCAATCGCCGGAACATTTTCAGTCCCAGAGCGAAGTCCGCTCTGCTGCCCTCCTCCATAGATGATTGGACGAATCAAAAGCTTATCTTTGATATATAAAAATCCAGACCCCTTTGGTCCGTGAATTTTATGTCCGCTGACAGAAAGTAAATCAATGCCCTGCTTTTTTGGACGAATCAGAAACTTTCCATATCCCTGGATTGCATCTACATGAAATACACAGTTTGGATATTCTGCCTTTAAAAATGCTCCAATTTCAGAAATTGGTTCTACCGCACCAATCTCATTGTTCACATACATAATAGAGACCAGGATAGTCTCATCCTGCATTGCCTTTTTTAGTTCATCAAGTGAAATATGACCATATTCATCTACCGATAAATATGTCACCTCAAAACCTTCTTCCTCAAGTGCCTTGAAAGGATTTCCAACAGATGGATGCTCAATTTTTGTCGTGATCACATGATTCCCACGTCTTTTATAGGCTTTAGCAATTCCAAGAATTGCAAGGTTATTTGACTCGGTTCCACCGGAGGTAAAAATAATTTCTTTCGCAGAAACCTTAAGTGTTGCAGCAATTTTTTCAGCAGCTGCCTTTACCTCATTTTCTGCATCCACACCCTTCAAATGCATGGAGGAAGGATTTCCATATTCCTTTGTAAGCAAATCAACCATCTTTTCTGTCGCAGCTTTACTGCAGACAGTGGTAGCTGAATTATCTAAATAACATTCCATAACAAACCTTTATCTATCTTCTTATTAAAATTTTAAGAGTCTAACTCATAAATCAGCATGGAAAGGCATGCCATACCTGCTGTTTCTGTACGCAATATTCTTCTGCCAAGAGAGATTCGATGCATGGACGCATCTAAAGCAGCAATTTCTTCATCAGCGAAGCCACCTTCTGGGCCAATAAAAATGCCAATGCTCTGCCCTGGCCTGATTGAACGAAGGGTTTCTCTCGTGTACTCCATACCTCGTTCGTTTTCATAAGGCACCAAAACGACATCCAAATCCTTTGCAAATTCAAGCGCCTGTTTAAATGTCTTTGGTTCCGTCACATCAGGGATGATGGTACGCTTTGACTGTTTTGCTGCACTTTCTGCAACCGCATTATAGCGGCGAATTTTATTTTCCACCTTTTTTGCATCAATCTTCATGACACAATGCTTCATAGCAACAGGAATAATCTGATAAACACCCAATTCCACAGATTTCTGAATCACTGTTTCCATCTTATCGCCCTTAGGCAGTCCTTGAAACAGATAAATCTGGTTGGAAAGTTCCGTTCCAAGTCCATCAAATTCCAGAATATTTGCGTAAACATTCTCCGAATCAAACTTTGCAATTTCGCATAGATAGGAGCGGCCATCCTCATCACTGATTCGAATCTTTTCATTCAGCTTCATTCGAAGAACATTTGTGATATGATTATAATCTTTTCCAGTGATGGCAATCTGCTCGCCTAACACCTGAGAATTTGGCACAAAAAACTGATACATACTAACATTTCTGGGCTGTAATATTCACCCATTCTCCCTGATGATTGATTTCTACAATTTTAAGTCCGGTTGCCTCAATCGCCTCTTTTACCTCATTCTCTTTAAAATCAATGATCCCAGAGGTAATAAAATATCCACCCTTCTTTAATCGGGCAGGGATCACAGGCGACATTGGTATAATAACATCTGCAAGAATATTTGCAACAACTATCTCATACTTTTCTGTTCCAACCTTTTCCTGGAGTTCTTTATCTTCAATAATATTTCCAACATAAAAAGTTCCAAGGGAAGGATCTAACTTGTTTACAACCATATTGTCATGCGTTGAAATCATACAGTCCGCATCTAAATCCGTTCCAACGACTGAGTTTGCACCAAGCTTTAAAGCAACAATGGAAAGAATTCCACTACCGCAACCCAGATCTAAGACCGTAGGATGATTATCTCCAATATATTTTTGCAACTGTTTGATACAAAGCTGTGTCGTTTCGTGCTTTCCTGTTCCAAATGAAATACCTGGATCAATCTCAACACATGGTTTTCCTTCATCCTCTGGCTTTAACTCCTCCCAAGTTGGTTTGATTAATAAATCGCCAATATAAAAAGAAGAAAAGAAGGTTTTCCAATTGTTAATCCAGTCTAAATCTTCTGTTTCATCAGAGGTAATCTTTCCAGATCCAACATCAACCGTATCTCGTAATTCTTCTAACCCCTGCTTTATACGAATCAAAAGAGCCTTCTGCTCCTCCTCTGACATTCCAGCCGGTGGTAAGATTTCTGTACCTGTATTTGAAAACGCTTCATTGGCTACATCTTCAAAAGCATCCTTAAAATCAGCTGAAGCGTCGGAATCTCCTGCAACTTCTATAAAGAAGCTAACATAACTAATTCCTTCGTCCGGTGGCAGTTCCGGAAGGAAATCAATAAACATGTCCGCCTGATCCTCTTTGGAAAGAGGAATATTATCCTCAATCATGATTCCTTCTATGCCATATTCCATCAGCATAGAACTCATATACTCCTCGGCTGCGGTTGTAGTCTCAATCGTATATTTTCTCCACTTCATCTTAATTCTCCTTTTTTACTCCAGTACTGTCAAAGGAAGGAATAAAGCTTTCCTCTGCAGTATCTCCCTCCTGTACATATCCATTTTCTATTCCATGCTCACAGAGATAATTAAATACCTCTGCGAACTCTTCCTCTGTCACCTTGCGGTTCAAATTTGGATATTTCTCTATTTTATTGACAGGGGTAAACTGATTCATCAAACTGATATAAATCTGATCACCATAAGTTTCATACAGATAATTTAAAACCTGCTTTGAATTATCCAGATAACCTGGCAAAACCAGATGACGCACCATAGTTCCCCTTAACATCATGGATTCCCCAGGTTCTCCGTCAAAGCAAGGTTCCTTTGTCTGCCGAAACATTTCCGCAATCACTTCCTTGGCAACGCTCGGATAATTTTTTGCATTCGAAAACGCATAGGCAAGATTTTCATCCATATACTTAAAATCCGGAAGATAAATATCCACCAGTCCGTCTAACTGCCGTATTGCCTCGACTGTCTCATAACTTCCTGTATTATACACGATTGGAAGGTTTAGTTCTAGTTCTTTCGCCTTAGTAAGAGCTTCCTTAATCTGAGGAATATAATGTCCTGGAGTCACCAGATTAATATTATTTGCACCCTGATTTTTTAGTTCAAAGAATATTTCTACCAGACGATCAATGGTAATCTCTTCTCCAACATCTCCAATTGCAATACTGTGATTCTGGCAATAAATACATTTGAGTGAACATCCTGAAAAAAATACAGCACCCGAACCAGAAGTTCCAGAGATACAGGGTTCTTCCCAATAATGTAAGGCAGCACGCGCTATGCGTACTTTATCTGTTGCACCACAGTACCCAGCCTGCCCGCTCGCTCGATTTACATTACACTTTCTATTACATAAGTTACAATTTGTTAATTCGTTCATAGTTCTAGTATACATAAATAAAAGACCTAAGAAAACTCTTAGGTCCTTTGATTTTATTCATTATCCAAAAACTTTATTCAGATTCTCATATTCACGATTAATTTCCTGAATCGTTCCATTATCTCCATCCACATTGTCAGGATGATAAATCTTAATCAAATCTCTATAACGCTTACGCAGAGACTGTTTGTTTCCAACACCTGTAAAGAACATTTCTCCGGAAACAACATTCTTGCCAGAGTTTGATTCAAAGGCACTTACTCTGCTATAGAATTCCTTCTGCTTAGCAACCTGCTCTTTTTCTCCAGCAAGTTTTAAAAGCTCATCTTCTAAAATTTTGAATTTCATATCAAAAAGCTTCTGCTGCTGCTCGAGTCTGCGATCTTCGATTTCAACTCGTCTTGCAAAGTCTTCGCGCTCTCTTTCGAACTCTTTGCGTTCCTTCTCTAAAGCTTTCTTTTCTTCTTCGAAACTCATAGTCAAACCCTCTCATGATTGTTTTCACACTACTAATATCGACTAGATATATTAAAACCTTTACACCTACTATACAATATTTAGTATATTCATGAAATAGTCGGTTCGTACTATAACGAATCAGAATCTATTTTTTCTTTTTGAAAAAGCCTTCTTTTTTGCCATCATCACTGGCGTCTGAACCATTTTCTGCAGTCAAAGAACGATCTGTCGCTTCATCAAACTGCTTAAGCAATTCCTTTGCATCCTTTGAAAGACCAGTTGGAGTCTTAACGATTAAAGTTACATAGTGGTCTCCACGAACATTCTTATTTCGAATAGATGGAACTCCCTTTCCTTTTAATCGAATACGGGTTCCAGTCTGGGTACCTGCAGCAACTGTATAAATAATATCTCCATCAACGGTCTTAATACGAATATCACCACCCAAAGCAGCAATTGCAAAACTCACAGAAGCGTTAGAGAAAATATTCATATCCTGACGCTCAAAGGATGGGTTATGCGCAACAACAACCTCTACAAGCAAATCGCCTCTTGGTCCACCATTTCTTCCTGGCTCTCCAAAATCGCGAACTCGCACAGACTGACCATTATCAATTCCAGCTGGAATATCTACAACCTTTTTGATTTTCTTGGTAACATAGCCTGTTCCATGACAATCTGGACATTTCTCGCGAATGATTTTACCCTTGCCACCACAATCAGGACAATTGGTAACATTCTGCATCATACCAAATAAAGACTGCTGTGAAATCACAACGCGTCCCTTTCCACCACACTTTGAACAAGTCTCAGGAGAGGTTCCTGGCTTTGCACCAGTCGTATGACAAGCGGAACAATCCTCTTTGTAATTAAATTCTAATTCCTTCTCACAGCCAAACACAGCTTCTTCAAAGGAAATCTGAATACGAAGTCGGATATTCTGTCCCTTTGCAGGTCCATTATTACTTGCACTTCTTCCACCTCCGAAGATGCCGCCAAATAAATCACCGAAAATATCGCCAAAATCCATTCCAGAGAAATCAAATCCTCCGCCGCCGCCCATTCCGCCGTCAAAGGCAGCATGTCCAAACTGGTCATACTGTCTTCTCTTTTCTGCATCAGAAAGAACAGCATAAGCCTCTTGAGCTTCCTTGAATTTTGCTTCACATTCCGGATCATCTGGATGCATATCTGGATGATATTTTTTAGCAACCTGACGAAAGGCTTTTTTTATCTCATCATCTGAGGCTCCTTTGGAAACTCCAAGCACCTCATAGTAATCTCTCTTGTCAGCCATAATAAATCCTTACTAATTCAAAATATTCATAATCCCCTAACCGCATTTTGCGATTAGGGGTGAAAAACTAAATGATATCTATTCTTTATACTTCCTTGAAGTCAGCATCGATTACATCATCATCTGCACCTGTAGCACCTGCATTAGGATCAGTATAAGCTCCCATATCTGGGCCAGCAGCACCCTGTGCAGCCTGAGCCTGCTCATACATCTTTGCAAATACTGACTGAGCTGAGGTCTGTAACTTCTCCTGAAGAGACTTAAGTTCAACAACATCTGCCTCTGACATCTGCTCTGCTTCTGAATGTGCCTCTAAGAAACTCTTAACAGCAGCAATATCTGCTTCAACAGTTGCCTTATCATCAGCTGAAATACCTTCGCCAACCTGATTTAATGCTTCCTCTGTCTGGAAGATGAATGACTCTGCATCATTCTTTGCGTCGATTGCTTCCTTACGCTTCTTGTCAGCTGCTTCAAACTCTGCAGCTTCCTTTACAGCCTTTTCAATTTCATCATCGCTCATAGAAGTACCAGAAGTGATGGTGATGTGCTGCTCCTTACCAGTTCCAAGATCCTTAGCAGAAACATTTACAATACCGTTTGCATCGATATCGAAGGTTACTTCAATCTGTGGAACACCACGACGTGCTGGTGGGATACCATCTAAACGGAACTGTCCAAGCGACTTGTTATCTCTAGCGAACTGACGCTCACCCTGAACAACCTTGATGTCTACAGCGGTCTGGTTGTCTGCTGCGGTAGAGAATACCTGGCTCTTCTTAGTAGGAATTGTGGTGTTTCTCTCAATTAACTTGGTAGCAATTCCACCCATAGTCTCGATTGAAAGAGAAAGTGGAGTTACATCAAGAAGAAGAATTTCACCAGCGCCTGCATCTCCTGCAAGCTTTCCACCCTGGATAGAAGCTCCGATTGCTACGCACTCATCTGGGTTAAGAGTCTTTGAAGGCTCCTTTCCAGTAAGCTGCTTAACCTTATCCTGCACAGCTGGAATTCTGGTAGAACCACCAACTAATAATACCTGGCCAAGATCTGCATTGGTAATTCCAGCATCCTTCATAGCGTTCTGCACTGGAATTGCAGTTCTCTCTACAAGGTCATGAGTTAACTCATCAAACTTAGCTCTGGTTAAGTTTACATCAAAGTGCTTTGGTCCCTCTGCAGTTGCAGTGATGAAAGGAAGGTTGATGTTAGTAGTGGTTGCTGAAGAAAGCTCCTTCTTAGCCTTTTCTGCAGCTTCCTTTAATCTCTGAAGAGCCATCTTATCAGTAGAAAGGTCAACACCCTCTGCCTTCTTGAACTCATCAATCATCCACTGAGTAATCTTGTTATCAAAGTCATCTCCACCTAAGTGAGTATCACCATTGGTTGATAATACTTCGATAACACCATCTCCGATTTCGATAATAGAAACGTCGAAGGTACCACCACCTAAGTCGTATACCATGATTTTCTGCTCATGCTCATTATCGAGACCATATGCAAGTGCTGCTGCGGTTGGCTCGTTGATGATACGCTTAACATCAAGACCAGCAATCTTTCCAGCATCCTTAGTTGCCTGACGCTGAGAGTCATTGAAGTATGCAGGAACAGTAATTACTGCCTCTGTTACGGTCTCTCCTAAGTAGCTTTCTGCATCAGCCTTTAACTTCTGAAGAACCATTGCAGAAATCTGCTGTGGGCTGTAGTTCTTATCATCAATTGCTGCCTTATAATCTTCGCCCATATGTCTCTTAATAGATGCGATGGTCTTCTCTGCATTTGTTACAGCCTGACGCGTTGCTGGCTCACCAACAAGACGCTCTCCGGTCTTTGTAAATGCTACTACAGATGGTGTTGTTCTAGCACCTTCCTGATT
>JAZUGV010000093.1:0-17187 GCA_045641385.1 Agathobacter sp. | reverse complement strand
ATTACTTATACAGTTGACGGCACAGGAACCGCCCGCATTTCCGCGCCACGAAATATCACAGGTATTACAATCAATGGCGTTGCTGCAAATAATGGGGATGATATTTGTAAGGGACAGCCAGGAACCTATGTGATTAAGGGTACTGCAACTTGTTCTGGAACAGTCGCAGACGGACAGGCGAGCACGAAGGAACTTTCCGTTACCTGTGTTGCTACTGCACCATCCGGACGATTAAAGGATGCCTCTGGAAACGAATTGTTTAAGGATGCAAACGGAACTCCTGCAATGGCGTCAGATTATGCAGCGGGTGCAACCTACTACTACGCAAAGACCGTATATCATGGCTGGCGTTATGAGAACGGTTCAAAATACTACTACGATCAGAATGGAAATCCGGTTACCGGAACGCAGGTGATTGATGGACATACCTATGTATTCAAGTCAAACGGAGCGTTAGATAACAGTGGAATTGGTATTGATGTATCAAAGTGGCAGGGAAATATCAACTGGTCAAAAGCTGGTGGAGAAGTTTCCTTTGCGATTATCCGATGCGGATATCGTGGAAAGAACGACGGACTTATTCATGAGGATCCAACCTTTGTTAGAAATATTACCGGTGCTAAGGCGGCTGGAGTTAAGGTTGGTTTGTATTTCTACTCAACTGCAATCACACCTGCGGAAGCGATTGAGGAAGCATCTTACTGTGTTGCAATGGCAAGAGCTTACGGCATCACTCTTCCAATCTATTTTGACTGGGCAGAAAACGGTGAGCGTGGAACCTCAAGCTTTAGCAAGGCATACAGAAATGAGCTTTTGATGGCGTTTGTAAATACCATTCGAAACGGTGGATACACTGGTGGTATTTATGCAAGTAAGAGTGCTTTGACAAATAAATTTATTCCTTCGCAGTTCCCGGCATATGTACATGTCTGGGTGGCTCAGTGGAATACCACCTGTACCTATACTGGTCGCTACGATGTATGGCAGTATACTGATAAGGGCTCAATCTCTGGAATCAGTACAACGGTAGATTTGAATCGTGGTCCGTGGTAATCAATCAGAAAATTTAAATTTATATGATAATAAAAATAAGAGGATCTCGTTTATGAGATCCTCTTATTTTGGTTGTTAGTTTTTTTGAAATTGTGATTAGTCAACCTTGGTTCCACAGTTAGGGCAGATGCCAGGTCCTGCTAATAAGGTGTTGCATCCAGGACAGGTTCTGTTCTGGTTTGCTGGCTTTGCAGCCTTTGGAAGTCCGTTTACAAGAGCGATGATTGCGAATACAACCATTACTACTAAGTAAGCAAGAGCAATGATGGAATCAATCTTGCCCATAACGTTGGTAAAGGTGCCATATGAGGTTGGGATATCCATACCATTTACGTAGATGTAAGACTGAGTGTCCTTAACGAATAAGCCTACACACTTCTCAATTACGTCTACAAGGATTTCGCAAGCCTTTGCGATTAAATAGATGATAGTAGCCTTCTTAGCTGCATCCTTTACTAAGTCGTTGGTTTCCTTTAATGCGATAAAGCCTAAAGCTACGCCAAGGAAAAGAACTCCTCCAAAGTAAGTGCCAGCAAAAACAAGAGCTGCTACAATTCCGGCATTTAAGCCAAGAGCTGATTTTGTGTTCATTTTCATTTCCTCCTTATGAACTTTTGTTTGTATATATTTTAACATATTTGATGTTGTGAGAAAAGTTTTATCCTAAGTACAATTACATAATGGATTTATAATATTCAATATCAGCTTTCAGTACTGCCTGTCTGCTTTCATATCCATCAGGTGTGGTCTCGCGCTCAACCGTGTAGCCTACGCAACCATTGGCATCTGCTACAGTGCGAAGCGCAGCCCAATCGACCAAGCCTTTGCCAGCAGCGCAGTTTAAGCGCTTATTGCGGTCCATATTTGCGAGAATCTCCTTAGGAATGACAGGCGCTCCCTTCTCGTCCTTTGGGAATTCAGAGAAATCCATTGGAGGCTGAGGCCCAATGACAAGATCGCTTTCCTTGAGATGAATTAACTGGATACGACCAGAATATTTTTTGATCAGATCAATTGGATTTTCACCTGCAGCTGCCGCCCATCCAGCATCTAATTCAAAGGCAACATCCTCAGGATTGGTCTCTGCCATTAAGGTGTCAAAAATGGTAGTGCTTCCGCAAGGAGCAAATTCCTGTGTATGGTTGTGATAGGTGAGAGTCAGCCCTTCCTTTTTGCAGATGGCCCCAAGCTTGTTTAAGCGCTCGGCAAAGGCGTGAACCTCATCATCATTGTGCAGGGTTTCCATTCCGATTCCGATAAATTTCATCTCAAGTGTTTTTGCAAGAGATATAAAATCTTCTACTTCCTTTGAGGAAGGTGCGTGGAGTGAAAGGGCGTTTAAATTTAAGTCCTTTAACAATCCCTTTAATTCCGCTGGATCCATTTTTAGGTTTGGTCCAAATAATTCGACTCCATCATAACCCATTTCAGCAGCGGCTTTAAAATTTGCTTCGTTATCATATGGCTTGTCCCAGCCTTCATTGAATGAGTACATTTGTATGTTGATTGCTGTCATAATTAACCTCCAATAGCATTTGATACACAAGAACTATTATAGCAAATGAAGAACTTCAGGATAGTATAAAATTGATATATTTCGCTGCCATTATTATGATAATATAGGAGAGTAAGGAGATGAGCCATGAATTACGATCGCATCACATATTTTGTTAAGGCAGCAGAACTGTTAAATTTTTCCGAGGCTGCACGCCAAATTTATATTACACCACAAGCCTTCGGGAGACAGATCAGTCTGCTTGAGGAGGAACTTGGGACACAGCTTTTTGTGAGAGATAAGCATAAGGTGGAGCTGACCTACGAGGGCGAGCTGATTTATAAGCATATGGCTCCTTTAGTGGATGCCATTGAAAATGAATATCAGGCGATGCAAAATCTGGTCATGAAAAGACGTGGACGCTTAAACGTGGGCCTTCTTAGCTTTCTTTCTCGTGCAAAATGCACCTCTCCGATTATTACGGAAATTTATTCTGTGGAATCTTCGGTAGATATTAACACACAGATGTATGAGATGCGCGAATTGATGCAGGCGATGGATTCCGGCGAAATAGACCTGGGGATTACGATGATGCATGCGGGGCTTCCACAGGATAACAATTATGAAATGATTCCTCTGACACATGGAGAGTCCATGATTATGGTGTCACTTTATCACCCATGGATGATCAAGGATGAAATTACCTTTGAGGATATGGCTCAGGTGAATCGTATTCGCTTTGACATTGGACGAGATACTCCGAACAATCCGTATATCAATTATCCTTGCAAGAATGACATCATCGTTGAAAACTATGCCACTATGCTCAGCGAGTTAGAGAGAGGCAGTGGTTACGTGATTGTATCTCCTGAAATCAGCGAAGTGGGGCTGTCCTACAATACAAGGAGCTTTAAGCTGCCGGGCAAACCGCTATCCATTTATCTGGCACTACTTCATAAAAAAGGAGAAACGAGACCTCAGGTGTTAGAACTAGTGGACCGAATTAAAGATGCCTTTGAACTTTAAAGGTTCAACAAATAAATTATAAACTGATAGTAAACCTATAAAAATGTTGGTATAATAGGTTTTAGCTAGTAACAAATAAAAAATTCAACGGGGGTAACATAATGTTAACAGGAAAGCAGAATTTAGCAGAAGTTATGAAAAAAGATGGACACCCAGACCGCTTTGTAAAGCAGTATGAGTTCCTTCACTTACTTGTGCCAGATACTTATTACATGGGTAACTATCCAATTATGCCAGGCTCACCAGACGGTGTTGACCAGTTCGGCGTAACCTGGACCTTACCAGAAGGACAGATGGGTGCATTCCCAATTCACGATGATGAGCATCGTGTTCTTAAGGATATCACTCAGTGGAGAGAAATCCTTCACAAGCCAGTAGCACCACCAGATCCAGGATACTGGGGAATGCTTATGGGAATCGCTTCACAGGCTGATCCAGATAATCAGTATGTATGTGCTGTACAGACTCAGGGAATCTTCGAGAGACTTCATGCTCTTATGGGTATGGAAGATGCTCTTGCAAACTTCTATGAGGAGCCAGAAGAGATGGAAGAGCTCATCGCATTCCTAACCGAGTGTGAGCTTGACTTCGCAAAGAACATGGTAGAGAAGTGCCACATCCAGGCTGTATTACATCATGATGACTGGGGCGCAACCGAGAACTCATTCATCTCTCCTGCAATGTTTGAAGAGTTTATTCTTCCAGCATACAAGAAGATTTACGGATACTATCATGAGCAGGGCGTATTAGTTGTTCATCACAATGATGGATGGGCTGCAAACCTTGTTCCTTACATGGTTGAGATGGGTATCGATATTTGGCAGGGTGTTATCCCAGCAAATGATATTCCAAAGTTAATCGAGCAGACTGATGGAAAGATTACTTTCATGGGTGAAATTGAGACTCGTCTTCTTGACGTTCCAGGATGGACTCCTGAAATGGTTAAGGAAGAGGTTGAGCGTGCTTGCCGCAAGAACCCTAAGAACAACTTCATCCCATGCTTAACTGCAGGAATGCCTTTCACCGCTTTCGGTGTTGGCGAAGCTGTTGATGCTGAAATCGATCGCATGAGCAAGGAATTATTCTAATTATATAAAGGTACAATCTTTTATAAGTAATAAGAAATGTTGGAGGGGCACCACAAATGTGGTGCCCCTTTTCTTGTAAACGAAAACTCTATTTTGTGTCTTGACAATTAGTGTAGAAATGAGAGAATAAAATTTAGGAAATTAGGACTAAAAATATATCAAAGTTGAGGAACACGAAGTGGAATATATAAAGATTCAAATAGGTTGCATGGTTGTATTGCTGTTTTTGCTGATTGCATATATCAAGGATTCGTCGGAAAAAGGCCTTGAGTGCCATCGCGTTTTTGATGTGATGTTAGGCGTTGCTCCATTTGCTATCTTTTTTGACGGTTTTACAGCCTGGTCGGTCAATCAGCTCGACCGGTTCCCAGCATGGTTAAATCTGTTACTTCACGCACTGTTTTATATAAGTATGGATGTGTTAATCATTCTACTATTTTTATATATCGTAGATTTAACGCTTGGAATAAAAAATAAAAAGCATATGTGGATTTTGATGGCGCCGGGAATTTTTGCCATTCTGATAGTGCTTTTTTATATCCCACAAACCTATTATGTGCAGGGAAAAATCACAAATTATTCTATGGGAATCTCTGCAGTAATCTGCTATGTGTCTTTGATTTTGCATGAGCTCGCCATACTTTATCTTTTGATTCGGCATAGAGCATCAATTGAGAAGAAAAAGATTTTTGGAATTATTGTGACCATTGCGATGAATACAGTGATCATTATTCTTCAATCCATTTTCCCGGAGCTGCTAATCACTTCTCTTGCGGCAGCAATTACAATCTTAGGAATATATATTAATTTTGAGAATCCATCTACTCGCCAGTTGAAGGCATACAACAAAGACATGGTGGTTGGTTTTTCCACCTTGGTTGAAAACCGTGACAACAGTACAGGCGGGCATATTAACCGCACAACGGAATATGTAAAGATTATCTTGAAGCAGATGGCATTAAAGGAGAAGTATCGTCCGCTTGTGACAAAGGACTACTTTGACAGCATTATTACGGCCACACCAATGCATGATGTTGGAAAAATTGCAACACCAGACAGCATCCTTCAAAAGCAGGGAAAACTGACGGAGGAAGAGTTTGAAATTATGAAACAGCATGCTTCCACAGGTGGTGAGATTATCAACGAGGTCTTCGCAAGCTTTGGAGATGAGGAATATAAAAAGATTGCTTATGAGGTGGCACGCTATCACCACGAAAAGTGGAATGGAAAAGGCTATCCGGAGGGATTATCAGAGGAAGAAATTCCGCTTCACGCACGAATTATGTCAATTGCTGATGTGTTTGATGCAGTATCGGCAAAGCGCTGTTACCGAGATGCGTTGCCACTTGAGGTATGCTTTGAGATTATTGAGGAAGGCATTGGAGAAGCCTTTGATCCGGATCTTGCACGTTTGTTTCTGAATGCGAAGGAAGAGGTAATCAAGGTTCACAATCAGTATCGAGATTAAGCACGAAAAAGTGTGATGGAAATGTGGAAGAAGTGTGAAAAAATTGTGAAAACCCCTTTGTAAAATTGCAATTGTCGTGGTACTATAGAACTAATGGGGGATGTGGTACTAAAGTACATTTTATTACGGAGGTTATAGTAATGAAAAAAAAGAGTATTAGCACAAGAATGATCGTGGCATTTGGTGCGCTTTTTCTGATCGTTTGTGTGGTTCTTTCTGTTGCATCCAGTATGCTTGCGCAGAAGAGCCTGAAGGGAAAGCAGACCGAGGCTATGCTTCAGCAGGCAAATTTGCTTGCAAAGCAGATTGACGAAAAACTTGAAGATAACCTTGCAAATCTGGAGACCTTTGCAAGACGTTCTGAATTTAAGGTCCCAGTTGATCCAGCGGATGAAGAGGAAATGTTAAAGCGTTGCTGGATTTGTAATGATGAGGCGCAGGATGGCGTTTATTACACCCTGCTGTATACAGCAGCAGATGGAACAACCATTCTGCCAAAGTTTGGTATTCATCTGAATTTGTTTGAAACTCATGATGAGGCTTTTGCGACTGCTCTGCAGACAGGCCAGTCTTGCTATAAGGTAGAGAGAACACGAAACAATACTACATTTATGGTTACCAATGCTGTTCCTGTTAAGGGAGAAGATGGAGCTGTTCATTCTGTAGTTGTTGGTACAGTGCTGATTACCGATTTTGCAGATCTTTTGAATCAGGATATTGAAGCGTTTATTATTGATGGTAATGGTGACTTTATTGGACATACCAGAGCTGCTGAGTTTTATAAGGATGAGGCAGATGAGTATGTTTGGGAAGAAGAAGGCGTAAAGCTTGTAACCGTTGAGGGTGATGATGGAGTAAATATTTCTATCAACCCAATTGCATATCAGGAGCAGGATCCTTCATGGGCAGGTCTTGCTGCCTTAGAGCAGACGATGCTTGATAGCGATGAGGGTATTGTAGAAGGCTATGTTTCAATGCAGACCGGTGCAAAGCAGTATGTCGCTTATGCTACCGTTCCTTCTACAGGATGGAAGGTTGCATACTGTGTTGATAAATCTGAGGTCGACAAACAGAGCTCTATTATGATTAAGAGCGAGGCTGTCATTTCTCTTCTTTTGATTATCATTGGTGTTGCTCTTTCCTTCGTATTGTCTAAGCTGATGGTTCGTGAACTTGTAAAGGCCAATAAGAACTTAAATGGTATGATTGATGATATTCAGGCAGGAAATGGTGATCTTACTGCTCGTCTTCCAATCAAGAGCTATGACGAAATTGGGCAGATTATTGAGGGAATCAATAAATATACAGAAGTATTACAGAATGTTACTGTTAAGATCAAGAATGGAACAAATGAATTAAACAGCTCTGTAATGAATGTTGTTGAATCAATTGCAAACTCAAACAATCAGGCGACAGATACCTCTGCAATTATGCAGGAACTTGCAGCTTCCATGGAAGAGGTTGATGAAACTACCTCTGAAATTAAGGAATATATGGATACTGTAGTTGAGGCAATTAATCTCATCTATGAAGAGGCCGAAGAAGGCTTAAGCTTTGCAAAAGAAATCAATAGTCGTGCAGAAGAGTTGAAGAAGTCTTCTGAAAACAGTCAGCAGAATACTCAGACTGTGATTGCAGATATTTCTGAAGCGTTAAAGAGCTCGATTGAAAACAGTAAGAATGTTGATAAGATTAATGATCTTACCAACGATATTCTTTCTATCGCAAGCCAGACAAACCTTCTTGCACTGAACGCTTCTATTGAGGCTGCTCGTGCTGGTGAGGCAGGAAAGGGATTTGCTGTTGTAGCAGATGAGATTCGTCAGCTCGCCGACAACAGTAGAGAGACTGCAAATAATATTCAGGCAATCTCAAATCTTGTAAATGACGCTGTAAATGAGCTTGTTGCAAATTCTAATCAGTTGCTTGAGTACATGAACAAGGATGTTTCTGAGGATTATAACGGAATGGTAGTCACTGGTGAGGCTTATGTTGGAGATGCTTCCAGAGTTGGCGAAATCATGGAAAAATTCCAGGAAGAGACAGATCAGATTAAGGAAAAGATTGCATCTGCACTTGACCTGTTAAGCGGAACTACCCGAGCAATCAGTGAGTCTGCTGAGGGCGTTTCCATGGCAGCACAGAATACCAGTGAGCTGGTAAACAGCATCAGCGAAATTGATAATGAAATGAACAACAACCGTGACGTTGCGCAGTCATTATCTGATGAAGTAGATAAGTTTAAGAGAATCTAAAAGACGTTTACGAAAGAATAAGAAAAGACTCTACACGGTTGTGTAGAGTCTTTTTCGTTTTGTGTTTACTTGTCAATTCTGTATGATTTCAAAAATTCGTGCCTGCTATTGTTGGAGTGAAATACACGAATCTCACAGTTGTGAGGCTTAGGGCGCCAGAGAATTCCTTTTTTTCGATCGGCCAGATAGCCGCAGAGCGCACGGATGATTCCGCCATGGCAGACAATGAGAACATTTTCGTAGTCTTTTTGCTCGATTTCTTTTAAAAATTCCTGGGAGCGGGAAACCATAGAGGCTATGGTTTCGACAGATTTTGGTGCAGGAAAAAGTTCTGGGAAGGCCCAGTAAAGAGTCATTTTTGGACCCATCATGGAATATGGCTTGCACTCATATTTGCCAAAATTAGTCTCGATGATGCGGTCGTCGATGATGACCTCTTCCTTTGGGATACCACCGATGATGGCAGCTGTAGTAATTGCCCGATTCAGAGGGCTTGCATAGACCGCATCAAAGGTGATGTCGCCAATTTCTGCGCGTGCCATTTTGGCCTGGGATATGCCGACCTCATTGAGAGGCTCATCTGTCAGTCCCTGCATTAATTTCTTTTTGTTTAGGTTGGTTTGACCATGCCTTGTAATCCATATTTTCATAGAATTACTATACCATAATATGAGCATTCCGCCTAATAATCTTTTTATAACGGGAGGATATTTGTCATCTTGTGAAGTTGACAATCTTTTTTTGGAGTTCTACCATAATATAAGTAAAGGCGGTTGATGAAATTATGGAAAATTTAATTTTTAGTCTGAATGCGACCATGCCAATCTTTATTTTGATGGCGCTGGGCTATATTTTTAAGAGAATTGGAATTTTAGAAGAATCTTTTGCAAATAAATTAAACGGATTTGTATTTAAGATTTCCCTTCCGGTTTTGGTGTTTGAAGATCTTGCAGTGGTTGACATCAAGGAAGCCTGGAACGGGAAATTTGTTTTGTTCTGCTTTGTGTCAACACTTCTCAGTATTTTTATAGTGGGACTCCTTTCTCTGCTGATTAAGGACAAGTCGCAGAAGGGAGAGTTTATTCAGGGCTCTTATCGTAGTTCGGCTGCTCTTCTTGGAATTGCTTTTATGGAAAACACCTATGGCAATTCTGCGTTTGGACCTTTGATGATCATTGGCTCCGTGCCACTTTACAATATTTTTGCGGTATTGGTATTGTCTGTATTTTCTCCTGACAATGTAGGGAAAAAAATGGATAGTGCGCTAGTGAAAAAGACTGCAAAGGGTGTTATCACAAATCCAATTATTCTTGGGATTATTGCAGGTTTGATCTGGTCTGCATTTCGCATTCCAATGCCAACCATTTTACATGGGGTTGTATCAAAGGTAGGCGCAACGGCAACTCCACTTGGCCTCATGGCGATGGGAGCTAGCTTTGAGTTTCGCAAGGCAATCTCGTCTGGAAAAGTTGCTTTGGCTGCTGCTTTTATGAAATTGATTGGACTTGGCGCACTGTTTGTGCCAGCTGCTATCTGGCTTGGGTACAGACAGCAGGAATTGATTGCGATTCTTGTTATGCTTTGTTCTGCTACAACGGTCAGCAGCTTTATTATGGCCAAAAATATGGGTCACGAGGGAACGGTTTCCTCAGCAATTGTGGCGCTGTCAACCTTACTTGCGGCGTTTACGCTTACTGGCTGGTTGTATGTTTTAAAAACGATGGGAATGTTATAAAAAGTGATATAGATGGTTATAAAGAGAGGACGATTGATGAATTCAATCGTCCTCTTTTGGTGTATAAAAATTCTTTTATTCAGATTTCCTTTACGATATCAAACAGGCAGACATTGTGTGCAGATAAACTGACAGCAATTGAAAGCTCTGTATTTGACTCAACAAAGATGGTACGTTCCTCCGGTATGCAGGTGGATTGCAGATAGTTTAAGTCCCTGCGCCCCGGCGTTTGCATCTTGTACATAAACTGTTCCTCCGGAATCATGCTGGCCTCAAAGCCGCCTAAATGGATATCAATGAGGCTGCCGTGTGTGCGGTCTAACAGATAACGTTTGATGCGGTAGGTCCCTGGCTTTAGGCCGTGAAGACTAAACTGCATGGTAATTGGAGGTACAGCCTCAAAGCAGGAATAAACATCACGAATGGAGTGGATGTTTTTCTGCAGATAACTGTCTAGCTTGGTAAAGTGCGCATAGTTGTAGGTCAGTATCTGATAATGTGACTCCTCGGACTGCGTGATACAGTAGTTTTCACCCTGCTCTAAGACAAAGGAGCCGAGACTGCAGAGGAATCGGTAGGCATGATAGGATGGCATTTTGATTCCCATATTATTGATCAGAGAAATTCCAGTAGTTAGCAATATTTCTCTGGAGCGCTCGCGTAGAGCGACCTCGTCTAAAAGCCAATAACCGATAAACTCAGAATCCTCATGCAGCTCTAACAGAGTTTTGCATAAAAAAGCGGCCTGATAGCAGGATTCGTTGATATAGGTCTGAGGAATCAGAGAGGAGTTAAACTCTGTAATGTAAAGCGGAATGCGCTTGCCAAACAGCTCCTCGGTCTGTGCAAATATCCATTGCTGCTGATGGCGGAAACTGCGGGCTGTTGCGGATAAATCGATCTGCGTGTCTTCGGCGGAGGAGTACTGTAGCAAAAAGAAGTGAGCAGAAAAGAAGTCCGGCTCAATATTTCTTCTTTTGAATTCCTTTAAATCCTCAAGCAACACATCGGAGGTGAGGGCTGTGATATGTCCAGGACCTCCAAACTTGGCCTGAGGAATATAATGCTTGATTAACTCATTGATTTTCACAAACCCATCAAAATAGTTGTCCGCAGATTCTTTAGGGTTTTTCCATAACTCAAAGATCCAGAGACTGCGCCAGTTGGGATCAAAGCGGGTGGTGGCATATTCCAAAAAGGCTTCTAACATTTCCAAAAAGCGTTTATTGTTGCTGTATCCACGGCCGTTTGTGGTGTAAGTGATATAGTCAAAGGAGTTTTTGCCAAGCTCAATAAAGGGAATGAGCTGGTTTTCCCATAGAAAATCAAGAATTTCGGTGATATGGGAAAAGTAATAATCATTGCCCGCGCTTAATCGTGGAATCATGGCATTACTGATTAAGCCCTCGATGCGCACGTAGGAAAGCTTTAAATCCTGTTTGGCCAGCAGAAGCTTTTCCTTAAAGTCAGGCATCAATAGCTGTGAGGCATTTCCTATATTTATCAGCTTGGTAAAATTAACCGGGAATGCGGTTTTAAAGCCTACAAAGGTTGTGATTTCACGGGAGTTAATGTTTTCTACATTTACAGGGGTTGTGTATTCCTGGTTGTCTGGAAGCCACTCGGTTGTCTGAGGCGGTTCGTCCTTAATGTTTTTGCGGTACTCGCGAGGAGAACACTGATAAAATTCTTTAAAGTGCCTGTTGAAGGTGGAGATATTTGGAAAGCCATGCTTGATGGCAATTTCAGTGATACTTGTGTTGGTGTATCGAATATCTCTCAGGGCGTGTTCGATGCGAATCTGATTCAGATACTGATTGAAATTCGCATTAAAATTTTTCTTAAAAAATTTTGAAAGATACTGTGGTGTCAAAAACATGGACTGAGCCAAAGAGTTTAAAGTGATTGGCTGGCGGTAATTATCATCCAGATATTCTCGAATCTGCTGAACTCGTTCCTCATAGCGGTTGCCCGTAGAAAGCGGCTCATCAACACTGACTACATAGTCTGTTTTAAGCAGGTTTAACAGCTCAAAAAGATGCCCCAGCAAAGACAGTTCATGTAAATCCGAAAAGTCCAGATACTCGGATGAAATTGTGGTAATCAGGTTTTTGATCTGGATGTAGTTGCGGTTGGGCTCGAGCACGGTATCGCAGACAATCTGGTGGTCATATATCGAGTATCTCTGCAAAAAATCCGTACGCATTCCCAGGTGAATAAAAATATTATCATCGTCGGGATAAAACACATGGGATGCATTGCTGTGCAGCACCGTCAAATTGTTCTCCGGATATGTAATAATATCTCCGCTTGGGAAGCCGATGCGAAGAGAACCGGAGAGCACATAAATAATATCAAAAGTATCACTGGCATAGTTAACCTGGCCAGACAGATGGTATTGCTTTAAAAAAGAAATGGGAAAGTCAGACCTATATTTCATTTCGATCTCCCTTGTTGTTAAAGTCTATTTGCAGCATCACTATCTCAAGTGGATGTACCATTGTGTGCAGTGTAAGTGTTTCGTCTGCACCTACCGTGGCCTGAGAAAGCTTTGCGGAAGGATTGGACAGATATTGGAAACAGTCAATATCGGATGTCGTTAAATCCTTGATTCCATGTACATGTGAGTATTCTCGCAGGATGTTTCCACTCTTTCGGTTAATGCGATATTCCTTGATTAGATAATTGCCAGGGGACACATCCTTAATCACTGTCTCTATATTTTTGGAGGAAACGGCCTCAAAGGTATAGCTGTCTGAGAACAATAGCTTTTCGTTTTTGTAATTGATACATGCCTCGTCAGTCAGCCCCGGACAATGAAACATTAATGCCTGAATGCTGGATGGATTTTTTGTGGTAATCAGTACCCCTTTTGAGTAAAACGACATAACAGGGCCGAGTTCCTTTAGGAAGCGGAAGGAATAAAAGGATGGTTTCCTGATTCCGTGCATATTGTACAGTCCGGAACCGCCGTATAACAGCATATTGGTGTTGGCACTGCTTTCACCAATGTCAGAAAGGCGGGAATAACCCATTCCGTCCACCAGATTCAAATTGGCAATGATAAACCATAAGATAAAGCAGGCATTAAAAACATAGTCGTTTAGATAGCTGTGCCTGTTGTTACAGATATTAAATTCTGTGATATACACAGGCAAATCAGGATAATACTGCTTTGCAAGATGCATTAGCTTCGAGGCCTGCTCTAAAATGGTATTTCCAGACTTTGGCAGACGAAGCTGTCCGTTGACCTCCTCAATGCTCACAGCATAAAAACTGATAAAATCGACACGTATATTTTCGGACGATAAAGTCTTTAACATGGTTTCAAATTCGCGCGCCGAATGCAGTGATGGAAAGCCGGTTCCACCAACACAGCAGCCTGGGCAGTATTCGTGTAGCGTGGCCTCGATTTTGCGAAAGGTATTGCAGAAATTCCAAATGGTCTGGCGGTTATTGCCGTGAGAACTGGATTCGTAGCAAATTTCAAACTGCCAGCGGGCAACCTCACTCACACCATAGCGGTTACAGCAGCTTCGAATAAATGGCGGCAGAATTTTTGATAATTTTTTGTAGTAATTCTGATAATCCTCCGAGGAAGAAAGCGCAGTCAAATCATTGGTGTGGCTGGCATTCTTTTTATAGCGGTTTCCTATGACAATAAATGGAATCAGCTTTAAGTCAATCAAAAGGTCGAGTATGGTAAAAATTCGTTCAAATCCATAAAAAATCTGTCCGTTGATTTCATGGATAGTAGTGCTGTCCAGAAGGTCCAAAACGCGACCATAGATAAAACTGGTGCCTGTCTGCATATGGATGAGCTGCTCACGGAAAAATGGATCTATGAAATGCTGCGCCTCGCCAATATTTAATATTTTTCTCCAGGAATCAGGAACCAGATGGACTGGTTTTTTTAGGGAGTCAACATAAGCCTGCTGGTGAATGACATTGCTGGTGTCATGACTGTTCTCAAGTGGTGTGTCATTGCGCTGTGTAATGTAATCAGAGAAATTGTTGACTCTGCTTATCTCTGGAAAAATCTGTGCTTTGACAGGAGAAGCCTTGCGGAATTCAGAGGTGCTTTTTTGTGTCAGATTAAGAAAAGCCTTCTGCATCGAAATTTCAGAGGCAAAGCCAATTGCGCTCGAAATGGCACTATCTGTCATCTGCGTATACTCCAAAAATGGGATGCACAGGTCTATCTTTCGCTGATTGATATATTCCTTGAAGGTGAGCCCAATATATTTCTGGAAGAAAGATGATAAATACTGTGGCGTCAAACCAACGTTTTCAGCGGTTTCGTTTAAGGTCAGCGGAGTGGTAATGTTCTGATTGATATAGGAAAGGATTTCCTTTCCTTTTTCGTTGAGTTCCGTAGGGAATTCATATTTCTTTTCTGGCAGATAGGAATTCATCCGGTCAATCAGAGAGAAAAAGGAGGTTGCCATTGCTGCATTCGTGTTGTTGTGAAAAAGCAAAATGATATTTTCGATGATGGCAGACCAGCCGCTCATAACTAAAAATTCACTGCTGGAATAGGTCTTATGAAACCAGTCCGCATTGTCCAGGACAGACAAAAGGAAAAAGTTTGAAAAACGTACACAGCCAATCGCACTCTTTGGGCCCGGAGAGACCAGGAGAGGCGTATTAGGAGGCAAAAGAATGAATTCTCCGGCTGGGGTGTTCATTTCGTCAAAAAATATATTTCCCTTTATGACTATGAGCGCAGAGTAGTTTTCTGAAATGTAGGTCAGGGAATCTGATAATTCATAAATGCCTGCGTCAGCAATGGGATGATTCACATTCAGTAGAGACATGATCTTTCTCCTTTTCTGGTTCACGAGTTTCCATAGGAAAATTATAACGGATAAGTATATAAAAATATATCATTTTTTAATCTTGGAGAAATAAAAAAGAAAAAAATATGTGAGTATAGAACAAAAAACAATTGGTATAAGAGCAAAACTTGAAAAGTATTATGGCTAAAATCTATGTATTATTTTATGTAATGAAGAAGAAATAACTAAATTTTCATATAGAAAGGAAAGGTTGATAGGGATATGGAAAATTTAAAAACTCAAATCGTTGTCATCGCTGGTGGCCCATCTGGACTTGCAGCTGCATGTCAGGCAGCTGAAGAGGGTGCTGAGGTTATCGTAATTGAAAAGGCTAATGTTTGTGGTGGTGCTGCAAACATGGGTATGGGACCTCTTGGTATTGGTACCAAGTATCAGCAGCAGCAGATGATTGATGTAACTGTTGAGAAGGCATTCAATATGTTTATGGAGTACACTCATTACAATGTTGATGCAAGACTTGTAAAGAGATATTTTGAGCAGTCTGCAGAGACCATTGAATGGCTCGAGGATAAGGGCGTTGAGTTTGAAGGCGCATTCAAGTATTTCCCACAGTCAGAAGCTACCTGGCACATTGTTAAGACCGGAAGCAACATTGGACCTCGTGCAGCAGGACATATGAACAAGGCATTGCTTAAGGATGCTCAGGAGCGAGGCGTAAAGGTGCTTCTTGAGACCTCTGGTAAGAAGATTTTAAAGGATGCTGAGGGAAAGGTTTGTGGCGTTGTTGCATCAAATGCTCAGGGGGAAGAGTTCACCATCGAGTGTAACGCAGCAATCATCTGTACTGGTGGTGCAGGCTGCAATCCAGAGTTTATCAAAGAAGAAATCGGCGTTAACTCAGGTAAGGATCAGTTCAACTTTGCAATTCCAGGCATCATGGGTGACGGACTTAGAATGGCTTGGGAAGCTGGTGCAGACCATCTTCCAGTTCGTATCGAAGAAGCTGCAAACATGGGTGGTCATGATGAAGGAACTGGCAATGTATTAAATGTTATGCATCAGCCAAACCTTATCATCAACAAGTTTGCAAAGCGTGTTATGAACGAAGAGTATTGCCAGAATACCACTTTCCTTGGAAATGTTGCAAAGCACAGCAAGGACAAGACCTTATATGCAATCGTTGACACTACCATTGCAAAGAACTATGTAAAGAACGGTGTTGAGGTTACCTCTCTTGTAACCCCAGACCCAGATGTATCTGGATTCTTTGAGGACTTTGATCATATGATCGAAAGCGGAGCAAAGGAATTCTTCAAGGCTGATACCATCGAGGAGCTCGCTGGAATGCTTGGCGTTGATGCAGAGCAGTTAGAAGAGACTATTGATGAGTACAACGATTACTGTGATGGAAGAGATGAAGAGTTCTTCAAGAACTACAGATATCTTAAGAAGCTTAAGAAGGGACCTTACTACGCAGCAGCAATTCATCCAGGTGGATACGGAACTGTTGGTGGAATCCGTATCAATGAAAACTGTGAGGTATGTGGTTCAGACTTCATGCCAATTCCTGGTTTATATGCAGCTGGTGCTGATGCATGTAATATCTATGATGATTCTTACATGTTCTTATTACCAGGTAACTCAATGGGATTTGCTGTGAATACTGGTCGTATCGCTGGTATGGAAGCAGCTGCTTACATTGAAGAGTAATTATTTTGAACTGAAAAGAGGACTTGGTGGATGGTCCTCTTTTGATTTTAATTATAAAGGAGAAAAACAATGGCAAAAGTTAGAGTAGCTATCGTTGGTTGCGGTGGTATCGCAAACCAGAAACACATGCCTTCATTGGCAAAGTTCCCAGAGCGTGCAGAAATCGTAGCATTCTGTGACATCATTCCAGAGCGCGCTGAGGCTGCAAAGGAAAAGTATGGTTCTGCAGATGCTAAGACCTATACTGATTACAAGGAGATGCTTGCAGATAAGAGCATCAATATCGATGTTGTACACGTTTGTACTCCAAACGTAGCACACTGCCCAATCACTGTTGCAGCATTTGAGGCTGGCAAGCACGTTATGTGCGAGAAGCCAATGGCTCACTGCACAGAGGATGCTCAGAAGATGATCGACGCTTGGAAGAAGAGCGGCAAGAAGTTTACAATCGGATATCAGAACCGTTTCCGTACTGATACCCAGACCCTCCATGCTTCTTGTGCAGCTGGCGAGTTAGGTGAAGTTTACATGGCAAAGGCTCATGCACTTCGTCGTCGT
>JAZUGV010000092.1:0-50197 GCA_045641385.1 Agathobacter sp. | reverse complement strand
GCAACTCCTTGGCCCACAGAACGACATGGCTACGATCCGACTTAACATCTGGCTTTTTCATAAGTCCCAAGAACTGCCTTGCGTATGACGACAGCGACTCAACATATTTTTTCTGTCCCTCTGCATAAATCGTATCAAAGGCAAGGGAAGATTTTCCCGATCCTGACAAACCTGTCAGAACCACGAACTCATCTCTTGGGATATCAATGCTCACACTCTTTAAATTGTGCTCACTTGCTCCACGTATTTTAATGTATTTTCTTTCTTTCTTCGAAGCCATCTTAGCCTCTCCTTTATTTATCAATATCTCTAAGCATATTCTTCAGTTCAATCAGCTTATCTCTGTATTCCGCAGCGGCCTCAAAGTTGAGCTCAGCTGCAGCCTTCTTCATCTTCTTCTCGACATCTGCGACAAGCTTCTCAAGCTCCTTCTTGCTCATGGACTCTGGGTCCTTTGCAAAGTTGAGCTCTTCCTTTGCCACCTTCTTTGAAATCGCAATCAAATCGCGAACTGACTTTTGAATGGTGGTCGGGGTAATGCCATGCGCCTCGTTGTATTCCTGCTGCAGCTTGCGGCGTCGCTCCGTTTCATCAATCGCAACCCGCATAGAGTCAGTAATCGAATCCGCGTACATGATTACGCGTCCTTCAGAGTTACGCGCTGCTCGACCTATGGTCTGAATCAGCGAGGTTTCTGAACGAAGGAAGCCTTCCTTGTCCGCATCCAAAATCGCAACCAGAGTAATCTCTGGAATATCAAGTCCCTCTCTAAGAAGGTTAATACCGACTAGAACATCAAACACATCCAGTCTCAAATCGCGGATAATCTCTGCTCTCTCAAGGGTATCTATATCTGAATGCAGATATTTGACACGAATGCCAAGCTCAGCCATATACTTGGTCAAATCCTCCGCCATTCGCTTGGTCAACGTGGTGATTAGAACCTTATTATGATTCGCTGTTTCCTTTTTCACCTCTGCGACCAAATCATCAATCTGGCCTGCGACTGGTCGAACCGAAATTTCTGGATCCAGCAAGCCTGTTGGTCGAATAATCTGCTCCACTCTTAACAGCTCATGCTCATCCTCATATACGTTTGGTGTGGCAGACACAAACAGCATCTGCGAAATATGATCCTCAAACTCTCCAAAATTGAGTGGACGGTTATCCAGCGCAGATGGAAGTCGAAATCCATAATCTACCAGCGTCGTCTTTCGGGAGCGGTCTCCAGCGTACATACCACGAACCTGTGGGATTGTGATATGGCTCTCGTCCACAATAATCAAAAAGTCTTCAGGGAAATAGTCCATCAGAGTAAGCGGAGTGGAACCTGCTGGTGCCCCTGAAAGAGGTCCAGAATAGTTCTCGATTCCAGAACAAAATCCGGTTTCTCGCATCATCTCGACATCAAAATTTGTGCGCTCTGCAATGCGCTGTGCCTCGATGAGCTTATCCTCACTCTTAAAGAATTTTACTCGCTCTGCAAGCTCTGCCTCGATGCGATCGCAGGCTGCATTGATTTTCTCCTGCGGAACTACATAGTGTGAGGCAGGGAAGATTGCCACGTGATTCATCTCACATCGAATTTCGCCAGTGAGAACATCCACCTCTGTAATACGGTCAATCTCATCTCCAAAGAACTCTACGCGAAGAGCATACTCCTCCTCGTTGGCTGGGATAATTTCGAGGACATCGCCATGTACACGGAAGGAGCCTCTCTTAAAGTCCATCTCATTTCGCTCATACTGGATATCAATCAGACTGCGAATTACGTCATCGCGGTCAATTTCCATTCCTGGTCTGAGCGAGACCATCATATTCATATAATCATCCGGACTACCAATACCATAAATGCAGGAAACCGATGCAACAATGATGACATCCTTGCGCTCTGCAAGAGAAGCTGTCGCAGATAAACGAAGCTTATCGATTTCGTCGTTAATGGCGGAATCCTTTGCGATATAGGTATCAGACTGTGGCACATAAGCTTCAGGCTGATAGTAATCGTAGTAGGATACAAAATACTCAACTGCGTTCTCAGGGAAGAATTCTTTCATCTCACCATAGAGCTGACCAGCCAAAGTTTTGTTGTGTGAAATGATGAGCGTCGGTTTGCCAATCTGTTCAATCACGTTTGCCATTGTGAAGGTTTTACCAGAACCTGTAACACCCAAAAGGGTCTGAAACTGATTGCCTTCTTTGAAGCCCTTCACTAACTGTTCAATTGCCTGAGGCTGATCGCCTGTTGCCTGATAAGGCGCATGTAATTTGAATTCCATAACAATCTTTAAGCAATAATCCTAATTTTTGTGACCTAATAATTTTACCATCCGAAGTCAAGTTTGTCCATCGAATTCAGAACATTTGTTCGCATCTTTCTTGACCTATTCGCCGTCATGGTATACACTATGTATATACATGGAGGTGTTATAATGGTTGCACAGGTTAAAGCATGGGGAAACGGGCAAGGTATACGCTTGTCCAAAGAATTACTTAATTCATTGAACATTCACAAAGATGATCTTTTAGATATTAAAGTGGAGGATGGAAAGATAATATTATCAAAAACTTTTAAACACAAAACTCTCGAAGAACGAGTAAAAGAATTTGGTGGGGAGATGCCAAAATTCGAAGAATATAACTGGGGACAGCCAGAGGGAAGGGAAGTGTGGTAATTTCATGAAGAAAATATCCCAAGGAGATATTTTGCAAATTGATTCTTTCAAACAAGATGTTTTAGTCGTCAGTAAGGATTATTTTAATCAAAACGAACAAATTATTGCCTGCCCTATTGTTTGCAATCATTCAGAAGGGCCGTTACATATAAGGATTCAATCCCACGAAACTAGCGGGGTTGTCTTATGCGAGCAAATGAAATATCTTGATTTAAAAATGCGTCACTATATTGTCAAAAAATCTATCCCATTAAATAACATTATCGATATCACCGATGCAATTCAAAGCATCTTTGATTATTATCCATATGAATAATTGAAAGAAGGGCCAAGAAAATTTTCTCGGCCCTTCTTTTGCTTTTATGCTATAAAGTCACACCTCTTTATCTAAAGCACTGTACCCAGTATCTTTCATAGCCGCCTTCGACTTTCTTATAAAAGACTGATATAGCAGTTTCATTCTTTGTCTGTCCGGCATTTAGAATATTATTTCTATGTCCTGGCGATTCGATCCAGGCGTTAAAAACCTTTTCAACCATTTCCATATCATCATAATCTGAATAAAATACTGGCGTATATGCAATGTTTTCAGAAAATCTGTATGACCAGTGTTCCCAGTAATTTGCTGATGTAATAGCTCTCTCGTCAGCGCCTAAGGTTACTGTATTCATTTTTTCATTATAGTTTAATGGTTCTTTTCCATTTGCAATTCTATATTCATTGATTAACTCATACATTCTCTGAACCTCTGCCTCAGAACCATAGTGGCCTTCTACCGTTGCAATCCCATCTGGCCATGGTGTTGTTTCGTATGTCCAATCTACTGGATTAATCAACCAATTCTGGTCATAAATTCTGGTAGGAGCCTTTACGGTATAAACCTCATCAACCACTTTTTCCCGTTTATCCACTTGCTGATGAGACTCAGTGTCCTTTGGTTTGTTTGTCTCTACTGCTGATGGCTGAGGCTCCTTTTCCTTTACCTGACTCTCCTCGACTACTGAAGTCTGTGGAATATACTCCGGTTTCATTTTTTCCTCAACTTGTGATACCGGAGGCTGAGTTTCCTGCTGCTTAGGTGCCTCTACTTCTGGAGTCTGCGGATTGCTTATGCCGTACTGCTGCACCTCCTCTGCCGAAGAGGAAGTTTCCTGTGTTTCCTCACTATCTGTTTGTGATGCCTCAATCTCCTCTTTTGAACAACCTGGTGCATATGCAAAAACTTGCGTACTTACACCAAAAGATGACGTAATGACAGTTGCCGTAGTGGCGATTCCTAATAAAACCTTTTTCATTTCTAATAATTTGCTCATAATCCTTTCCCTTTCCGCATATCCAAGCGGTCCTTTCTGTTGTTTTATACTGATAAGTGCCAGGAAAAATGAAAAAGGTTTTATAAATTCAAAAAAAGAGAAGTGTTTCCACTTCTCTTTTCATCTCGTTATACTCCAGCGACACGGCCGTGACACTGCTTATATTTCTTTCCACTTCCACATGGACATGGATCATTCGGATATACCTTTGCGACTTCACGCTTCTTTGGTGCTGCGGCAACCGAGGTATCCTTGTTGGTACCAGTAACCTTTGCTACCTGCTCACGCTCAACCTTTGCCTGATTCTGCACATGATAGAGAAGACGAACGGTATCCTGCTGGATTGCTGCAGTCATCTCATCGAACATATCAAATCCAGACATCTTGTACTCTACGAGTGGGTCTCTCTGTCCGTATGCCTGAAGACCAATTCCCTGACGGAGCTGATCCATATCATCAATGTGATCCATCCACTTACGGTCAATTACCTTAAGAAGTACGACACGCTCAACTTCACGGAACTGCTCTGCCTCGTCAAACTCAGCTTCCTTCTGCTCGTATAATTTCACAGCGGCAGCTTTTAAGTGCTGCTTTAATTCCTTGCTGTTCTTGATGTCCTTAATACTTTCACTGGTAAGCTTTTCAAGCGGAATGACAGGAATTAAAAGCTCATTTAACTCCATTAAATCCCACTCATCGCGGCTAATTTCAGAAGAGATACAGGTATCAACTGCCTGCTCAACCTGATCCTGAACCATTCTTGCAATGACATCACGCATGCTCTCTCCATTTAATACACGGAGACGCTCTGCATAGATAATTTCTCTCTGATCATTGTTTACCTGATCGTACTCAAGTAAGTTCTTACGAATACCAAAGTTGTTGCTCTCAATCTTCTGCTGTGCACGCTCGATTGCATTGGTAAGCATCTTGTGCTGAATTTCCTGTCCATCAGGAACACCAAGTGCATTGAAAGCACTCATCATTCTCTCTGATCCGAAAAGACGCATTAAGTCATCTTCCAGAGAAATATAGAACTGAGACTCACCAGGGTCTCCCTGACGACCTGCACGACCACGAAGCTGATTATCAATACGACGAGACTCATGACGCTCTGTACCGATGATCTTTAAACCACCAGCTGCAAGCGATTCCTCGTCAAGCTTAATATCGGTACCACGACCAGCCATGTTGGTTGCAATGGTAACCGCACCATGCTGTCCAGCCTGTGCTACAATTTCTGCCTCCTGCTCATGGAACTTCGCATTCAATACAGTATGCTGAATTCCCTCGCGCTTGAGCATCTTAGAAAGAAGCTCTGAGGTTTCGATGGTGATGGTACCAACTAACACTGGCTGTCCCTTGCTGTGTGCTTCCACTACGGCATTGACAACTGCCTGATACTTTTCCATCTTTGTCTTATATACGATATCCTGTAAATCTCTACGCTGTACTGGACGGTTGGTAGGAATCTCAATAACGTCCATTCCGTAGATATCACGGAACTCTTTTTCTTCTGTAAGAGCGGTACCTGTCATACCAGCCTTCTTCTCAAACTTGTTGAAGAAGTTCTGGAAGGTAATGGTTGCAAGAGTCTTTGACTCTCTCTTAACCTTTACATGCTCCTTTGCCTCAATCGCCTGATGAAGACCATCAGAATAGCGACGACCTGGCATAATACGTCCAGTAAACTCGTCTACGATTAAAACCTCATCCTCTGAAACAACATAATCGTGATCTCTGAACATCAGGTTGTGGGCGCGAAGCGCAAGGATAATGTTGTGCTGAATTTCAAGATTCTCTGGATCAGCAAGGTTTTCAATGTGGAAGAACTGCTCAACCTTGTGAACACCACGCTCGGTAAGGTTTACTACCTTATCCTTCTCGTTTACGATAAAGTCTCCGGTTTCCTCCTGCTGAACACCCATGATGGCATCCATCTTTGTGAACTCTGGAATATCCTCGCCTCGCTGTAACTGACGTGCAAGAATATCACATGCCTCATAAAGCTTGGTTGACTTTCCACTCTGTCCAGAAATAATAAGAGGAGTACGAGCCTCGTCGATTAATACCGAGTCAACCTCATCGATGATGGCATAGTGAAGGCCTCTCTGTACCAGCTGCTCCTTGTAAATTACCATGTTGTCACGCAGATAATCGAAGCCTAGCTCATTGTTTGTGATATAGGTAATATCACACTGATAAGCTGCCTGTCTCTCATCATGCTCCATGGTATTTAATACAACACCAACTGTAAGCCCTAAGAACTCATGCACCTGTCCCATCCATTCGCTATCTCGTTTTGCAAGATAGTCGTTGACAGTGACAATACATACACCCTTTTCCTCTAACGCATTTAAATATGCAGGAAGTGTAGATACTAAGGTCTTTCCTTCACCAGTACGCATCTCCGCGATACGGCCCTGATGAAGAATAATTCCACCGATAATCTGTACCCTGTAATGCTCCATGCCAAGAACACGCTTTGCAGCCTCTCTTACGGTTGCATATGCTTCTGGAAGAAGGTCATCTAAGGTTTCCCCCTCTGCAAGACGCTCCTTGAACTGGCGTGTTTTGTCTTTCAATTCTGCATCAGATAAGGCATGCATTGCCTCCTGATAGCTTTCAACCTTGTCCACAAGTGGCATAATGCGCTTAAGCTCGCGCTCACTATGTGTACCAAAGAGTTTTGTTGCGATACTCATAAAATATTTAGTCTCCCCAATTTTATAATCTGGTCTCTACGAAAATATCATAGATGGCCTTGATAGCAGCCTCGAAATCGCTGTTTGCAACACCGATGATGATATTAAGCTCTGATGAACCCTGGTCAATCATACGGATATTGATATTTGCGTGTGCAAGTGCAGAGAAAATTCTTCCTGCAGTACCGCGGGTCGAACGCATTCCTCGACCTACGACAGCGATAAGTGCTAAATCTGCTTCCAAATCAATGACATCCGGATTTGTTAATGAACGAAGAGAGGTAATTACCTGCTGCTCCTTGCCCTCAAACTCTTCCTGATGTACAAATACGGTCATGGTATCAATACCAGAAGGCATATGCTCGATTGAGATGCCATTCTCTTCAAAGGCCTGAAGTGCCTTGCGGCAGAATCCAACCTCTGCATTCATCATGTCCTTATCGATATTTACAGCAACGAAGCCCTTCTTTCCTGCGATACCAGTGATGGTATAATCAGGCTTTTGAACAGTACTGTCTACAATCAGTGTTCCCTCCGCCTCAGGGTCGTTGGTGTTTTTGATGTTAATTGGAATTCCAGCCTTACGAACAGGGAAGATTGCATCCTCATGAAGAACGGATGCTCCCATGTAAGAAAGCTCTCGAAGTTCTCTGTAGGTAATAACCTTGATTGGCTTTGAATCCTTAATGATACGAGGATCAGCTACAAGACATCCAGAAACGTCTGTCCAGTTCTCGTAAAGGTTTGCACGTGCAGCCTTTGCAACGATTGAACCAGTGATATCAGAGCCTCCACGGCTGAAGGTCTTAACACGTCCATCCTCATATGCCCCATAAAATCCTGGGATTACTGCGCGCTCAGTTTCAGCAAGCTTCTTTGAAAGAATCTTGTCTGTCTTGTCGGCATCAAAGTTGCCGTTCTCATCGAACACAATCACAGTTGCTGCATCGATGAATTCATATCCTAAATAATCTGCCATAATGATACCGTTTAAGTATTCACCACGGCTGGCAGCATAGTCGCTTCCTGCCTGATTCTTAAAGTTCTCTGAAATTGTCTTGAACTCCTCATCAAGAATGGTCTTAACACCAAGTCCATTGATGATAGAATCATAACGCTCCTTAATCTTTGCAAGATCCACTCTGAAGTCTTCTCCAGCCTCTGCCTTTGCATAGCATGCATAGAGCATATCGGTTACCTTTGTGTCCTTTGAATTTCTTTTTCCAGGTGCACTTGGAACAACGTATTTTCTTGATTCGTCAGCACGAATAATATCTCCAACCTTTGAAAACTGCTCAGCACTTGCAAGTGAGCTTCCACCAAACTTTACTACCTTAATCATTTTATTCTCTCCTCTAGGGTGCATTTGACACACCGTAACATTATATACCCCTAATTTGTATCCGTAAACTGTCTATAGTCACAGTTTACAAATAATTAACATTCTTTTTTCTTATGTTTGCTACAGCGTCAGGATATATCTTACCATGCCAGACTTCACTCCACTTTGATTCTCGCTTCGCACAAAACCCAGCTTTTGAGCCAGACGAATGGAAGGAAGATTGTTCTCATGCACAACGCAGTTAATCACCTCATATCCGAGCATGCTTTTTGCATAGTCAATGATGGTCTCACAAACCTCTTTTGCAAGCCCCTTTCCTCGATAATCCCTGTGAATCACATATCCAATCTCTATCCCACGCGTGCCCTCATACTCCTTTGGTTCAATTCCGGCGCGCCCGATAATTCGTCCTGTGGCGGGCTCTACCACAAGCCACATTCCATAGCCGAGGAGATGATATATATTTGAGATATATTGAATCTCATATTCCTCCTCCTTCTTGCGCTCATACAATGGCTCCACGAAGGGATAGAGAGTCTCATCCTCATACAATTCAAAGAGACCATCCATGTCTGCCATTGTGAGTTCTCGCAAAATAAACCGTTCTGTCTCCGCAATAATCCATGGCAAATGATGCGCTCTGCGATAGATTCTTTCTAAATAGTCGATATCAATTCCCTCAAAGCTGGTAAAAATGTGCTCCGCCTTTGGAAAACTTGAAAATACTTCGTGTTCCTTCCCTTCCTCGAGCTCATCGATGCGCTCTAACAAGGGAACATAGGGCAGACAGGCAATATGATATTCCATTCCCATCTCCCACTCTTCATCGCTTAACACAATCCAAAGCGCCTGATTGGCCTCGATGGCATCTAGTAATTTTTTTCGTTCCTTCTGTTGAGATTTTTCGCCACTGCAGGGAAGCAAAACAAGCTGCAGCCCTGAGTTTCCCCAGTCCTGCAGCTTTCTTGATATCTCCTGATCCTTATTCAGTTCTACGGAACAAATAAGTGTCTGAAACATAAAAAAACACCTTACATCTTCTCTGGTTCTGGATAATCCACTCCAAAGGTCTCAACGGTAACAGACTTCATAACCTGATCCTCTAAAGGACGATCACTGTAATCGGTTGGAGTCTCTGCAATCTTGTTTACGATATCCATTCCCTCGATTACCTTACCAAATGCCGCATATTCGCCATCAAGATGAGGCGCATCCTTGTGCATGATAAAGAACTGACTTCCAGCGGAATCTGGAATCATGGTACGTGCCATTGAAAGAACTCCAGGGGTGTGCTTTAAGTCATTGCGGAATCCGTTTGAAGAAAATTCACCCTTGATGTCATAGCCTGGGCCACCCATTCCTGTTCCTTCTGGATCTCCACCCTGAAGCATAAAGCCTCTGATGACACGATGGAAAATAACTCCGTCATAGAAGTTCTTGTTAATTAAGCTGATAAAGTTGTTTACTGTGTTTGGTGCGATTTCTGGATAAAGCTCTGCTTTCATAACATCGCCGTTTGCCATTGTGATTGTTACAATTGGATTTGCCATTGTTTTATCTCCTTTTATATCAATTATTTAATCTTCTTTTGTAAGTGCCTCGACAATCTTAGGGAACTCCATAAAATGACTTGCCTTTACGAGAACAAAATCCCCTTCTTTTATATACGCTTTTAACTTTTCTGTCAAAGCCTCCCTGTCCTTTTCGTAGAAAACCTCGCAGTCCGGATTGACTTCCTTTGCCGCCTTTGCATACTCTTCTGCCAACTCTCCTGCCGCAAAAAGTGCATGTATCTTTTCTTCGCCGACACAAAGTCCCACTTCCCTGTGAAGCTCACGCTCATTTGCGCCAAGCTCGCCCATGTCGCCAAGCACAGCGACACTTCGTCCTTTTGCGTGAGACAAAAGCTTAATGGAAGTTTTCATCGACATCGGATTTGCGTTATAGCAGTCGTCAATGACGGTCATCCCCTTTGCCGAAATCAAATTTGTTCGACCTTCAATGGTTTTTGCCTTCTCAATTCCACGCGCAATTTCCTCACGTGTTAATCCCATACGAAGTGCGACTGCAGTCGCTGCCATTGCATTATAGATATTGTGCTCACCTGGAATATGAATATGCACATCAAAGTTTCCTGCTGGCGTATTAATTTTAGCCTTCATTCCCTCAAAGCCCAAATTTTCAATGTTGGTCGCATAAATCTCCTTAAAGGATCCGTCTGCGGCCATCATATCAATTCCGTAAAAGATTGGCGGAATTCCATTTACCATTTTCTGGGTCAAAAGCTTTTCGTCATCACCATTTAAAATAGCGATTCCTCTTGGCTGCATATGTTCAAAGACCTCTGTCTTCGCCTTTAAAACGCCATCTCTGTCAATCAGATTCTCTAAGTGACAATCGCCAATATTGGTAATTACCATAATATCTGGTGCAGCCATCTCTCCTAAATGGTCCATCTCCCCAAAATCCGAAATCCCCATTTCAACCACTGCTGCATCGTGCCTTGGCTTAATCGTAAACAGTGTAAGCGGAAGACCAATCTCGTTATTAAAATTGCCTGCGGTCTTCTGCACATCATACTTCTCAGAAAGAACTGTCCAAATCATCTCTTTTGTGGAGGTCTTCCCAACAGAACCGGTTACTCCGACGATTGGTGCTTCAAGATGATCTCTATAGTAGGCTGCGATTTTTCGAAAAGCCTCCCTTGTAGACTTTACCCTGATATATCTCTCACAGTCCGGCAAATCCTTTTCTGATATTACACATAAAGCTCCGTCCTCAATGACCTGTCTTGCAAAATCATGTCCATCGACACGTTCTCCAGGAAGTGCGATAAAGAGGTCGTCCTCTCGCACCTTTCTTGAGTCAATCACTGCTCCGGAGATGGTCTCCTTCAAGAGCTTCGGATTTCCCACATAGGCGCCCTCACAGACTTCCACAATATTTTCCAGAGTCATCCCTGATAATTCTCTACTCATTTTGCACTCTCCGTTTCGACCAACTTGGTCTTAGATTTACTGATATTTCTTTAAGGAAATCTGAATCAGATAATCGCATAAAGCATTAAAGTCCATACCGGTTACAGCTGCCTCCTGTGGAAGTAAGCTGGTTGGAGTCATTCCTGGAAGTGTGTTTGCCTCAAGACAATACATTCTTCCGTCTTCACGAAGTAAGAAGTCTGAACGGGAATAGGTATTTAAACCAATTACTTCTGCCACCTGCTCGGCGTAGCGCTGCATCTGAGTCGTCACCTCTGCTGGAAGCTCTGCTGGGCAGGTCTCTACTGCGCTACCTGCCTTATACTTATTTTTGTAATCATAAAAGCCTTCAATTGGCGCAATCTCGATAATTGGAAGAGCTTTCCCCTCAAGGACACCGACAGAAAACTCACGGCCCTCAATATACTCCTCGATTACAAGCTCATCTTCCCACTGGAAAGCCTCATCAAGCGCTTCTTTAAACTGTGCTGTATCTCTTGCTATGGTGACACCAATGCTTGATCCACCTGAGCAAGGCTTTACTACACAAGGAAGCTCAATTCCAAGCTTGTTTACATCGTCTGTGCGATTTTCCTTTTTTAATGCAATGCCCTTTGGTGTAGGAATATTTGCAGCCTCAAAAAACTGCTTTGCCATTCCTTTGTTCATCGCAATGGCGCTACTTAAATAGTCACTTCCTGTATACTTGATTCCAAAGAGATCGAAGGTCGCCTGTACCTTTCCATTCTCTCCGTTCTCCCCATGAAGTCCCATAAATACAATGTCAGACTTTCGACAAATCTGAAGAACATTCGGCCCAAAAAAGCAGTCGCTTTTGTCTGCGCGAGATGCTTTTACCTTGGCTAAATCTGGTGCCTGCTCCGGAATTGTCGACTCCGTAATTCCAATGGACTCAGCAGATGCAAACACATCTCCCAAATCTGTTTCTTCATCCAAATATCCCATAAATACATCGAGCATAATCACGCGATGTCCATTCTCTTTTAATGCTTTTGCAACCATGCTTCCTGTTTTAAAGGAAACATCACGTTCGGTGGAAAGACCACCTGATAAAACAACGATATCCATTTTCTTGCCTCTTTTCTGTCTTGCCGTAGAAGAAAACCCCTTCCTCCATCGTCAACAAGGCATATTATACACAGATTTTTTATGTTTCTCAACAAGATAGACAAAAAGTTCTCTGTCGACATAATCCTTCTCACGTATCATACTCCCAAAACGAAAAATCATATCCTCAAGTTCTTCTGGCAAAAACATATCCCCCTCATGTAGTATTGTTTTTACCAGCTCTAGTTTCTCTGCTGTACAATCCATTTTCCCTTCTCCTTTACATATAAATTACCCCCACCTCTTCTTTTATATAAAGAAAGTGCGCAAGAAACAACACGCGCTTTGCGTAGTCCCTGCACACTTTTGCATAACCTATTATGAAATTGCATCCTTCATGCTCTTAACATACTCGCCAATCACTTCTGCAGAATCTCTCTTATGTTTCTCCAAAAGCTTAATGATTGCAGATCCAACAATTGCACCGTCTGCAATATCTACCATTTTTTTCGCCTGCTCAGGCGTAGAAATTCCGAATCCGATTGCACAAGGCACATCTGTATTTTCGCGAATGACAGCGACAATCGATGACAAATCTGTAGTGATTTCGCTACGTGTTCCTGTTACACCAAGACTTGAAACCAAATAGATAAAGCCCTCCGCCTCCTTTGCAATCATTGCAATGCGGTTTTCTGAGGTCGGAGCAATCAAAGAAATAAGGTCCACCTCATACTGGTGACAGATTGGCAGGAACTCCTCTTTCTCCTCATAAGGTAAATCCGGAAGAATGAGGCCATCAATGCCTACCTCCTGACAGGTTTTGATAAACGCCTCTGCCCCATAAGAGAAAACAACGTTAGCGTATGTCATAAATACCATAGGTATCGTAATATCGACTCTAAGCTTCTTTACAAGTGCAAACACATCATCTGTGGTCACTCCATTTGCCAGCGCTCTGATGTTTGCCCCCTGAATCACAGGACCTTCTGCAGTAGGATCCGAAAATGGAATTCCAAGCTCGATTAAATCCGCTCCATTCTTTACCATCTCGCGAATCACCTTTTCGGTTGTCTCAATGTCAGGATCTCCCACTGTGATAAAAGGAATAAATGCCTTTTGATTTGCGAATGCATTTTTTATCTTACTCATAAATATCCTCCCCTCTGTAGCGGGCGATTGCAGCACAATCCTTATCTCCACGTCCAGATACTGTAACTACCATAATCTGATCTTTGCTCATCGTAGGAGCAAGCTTCTTTGCATATGCAATTGCATGCGCTGATTCGATGGCAGGAATAATTCCCTCCATTTTTGCCAAATATTCAAAGGCCTCTACTGCCTCATCATCTGTGACAGGCACATACTTTGCACGGCCGATGTCATATAAATATGCATGCTCTGGGCCAACGCCTGGGTAATCTAAGCCAGCAGAGATAGAATATACAGGTGCAATCTGACCATATTTATCCTGGCAGAAATAAGACTTCATTCCATGAAAAATTCCCACGCGACCTGTATTCACAGTCGCAGCTGTCTCAAAGGTATCAATTCCTCGTCCTGCTGCCTCACAGCCAATTAACGCAACCCCTTCATCCTCAATAAAATTGTAGAAGGTTCCAATCGCATTTGATCCTCCACCGACGCAGGCGATTACAGCATCAGGAAGACGTCCTTCCTTTTCCATGATCTGCTGCTTGATTTCCTTTGAAATCACCGCCTGGAAATCGCGAACAATCGTTGGAAATGGGTGTGGTCCCATAACCGATCCAAGGCAGTAATGTGTATCCGCAATACGGGTGGTCCACTCACGCATTGCCTCCGATACCGCATCCTTCAGGGTTGCAGTTCCACTGGTGACAGGAATTACCTCTGCGCCAAGCAGTCTCATACGATATACATTGAGCGCCTGTCTCTTGGTATCCTCTTCTCCCATAAATACCACACATTCCATTCCCATTAAGGCTGCTGCTGTTGCGGTAGCAACACCATGCTGTCCAGCACCAGTCTCAGCAATCAGTCTGGTCTTTCCCATTTTCTTTGCAAGCAGAGCCTGTCCAAGTACGTTGTTAATCTTATGTGCTCCTGTATGGTTCAAATCCTCACGCTTTAGATAAATTTTTGCACCGCCAAGGTCCTCAGACATCTTCTTCGCATAGTATAAGCGTGATGGTCTGTTTGCATACTCATTAAATAATTCTTCTAATTCCCTGTTAAATTCAGGATCATTTTTATAGTGGTTATAGGCTTCTTCCAATTCAATCACCGCATTCATCAGCGTCTCTGGAATATACTGTCCACCATGAATTCCGAAGCGTCCATTCTCGTTTGTCATAATTATCTCCAATTCCTCATTTATTTTCTAACTGCTGCAACAAAAGCAGACATTTTATCTAAGTCCTTACAGCCCGCTGTTTCAATTCCTGAGCTGACGTCAACCGCATATGGATGAAGCAGTTTTATGGCATCCTCCACAATCAGCGGATTTAATCCACCTGCCAGAAAATAATCCCGCTTCATACCCGTAATCAGCTGCCAGTCAAAGCACTGGCCTGTACCACCTTTTCCAGAATCCAAAAGAACATAATCGGCGCTACTTTGATTTGCAGCAGCAATATCCGCTTCTTCTTCAATCCGAAAAGCCTTTATAATCTGCCACCGATGTCCTGACGTCTGTCCTTCGCAGTCCATCCTTTCCCTCAGCCTCGCAATATAAGCCTCATCCTCATTGCCATGAAGCTGAGCAACATCAATGATACCTTCCTTTAGCAGTCGCACTACATGATCTATGTCCTCATTCACAAATACCCCGACCGCCTTAATCTGCGGATACAGTTCCTTTTTTCGTTGTCTCGCTATTTCTGGGCTGACATAACGCTTACTGTTTTTTGCAAATACGAAACCGATATATTCTGGCTGTAATTCGTTCGCCTTTTCGATATCGCATTCTCTCATCAGCCCACAAAGCTTAATCTTTGTCACAGTATCACCCTCTAAGCTGTAAAAGCTTTTCCTTTTTATCCTGAGCTCTCATCAGTGTTTCTCCGATTAACACCGCATCGACACCAATTTCCTTTAACCGAGCTACATCGCCAGCATCTGAAATACCACTCTCTGATACAAAAATGACATCTGAAGGTGCAAGCGAACGAAGTCGACGGCTATTATCTGTATCCACCGAAAAATCTTTTAGATTACGGTTGTTGACTCCAATAATTCTGGCACCACACGCAAGCGCCATCTCAAGTTCTGCCTCGTCATGGGTTTCCACAAGTGCAGAGAGTCCAAGCTCATCACAAATCTGAAGGTAGGTTTTTATTTCTTCCTTTGACAAAATCGCACAAATCAAAAGTACCGCAGAAGCGCCAAGAAGCTTCGCTTCATAAATCATATATTCATCTACGGTAAAATCTTTGCGAATACATGGAGTATTTACTGCTGCTGTAATCTCTTCCAGATATTGGTCACTTCCCAAAAACCATTTTGGTTCGGTCAGTACAGAGATACAATCAGCACCTGCTGCCTCATATTCCTTTGCAATAGCAAGGTATGGAAAATCTGGAGCAATCAATCCTTTGGAGGGAGAAGCCTTTTTACATTCACAAATAAAAGACATTCCTGGCTTTTTCAAAGCCTGCTCAAAGGCGAAATCTCCCTTTGTCAGCGCATACGCTTTCTCTTTGATCTCCTCAAGGGATACCTTTTCCTTTGCAGCCGCCACTCGCTCTCTTGCATATGCTGCTAGTTCATCAAGAATATTCATATCGTTCTCCGCTCTTATCGATTGCTGACCTCAATAAACTTCTGTAAGGTCTCATAAGCCTTTCCTGAATCAATCAGTTCTGCGGCAAGTGCCACACCATCCTTGAAGCTGTCTGCTTTTCCTCCGATGTAGAGGGAAGCACCTGCATTCATCAACACAGCCTCTCTCTTAGGTCCCTTGGCGCCCTTTAATATATCAATGGTAATCTGTGCATTTTCAGCAGGAGTTCCTCCCACTAAATCAGCCTTTTCACAGCGCTTGAAGCCAAACTCTTCTGGGGTAATGACATATGATTTAAACCAGCCATCCTTAAACTCACATACGGTGGTTGGAGCGCTCATGGAAATCTCATCTAGCTTGTCCTGTCCATAGACAACCATTCCGCTCTTTACTCCAAGGCTCATCAATACCTGTGCGAGAGGAACCACCAGATATTCATCATATAGACCTAAAAGCTGCATGCTTGGTGAACCAGGGTTTGTGAGAGGTCCTAAAATGTTAAATACGGTACGGAAGCCTAACTCTTTACGAATTGCTCCTACATATTTCATAGAGCTGTGATATTTCTGAGCGAAGAAGAAGCACATTCCTACCTCATCTAAAAGCTCAACACACTTTTCTGGAGTCTGCTCAATATTGACACCCTATGCCTCCAAACAGTCTGCAGTTCCGCTCTTAGAAGAAGCTGCTCTGTTTCCATGCTTTGCAACCTTCATTCCACCAGCTGCTGCAACAAGCGCTGATGTCGTTGAAATATTAAAGCTCTGTGCATTATCTCCACCAGTTCCAACAATTTCAAACACATCCATGTTGGTAGTCACTTTCGTTGCATGATCTCTCATTGCTGCTGCACAGCCGGCAATCTCTTCTGTGGTCTCAGCTCTTGTGCTTTTTGTTGAAAGTGCTGCCAAAAATGCTGCATTCTGAGTTGGAGAGGTTTCTCCACTCATAATCTCATTCATTACTGCATAAGCCTCATCATATGTAAGGTCCTTCTTATTTACAATCTTTTCAATCGCTTCCTTTATCATTATCTTCTCCTACCTTTCTAAGAAATTGCGAATCATCTGTTTTCCATCTGGAGTCATGATTGATTCCGGATGAAACTGTACCCCATAAATTGGATATTCTTTATGCTGTACTGCCATAATCTCGTTATCTGCTGTTTTTGCAGTCACCTTTAAGCAGTCCGGCATTGTTCCCTCATCTGCTGCAAGTGAATGATATCTTGCCACCAGTGCTCTCTTTGGAAGTCCTTCAAAGAGAAGACAATCTGAATCAAAATCCACCTCTGACTGCTTGCCATGCATCAGCTGTTTTGCGTAGGTCACGGTTGCGCCAAAGGCAGCACAGATTGCCTGATGCCCTAAGCATACGCCAAGGATTGGAATTTCCTTTCCAAGCTCCTTTGCGACTTCAACGATCACTCCTGCATCCTCCGGTCTTCCAGGGCCTGGAGATAAAATAATGCGCTCTGGTGCGAGTGCTTTAATCTCCTCAACCGTAAGCTCATCATTTCGGATTACCTTTAAATCTGGATTAATCTCTCCTACAAACTGGAAAAGGTTATAGGAAAAGCTGTCATAATTATCAATTAATAAAATCATACGTTTTCCCCCTCTGCCATTTTAAGAGCGTTTACAACTGCCTTTGCCTTGTTGATACACTCTTCATATTCTTTTTCTGGAACAGAATCTGCAACAATGCCTGCTCCACTTCTCACAAATACCTTTCCACCCTTCTTGTAGGCGATTCTAATTGCGATACAGGTATCCATGTTTCCTGCAAAATCGATGTAACCAATTGCGCCTCCGTAAATTCCGCGCTTATTATTTTCAAGTTCTCCAATCAACTGACAGGCACGAATTTTAGGAGCTCCCGATAAGGTTCCCGCTGGAAGCACTGCTGCCACTGCATCAAGCGCATCGCAATCCTTACGAATTTCTCCTCGCACAGTGGAACCGATATGCATTACATGCGAATATCTTTCAATGGAATGAAGCTTTTCTACAGAAACGCTTCCAAACTGACTGATTTTCCCGAGATCATTTCTGCCTAAATCCACTAACATGTTATGCTCAGCAAGCTCTTTTTCATCTGCCAGCAAATCTTTTTCCAGGGCCAAATCTTCTTCTTCGGTTTTTCCTCTTGGCCTGGTTCCTGCAAGAGGAAAGGTGTGAAGAACACCATCCTCAAGTTTTACCAGGGTTTCCGGAGAAGCACCTGCCACTTCCACGTCTGTTCCAGCAAAGTAAAACATGTATGGGGAAGGATTAATCGTTCTAAGGATGCGATATGTATTTAGCAGGCTTCCCTCATATTCAGCAGACAGTCTGTTAGAAAGAACTATCTGAAAAATATCTCCTTCGTGAATGTGGAATTTTGCTTTTTCAACCATTCCACAGTAGGTTTCTTTATCGAAAAGTGGCGTTACCTCTGAAAGCAGATGTCCGCCTGGTTCTTTTTTCTTTTCACCGTTTACAATTAAATCTCTCAGCTCATTTAAATCTCTGATTGCCTTGTTGTAATTTGTTTCTACATCTTCCAAAGACATATTTGCGATCAGAATAATCTTTTGCTTTAAATGATCAAAGGCAATCACCTTATCAAAAAGCATTAAATCAATATCCTTAAAGGCTTCGGTATCCTCCACATCGCGTCTTACTGTCGGCTCACTGTAGCCAAGGAAATCATATGAGAAATATCCGACCAGTCCGCCTGTAAAAGGAGGCAGATAATCAAATCTTGGGCTCTTATGTTCCTCAATAATCTGGCGAAGATAGCTTGCAGGGTCTTCCGTCTGAACCTTAATTTCTCCCATCTTCAGTTCCCCATTGATGCAGGTGATTTCCATTTTTGGATTGCATCCCATAAAGGTGTAGCGTCCCCATTTATCATTCGCCTGCGCACTTTCAAGCATATAGCAGTGCGTCGATACATTCTTTAGGATTCGCATTGTCTCGATTGGAGTAATGAAATCGGATAAGATTTCACAGCTCACTGGAAGAACTTTATATTCGTTCTTTTTTGCAATTTGTTTTACGGTTTCTAGCTCTGGTAAAAAATTCATTCCAAACCTCCTAATTTCTGTTTGGATCTGTCACAAGGGTATAAAAAAAGCCCTGACAGATTCCTGTAATCTGTCAAGGACGAAAATACAATTCCGCGGTGCCACCTTGATTTGTGAATATCACACTCTTAAAAGGATACTATCATATCCCCGACAAATAACGCATGCCCTGCGTCGCAGAATACTCTGATCCATCCAAACAAACTCTTTTGGCTTCTCATTTGACTGCGCCCTCAGCGGTCCATTTGACAACTTGTTTCACATCTGGCTCTCAGCTCCCCAGACTCTCTGTAATGGCATCATTGCCGTTATCTCCGCTTCAATGGTTTATCTCATTAAATTAGAAAAATCATACCACGCGCCTTTTTAGGTGTCAATTCTTATACTGAATTTTTGTATTTGCATTTTTCATTTTTACTATAACCTCACTTCATATCTCTTTCATTTCGTTATAACCCAAAAGACCTCATGCATATTCTGCATGAGGTCTGATAATCATTTTATTCTGGTTCGATAATTCCGTAGGTGTTGCCCTTACGCTTATATACTACGTTAATCTCATCGGTCTCTGCGTTTCTGAAAACGAAGAAGTCATGTCCGGTCAATTCCATTTCAATGCAGGCATCCTCTGGGAACATTGGCTTCATACCAATTCTCTTGGTTCGAACAATCTGTCCTTCCTCTCCCTCTGCCTCGAAATCATAATCAGCATCGATATAGCTTTGAGCAAAGCTTGCTGCATTCTGCTTCTTGTCTACAATCTTATCACGATATTTCTTCAGCTGAAGCTCAATATTGTCAACTGCCATATCTATTGATACATACATATCGCTGCTCACCTGTTCTGAGCGAATGATATGTCCTTTAATAGGGATTGTCACCTCAATTTTCTGGCGCTCCTTCTCAACACTCAAGGTAACGTTAGCGTCGGTATCTGGACTAAAATACTTGTCGAGTTTCGAAAGTTTTTCTAAAACCGCATCCTTAAGTCCGCCCGTAAGTTCAATGTTTCTGCCTGTGATCATAATTCTCATATTGATCAACCCCTTTACTAGTTATTGAACAAAAATATGAAGTTTTGTCCTAGTAAAATTATATCAGAATTTTACCACACAAGCAAGGAATTATTCAGACAATTTCGCCAATTGATTAGACAATTCTTCCCATTCTTCCATCACTTCAAGGATTTCAGCTTCTGCCTCGTCTATCGCATTTTGAATCTCAGTCAGCTTAGAGTAGCTTGACTGATACTGAGGATTTGAAAGCTCCTTTTTTAATTCCTCAAGCTGATTCTCTTTTTCCATCAGAGTCTCTTCCGCCTTTGCAACCTTTTTCTCCAGGCGAGAGCGTTCTTTTCCAAGGGCATAGGAATCTCTTGCAACCGAATTCTTTGGTGCCTCTGGCTTTGCAGATGCTTCTGCTGCACCTTTCGTACTGATGGTTCCTCCTAAAAATGTCTTCGCAGAATTTTCTAGTGCTGCCTGGTCCACCTGCTGCTTCTCAAGATACTCCTCATAGCCAAATTCATACATTTTGGTCTGTCCATCCGTAAATTCGAGAATACGGTTAGATACCTGTTTGATAAAATATCTGTCATGCGATACAAAAATCAGTGTGCCCTTGAAATCGGAAAGCATTTTCTCTAAGGTTTCCTTTCCAACCAAATCCATATGGTTGGTAGGCTCATCTAAAATCAGCACGTTTGGCTTGCGCATCAAAATTTTACAGAGGGCAAGGCGAACTTTCTCCCCTCCAGATAAAGAATTAACATTTTTAAAGACATCATCTCCTGACAGCAAAAAGGCACCAAGCGCATTGCGAACCTCCGTCTCTGTCAAATTAGGAAACTCATCCCAATAATCCTGAAGCACCGTCTTATCGCTACGGTACATGGCCATCTGCTGGTCAAAATATCCCACTTCAACATGGACGCCGTACTGATAGGTTCCGTCTAGTGGAGGAATCTGTCCTACAATCGTCTTCATGAACGTAGACTTCCCGAGTCCATTGCCGCCTAAAATACCGAGCTTTTCTCCTTTTTTCAGTTCAAAGCGCACAGTTGACAGCGGACGGTCGTATCCAATCACCAAATCCTGCACAGAAAGCACATCATTTCCAGTTTCTCTCTCTGGCTGAAAGTGCGCATAAAAGGTCTTGGTATTAAAGCGCTCAGGCGCCTGGATTAAATCCATTCTCTCAATTGCCTTTTGTTTTGAGCGAGCCATGGAAACCTTTGTTGGATGTCCCTTAAACTTGTCTACCATCTGCTGAAGACGCTCGATTTCCTTCTGCTGCGCCTTATAATCTTTCATCTGCTTCTCAAAGTTTTCCTGCTTACACTTTGCGAAGTCTGTATAGTTTCCTGGATATCTTTTTGCCGTTCCATATTCAATTTCATATACAACATCAACGACATTATCGAGGAACATTCGATCGTGCGATACTACAACAACCGCCTTTGGATATGACTTTAAATATCCCTCTAACCACTGAATCGTTGTGACATCAAGGTGGTTTGTCGGCTCATCTAAAAGCAGAATGTCTGGCTTGGATAGTAGCAGCTTTACAAATGCAATCTTTGTCTGCTGTCCTCCTGAAAACTCAGAGAGAGGCTTCTTTCTTTCTTCCTCAGAAAAGCCAAATTTCTTGATCAGGATATCCTCTTCCTTTTCAAAATAATAGCCACCATCCTCCTTAAATTTTTCCTCGAGCATGGTATAGCGCTCAATCATCTCTGGAGTATGGTTTGTCTCTAATTGTTTTGCCAGACGGGCAAGTTCGTTTTTACGTTCCCTCATCGGAGCAAAAACCTTTTTAATCTCATCCTCTAATGCAATGGATGGATCTTCAAATGCAATCTGCTTCAAATATCCAATTTCTGGATTTCCCGCGGTTGCAATAAACGATTCTTCTCCGTCTTCTTTTTCCAATTCGTATTCTCCGTTAATCAGCTTAAGCAGGGTGGTTTTTCCGCACCCGTTTCGGCCGACTACCGCAATTTTTTCTGTACCGCGAATTTCGAAATCAATGTCATGAATAATGACATCATCTCCAAAAGCCACGGCGCCATTGCTTATCTGAAGTAACATGATAACCTCTTATTCTATCTTTATTTTTGGCATCCTAAGCAGTAATTCACAAACTGACTTGCTGTTCTGCCAGAAATTCCACCGTGTGAAAGTTCCCACTTGTTTGCCTCCGCAGTAAGCTCCTCATCGCTCATATTTACGCCCTCGCGATGTGCCAGTTCAAGGACAATATTGAAATATTCCTTCTGCGTTGGCTTTGAGTAATTGATGGTAACACCAAAACGATTCACTAAGGACAGCTTCTCCTCAACCGTGTCAGAATGGTGACGATCATTGGTATTGTCCTGATCATTTCTGTCATTCCAGCTCTCCTTGATTAAGTGACGACGATTTGATGTCGCATAAATCAAAATGTTTTCTGGCTTGGTCTCTACACCACCTTCAATCACTGCCTTCAAAAACTTGTACTCAATCTCAAATTCTTCAAAGGATAAATCATCCATATAAATGATAAATTTATAATTTCTATTTTTAATTTCAGAGATTACCTGTGAAAGATATTTAAACTGGTGCTTATAGATTTCAATCATACGAAGTCCATCATCATAATATTCATTTACGATTGCCTTGATGGAAGTCGATTTTCCAGTTCCAGAATCTCCGAATAGCAATGCATTATTGGCCTTTCTTCCAGAAACAAAGGCTTCCGTGTTATCCACCAATTTTTTCTTTTGAAGCTCATAGCCCACCAAATCGGAAAGCATCACTGAATCCATGTTGTTGATTGGAACAAAACGCATACCGTCCGCACTCTCCTCGATGCGGAAAGCCTTGTTTAATCCCCACATGCCAACTCCATAGTCACGATAAAAATTTGTAAGCTCTACAAAGAATTCCTTTTCATCCTTCGCAGCAGAAAGACGCAGTGAAAGAGCGCGCACCTTCTCGCTGACATTGCGGTTATACATCAGCTCTGGTTTTCTAATGGCATGATAACTGCTGATTCTGCTGAAGCAGTCGATTCCCAAATCCGCTTCGATTGACGAAAAATCATAATCAAACAGTTGCTTCATGATTTTTAAATCGCCTTCTACCAGCGCATTTACACTGCCTTCATTTGCCCCTGTCTTCTCACAGGTAATGGAAAATGGATTTTCATTCATCATCAAAAAGAAGGTCAGATAATTGTGCCAGAGATTATCATTAAATCCATAATCCGTTGCCACCTGAAGGATGCGCTTTACCTGAGCATGTATCTTTCTGGTCAGCTCGATGGAATCATATTCGCCGCCCTCGTATTCCCCAAAGAGCTTTGCAAGATCCATTAAAATCTCCCCATCCTTTAAATCACCAAACATTAGAAGTCTAGACACTAATTTATACATATTTCCTCCATAGAGCATTTCACAAAAGTTACTGCTCCTACATTCTTCACTCTGATTAGCGGTCGACAAATCTCCTCGCATGCAAGCATGCAGTCGATTTTCCTCGTCACCATAACAAAAATCAGACGAAGCCTACGCCTCGTCTGATAAGTATTTTACATCATATTTTAGATTTTGGGTACTCTGTTCTAGCATTAAGATTGCATAGCTTGGCGGAATATCGATTGGCGGATTGCCAATACTGCCCGGATTTAAAAACAAAATACCATTATGTCCCGCATAATAAACATGATGCGTGTGACCAAATAATGCTATATCCACATGCTTTTCCTGTGCGGCCAGTTCGATATTCAGGTAGCTGGTTTTCACACATCTCGTGTGCCCGTGGCACATAAGAATACGAAATCCTTCTTCGATTAGTACACGCTCTGGTATATCGCGACTCATATCGCAGTTGCCTGGAACCATTTCTATTCGAAGATTTGGATAAGCTTCCTTCAGCCGCTCTGCATCTCTCATACAGTCGCCAAGGTGAAGCACCAAATCCGGTTCTTCCTTTTTAACCACCTGTACCATCGACTGCACATCGCCATGTGAATCGCTAAAAATAACGATTTTCTTCATAAAAATTTATGCTAATCTCTGCCACTGCTTTGAGCATTTGTAGTAAGAATAAAACATACATTTCTCCGCCATCTCACATCTTGTTGGCGCAGTCTCAATATTGCACTGACAGGTAACAATTGCGTCTGCTTTCCCCTGACAAGACCCCTGTAACATTACCTCATCCAAAACTTCATCTGCCATTTTTTGTTCTCCTCATACACACCAAATTTAGTTTCATATCCTTGAAATCTGAAACTTATTATACAATATGTAGTATCGGATAACTATATGAAATAGTTTATAAAAAAGGGCATATTTCTTTGGGAAAATTTTTAATTGACAAAGATCCCGAAATCGGTATACCCCTGATTTTACTGAAGTTTTACCTTCAATTGGATTGGATTATGGTCTGAATTTTTAAAGCCTAAATCCATCGTTTTTACAGAAGTTACCTCTATATTGTTGGACACGATAAATCCATCAATAATATAGTACTGGAAATTTGCCTTATCAGCACCTTCGTACGGCTGATCCAACGATCTGCAGCTTGGTGCAGAGTTGTCAGAATAGAAGGTCTCATTCTTAAATGTATCTACATCAATATACCCTGGCATCCAAAGCCCCTCTGCAACTTGTGGATACTTACTGGTATCCACATTTGAGAAGGCCTGATTGAAATCTCCACCAGCAATTACGTAATTGCCTTTTGCAACCTCTGCTTCAATCAGTTCTCTCAGCTGTTTTGTCTGAGCTTCTTTTCCTTCGCCATCATCATATGCTTCCAAATGAAGATTGATTACCACAAGCTCTTTATCGCTTCCCTCCACAGGAATTCTGCTCACAAGTAAACAGCGCTTCAAATTCGCAAGGCGCACTGGATAGCCAAATGGGCAAGGAAGCGAAACTCGCTCAGCCTCTGTAACCTCAAATTTGCTTAAGGTCTGAACGCCACAGTTTACCTCGCCGATTGGAGGCCATGGATATGGCACATATAAAACCTTATAGTTAAATGCAAAAGAACTGCTGTAATCCTTTGCTGAATCTGCAAAAAATTTAGTTTCATCCAGGTGATAGCTTCTCTTTGAATCAGAATCCACCTCCTGCAAAAAGATGATATCTGGATTTAATGAATGAATCTGGGCATAAATCGCGTCCATATTCTCCTGAACACGCTCCTTGGAAGAAGAGGTTACCATGGTGCCTCCATCCATGAAAAAGTCTGCGTTATCCCCAAGCGCACAATAGCCTACATTCCAAGTCAAAACCGATAACTCTGTATCCAGAGCCACTTCGCCACAAATCGGCTTTGACACCTCAATCGCTTCTTTATCCTTTGGTTTATATTCAGTAAAGGTAAGAATCAGAATCACAACAACACCAATCAGTACAACTGCTGCTACAATACTTCCCAAAACCTTAAGAATCGTTTTTAAAATCTTCATGATTACTCCTCTTCGTATTCGAGCTTTCTTGTTAGATAAATATAATAGATAACACTGATAAGAATTCCTGCGATTGTGGCCAATGGCACACTAAATCCAACATAAATCATATTGTCAGGGAATCGTTTTGTCATAATATATGCAACTGGCAGTCTGACAATAAAGGACTGAACAAATCCCTGAATCATTACAAAGAAGGACTTTCCATGACCGCTGAAATATCCAAGCATCGAGAACAAAACGCTGGTAACAATCGGCTCAAGAGAGTACCCCTGTAAAAACTCTGCCGTCTTTAGCTGATAAAACTTATTCGGAGTAAAAATAGCGGCAAGCGCCTGACCTCCAACCAGACAGGCAACCGTCATAAAGAGTCCAATGGTTGCGCCAACAACCATGCCATAGCCCATTGCCTTTTCTGCTCGTTTCTCTTTTCCCGCACCGACATTCTGCGCAATGAAAGAAGACATAGACTGCATTAACGCACTAGGCACGAGCATAACCAAAGCCACCAGCTTATTTGCAACTCCGTATCCGGAAGACGATGCCATTCGTATCGCAGCGGTTGTTCCCATTCCGTTGATAAAGGATAACAACGCCAAAAACGAAATCTGCGTCAAAAGTTCCTGAAGCGCAATTGGCAAGCCACTGAGTACAAACAGCTTTGCCTCTGTTCCAAGTCGAATGTCTGACCAGCGAAGCGAAAACGGAAGCTGAATGCGTGTACAGATAATAATCGAAAGAATCAAACTGACCGCCTGCGAAATCACAGTGGCAGAAGCTGCTCCAGCCACATTCCAGTGAAATCCCGCCACAAACAAAAGATCAAGCCCCACATTGACAATACATGCAATTCCTACAAACAAAAGCGGATAAGATGAATTTCCTATGCCTCTAAATATAGAGCTGATCAGATTATATCCAATAATAAAAATGATACCACCACCGCAGATGCGAATATATAATACCGCCTGAGCTTTTGCCTCTGCCGGTGACTGCATGATATCTGCCCAAAGTGGAGCAAAAATCGTTAGTAGCGCAGTAAATACCACCGCTATTAGAAGGAAGGTGCAAATTGCTCCGCCGATGACTTTCCCAAGACGCTCCTGCTTTCTCTCGCCAATGTAACGCCCCATCATAATGGTGACACCCATGGCAAGACCGTTGAGCACAAAAATAATCAGATTGATTACACTACTTCCAGTCGAGATTGCTGATATTCCATCCTTTGAGCCAAAACGTCCTACCACAAGCACATCTGTCAAACTATATAAGGTCTGCAAAATCAGTGCGCCAAGAATTGGCAGCATAAAGCGAAGCAACTGCGGTAGAATTTCTCCTGTTGTAAAATCGTGCAGATTTTCTTTTTTTCTGATTGCCTTTTCTGCAGTCATACATTCTCCTAAAAATCTAAATTTATAATTCCTCAATCAGATTCAATCCATGAAGTCTGACGATATCCATTCCAGCCTCATAGGCCTTTTGATTTTTGATTTGTCCTACATCGTGGGCATCAAGACCAAGAATTACTTTATTCTTTGTCTCTGCTGCAATCTTCCAAAACTTCTGGGATGGATAATGTCTGTTTTCTGCGTAGCCCAGCAGATTAATTTCCAACGGAATATCCATCTCATACATTGCACGGCAAAGGCGCTCCATCTCAAATTCATAGACCGAATCCAGTCCCTGATAATTAATCAAATCCGGATGTGCCAAATAGGTATAGCTCCCCGTTTTCATTCCTTTAATCACGGAATCCACATAGAGCCGAATTCTCTCTTCCTCTTTCGTAGGCGCCCCCGAATATGGGCCCTTATTCTCACTCACCCAAAAATGCTGTCCCATAATCAGATAGTCGATTTTAAAATCCTTTACCATCTGCTGTTGCTTATCATAAAATTCAGGAATGTATTCGGACTCAAATCCCACCAAAATGCGAATTCGATCCTCATATTCCTTTGCAAGCGCTCGGAGGGTCAGCACATAGTCTGCAACCTCATCCCATCTCATTCGAATCCCTGATACATATCCGTCTGTATATGGGCAGGCAATGTGATCCGAAAATCCAAGCGTCTGAATTCCCATCTCAATCGCCGCCTCAATATATTCACGCTCGGTTCCAATTGCATGCTGACAGCGGGCAGTATGAGTGTGATAGTTTGCTTTTAAAAATTCTGACATAAATTACCCTTTGTTTTTTGTTAATCGTATTTTCCAAATTGCAGGATGGAATAAAATTAACATTGGAAATAGTTCCAAACGTCCTGCAAGCATATCAAAAATCATAACAATCTTTGAAAATGCATTAAAAAATCCAAAATTGCAGGTTGGTCCAACCAAATTAAAACCTGGACCGATATTATTTATGGTTGCCGCAACTGCAGAGAGATTTGTAACCATATCATGTCCCTCAATTGCAACCAAAAGAACGGAAATAATAAAGAGCGCAAGGAAGGTCGCAAAGTAAACATTCACAGAGCGAACCACATCATGCTCTACTGGCTTATGCTCAATCTGAATCTTCTTGACACTACGTGGATGAATATAGCTTCCAAGCTCCTTGATAACAGTCTTTCCATAAAGAAGGAATCTTGAAACCTTAATTCCACCACCTGTACTTCCCGCACAGGCTCCGCAGAACATCAGTGCAAATAGGATGAACTTCGAAAACTCATTCCACTGGTCGAAATCCACCGTTGCAAAACCAGTCGTTGTAATAATGGCAGCCACCTGGAAGGAAGCCTTGTTGATTGCATCCCAGACCCCTTTACAAGTATCTAGGATATTAATCACAATCAAAGCGGTTGATGCAACAATAATCAAAAGATATGCGCGAACCTCTTCCATCTTAAATGCTTCTTTAACCTTTCCAAGAATGATGAAGTAGAAAGCATTAAAATTGACACCAAAAAGAATCATAAACACAGTGATGGTGACCTGCAAGTGAGGTGCATAGCCTGCAATACTATCTCCCTTGATTCCAAAACCACCAGTTCCAGCAGTTCCAAGAGCGGTAGTGATTGCATCGAACACTGGCATTTTTCCGATGACGAGTGCAATAAATTCCAATGCGGTAAGCCCCATATAAATATAATAAAGGATACGCGCAGTATTCTTCATCTTCGGAGCGAGCTTGCCTACAGATGGTCCCGGGCTTTCTGCTCTCATCAGATTGATGTTTGAGCCACCACTCATTGGGATAATGGCGAGCATAAACACAAGTACACCCATACCGCCTATCCAGTGAGTAAAGCTTCTCCAAAACAGCATTCCATGTGAAAGCGCCTCTACATCACTTAAGATACTTGCTCCAGTTGTTGTAAAACCAGATACTGTCTCGAAAAGCGCATCGATAAACTTTGGAATCTCTCCTGACATATAAAAAGGCAGACAGCCAAGCAAACTCATGACAATCCAGCTTAACGCGGTTGCCACACAGCCTTCCTTCAAGTAGAAAACACTGCTCTTGGGCTTTTTGATCGTAAGCAATATGCCAATTGCCCAGCCAATCGCTACGGTGATCAAAAACCACAGCCAGGTATCCTCTCCATAAAATAAAGCAATAATCATTGGAAGCAGGATAAAGGTTGCTGCAATCTTTAATATGCTGCCAAGAATATATCTAACCATTGAACCGTTCATAACAATATCCCCTTATACCAAAACATCTGTTAATTCTTTAAATCCAGTGTGCTTGGTTACAATCATGACATTATCGCCAACCTGAATACTGTCATTACCAGTAGGAATAATCACATTTCCCTTGCGGGCAATAAAGGCAATCAGAACATCCTTCTTTAGATAGATATCCTTAAATGCCACATTGGTTGCTGCCGACTCGTTTGAAACCTTAAACTCAATCGCTTCCACGCGGTGATTAAACATATGATACATGGTCTCAATATTTGCACCCTGAGACGCCTTCTTTGCACGTACATATGCGATGATTGCCTCAGAGGTAATATACTTTGGATAGATTACGCTGCCTAAATCCAACGAATCCACTACCTCGTCAAAGGTAATGCGGTTAATCTTGGTGATTACCTTCGCCTGTGATACCTGTTTTGCATACAGAGTCAGCATAATGTTTTCTTCATCGATTCCGGTAAGAGGAACAAATGCCTGCGCCTCCTTGATTCCCGCTTCAATTAACAGCTCCTTGTCTGTTCCATCACCATTGATTACAACAGCCTTCGGAAGCATAATGCTAAGCTCCTCGCAACGAGCGAAATCCTGCTCAATAATCGTAACTGCGATACCATTTTTTAACAGATCCTTTGAAAGATAGTAAGAAGCTCGTCCTCCACCAACAATCAGACAGTTCTTTACTCTCTTTGTCTCAAATCCAATCTTCTGAAGGAATTCCTTTGCAACCTTACGATTTGACACAAAGGAAATCGTATCGCCACTTTCTAACACAAAGTCACCGTTTGGAATATATACCTCACCCTCACGCTCAACTGCGCAGATAAGAATTTCATTTGTGATGTGCTTACCTAAATATGCAATGGTCTTTCCAACCAGATGATTATCCTCAGGAAGCTTAAATTTAACTACTTCTGCCTGTCCATGAGCAAAAGAGTTTACCTCTAATGCTGTAGGAAGGAATAATACACGAGATGCCTCCTTGGCAGCCTCGAGCTCAGGGTTGATAATCATCGCAAGACCAAGCTTGTCTCTTAAATAACCAACCTCCTTGCTATAGTCAGGAGTACGAACACGTGCAATTGCCGCGCAGTTACCAACACGCTTTGCGATTGTACAGCAAAGCAGATTCAGCTCGTCTGATTCGGTGACCGCAATTACCAGGTCCGCCTTTTCTATTCCAGCTTCCTTCTGAACACTATAGCTGGCACCATTTCCACAGATTCCCATAACATCATAAAGATTGGTCATCTCTGCAATGCGATTGCTGTCCTTATCGATGATGGTAAGTTCGTGGCCTTCCTGTGAAAGTTCCTCAATCAGAGTTCTTCCTACCTTTCCACATCCTACAATAATTATTTTTAATCCTTTTTCAGGTGCATCATTCTCCATTTGATACATATTGTTCTCCTCAATGATTTAATCTGTATTTCTAAACATAAATCAACAAGTTATTATATCACGTTTTTCATGATACATATAGTATTAATATATAAAAACAGCCCGCAAACGCGAGCTGTTTTTTATTCTATATAAGGGTCTGAATTTAGTCCCAACAGAAAATTTGCGGAAACCGGAATTGCCGTACAAAGAAGTGTCAGCCTGTCTAAATCCGGGAAACGTCGTCCGTTTCTATATCCGCTAATGGTTGTCTCTGCAACATAAATCTTTTTGGCAAGGTCTCGGTTCTTAAGTCCCTTCATCTCCATAATTAGATTTAATCTTTCCGCAAAGATAGTACTATTTGGTACGTCATTTGTAAAACTAGTCATATTTTATTTCTACTGCCATCCTCCGTCAAATGCTATTACCTGGCCCGTCATATAGACAGGCGCTGCTGCGAGTGTGCACACACACTCCGCCACCTCTTCTGCTGTTGCCATTCTTCCAAATGGAATTTCTTCCTCAAGCGCCTGCTTCTCTGCTGCATCTAAATGCTGATTCATCTCCGTGTCAATTGCGCCACACGCAAGAGCATTTACTGAAATATGACTTGGTGCAAGCTCTTTTGCAAGTGCTTTCGTCATTGCATTTATGCCCCCCTTTGTAGCTGAATATGCCACTTCACAGGAAGCGCCCACAAGTCCCCATACCGAAGAGATATTAATAATATGGCCTGACTTGTTGTTCACCATCACAGGAATGACAGCCCTCGAAAAATAAAAGGCAGAGCTTAAATTTACATCGAGGATTTCCCTCCACTCATCTGCCGACATATCCTGCATCAGTCCAACTTTAGAAATCCCTGCATTGTTTACAAGCACATCGACCACAGAAAACTCTTTCATCACCTCGTCCATCATGCCTGTCACAGCCTCCTCCGATGCAACATCTACTGCAAAGCATAATACTTTTATTTTGTTTTCCTTTTCCAATTCTGCTGCAAACTGCTGCATTACCTCCATGTTATTTTTACAACACAGGGCGAGATTATAGCCTTCCTTTGCAAACGCGTATGCACAGGCCTTTCCGATTCCTCTGGAAGCGCCTGTTATAACTGCAACCTTTTTCATCTTCTATTTCCTTTGTTCTAGAACTTATCGCTCTGCCACAAAAATCAAAGTACTTCTTCCAGGAATCCATGCCATGTTGCCATCGAATTCGGTCATGGAAGAAACATCAACTCCATCGACATACTCGCAATTAGTATTGACAACCAGCTTCCAATGCATTCCATTATCCAGCGGTGGAAGCTGCACTCTCGCATGTTCCCAATGAGAATTCATCGTATAGAACACAATATCATCTTCTGTCGAATCCTGATTTCTTCCTGCATACATAACGCCAATCTGTCTGGTATTCACATCACACTGGCCATTAAATGGATATCCATTGTGAATGGTAATCTCTGGAATGTGTGTCGATACAGGAGGCATTGACTTACAGATGATTGGATGCGCCTTTCTAAATTGAATCATAAAGCGCACAAAATCATGAATCTCCTTATACTCCTCCAGGCGAGTCCAATCCAACCATGAAACAATATTGTCCTGGCAGTATGCGTTGTTATTTCCAAACTGCGTATTGCAGAACTCATCTCCTGCATAAAACATCGCTGGTCCACGACTCATCAAAAGAGCCGCAAACGCATTCTTAACCATACGTCTTCTGGTTCCCTCAATTTCCGAATTGTCCGTCGGTCCTTCACAGCCACAGTTCCAGCTGTTTCCGTTATTGTCTCCGTCGGTATTTCCCCAGCCGTTTGCCTCGTTATGCTTTTCGTTGTAGGAATATAGATCGTAGAGTGTAAAGCCATCATGACAGGTGATAAAATTCACGGAAGCTCTATGGCCTCTGCCATTCTGACTGTATAAATCGCTTGATCCTGTGATTCGCGTGATCGCTGCTGCCGCCATACCTCCATCTCCTTTTAAGAAGCGACGCATATCATCACGATATCGGCCATTCCACTCAGCCCATCTGTTCCAGGACGGGAAGGATCCAACCTGATACATCCCACCTGCATCCCAAGCCTCTGCAATCAGCTTTGTCTTTGCAAGCACAGTATCAAAGGCAAGTTCTTCCAGAATCGGTGGATTCTCCATTGGAGCACCATTCTGATCTCTGCTTAAAATGGAAGCCAAGTCAAATCGGAAACCATCAACGCGATATTCTGTCACCCAGTGGCGAAGGCAGGCAACAATAAATCTGCGGACCACCGGGTGGTTGCAGTTCATTACATTTCCACAGCCACTGAAGTTATAATACTGTCCATCTGGAGTCAGCATGTAATAAATATTATTATCAATTCCCTTGAATGAGAAGCATGGGCCATTCTCGTTACCCTCTGCAGTATGATTGAATACTACGTCCAAAATAACTTCAATCCCATTCTTCTTTAAATCGTAAATTAATCTTTTGAGCTCATCACCCTCATGATTGTGCTCAAGAAAATACGAGTATCCGGTATTCGGCGCGAAATAACTTACTGTGCTGTATCCCCAGAAGTTATAAAGAGGATTCCCATCATGTGTACGGTTTCCCTCCATCTCATCAAATTCAAAAATAGGCATGAGTTCAATGGCATTGATTCCAAGATCCTTCAAATATGGAATTTTACGGCGAAGTCCCTCGTAGGTTCCTGCCTCTTTTACTCCGGAAGAAGCATCCTTTGTATATCCGCGAACATGCGCCTCATAGATAATCAAATCCTCAAAACGGTGCTCCGGATTTTTGATTGCACCCCATTCAAAATCATTTTTTACGACGCGCGCTTTGTATACAAAATCTTTTCCACCCTTTGGCTTTTCGCCCCATTCACGCTGGCCGGTAACCGCCTTTGCATAAGGGTCCAAAATGATATTGTCCTTATTAAAGCGCTTCCCCTTTTCGGGCTCGTATGGGCCATCAAAAGAGAATGCATACTCTAAATCCTCAATGTCCAAGTCAAACACCAGCATGGAATAACGATTTCCAATGCGGTAGGTTTCAGGATATTTTAACCTGGCATATGGTTCAGAATCCCCTGCATGAAATAAAAGAAGCGTACAGCTTGTCGCTCCATGCGAACTGATGGTAAAGCTGACGCCTCTGCCACCAATATGCGCTCCATCAATTCGATAAAAGCCCGGTCTAACCTGAAACCCATCAATCACATCAAGTGGCTGAAGAGCACTGATATTTCCTAGGCTTGTAGGAACCATCTTTATTTGTTCCCCACCATGTCCATCTGTTTTTGGTGGAATCACATTTTGGCTTTTTTTCATTTTCATTATCCTTATCCCCGTTTTACTAAAATATCAAGAATATGTCCTGCTGCGCCCAACAGCTCTGGGCGCTCACAGACCGTCATCTGATAATCCACAAACAAACGAAACTCCTCTTCATCGAGTGCATTTAATATTGTTCGTATGTGATTTGCCGGTCCATCCGCCGACAAAATCTTCACACGCTCAAGCTTGGCATAATCGCTTAACGCATAGATATCTTCCAGTCGCATATAGTGGTATAGCGGATTCGCCAGTTCGGTACAGCGAAACTGTTCATCGATCATACCCGTCGCAACCGCCTCCTTAATGTGGCGGTCCTTAAATCCATACATCAAAACACTATACTCATTCATAATATAGCTGATTAATATAAATCCATTTGGCTTTACCACGCGCTTTGCTTCTGAAATGGCAGCCTGACGCTGCTCTTCTTCCTTCAGATGATAGAGCGGTCCAAACAAAAGAACGACATCGAAAGAGTTATCTGAAAAACGTTTCAGCTTTTCAGCTCTTCCCTCATATGCCTTTACCAGGGGACCATTCTGTTTCATTCGACCAAGATTATGATGCACTGGCTCAACAGCAGTCACATCATAGCCCTCATTTGAAAGAGGAATTGCGTATCGTCCCGTTCCTGCTCCGACATCCAAAATAGAAATCTTGCTTCGGACTTCTTCCAAAGATTTTCCCTCTGCTGTTGCAATTTGGGATTCCTTTTCTTCTAAAATCTGATGAAGATACTTCATCGTCACCAAAAACTCCACCTGTCCATGACGCGAGTTTAAACGCTTATCCTCATTGAATTTGTTATAATATTCTTCCAGCTTATTCAACCGCGATTGTTTCCTTTAATTCCTTTTTGTTTTTGTACATGCTCGCATCTGCTCGTATCAGAGTGCTTGAAAGATTTTTGTCCAAAGTCGAATCAAAAGCCGCCATTCCACAGGCACAGACAAACTCTCTCTGCACATCACCCTCCATCAGATACTGACTTTCCACTCCCATTTTATCAATGAGAAATCTGACTTCTTTTTCTGTCCTATCCTTTAAGATTGCAATAAACTCATCTCCACCTGTTCGGTAGATTTTTCCATACTTGCCAAACAAATTACGAAGCAGTCTTGCAGTTCTCATCAGATATTCATCGCCCATGGCATGGCCATGACTATCATTACACAGCTTAAGATTGTTTAAGTCAAAGGCAACTACAACAATGCCTTCCGGCTTGTCAATGTTCTTAAGATCCTCAGAAAAGGCATTGCGATTATAACAGCCTGTGAGCACATCTGTGGTTGCAAGCTGACGATACAACTCAAACTGTCTTTGTTCCGCCAAAGAAATCTTGGTATGGCGCGCAGTCTCAATTCCTAAAATCAAAACATACAACAGAAATCCAATTTTTCCAGAACGGTTTGCGCTCGAGCGGTCCGAATAATAGCTAAATAAATCAATCACAATAGAACCAATTAACACAACGGTACCAAACAGATTTACTATCGCTTTTCGACGTTCGACCACTCGACGGCAACAGGACGCAAGTGCATAAAACCAATAGATAACTCCAAGCACAATCACTGCCTGAATCACTGGCGCAACCTCTCTGTAATCAAGAACATCCAGCGCCTGCAGCAGGGTGAGCACAAAAGCGATGAGTATTCCATACCCCGCAAAAATCTTATAAAAATATTTGTCGACGGTCTTAAAGAAATATTTAGCAAAAAGGATTGCTGCTGGCCCAGCCAGCATAATGCAGCTAAAGCCTATAAAGGTACCCATAGTGCGATTCTGGATCAAAATCTGTGCCATATCGGTCTCGATAAAGGACCATAATCCAAGCAAAAAGGAAAGCACACCCAAATAAAACAGTTCTGGCAAATGAGAGCCTCGGCTCATGACACTTGCCCAGTAAACCACCAGACAGATCCCAATTGCCACAATAATGAGACAAATCACTGTGTTGATGATTCCACTTTGCATTTTATGAATCAGCATCCTACTTCCGTCGCCCTTGTAAAATTCAACGTCGACATTTGTTACCTGCTTATAAACAGGCTGAAACTTAACTGTAATATTTTGAGTATAATTTGGTATTGTTACCACGTTCCAGGATGACCCTGTTGTGTGACCATAGATAGAATCCAATTTCTTTCTGGAAAAAACTTCCTTTGCATCACAATATAAAGTAACCTCCTGATGGTTACTATAAAACATAAGCGAGGAATCTGGATCATGCCAGCGAATCCCACTAAAACGATAAACAACACTGCCATCCGCCTGTTCTACTCTCTCTGTCGGCTCCAGCACTCTTTGGTCAGCCCTATCGCCCTGGTAAAACAGATGAAGGCTTTCTACGACGCTTGCGATCCACAAAAGCATAATGAGTAAAAGCACAAGAATATATATATTGTCAAACCAGTATTTTTTCTTCATGATTTGTTCCACTCTATTTTAGCCTATAAAAACACTAGTATATTCTATCACAGAATTGGTCACATACCAACAAGGTAGTGACATTTCTTGTATTTTTATAGTAAAACTATATAATGTAATACAGTAACACTTTAAACAGGCAAATTATCTGATGAATCATATGCATATTTATGGGAGTTCTCTATGAAATCAACAAAGATCAGCCTTATCGGTCTTGGTGCAATGGGCGCCTTCTTTGCGCCACGTCTGTCCGATGCCTTTGGCAATAACTTTCGCATCATAGCCGGCGGCAAAAGAAAAGAACGATTGGAAAAGAATGGAATCACGGTCAACGGAGTCAATTATAAATTCCCGGTAATCTCACCCGATACTGAAAATGACCCTGCAGATTTAATTATTATAGCCGTGAAAGGCTACTCTTTAGGCGATGCACTTTTAGACATCAAAAATCAGGTTGGAGAAAACACAATCATTCTTCCTGTCTTAAATGGTGTCGACAGCGAAGATGAGACCATTTTGGCATACGGGAAGGAACATGTACTCTATTCCTACATGCGCATCTCCATTGTTATGAAGGATGGCGTTGCCGACTTTAACCCCAACGGCGGTCTCGTCCACTTTGGCGAGAAAACCAATGACAGCAGCCACTACAGTGACCGTGTGAATTTCGTAAAAGAAATTTTTGATAAAGCAGCCATTCCATACGAAATTGACGAGGATATGGTACGCGGAATCTGGTTTAAGTATATGTGTAATATTGGTGAAAATATGACCTGCGGATTGCTTGGTGTACCTTTTGGCGCATTCCAATCCAGCGACCATGCCAACAACATTCGCATTGCTGCGATGCAGGAAGTCTTAAACATCGCTCAGAAAAAGGGAATCAGTCTTTCCCAAAAAGATATCGATGCGCAAAACATCAATGTCAAAAACATCCCATACCCAAACAAGCCTTCAACTCTGCAGGATTTGGAAGGCAAGAAGCACACGGAGGTTGACATGTTCGCCGGCCAGGTGATCAAAATGGGAAAAGAATTAAATGTTCCTACACCTGTTTGCGAGCTGTTCTACAATGGAATCCGCGTACTGGAAGAAAAAAATGACGGTATTATATAAAAATAGAGTTTCGCTTGCGAAACTCTCGCGCCGCTTTTGCGTCGCCCATGCGACATTTTTCATCTGCAAAAGCGTGCGCATCCTCACAGAGCCTTTTTGCTGTATAGGAAATTGGAGCAATTTCCTATACAGTAAAAAGGAGTCCTTTCATTCAGGGCTCCTTTTCAATCTTATTGCTTTTTCACTAAACACAACCTTGCATGTACTAAGAAATTGTAAATCTTGAAATTTCTGTCTTTAAATTGTCCGCGGTTCCCGCAAGAACATCTGAATCATTCTTAACGGTTGCGCTGTTATCGGTAACACTAGATGCAAGCTCCTGCATATTAGTAGCAGTTGCTTCAATTTCTTCAGCTGATGCAGACTGCTCCTCTGTGATCGCAGCCATATTTGTTGCAACATCATTTACGTTAGCAATCTTTTCAATCATACTCTTAATAATTTCATTGGTATGCTCAATACTTTCAAAGATGGAATTAAACTGCTCTGAAGCTTCTCCAACCATCTCCGCACTGCTTCGAATCTGATCCATAGAATGATGGGACTGCTTTACAGTAACTTCGATCTGTTGTGTAACATCACCGATCAGCTGAGAAATTTCTTCTGCAGCATGTCCAGAAGTATCTGCCAGCTTTCCGATTTCTGTAGCTACAACCGCAAATCCCTTGCCTGCCTCACCCGCTCTTGCTGCCTCGATGGAAGCATTTAACGCAAGCAGGTTTGTTTCATCCGCTATACTTCGAATAGTATCGGTAATCTCATTAATCTTGACTGCCGCTTCTCCAACATCAGTGATAGAAACCTCAAGTTCCTCCATGCCAGACTGCATCTCGATCATGGACTCATTGACAGAATCCATACTCTTGCGGCCGCCGTCGGCTTCCTTCATCGTCTGCTGTACATAAACTAATGCTTCGTCACCTTCATCGTTTGTCTCTGCAACAACGGTTGCCAAAGTAGTCGCATTTTCTGCGATTACTGTGATAGACTCAACCAGCTCCTGCAAGTTATCACGAAGCTGCTCCATGGCATTTGACTGCTCTCCTGCTGAATCATGTAATTCTCCGGAAATCTGGTTTGACACCGCTGCCTGAGAGTCAATCTGATCTGAGATATTCACAATGGTTCCAAGTGTAGTTCTCATAACCTCGAGGAACTCGCTCATACATCTGGCCATCACAGAAATTTCATCCTTGCCAGTTACTTCAACCTTGGTAGTAAAATCTCCGTTTGTAACATCAACGATACTATTTGTCAGGCTCTTAATTGGTTTCGTAATTTTATTTACAATAACAAGCACTACAAGACCTACCGCAACGACAGCAAGTACTCCAATCACCGCGAGTATAACCGCGAGGCGATACATATCAACAAATATTTTCTTATCAAGCGCTCGTGTAACAACAAACCATTCAGTTCCCTCGATTGGCTCAATACTTGTCATGCAAAGTCCCTGCAATGAAGAAATTGACTCGTTCTCCATTTGTCCAGTCGTAATCTTCTCAAAGACGGCAGCATAGTATGCATCCTCAATGTCGGCAACATTCTGTCCAATCATCGCATCATCATTATGCGCAAGAATCGTTCCATCGCCTCCATGGACAATGAATGCTTCTCCATTTCCTTCAACCTCGAGCGCTGACACAATATTTGCCATCGTTGAAAGATCAATGTCTGCAGAAAGAACAACCCCTCGTCCATTAAAGTTCTGAATATAGCGAGAAGCAGTTACAACATACGCTTTTGTCATATTATCCAAATATGGCTCACCAAACTGAAATTTGTCAGGATGATTCACTCCCTCTCGATACCAGTTGCCATCTCTAGGATCCCCCTCCATCTCATAGCCAGACGGATCTAAATATTCTCCACTATCCGAAACCATATACAAACCATTTGGGAAGTTTTCATAGGTATCCAGATAATACAATCCATATTCCATATACTGCTCATCTGTAAAATTCATGTTGAGCATGGTGTCTGTCAGATTATCCAATACCGCAAGATCAGCTGCCATACTGGTTTCAATCGCATTCGCACTGCTTTCAGCCTGTGCATCAATCAGCTTTTCTGTCTTTGTTCGAATAATCCCCTTCGATGTGAAGTAAGAAACCAACACAACCACAAAAAGCGAAATCACCACGGTTGGCAGAATAAACACTTGAAGTTTTGTACGCACCCCAAACTTTGTTTTCATAAAAATAACCTCCAATAATATAGTGCCAATCATTCTGTGAAACACATACACAAACTCGCGGTGTGTATGTAGTCCTATGGTACCATTTTTGTTAGGTCATTTCAAGCAAATAACTTTGATTATTGCATGGACAAAGGCAACTCAAGATTATTTGCCTCTAAAAGCTCTTTATTTGTCAAGATTTCCTCACAACTTCCATCCGCTACAATCTGCCCATCCGACATTAGAACAATGCGATTGCAGGTTTCACGGATAAAATCTAAATCATGAGAGGAAACAATTTTAAGGTGATCAATTTCATTTAATACCCGAATCAAATTACGTCGATTTTTTGGATCAAGCGCCGCCGATGGCTCATCTAATAAAAGCACATCTGGGTGCATAGAAAGTACAGTTGCTATCGATACGAGCTTCTTTTCTCCACCAGACAGAGCAAAAATCTTTTTATCCAGCAAATGCTCTATGTGAACTGCTGCAACAGCCTGATTCACGCGGCGCTCCACTTCTTCCTTTGGAAAGCCATAATTCGTCGGGGCAAATGCAATATCCTCTCTTACTGTCGTCATAAACAGTTGGCTATCACTATCCTGAAAAACAAATCCTATTTTTTCGCGAACCTTTGCCAATGTTTCTTTTCCCAGCGGGATTTCTTCCACCCGAATCGTCCCATCAAAACCAAGGTCCAGACCAACCATCAGCTTCAGCAACGTTGATTTTCCCGCACCATTTGCTCCAATCAGTCCAATTGCATCCTTCTCACGAGCATGAAACGATACCCCTTTAATCACTGGATGATTTTTCTCGTACTCAAATTTTAACTGTTCAACATCTATATGTATGTGACTCATAATCAAATCCTATCTTTATATGCATGTCTACAAAAGCAAGCCTGAAAGCAGCGACAATACTGGCCAAAGGAAAAAAGCCAGATTTATCGCACTCCAGATTATAAGATATGCCGCATCTCCCAAACGAAAACGAATTTTTTGTGTACTTTTAAATTCTCCAGTGAAACCACGTAGACACATACTCTCATAAATTTCACTCGCGCGGTCCACGGTGCGAATCAACAGTTGGCCAAGCAGGGAGCCCCACACCTTAAACGCTACTCCTTTTTGTCCTGGCGCACGCAAGGCATAGGCCTGTGTGATTTTGTTTGCCTCCTCTAAAAGCACAGAGATATATCTGTATATCAAAAGCAGCTGCGTCACCAGCCATCTTGGCACATGAATCATTCGAAGAGCATGACAGAGTTTATCAATACTTGTGGTTGCCACTAAAAGATAAGAGGCCAAGACTGTTAACACTCCCTTCATCATCAAGGTAAGCATGGAAATGAATCCACCTGTGACAGCGAAACTTCCCCAATATGCAATTATCTGACGATCAAATGCCGGATTAAAAATTCCAACGATACATACTAATGGCAATACGATTCTCAATCGATAGAGGCTGTCCTTCACACTCAAATCTGTTATAAAAAACATCACAATAGGATAAAAAAACATCCCAATGAGTCCCTCCAGATTATACTTGTGAAAAGAAACAACCAGTATGATATAAAAAATAGTAATAAATAATTTTACCAGTGGATGAATGCGATTCACCCACTGGTCTTTATTTGCCAAACTATCGATGGTCTTAATCTCGCGCATTGCTTTTCCAATACGATTCGCCACCCGATTTATTCCTCCGACTGATCTGTACGTTTTCTGGTTGCCTTAAAAATCACCCCGATTACTATCAGGAGCGCCAACACAATCACTGTTCCAACAATGCCAGAAACACTTGTTCCGCTTGCTGCTTCAGAGCCTCTGAAGGCATAATCCGGAAGAATCGCCATCTTTTCCTGTGCCCTTGCAAGCGTATCATAAATTCCTCCTCCGGCCTCAAGCTCCGTTGATCCCGTCAATCTTTCAATAGACCATTCGAGTCCATCTGGAAGCGATGAAGCAAACAGACTTAACACGCCGGCCACCAAGACAGCTACTCCGCCCAATATTCCAAGGAATGCGCCGTTTGAAAGTTTCTTTTCCCTTACAGTCGCATCTACTCCCCACAAAAGCTCAGGGCGGGTCTCGTAAACAAAGCTAAGTACCACCGCAGTAATCAGGCCCTCTACCAAACCAATTGCAAGATGAATAGGCTGCATCGCCAAAAGGAAAACCTGAAATGGCAGTTCGGATATTCCTGAAATTAATGTCTCAAGAACAACCGAAAATGCTCCCAGCTGAAGCGATAAGACACATCCCAAAATGGATGCCAAAAAGATTTTACGCTTATTGATTCCATTCTTTACAATCGGCCTCCAAATGAGTAGTGCTCCTAAAAAGCATCCGTAAAAAGCCATATTCCATATATTACATCCTAATGCCAATATTCCACCATCTGCAAAAAGTAAACACTGTATCAATAAAACTCCTATCATAGATAAGAATCCCGCAAACGGTCCCAAAATTGCAGAGAGTAACATTCCACCGCAAAGATGTCCTGAAGAACCCGTCCCTGGAATTGTAAAGTTAATCATCTGTGCAGCAAATACGAACGCCCCCATAACACCCATAACAGGTATTTTTTTATTATCATTCTCCAGGTGAAGTCTATGTCCTGAGTATCCAGCTGCTGCCGCACTCGCAACATACATAGTCCCTGCCACTGCTGGTACTACCAGCGCATCTGCCATATGCATAATAATATCCTCCCTTGCCATAACAATAAAAATAGTGTTTCGCTTGCGAAACTCTCGCGCCGCTTTTGCGTCGCCTATGCGACATTTTTCATCTGCAAAAGCGTGCGCATCCTCGCGGAGCCTTTTTAGTGTATAGGAAATTGGAGCAATTTCCTATACACTAAAAAAAGTATGCATTTCTCTTCCGAGAAAATGCATACCTTCATAATATGCGTATAAAATAAAACTGTTTTTTATAACACAAAATAAAACACCAATAATCCATGCATTTCATATGCATAACATTGCTTCCTGCAATGCGTATGGCTTCCTGCCAAAAGATATCATAACAACGAACGCTCTATGCGTCAAGAATTGATTCCAAATGCTCCACGGCTTCCTTTAGTAAATCCCTTACATTCAAATTTGCAACGCCTACTACATAGTTCTCACAGTGATTGATTGGAATTAAAATCTTACAGGCGAAAGACTGTCCTATTGCCTGAGCCATTTTAGGAGTGATTTCTCCATACATGGAATCTGCAATCGTAATTCCAATTGGTCCCATGATGACATCCGCGGTTCTTGCTCCTACCACGACAGGATTTTCCCCAGTCGCAGCATGATTCGCTCCAGCCTTAAGCATCTGAGCAGTTGCTGCCTCATTTGCACCAACAGCCAAAATTTCAATATCAAGCTTTTTATCTGCAATCAGGGCAATGAGCTGTTTTCCAATTCCACCGCCCTGTGCATCGACAATCATAACTTTTTTCATAAAGCATTATTTCCAGCTTGGCTTATAAGCTGCATATTCCTTCTTCTTCTCATCAAGAAACTCTTTGTTTTCCATAAGCTTTGGAATACAAATCTTCATCATCTCTCCAATTTCAGCATGATGCTCTGATAATCCGGCTACGGTATAACGAGCACGTGCAGCCTCTGCAGCAGAGATGGTAATCTTTGCCTCTCCGTCCACCATAGAAAGCTCTCCATGGCATCCACATACTGGACAGGTAACCTTGTTTCCACCATCAAAAGTAAACATGTTTAAATGGCAGGCTGGACAGATACCTTCCTCTCCAAACCAGGTAGTCTCCTCATATGGAAGACCAATATTCTTAACAAGGTTTTCACCCAATGCGGTGACATCCTTCATCATTGGCTCATCAAGGAATGGGCTGGTCTTACGTCCCTGATCATTTGCATTGATCTGACCAACAACCTTCATGTTCTGCGAGCATCCAAACAGCTGCATCATTGGAAGGCCAAGTGATGTCCAGTCAGGAGTCCAAGCTCCACCAACCGAAATATAGCTCACATAGCGGTCTTTAAAATATCTAGCATCGAGAAGAGGCTTGCCTTCTGCCTTACGCTTCTCCTGCTCGTCGAGCATAGAAGCACGATCATGTGCCGCGCCAAAACGGTCTGTAATGTTCTTTAACTGACCACTGATACCAACTGAATAGACAGGCGCAACGATGATAATTCCATCAGCGTCTAAAATCTTTTCCTCTAAATCCTGGTAATCATCCTTAAAAATACACTTGATAATTCCATCAGGGGCATTATTACAAGCGCCACATCCGCGGCAATGTCCAATGTTCATATTAATGGTATTAACAAATTCAACCTCTGCTCCACAAGCTTCAGCTGCCATAAGCGCCTGTTTACAATAAATGTCACAACGCTCATTCTTGCGTCCCATTGAAATTCCTAAAACCTTCATTTTGTCACCTTTTCCCTTGCTTATATTTTCAGAATAGATTATTTGTCGAAGTATCTCTTCAACATACCTTCAAGCGCTTTGCCATGTCTTGCCTCATCGCGAGCCATCTCATAGACAGTATCCGCAATCGCATCAAGGCCATTCTTCTTTGCGCAGTTTGCAAGATCAACCTTTCCTGCAGTTGCGCCATATTCGCAGTCAACTCTCCAAGCCAGATTGTTTTTGGTAGTTGCTGTCATCTTTGGCTCTAATTCAGATCCAAGTAACTCTGCAAACTTTGCTGCATGCTCTGCTTCTTCATAAGCAGCCTTTTCCCAGTATAAACCAATTTCAGGATATCCTTCGCGATGAGCCACTCTTGCCATGCAAAGATACATACCAACCTCTGAACACTCTCCGTTAAAGTTTGCCATCAGCTGATCGCGGATAAACTTCTTATCCTCTTCACTGATTGCGCTGTTATTCTTAACCGCTTCCGCATAAACACCGAACTTGTGCTCAGCAGCAAGTTCAATTTCACCCTCAACTTTTTTAAAGTTATCTGCGCTCACATGACAGGTTGGACACTCTACTGGTGGTTCATCTCCTTCATGTACATATCCACATACTGAACATACCCATTTTGCCATTTTAATATCCTCCTTAACACAAATTAATACATTTATTTTATCACAAAATTCCTACAAATTTAAGACTAATTCAATTCGTTCAACAGTCCTTTCATTCCACCTTCTTTATAAATTTCTTTATAATAGGCCACCTCGTCAGCAATCATACTGTCAATCACACGCATTCCAAGAAGCTCTACCGGAGCCTTATCATCCGTCATCACATATCCCGTTGGTTCGTATGGAGTCAGTTCCTTTTGGTTTGCGTTCATAAAAGCAACCAGGTCAGAATCATTTTCCATACGCACATTATTCTGCAAATTGGTCAGCATCTTTGGATTGTTTGAAGCAAACAGTTCTCTGTTTGTGGAATGTCTCACATCAATTGTGTAAACCTCGGAAAAGCTTTTACAAATGGTATCTGCAAGATACTGATTGATATTTCCCTCTTCCTCGCCTCGCATATTCATGTTCACGACCATCACACCATCCTCGGTCAGATGTTCCTTCACCAGCGTAAAAAATTCTACCGAAGACATCTGAAATGGAATGGTGATATCCTGATAAGCATCCACCATGATGACATCATAGGTTTTATCAATTGCGTTCAAAAAGGCTCTGCCATCGTAGGTATGCACTGGAATTTCGTCCGAAAGATGAAAAAACTCATGTGCAAGTTCTGTAATGTCTTCATCAATCTCCACGCCCTCGATATTCACAGTCGTATCTTTCCCGAAATATCTTTCACACTGAGTCGCAAAGGTTCCTGTTCCCATTCCCAAAATCAGAATATTTAATTCTTCTTTTTCATTGACCTGTGCCATCATTGGTGCAGCCATCGCATAGTCGTAGTACATACCTGTCAGGTGATCTGATTTCTCATAGACAGACTGTACTCCAAACAATACATTTGTGGAAAGAAGGACCTCGTCTTCATCCTCGTAAACCTGCAGATAATTATATACGGATTCGCCTTCATAGGTCAGTCCTTTTTCCCAAAAGGCAAAGCTGTCAGAACGACCAAAAATCCAGGCAATCACTAATACAATGACTCCTACGATTGCACTCACACTTTTCGCTTTCCCGCTGACAAAATATATGATGGAAAGAATCATCAGAATAGAGGCGAAAATAAGGAATGTAATAGAAGTTCCTACTGTCGGAATCGTCACAAAGGTTGGAAGGAAGGTTCCGATAATACTTCCTATCGTGTTGGAGGCATTGAGCATTCCTACGGTCTTTCCACTGTCCTCCAAATCATCTACGGTGTATTTTACCAAAGACGGAGTGACCGTTCCCAAAAGGAACAATGGAAACACAAAAATAATCATACACGCTGCAAATGCAGCCCAAATTAAGAAATTACTGTTTACAGAAAAGATCATCACCGCGGAAATACCAATAATGATATATTTCCCCAAGACTGGTATCAAACCAATCCAGATTGCTGCGATAATAATTCTTCGATAGAGTCTGTCTGGATTTGGATTCTTGTCTGCGCTACGGCCGCCATAAATATTCCCAAGTGCCATCGCAATCATAATCGTTCCGATAATGATGGTCCAAACAATTTGCGATGAGCTAAAATATGGAGCCAGCAGACGGCTTGCACCCAGCTCAACTGCCATGAGCGACATACCCGCAAAAAACTCCGTGAGATACAAATAAATTTTGTTGCTTAAAATTTTTCTTTTCTCCATGAATACCCCTCAATATCAATTTATCTTTATTACATTATTCCAAGCGCAATTCCCGAGATAATGAGCATTACAATCACAATTCGCTTTACAATTTTTTCATTTAAAAATTTGCTGCATACCATTCCAAGGCCAATCGCCACCAGTTCAACCGGCAGAAGAATCGCTGCATGTTTAAGCGACTCTAAGGTAATAATATGCATGATACTATAGCTGATTATTCGAAACGTATTTTCAATTAAAAATACAATGCATAGATTCGCCTTAAAGACATGGGTATCTTTCGTGACTCTGCTCATATAAGTAGCCAGTAAAATTCCAATCCCATATAGTCCGCATAATACGCCAGAGGCCAATCCAATTACAAAAAGCAGCACCTTCGACTGCTTTCCCTCTTTTCCTGTCAATTCACGGATCAGCATACTGATTGCAATCACAGCAATCACGATTCCAAACCCCTTTTTAACATAGGCGGCATTGATATTCTTCAGGAAAAACATTCCTGGAATACAGCCGACTAATACAATCCCTGCAATCGGAAGACACAACTTCCACTGGATATGCTTTCTCTCCTTTATGGTCATAATAAGATTCGCCGGATAATCTAAAAGAAGTCCCACGGGAGATATATTGACATTGTCCGTTCCAAAACTCAGAATGGACGAAAACACCAGGGCATTGGCAAATCCACATACACCTTTTACAAAAAAAGCAACTGCTGTCGCTATAATCCACAAATACATACTCTACACTCACTAAATCAAAGGCCTGTAGGCATCACAATTTCGCCTACAGGCCCTTGTATTAACGATTCGCTTCAATATTTTCTTTGATTTCTGAAAATTCCTCATTCTTTTTGTAGAGATAATCAGCAATGACTTCCATTAATTCAAAATCATTTTCATGATCTAAATCCAATACAGCAGTATCGTACATTTCGATAATCTCGCTATAGCCCTCCATAACACTTCGCGCAGTACGAAGATAATCTGGCGAATATGCATATAAAGAAGCATTCATATCATATACTTCTGGAGCCTGCTGTCTCGCGATAAAATCTGAATCGATCACAATTTTAACTCCGCGCTCAGTCTGCTTTACCTGGTTAAAATATGGATTTCTTCTTGCAGGAGCAACCGATGTAGTAACATCTGGCTTTTTCTCCATCTGAACAGAAATCAGATTTTCCAAGTCACACACTCTTCTCAATGGAGAAGTGATATCCAAATCAACAACAAGGTCGTATTTCTTTTTGGTTCTTGCTTCCATCTCCTCCAGGCAGTTTCTTATTACAGCAACTTTTCCTACCGTATCTCCTGCCAGAGAAGCATCACGCTTAATAAGCTCCACCTTGCGCATCTTGTTATCATTAAGCAGCTGCAATAATGTATCACTGTCTGAGTTAATTACAATATCGCAGTCTGTTTCTGGATGCTTTTTTAAATATAAATCAATTGCCGACAATGTATAATATGGCAATGGATTTCCCACAAAATCTCGTATATTTTTGTTTTTGATTCCCTTTGAACCAGCGCGTCCACAAATTGTAAAAAGAATTAACATTTGTACTCCTCCTTTAGACCATTCCCTGTGTTAATCTTAGCACCTTGATTGCATTTTTCACATCATTCTGTGGCTTTTTTTCATTCGTAATCATATCCATGAAATACAGCAATTCTCGCTTTTGCCAGGTATCTCTATCTCCAGACAAATCTACTTCTTTTCCAGATTTTAGGCATTTCACATTTCCTGCAATCAAATCACCAACTATGGTATCGTCATCCATATAAAGTTCTACGGTACGCACATTTTTTCTGCCAAAGTAGTCGAGATGCAGCTCACAAATCATTCGATTTTCAAAGGTAGCAATATAAATTGCGTAGTCAGCACTATCAATCTCAAGATTTGATACTTTTCCAATAAAATGCTTCACTTCAGTAGGCATTCCAAACAGGTAATTCAAATAGTCCCACTCATGAATCAGATCGATGTCAACACCGCCTCCCAAATCTGCGTGAGCGCTATAGGTCTCTCGATAATCCGTTCCAGGTCTCCAATCCGGCAAATAGCTTGACGAAATACTGCGAACAGACAACACCTTGCTTGTATCTATATTTTCTTTGAGATACTTAATCACATTTGTGTAGCGCATAGGACAGGCTACATAATATACGCTGTCCTCTCGGAACGAAAATCCGTCCAACTTTTCAAGCGTTCCCAATGATGTAATCGGCTTTTCAATAAAAAAGTGGCGTGCATGATCATGCAGCTGAATCAGCATATCCGCATGGTATTCCGTAGGATTTGTCAAAAAGATGACATCATAATCCTTTGGCAAAGCCTCCGCACTGGTATATATATTGCAAATCCCTTCCGGCAAGTCAACTCCCCTTGAGCCGCTTCGCCTCAAAGCATCTATGCTAAGCTCAATTCCCTGTTCCTCACATACCGCGGTCAAATTTTTAATATGCCTTTTTGCAATCGAGCCGATGCCTACAAAACAGACCTTCACTATTCAACATCTCCTTCGATTTTGTCAATCATTTCAAGCACCTTCAAATCATCTTCAAAGGTATACTGTGGCATTCCCTCTCCCTTTACAAGGCCAAGGAACGTCTCTAACTCATTTTGATAAGCGTTTTCGATTACAAATGATGCATACTTTTCTTCCTGGTAAATGTTCTCGTACAGGTCGATCTTTACATTCTCTTTCTGGTTGTAATCATAGTCCCTCATTCCTTCAGGGCTGCCATCCCAGGTTACATAAACATCTTCGCTATATACTTCCAAATTTCGCACGGCTTTTCGCGAAACAACATCCACCGCCAAAACGCCTTTGTTGCCATTTTTATGTTTGATAAGAAGAAGATAATTGTCATTATAATCAATTGGAAGATCTGTATTCTTGCTTGAAAGAACCTCATAAGACTCTATCTCTCCAAAGACATCTAAAATCCATGGAAATTCTATCGCAAAGATTTCTCTACAGCCATTGGTTCTCTTATCGCCAACAAAATAGTTCTGGAAAGATTCCCATGGATGCCAATCTGGAAGATACTGTCCAATATGATAATTATAGTTCACGCATCCCTTGCTCTCGTTGATACGATTTTTTAACCACTTAATTTCATTGCGATATAAAAAGGTAGAGGATAAGAATAAAACTTTTCCCTTTTCCTCTGCAAGCTTCATGTTTGATTCATATTTTGTATTTCTAAGGTTTAACTCAGTAAATACGTGGCAATTGTAATTCAAACAGGTCTCTATGATATCAGCGTGAGACAAAGGTGAGGTAGAAATCACCGCACAATCTGGATTTTTTTCAGATAATGCCTTCTCCAAATCACCACAGGTTTCAATGGATAATTCATCCTCGGCCTGCTTTCTGCGGTCCTCTCTTCCATCAACTCCGACAATCTCAAATTCATCTGAAATATGCTTTAACAGGCGAACTCTTCTTCTGCCCATAGAGCCTAATCCGACAACAATTATTTTCATATATACGAAAACCTCCGTTCTTATAATGATCTATTACGAAAAGATATTAATTCTATTCTATTTCCCTTTTTATGCATAAATTTAAGCATAAAAATACAAGGTAAATGATATATTATTGTTATCAAATAATCAAGCGATAATGGCGCCTCTGCCATAACCAAAAGAAGCTGAGCGGTTGCCCACTCAGCTTCTTTTTTAAGAAGTTTCATAACTGTTGTATAACGTTTCTAACTCCGGGCGACACTCCATAAATAACGCCCCTAACTCTGGATCAAAATGTGAGCCTAAGGAATCCTTTATGATGTCAAACGCCTTATCATAGTCAAAGCTCTCTTTGTAGCAACGTTTGCTGACAAGAGCATCAAACACATCTGCCAAAGCCATAACCCTTGCTTCAAAAGGAATCTGTTCCCCAGCGAGTTTCTCTGGATACCCGCTTCCATTCCACTTCTCGTGATGATAATGCGCAACATTGATTGCAATGGCTTTAAACTCTTCATCATCCACCTGCGAAAGAACCTTTTCGACAATCT
>JAZUGV010000091.1:0-15661 GCA_045641385.1 Agathobacter sp. | reverse complement strand
TACAATGAACAAAGAATTAAAGAGAAACTAGGATGGCTAAGTCCTGTCCAATATAGGCTTAGTCTCTTGGCTGCATAAAAATAGCGTAGCAGCCAAAACTGCTACGCTTAAAAAGTCTAACTTTTTGGGGTCACCACATTCCCAAAATCGGTGCTTTTTATCACATATTCATGCTTTATCTCAAGTCAAACGATGTCTCATGATTGTTCCATTCGATTGGATAAATATTTTTCTCGCAGTACATCATAATAACCACATCTGGCTGGGTCTGTCTGACGTATTCACGAATCGATCCTGTAAATCCTGCCGCATAAATAATATCAATGGAAGCCGTTCCACACGCCAAATAGGTATTGGTAAACCAGCCAAAAGAATCTCCAATAATCAACACTTTCTTGTCCTGATTAGTTGTCACAAGGCCATTCTTGATTGTGCTTAACGCGTAATTTCCTGTACGGGCAATATAGTATGGACCAGGTCTGCTTAAGAAATCCTCATCCGAATATCCTTTTACCGCTTCAAGCAAATCCATATTCAAAAGAGTTTCATCATATTTTCCATACTGCTCATAAGAAATAGATGGAATACTGAGATAAAAATAGGTATCAAACTTTGGCGTAATCAGTTCAAAATCTTCTTTTTCACAGTCTTCTAACTGCTTACTTACCGCCTGTCCTCCATACCAGAAATCCTTATATGTTTCAAAATTGTAATTCTTCTCAGAAAACAGCTCCAAATCATATTCAAATCCACTGTTTTTATTTAGAATTTCCGCTATTTTTTTTGCACTCCATAAACCCATTCGAGTGTTCCAATGATGGTCAGTTCTATAGTAGCAATCGTACCAATCAAGACCATCCTCCTTCATCATATCACGAAAATCATAGGTGGTGACGCCTCTCTTTTTAAGTGCTGCAAGCAGTTCATCTCCGTTTTCATTGGTAAACTCATTCAATCGTGCAATATCACTTAACTGTTTATCGTCTGGATCAACTTTTGAACCAGCATTGATGTAGTAAAAATCAATCCCCTGATCCTCAACAAAAGCACTGAACTTTGCCACCGAATCTGCATTTTCATTGATGACTTCCTCTGACATTTTTTTCTCCAAAAATGTCAAATAGCCATTATCCATATTCATAATAACAATATCTGTATCAACCAGATATTTTGCATCCCAGTTGATAAGTTCCTGATACTGGTCATACTTAACCACCATATTGTTATAGCCTGGCAACTGTTCTGACGAACAAAGATTTAATGTATTTTCAATCTCAAGCACGCGATTCACATAGTGTGTCTTAATCCAGGACTCTTCCACTACTTCCGGCTCTGGATCTGGCTCCTCAAATGGATAAAGCACAGCCCAATAAGATGGTACTGGAGTAGCGGGAGTATCTGTCACAGTACTCGGCTGATAATTCATGTAATCGAAGCCATACATGATCATGCTGATTGCCTTATTATTCATACCCATACGCAAGACAAGAACATGCAAGGTAAAGGTTCTTACCACAATGGTAAGGAAAAAAAGAAGTATGATGATGAGGCAGATTTTTGCCCCTATGGTTTGCTCTTTTTTCATCTCCATAACTCCTAAAAATTAAAATAGATAAACGGACTGTAGGTGGAAGCAACAATGTGGATTACAGAAAGCGCAAAAAGGAACACTGTGTAGATACTGTAAATCCAGCCAAGCTTCTTTTTACTCAAAAATTCAAACAGTTTTTTCACTGCAGGAGTCATACCAATCACAGCAAAAATAAAAACTGGAAGGGAAGCCTTGCCAAATGAAACAAAATCAATGTTATAGAAGCCCTTTGTACTGCTAATTCCAAACATATTACCCCAGTATGCTATTGCATCTGTGAGGCTTTCCGCGCGGAATACTACCCAGCACAAAATGACAATCACACCAGTAGTGATATACGAAAACCAGCCTAATTTTTGATCAATTCCAGTCAGTTTTTCCACGAGCAGGAATACAAAATAAAGCAGTCCCCAGATCAAGAAGGTCCAGTTTGCTCCATGCCAGATTCCGGTCAATGCCCATACAATAAACATATTGCGAATCCATTTTGCCTTAGAGCAACGGTTTCCGCCTAATGGAATATATACATAATCTCTAAACCATGAGCTTAAAGAAATATGCCATCTTCTCCAGAATTCTGTGACACTTTTTGAGATATATGGATAGTTAAAGTTTTCCATAAAGTGGAATCCAAAGATTCTTCCCAGACCAATTGCCATATCAGAATAACCAGAAAAATCAAAGTAAATCTGAAGGGTGTAAGCAACTGCACCAAGCCATGCCATTAACACGGACTGGTCCGCAATGGTCGCAAAAGACTTATCCGCAATAACCGCAAGATAATCTGCAAGCAGTACTTTTTTTGCCAGGCCCCAGATAAAACGGTTTGCACCTTCAAACAAATTGTTCCAGCTGTCTGTTCGTCCATCAATCTGATCCTCAATATCACTATAGCGAACAATTGGACCAGCAATCAGCTGTGGAAACAGAGAAATATAAAGGCCAAGCGAGAAAACACTGTGCTGTGCCTTTGCGCTGCCATAGTAAACATCAAAAATATATGACATCAGCTGGAAAGAGAAGAAGGAAATACCAATTGGAAGCGCAATGCTAAAGGTTGACTGCTTTCCTCCTAAAAGACTGATTTCGCGGACAACGAAGCTTAAATACTTAAACACAAAAAGGATTGCGACAAAATAAATCGTCGAAATCCAAAGTAAAAGCTTACTCTTCTTTTTTTCCATCAAAAGGCCAATTCCCCAAGCAACGATGATCGAGAAAATCATAAGAAAAACAAAGATCGGTTCCCCCCATGCATAAAAGCCTAAGCTTGCAATAAGAAGTAAGATATTTTTAAATTTTCTGGATTTAAATACCGGATTATAATAAAGCAGAATTACCAGCGGTAAAAAAATAAAAACAAATGTTGTAGATGAAAATACCATTACAAAATCCTCACAAATTTTTAGCACCAGCTGTGCTTTTCAAAATCATAGGTCTTTATAACCTTGGCTGGATTTCCTACTGCGATGCAGTAATCTGGCACGTCCTTCGTCACAACAGCGCCGCCACCGATGATGCACTTTTTCCCAATCTTTACACCAGGCATAACAATGACACCATGGCCAAGCCAGGTTCCATCACCAATTTCGGTAGGCTTTGAAATCAAAACCTGATCATAATAAGGCACATCACTCTCTGGATCCATGCCATGATTTTCTGAAAGAATACAGCAGTCAGAAGCCATAATCACATCATCTCCGATGGTCAAATCAGCTCCCGCCATAATGCTCTCACGATAATTGAAAATACAGCGTTTTCCAATTTTGATATGCCCTTCCATCTTTGCATTATCTTTATATACTGCAAGTCGGCAGTCCTTTAAAAACATGGTATCGTCGCCAATGGAAATAAGTTCTGGATGAACAGTCATACATGGATATTCAATGGAAACACGCTTTCCACATTCTCCAAAAGATTTTTTTACATTTTCAATTTCGTTCTTCTTATAATGACCAACAAATTTGTTTATAATGAAATTCTTCTTCACTCGTTCATCCTCTCATTCTTTAAAACACAGAAAAACAGAGTTTTCCATATAGATATATACTAAATTCCTTTACTCTTTGCAACCTATTCATAGAAATATTCCCCGACGACTTCCATCGAGCAGAAAACCTCAAATCCGTTTTTTGTCAGTTGATTTTTCCAGCTATCTTCTGAATCTCCAGCCATATCATCATAGGCATGCACACCGGCAATCAGCATAAATGGAGCAAGTAGCACCTTTTTATAGTTTTCCCTTTTCATGAGACTCATCGTATCCGCAAGTGATGGCCAGCCCTCAACGGTTGCCATAAATACATTTTCAAAGCCCTGTTGAAAGAAAGCCGTCTGCATTGCAGGATAGATAAAGTTTGCCAGATGATCTGTTCCGTGTCCCATAAACAAAAGTGCTGTATTTTCTGACTTTAACTGTTCAAAATCCCAATGCGCATTCAACTGGTCTATCACAAAAAGCACAGAATCTTTGTCATAAATCATTGGATGCTTCAACTCAACAGAAAGCATCTCCTTATATTCATCTGTCAATACTTTTAAGCGGTCATACTCAACCCCTGGAATGATATGTGTCGGATAAACAGTCACCTCAGCAAACTCAGCTGCCACAAGCTGATCCAAGACCTCCTTGGGACTATCGATATTGATTCCGTTTTCCTTAAGGCGCTTGCGGATCATCCCACTTGTGTAGGCAGAAAACACATCACATTCAGGATATTTTCGTGCAATACTCTTCTCTACTTTTTGTAAGGTTTCTCTTGCGCTGTCTACAGTACTGCCAAAGCTGACAACCAAAAGTGCTTTTTTACTCATTCCAAGCCTCTTTCAATTTAATCGATTCCTGCTAGTCGTATTACTTTTTACGACGCCTTTTCTTTTTTACAAAATAATTAACAATGGCCCCAACAATTAATAAAGTCGCAGCAATGATAATAACCTTCTTTGCTGCCTCCTGCGGAATCTGTCCCTTGTTTCCAATACTGTCCGCATAAAAGGTAAGCGAATAAGAAATCGCAACCGGGTCCCCCATCGCAGTTGTATCTGCCACCACCTCAATCACGCTGTTCATGTCCGTGATAGGAATAATAAAATACGAGTTTCCTCCGTCTGTATTCTCGTTGTAGTAGATTTCTCCACCGACAAGCATCCAATCATAGTGAGAACTGCTCCAAAGAATTTTAGCGTAGGCCTTTCCATCCTTGACAATCATAAGCGTCGGTGAGCTAATGGAGGCTCGACCAGTTCCACCTGTCATAGTCACCTCGATGGAATATTCCCCATCTTCATATGGAACTTCCATTGCGAGTGCGCTGTCATAGGCGGTTCCCTCAGAAGCACCATAAATCTGTGGAACTTTACTCGATTCATCATTCTTTTCCGGGATTGTATCCACATCCAGCTGTTCAATCGCCTGTTCAATTAAATCGTAATCTGGCAAATCAATATATAAAGCCTCTTTTGGAAGGCTCGATGCATCAAATAAAATTTTGCGATTGTACCAGCGTTTTCTACGCTTGCTGTAGGCCGCACAATCGATTGGTTTATTCAAAGCCTCCACTGGAAAGGTAAAGATATAATGATCTCCATCCTCCACGAAATCAATCCATTCCGACTCAGCTGCCTTCTTTGCCTCAGCCATCGTTCCGAGAAATACATATAAATAGCTGTGGCTTCCTATGGTGATTGATCCTGTAATTTCATCTCCCTTCACAGTAATTGACGCATCAATGACCGTGAAGAACTGGTTATTGGAATCCACAGCAATCTGATAGGTTCCATCTACAATATCTCTTCCATAGACTGGCGTCATTCCATACTTGCCAACTTCAGGGGTAACAGACTGCGTATCCCTCAAAGGATTATCACCATAGCCGGCTATATTCTTTGCAAGCGTCTGCTCGGCTGGTAGAAGTGAAGAAAAAAACATCACTGCTGCGAGCAAAAATGCAAAAACCTTATTCAGTTTTTTCTCTTTTCCTAAGGATGTTTCTTTCATAAATATCTATTCCAAAAATATAGTTCATCTTTTTCGCTATAAATTCTTCTTTTTGTAAATGAATAAGAAGGATAATGTTGCAAAAATCACCAGATAAACCAGTAATACAATAAGTCCAAAAAATCCTGCGTTCTCTCCATGCGACAGCGAACGTATCATTCCACTTGCCTGAGAAAGCGGCAATAGTGAAACTACCTGTCGAAAGCCAGATGGCATCTGGTCTACCGAGAAAAAGGTATTACACAAAAAGGACATCGGAACAATGATATAAGCATTGTATTTTGGCGCATCCGCATAGCTTTTTGCCAAAAAGGAAAGCGTCAGACCAATCGTCGAAAAGACGGTTCCGTTTAAAAACATAATCAAAAAAGAATATGGTCCAAACACAAGTCCTGTATGAATTGGCATAACCAAAAGTAAAATCAGACAGGCAGAGTACATGCCTCTCAACGCGCCGCCGATAATCTGCCCTACGATAAACTGCCAAAGCGGAGTCGGAGAAACCATCACCTGATCTAACGCCTTCTCATACAGTCTTTGAACACTCATATTCTGCGACACCGCACTAAAGCTTCCTGTCATGGTTGCTATCGCAACAATTCCCGGAATCAGATAATTCAGATAGGGCTCTCCATGAGAGGCTGTCTGTACACCAATTCCAAAAATAATCAGATACATGACCGGAGAAATCACGGCTGCCAGTGTAATCTTATAAAAATCTCTTTTAAATTCAGTCCACTTTTCCCAAAGTACCGTTAAAATTCCCATTCCATCGATCCTAATTATAAGCGAAACTGCAATTCGCAGTTTTCTTTCTTATTTTCCACTTTTCTTCTCAATACGGTCAATAAAGACATCCTCCAGAGTCGTCACGCGATAAGCCGCAAGTTCCCCTCTGGTCTCCAAATAATCGATTGCCTCCTGACGAACCTTAAAATATCTGGTCGCAGTTGTCCCATCCTCCATAGGCTCATCCACCGCATAGGCTCCAAGCTCTTCAATCAAATGTCTAGGAGTATCGACCACATCCAGGGTTCCCTTATGAATCAGTGCAACCCTGTCGCAGAGAGCCTCTGCCTCTTCCATATAATGCGTTGTCAGAATAATCGTCAAATTCCCCTGATTAATCTTCTTCAACAAATCCCACATTTTTCGGCGAGCCAAAGCATCCATTCCCGCAGTGGGTTCATCCAAAAGCATAATCTCCGGGTCTACCATCAGTCCGCGACAAATCATCAGCTTGCGCTTCATTCCACCAGACAGAAAACGCACCGTGCGCTTGCGATAGTCCCACAAATCCACAAACCTGAGAAGCTCCTCAGTCTTGGCCTTTCTCTCTTTTCGCTTCATCTTATACAGACGCCCCTGATACTCCATCACTTCTTCCACCGACATATCCTGTCGCATGGAATACTCCTGAGTGATAACAGAAAGCTTTCTCTTCTGCTCTGAGGCTTTACGATTTAAAGGCATACCATCGATATACATGGCTCCTTCTGTCGGCAAAAGGACTGTCGACATCATACTGATGGTTGTCGTCTTGCCTGCACCGTTTGGCCCCAGCAACCCGAAAAACTCTCCGGTTTCAATCGTCAAATCCAAATGGTCGACTGCAGTGAAATCATCAAATTTTTTTGTTAAGCCTTTCAGCTCGATCATCTTATTCCCTCACTAAAAATGTAACGAAATAGCCCTCTTCTCCAGTTGCCTCTCGAATATCCTTGCGAACAATCTGATTTGGAAGTCCACAATTTGCAACAAAAGAGGCCTTATCTACAATCTTCTTTTCCTCAAAAAGTTCAAGCACCTGTGGAAGTGCTGAAGCAGACTTCATAAGCACCTTGGTACCTGGCTTGTCCAGTTCCTCTGAGAGATTTTCATAGGAACCAGGAATAATGGTAAGTGGAAGTTCCATCGTAGTTAAACTCTGGCCAAGTTCTGCTGCGACCGCGCAAAAGCTGGTAACTCCAGGAATGGTAATTGCCTCATATCCATTTTCCACCACAATATCTCTCAAATAGCAATAGGTTCCAAATAAGGATGCATCACCAATATTGAGCATTGCTACATCTTTGCCATCTGCAAGCACATCCATAATCTGCTTTGCCTGATAGTTATGTGTATCTTCTAAAATCTTAGCATCTCTTTTCATTGCAAAATCGAGATAAACTATCTCTTTCTCAGAGACATCACAGAGCGCAGATACAATATCAAGCGCCATACAGTTTGTTCCTTTCGTTCTTGGTGCTGCAATGACAGGAACGGACTTAATGCAGTTTACTGCTTTTACCGTCATAAGTTCTGGATCTCCAGGGCCTGTACTAACACCATACAAAATACCTTTTTTCATAATATTTTCACCTTATATAAAATTCTTTTCAAACACTGTTTTATGCAAAATATGAGGTAAAGGCCTTTATGGTCTTTTCAAACTCTTCTTCCCCATGCACTGTTGAAATAAACATTGCTTCAAACTGCGATGGAGCAAGATGAATTCCAGCCTCAAGCATATGTGCAAAATACTTGCCAAATTCAGTGGTATCACATTTCTTTGCGCTCTCATAATCTGTGACTGCATCGTTGGTAAAGAACAGACAGCCTAATGAGCCTACTGCGTTCAACTGATAACCAATTCCCTTATTTGCGAGGTGCTTTGCCATTTCACCATAGAGATAAGCACCCTTTTCTTCAAGCATCTGATAATATTCAGGATGCGCATGCAGGATGCTAAGCTCCGTATAGCCTGCAGCCATAGCGATTGGATTTCCACTTAAGGTTCCTGCCTGATATACACTTCCCACAGGGGCAACCATCTGCATAATCTCTTTCTTTCCGCCGTAGGCACCAACGGGCATACCGCCGCCGATAATTTTACCGTAGGTAACCAAGTCCGGAGTAATTTTGTAATATTCTGCTGCGCCTCCAAAGGCAAGACGGAATCCCGTAATTACCTCATCGAAAATCAAAAGCGCCTGATGTTTATCGCAAAGTTCTCTTAAACCTTCCAAAAAGCCCTTTGCTGGAGCAACTACACCCATATTTGCCGCAACCGGTTCAACAATCACTGCTGCAATCTGGCCTTCATTTGACGTAAACAAAGAGGCTACGCTCTCAAGATCGTTATAGGTAGCGGTCAGCGTATCCTTGGCACACCCCTCTGGAACACCTGCACTTCCTGGAATTCCCTGTGTCATAAGTCCAGAACCAGCCTCCACAAGAAGGCAGTCACTGTGACCATGATAATTGCCGGAAAACTTGATTACCTTATCGCGACCGGTGTAGCCACGCGCAAGACGAATGGCACTCATCACAGCCTCTGTTCCGGAATTTACCATACGAACCATATCAATGTGAGAAATATTTTCGCAGATAAACTCTGCCATCTTCACTTCCATCTCTGTAGCAGCGCCAAAGCTTAGGCCTTTTTCCGCAGCCTTTACAACACTCTCATGAATTTCAGGGTGATTGTGTCCCAAAATCATTGGTCCCCAGGAACAGATATAATCCACATACTCTTTTCCATCGACATCATAAATATATGCTCCATTGGCACGGTCAATAAATCTTGGATTCATGCCAACGTTTTTGTAGGCTCTGACTGGAGAATTCACTCCGCCAGGAATGCGCTCAACTGCGCGGTTCATTAATCTTTCTGAATTCGTCATCTTTCACCAAATCCTTTTATATATCACTATCCAATAATGCCATCCTTCATCAGGCCAGCAATCTTTTCTGCATAATAGCTGAGGTAAATCTGTGCACCTGCACGATATACACTCGTAGCCATCTCCCCTACGATGCGATCCTCATCGATCCATCCCTTTTCTGCTGCAGCCTTTACCATTGCGTACTCACCGCTCACACTGTAGGCTGCAATTGGAACGTCAACCACCTCGTGGACACGTGTCACCATATCAAGGAAAGACATTGCAGGCTTTACCATTATAATGTCTGCGCCTTCTTCAACATCTAATAAAGCTTCACGAATTCCCTCTCGGCTGTTATGTACATCCATCTGATAGCTCTTTCTGTCACCAAAGGCAGGGGCAGAATCTGCGGCTTCTCTGAATGGGCCATAGAAGGAAGAAGCATATTTGACTGCATAGGACATAATTGGAGTATTTACATATCCGTTTTCGTCCAAAAGCTCTCGAATTGCAAGGACACGTCCATCCATCATATCCGATGGAGCAACCATATCAGCGCCTGCCTGAACGTGGCTTAAAGCAGTCTTTGCAAGTAAATCCAAGGTCTTATCATTGTCTACATAGTGGTCACATAAAACGCCACAATGTCCGTGAGAAGTATATTCACACATACAGACATCCGTAATATAGTAGAGATTTGGAACCTCTTTTTTGGCTCTTTCCAAAGCTCTTTGTACAATTCCATCGGATGCATAGGCCTGGCTTCCAACCTCATCCTTCACGGTTGGAATACCAAAAAGCATAACAGAGCCCACCCCTGCATCTGCAAGTTCATTTAACTTTTCTGGCATTGCATCAAGACTCCAACGATACTGTCCTGGCATCGAAGAAATTTCTGATTTTGTCTTTTCATCCTCTGCGATAAACATTGGATAAATTAATGAAGAAGGATCCATTCTGGTCTCACGCACCATTTTGCGCAAAAGCTCGTCTCCTCTCAATCGTCTAGGTCTGTATCTTAAATCCATGATGACACCTCTTTCTTATTTTATGATTCATTTCGGTTGATATCTTTATGCGAGAATTTCATTTCGCAACGAAATTACCAGTTCTAACAAGCTGTCCATAGTCGGCTTTTGGGCAATGCGCACCTGCATTCCTGCCTTTTTTGCAGCCTCCGCTGTTTTCTCTCCAATGCAGGCCGCCTGCAGCTTCGAAAAATCAACAGATGGATAAGCCTTTGTAAACGCATTTACCCCAGAAGAGCTGGTAAATACTGCAAGATGAAGCTTTTTCTCCTCAATCTGCTTTTCAATGGAAATAATCTCCTGACTGATTGGCAATGTGTCGTACGTTGCAATATCATCCACGTCAAAGTCCTTCAAGGCCTCGATTATTTCCTGATTTCCAATGGATGCACGAGGAATTAAAATTCTCTCGCCCGGCTTTGCAACTGCTGCCACAGCTTCACCCAGCTGCTTTCCGTAGTAGGTATTCGGCATGACATCTGCGAAAAATCCATGGGCCTCTAATTCCTTTTTGGTGCCTTCGCCAAGTGCTGCAAATTTTGCATTGGCAAGAGCTCGCAAATCCACGCGATGCTTCTTCATCTGCTCAAAGAAAATACGAACTCCACTTGGACTGGTAAATACCACCCATCCATATTGATTCAATCGCAGAAATGCATTCGACAATGTTTCGTTTGGTTCAATTGCCTTTGTCTCAATCGAAGGGAGTTCTACAACTTCAGCTCCTAACTCGCGAAGACTTACTGCCATCTGTGAAATCAGTTCCTTTGGTCGGGTCAATAAGACCTTGTATCCAAACAGAGGCAACTTTTCCCACCAGGCAAACTCATCCGCAAGCGCACAGACCTTTCCAACCACAATGATCCCTGGTGGATCAATTCCAAGCTCTTTTACCTTTTGCTCTAAGGTTGCTACGGTTGCAACAATCTTCTTCTGACGCGCCGTCGTTCCCTGCTGAAGAATTGCAGCAGGCATATCCGCATCCATTCCAGCCGCCATCAGACAGCTCATAATATCTGGGAGCGCAGAAACTCCCATCAAAAACACTAAAGTTCCCTTGGTTCTTACAAGCGCATCAAAATCAATATCATATTCCTCACCCTGCTTTTTATGTCCAGTGATAATATGCAAAGAGGAAGTATAGTCTCTGTGAGTGACTGGAATTCCATTGTAGGCAGGAACTGAAATTGCGGAAGTGATGCCTGGAATAATCTCATATTCCACGCCATTTTCCACCAAAAGCTCCAGTTCCTCTCCACCTCTTCCGAATAAAAATGGATCTCCACCTTTTAGGCGAACTACCCGATTCCCTTTGAGTGCTTCCTCTAAAAGAATCTGATTTGTCTCCTCCTGGCGAAGCGTATGATTCCCAGCACGCTTCCCTGCATCTATCTTTTTTGCGTCCTGTGGCATCAGGGCAAGAATCGCATCAGAAACTAAGCTGTCATAAACAACTACCTCTGCTGATTTTAAAACCTCATATGCTTTTTTTGTGAGCAGCCCCGGATCTCCTGGTCCTGCTCCAACCAGCCATACCTTACCCTTCATTTCGTTCTCTCTCCTTCAAAGTAACTGCCAGTTTCTCCCCAAGGTCTTTTGCCATATCCATCGGTCCTTTTATGGTATCCTCATAAACCTTCTCTGTATGCTCTGGCACGTAAAGACCATGAATCATAATTTCGTCACCCTCAATCCACGCATGCGCTGCAATTGGAGAGGAACAGCCGCCATCGAGTTTTGTGACAAACGCTCTCTCCGCAAGTGCAACTGCAGTGGCAGATGAATTTGTGAAGCCCGCAAACAGATATCCGAGTTCTCCCGCCGCCTCTTTTGAACCCTGAATTGCCAAAATGCCCTGTCCTGCTGCCGGAATGATTTCATCCACCTCGTAATAACGGCTGATTCTATCCTCTAACCCCAGTCGCTTCATGCCTGCCGCCGCAAGAATCAGCCCACTGTAGAGTCCCTCGTCTAACTTGCGAAGTCTGGTCTGTAAATTACCTCGCACACTCTCAAAGCTTGCATTTGGATACAGCTTTTTCAGCTGAAGAATTCTTCTTGCCGAAGAGGTTCCAATCGGTTTTGACAAATCAAGCTCTGTGCTGCCCTCAGGAAGCACCAAAACATCTCTAGGGTCTTCCCTGTTTGAAAAGCATACTAAAGGAAGATCCTCTGGGATTTCCATTGGCACATCCTTTAAGCTATGTACACAAAAGTCAGCTCTACCATCGCGAAGCGCTGCCTCTAACTCTTTGACAAACAAACCTTTTCCACCAATCTGGTCTAACTTTTTATCTAAAATTTTGTCTCCAGTGGTCTTCATGGTAACAAGTTTCGTCAAGAACTCGCTACTGTTTTCTTTTAAATAATTGATAACCATTTCACTTTGGATCACAGCAAGCTTGCTCTCTCTGCTACCAATGGTAATTACTTTTTTATCCATCCAAAACACCTGTTTACGTAATCATTACAAAAGCTTTTGTATTTTTTCTTTCACTTCTTTTGTCTTTTTGTGATCTCTTCCACCACAGTTTACAGCGACAACCGTATCCTCGTTTTTGACAATGGCAGGAAAATAGAAGTCGCACTCCTCTTTGTTACTGCAATTGTTTACAAGAATGCCCATATCCTTACAGCTTTGATAAATATTATGATTCAAGGCTTCCCTGTCTGTGCAGCCACATACAATATCGCATCCCTTAAGATCTTCATCGAAAAACGCGCGATTTATCCATGCAATTGGTTCCCCAGCCTTTATCACCTGTTCCAGTTTCTCGCTAATTGCTGGAGCTACCACAGTAATCTCACAGTCAAAGGAAAGCATTGCAAGGATTCTGCGGGTTGCGATGCGTCCACCACCGACAAATAATATTTTTTTCCCTGATAAATCAAAAAATATAGGAAAATAACTGTTCTTCATAGATATTCCTTTATTCTTCCAAAGATTTTTTTGCATCCTCGAGAGCCTGCTTTACAACCTGGCGGAAGGTTTCCTCATCCAACGAGTCTCGAAGTCGAAAGAAAATATTCGAGACAACCTTTCCCGAAGCCGTTTTGATTTGCTTCGCCAACTCCTTACGTTGCCTGTCATCCACATCCAGTTTTCGTAAAGGTTTGCCGATTCTTGCGGCAATATCCTCTGCTGCAATTTCACGAATTGTGCCAATCATAGGAATGACATCCCTAAAATCAAGCCAGGTGTGATACTCCTCCAGTTCTGCATCTATAATCTGCTTGGCCTGTACAAGCGCAGCTGCATTCTCTTCGCTTTCCTCTGTCGCAAAATCATCAATGTCATATACAGTAAAATCCGGAAGATTTTTGATCATTGGATCAATATCTCTTGGAACTGCCAAATCCAAAAGAATCATAGGATGCTTAATCTGACAATCCGAAACAGCGTCATAAAAGAGTGTATAGTTTGGACTGGTGGTTGCACTGACAACCAAATCACAGTCTGAAAACACCTGATATTTGTCACCATACAAAATCGTATTACAGCCCTTTGGAATTAACACCTCACCACTGTGATACTGACGAATCGTCACGGTCACTTCACAGCCCTCTTCCATAAGCGTCGTTGCGGAAAGCTTTCCATAAGCGCCATTTCCAATGACCATGCATTTTTTCCCTTTGAAATCAAAGCCCTGTGACTTTAACATAGAAATTGCCTGCTCTATTGCTGAGGCATTTGCATGCTCGAATTTCACTTCTGTTTTAATCTTTTTTGCAGCTGTAATAGCACTTTTAAATAATACCTCAAGTGTGCTGCTTGACAGTTTCTGTTCACGGGCAAAGTCACTTGCTTCCTTCACCTGCGTCAAAATCTGATCCTCCGCCAGCATTGCGGACTTTAATCCACAGGCTAACAAAAACAAATGCTCCTCCGCCTGTGAGCTCTCTCTTCGTCTAAAATATGGGTCATATAATTCTACGTCCAGCCCCTTGTATTTACAAAACACCTGTACCAAAGCGTCCGCATCGCAGCCTTTATCGGTCCATATTTCCACTCTGTTACAGGTTGAAATCACAACGATTCCCTCTGCATTTGCCTGATTTTTTATTTCATTCATGGCCACTGCCATCTCGCTTGCGCGAAAAGCAAACAGAGCGCGCACATCTACTGGCGCGTTGTTGTGGTCAATTCCAATCATTTGAATCATATCTATTTTCCATCTGCGTATTGCATTTTTTCTAATTGTTTCGCCATCTTATTTTGTACGATTTTTTACAAAAAGACAGCCTTTTCATTTTACTATTTTTTGTAATTTTTTTCAACATTTCTCAAATATATCCTAAAATACAGGCACTCTTTTGTATCTTTCAATTAAATTATATTTTTTTAAATTTTAGTGTTGACAATAAAGATATCCTACTGTATATTGTAATAGTTGTCGCTGACAACAAAGCGTTGCTGGCATGGCTCAGGAGGTAGAGCGTCTCATTGGTAATGAGGAGGTCACGAGTTCAACTCTCGTTGCCAGCTTAATAAAATGCGAGATTCGAAAGAATCTCGCCTTTTTATTTTTCTTTATTTTGTTTCGATTTCCAAAACATATTTTTCGTAGGCATTGACCACGATCGTATCGCTTAATGCTGAAACCCTCGGAATGTTTCTTCCATAATTCATGTGAACGTGTCCGTGCACGAAATATCTTGGTCTGTATTTCTTAAGAAATCCATGAAAACAGTCAAAGCCCAGATGACAGAGGTCCGTTCCATCATTATGACCTTTTGCAGGTGCATGCGTCACCAACACGTCCACTCTCTTTTTCATCTTATACTTTGGATGAAGTTTTCGAATGCGCCTTGCCATCTCACGCTCTGTATACTGCTGCGTTCCAGGCTTATAGCGCATACTTCCACCTAATCCTACAAAACGAATTCCTTTATAGTCAAAAACTCTTCCGTCAATACAGATACAACCCTCAGGTGGATTTCCGTCATATCTCCTGTCATGATTTCCGTGTACATAAAGCACTTCACAACCACTCATTGTTGCGAGAAAGCTCAAATACTCTGCCTTCAAATCCCCGCAGGAGACGATCAGATCAATATCCGCGAAATCTTCTTTTTTAAAATAGTCCCATAGCTTGGATGATTCCACATCCGCCAAAAACATTATCTTCATAAATCTACTTTAATTTTATTCTACACCTTTCACTTCTACTACTGTTTTCGCAGAATCAATCAGCTCGTCCACTCCTGGTATTGAGCCGACAATATTATCTAACAGCCAATCCATTGTCATTATGCTTTCCGGTGACATTGATTCATTTGCCTTACAGTGGATGGTCCCGTTCTGATCCTTAATCTCTCCAGAAAAGACGGTTAAATCCCCCTGCATAATATCCTCTTTGATATGCTCCACAAGGCGATTCACACCAGCTGGCACATT
>JAZUGV010000090.1:0-5669 GCA_045641385.1 Agathobacter sp. | reverse complement strand
ACAAAACCATATAGCGCGCCAACGGTATTGTCAATCATGCGGTAGTTGTTTGTGACCATCAAAAGATAACAGCGTGCAGACTCCTCGGTAAAGCCTGTGGTGGTCATAATCTTTGATAGTTCTGCAAAGGAAGGCCTACATTTGATGTTCGTGCCAGACAAGTCCTCAGTATACAGAGTGCTCAGCATCAAGCGGGTGCGCTCCTCATTCCCCTGCATGATATCATTTAGATGGGTGCGAAGAAGACTCGCTGGAACATCCTTTAAGCTGCCAATCAGTCGCTCAAACAGCTGATGATCCATCTCCTCGGAAAGGGTAGGTAAGTCCTCCTGCGGCAGTGCGTGACGCATAATAAATGGCTTTACTGGATTATAGTAGATGCGTATATTATGAAATAGACGCATGTTCCAGGCATTGTTTGGGTAGGAGAGAAATTCTCCAGCTCCAGAGATGTGCTCCTCTAACTGTGAATATGGATAGTTCACTCTCATGAGAAGATTGGAAATCTGCATAATGATAGAAGAATTTGGCAAACAGTTAGTGTTGCTGTCGACATCAGTGGAAATTCCATCAAAAGGAAGCACAAGTTCATCAATGTCACGATTCTTGAGATAGAAACTGGATACTGCGATAATGCGGCTCTCCTCATCGAACAGGTCTGTCTCCTCAGGGAGGAGGATGACACGCTGGGCTCCTGCCTGATGCAGCTTTGCAATTCGGTGTTCGATCGGCTCGGTAACAGGAAGGCCAGCATAATAGTTGCGGCTCAGGCAGATGGCTGTCACATCAGAAACGCCAGTTTCCTTGATTTTTGCTATGAAATTTGAGTAGATGTTTTCATCTAAAAATCCGTTGGTTACAAATGATGTTGTCTTCATAAAAACATTTTAGCATAGAAGTTTTTTGAATGCGTATAAAAAAATGTTGACAGAGAAAAAAATAGGTGTTATAAAAAGATTGTACACAATTTAATTGCAAGATATGTTATGTGAAATTATGGAGGTAAAAACGATGTTCGATGTAGCAATTGTAGGTGCAGGCCCAGCAGCTGTTTCTGCAGCTTTAAATTTGAAATTACACAATAAGGACTTTGTTTGGTTTGGTTCACTTAAGATGAGCCAGAAGGTAGAAAAATCAGAGCGTATCGCAAATTATCCTGGTGTGCCTATGGTGACAGGAGTGGAATTAAATCAGAAATTTTTAAGCCAGGTTCAGGAGATGGAGATTGAGCTCACTGACAGAATGGTTACAAATATTACAAAGACAAAGAAGGGCTTTATGCTTCTTGCAGACAATGAGATTTTTGAAGCGAAAGCGGTATTGTTATGTATCGGAGCAACGGCAGCAAAAGGCTTCATCGGAGAAGAAGAAGCTCTCGGAAGAGGCGTCAGTTATTGTGCAACGTGTGACGGCTTCTTATATAAGGAAAAGAAAATTGCCGTTTTCGCAGGAGATAAGCGCTATGAGCATGAGGTTGAGTATCTTGCTGATCTCGCTTCTGAGGTTGTTTTATTTGCGCCATACCAGAACTGCGAAGTAAATCGTTCAAACGTGACAAAGGCTCCAGCGCCAATGAAGGAAATCCTTACTGCAGATGGAAAGGTGTCTGCAGTTAAGCTTTCGGATGGAACTGAGATTGCAGTGGAAGGAGCATTTATTCTCCGCAATTCTGTTGCACCGGCAAATCTTCTTTCAGGTCTGCAGATTGAGGGACCTCACATTGTTGTGGATCGCGAGATGAAAACAAACATCGCTGGCTGTTTTGCGGCAGGTGATTGCATTGGCCGTCCATACCAGATTGCGAAGGCAGTTGGGGATGGAAACGTAGCTGCTCATACCATTCTTGATTATCTTGCAGAGTGTGAAAAAGAGCAGGCTTAGTAATCTTACACGTCAAATTTAAGGAAATCTTAAATTTTTATAAACTTTTACACATTGCCCTAACTGTGTGTGCTGTGGTAGAATCATACCTGTTGATTGAATATTATGAATATGAATAGGAAATAAATAGGAAAGAGGAAGTATGCGCAAGAGACTTGTAAAAATCGGCACCTATGGATGCCTGCTCTTGCTTCTCGTAGTGATTCTTGTTTTTGTAAAGGCTTGGATTGATGGAAAATTTACATCAGTAGAAACCTTTCAGCAGTACATGGAGAATTATGGTTTTTTTGCCCCAATCATGTTAGCTGTATTCCAGGCTGTACAGGTAGTTTTACCTGTACTACCTGGATTTTTAGGTTGTGCAGTTGGTGCTATGATGTTCGGCGCTAATGTGGGATTCTGGTGCAATTACATCGGAATTAGCGTTGGCTCACTGATTGCATTTGGATTGGCAAGAAAGTACGGAAGTGCATTAGTATCGGAAATTTTTAAATCTAAAAGATATGACAGATGGACAGAAAAGGCGGCAAACAGTAAATCCTATGCGGCTTTTATGTTTGTGGCTACGTTATTGCCATTGTTCCCAGATGATTATCTTTGTTATTTTTCGGGGTTGACGAAAATGACCTTTCGAAGGTTTTTCTGGATTATTGTCATAGGAAAACCATGGTGCATTTTGGCGTATAGTCTTGGATTTTCATTGATTAAATAATTTTCGAAGACAAGATAGAGGAGTGTAGAAGTTTATGGAAAAGAAACCTTTAGGGTATTGGAATTATACAGTATATTTAACATATATAGGAATGCTTTCCGGCTTTTTCGGAATCGGAATGGTAATGGAGGGGAAGGTTCGCATCGCAATGTGGTGCCTGATTATTGCAGGAATCTGCGATATGTTTGATGGTGCAGTTGCATCAACCAGAAAGCGCACCAAAAATGAAAAGTGCTTTGGAATCCAGATTGATTCTTTAAGCGATTTAATCTGCTTTGGCGTTCTTCCTGCAACAATTGTGATTCGAATCTGCTCTGGCTGGGAATGGTCTTATGGTGTAGGCGGTCTTTACGTTTTATTTGCCTTGATTCGTCTTGGATATTTCAACGTTGACGAGATGAACAGACAGGAGCAGACCACCGAGAGACGTAAATATTATCTCGGCTTACCTGTCACCTTAATTGCAATTATTTTGCCTTTATTTTTCCCACCAATGTGTATGATTGGAATCCCTAAGAACATTGCAGCTGTTGTGATTTTATTTATTGTTGCAATTTGCTTCTTAACACCATTTAAGATTAAAAAGCCAAAGCTTCCATTGAAGCTTGTGATGGGATTATGCGGTGCAGCAGAGATCGCATTTTTAATCCTCGGTCTTGGAGATATTTAAAAATGAAATTTTTATATGAGAATCCCTTTGGACGTTTGATATTAAAACTGATGCTGACTTCTGGTGTTTTGAACCTGGGCGGCAAATTTTTAAAGTCAGGCCTGTCGAAGGGGATGATCAAACGCTATATCAAAAAGTACAACATTGATATGGACTTGTATGAAAATCGCAAATTCAAAAGCTTTGCTGATTTTTTTGGACGTGAAAAGCTCGACCTGTCGACAGACGAAGGTGAGGATGTCTTCATTAGTCCCTGTGATGGCCTTTTGAGTGTGGTTGATATCACAGAGGACGCCAGATTTTCCGTGAAGGGAATTGAGTATTCCTTAGAAGAGTTTCTTCCAAACATGAATATCGATGAGCAGTTTCGCGATGGTCTGTTTATGATTTTTCGTTTGGAAGCGCGTGATTATCACCATTTTTGTTATGTGGATGACTGTATTCATCAGCGCCCGGTACTGATTCCAGGAAAACTGCACAGTGTACAGCCACTGGTGCTTGAGCGCGTGCCTATATTCCGAAACAATAAGCGCTACTTCCATATGCTTGAGACAGCTCACTTTGGGAACATTATGCAGGTTGAGGTTGGAGCTGTTTTTGTGGGGGACGTTTCCTACATAGGCTTTGAGGATGAATCCTTAGCTTCCTGTGAGGGCAGGCGCGGCGCAAAGTCTGGAAACTTTGAACTTCTTGGCTCTACCATTGTGCTGATTCTCACTGAAGAGATGAAGCACAGATTATCCATTGACGAACATCTTTTGGATGAGATGAAGCGAAATGGAGAAGCCGTCGTGAAATATGGAAGAAGAGTTGGCAGTGTAAGTGGCCGATAAAGCTTGAATTTTGATAAGAAGATTATTTTTACAATAATGTATTTATTAAAGAATGATAGAAACGATTGTTAATGAAGCGATAATTATTGCATAGAAATAATCTGTATATGTTTATTTGGGGGATGGAAATGAGATTATTTATTACAAAAAATAAGACGAACGATGTCGACAAATATTTAGAGCTGGCGCAGGCCTTTGCAGATGATGTTGCCGCAAATGATAAAGGGTGTCAGTGGATGCTTGTAAAAAGAGATTGCGAGAATGCAGATCAGGTGAATTATTATTCACTTTGGGACTCAAAGGAAGAATATGAGGCTCATTTGACAGGTGCATCTTTTGAAAAACATATTCCTCTGCTTTCACCATATTATCTTGGCAATGAGGAGAGCGTGTTTGACGTGCTTCCTGTGGACAGACCGGATCCAATGATGAACTATTTCAAGGAGGAGAAGGAGAAGAAGAAGGCAAACCAGATTTCCATGAATAAGTATGCTAAGCCAGGTCAGATTTTGTTTACTGGATCATCTCTGATGGAACAGTTTCCAATTGAGGAGATGCAGCATGGTTTGGATTTAGATAAAATTATCTACAATCGTGGAATCGGCGGTTATATTACCGACGAGTTTCTTGCAAACATTGGACCAATGCTTCTTGATTTAAAGCCATCTAAGGTGTTTATCAACATTGGAACCAATGACATCAATGAACGCCTTGCTGAGGATGGAAACTGGCTTGCAAGACTGGTTCACAATTATGATCAGATTCTTACGATTTTGCAGGAAAACCTTCCAGAGACAGAGGTGTATATGATGGCTTACTATCCAGTAAGTGAGCCACGAATTCAGGCAAATCCATGGGCGAAAATTGGCTTTGGCACTCGAACCAACGCAAATGTTGCATTGGCAAATGCTGAGGTTGAGAAGCTTGCCGCAAAGCATGGTTACCATTTCATTAATGTCAATGAAGGACTTGCGGATGAGACTGGTAATCAGAAGGATGAGTTTGCGACAGATGGAGTTCACATGAAGCCAGATGCTTATGCAATTGTGCTCGAGAACTTGAAGAAATATTTATAGTGGTATAGAAATCTTCTTGCTTAGGCGAAATAGAGATGAAGAGAAAAACATCGTACAGCTGTGCTGTGCGACCGTTTTATGTTAAGGCGACGAGGAAAATCGACTGCATGCTCGCATGCAAGGAGATTTGACGACCGCTAAACAGGGCGAAACTTGTTTCGCACATGTTAAGGCGTCGAGGAAAATCGTCTGCATGCTCGCATGCAGGCGCCTATTGTTATATTGTTGGATTGTAATATAATGATAAAAAAGTCAGGATGCACGCCAAAGAGATGATTTATGACATATTTTCTGCATTAAATGGCGTGGAATCTTGGCTGTTTGGGTCAAATGGCCGCAAAACGCGCCGAAGACCCCAATGCCGCGAGGAGTTTGGGTCAAATCGCCGGAAAACGCACCGAAAGCCCCAAAGTCGCGAGGAGTTTGGGTCAAATCGCCGGGAAAACGCGCCGAAAGCCCCAAAGCCGCGAGGCGTTTGGGTCAAATCGCCGGGAAGC
>JAZUGV010000089.1:0-16995 GCA_045641385.1 Agathobacter sp. | reverse complement strand
CACTTGATACCTCAGGGGATTCCCTTCACAAGCGTGGCTATCGTACCTTAAGCAGCAAGGCGCCAATCACAGAGACACTTGCAGCAGCTTTGATTATGCTGACACCATGGAGAAAGGACCGTATTCTTGTGGATCCTTTCTGTGGAAGCGGAACCTTCCCAATTGAGGCGGCAATGATGGCTGCAAATATCGCACCTGGAATGAATCGTGAGTTTACCGCAGAAAAGTGGACGAATCTTGTGGATAAGCAGACCTGGTATGATGTCATTGAAGAGGCAAGGGAGATGATTGATACCTCAGTGGAGGTGGACATTCAGGGCTATGACATTGACGGAGAGATTGTTAAGGCGGCCAGAGAGAATGCAAAGCGTGCAGGCGTTGAAAATATGATTCATTTCCAACAGCGCGCAGTGGCTGATTTGAGGCATCCAAAGAAGTATGGTTTTATCATTACCAATCCGCCTTACGGGGAGCGTTTGGAGGATAAGGAGGATTTGCCAGCCCTCTATACCCAGATTGGAAATGCCTACGCAGCTTTGGACGACTGGTCTATGTATATGATTACCAGCTACGAGGACGCAGAGCGTTTTGTCGGCAGAAAGGCTGACAAGAACCGTAAGATATATAATGGAATGCTGAAGACCTATTTTTATCAGTTTATGGGTCCAAAGCCTCCAAAGAGAAACAAGTAATCACAGTTTGACAGAGGAAATGTAAATGAAAATTGCCAAGAAATATTTTGCATTTGCCGCTATTATGGCAATACTGATTCTTGGAAAATTTTATATTTTAAGCGATGAGGATGGAGCCATCGATGATTTCAGAGGTGGAAATATTACCACTGGCTTATGGAGTCATCTCGTGGCAGACGAGGTAAACAGCGGGCTGCTCACAGTTACCATTGACAGTCATCAGTTCACAAACGATCAGACAAAAATCTTTATGGATGATAAGCGAAATATTATGGTGCCAGTCAGTATTTTGCGTGATTCGATGAACTGTAGTGTACATGTGTATGATGGAACTACCCTGCTAGTGGAAAAGCACAACTATGAAATCACTTTTGAGGTGGATTCGGTTGAGGCCGCAAGCAAAGATGAGGTTGTATATCTTTCTTCCCCACTTCGTTACGTGGACGATGAGCTTTACATCAGCTTAGATGATTTGTCTAAAATCTTAAATTACAAGACGGATTTTGATATCGCGTCTAAAAACATGGTAACCTCAGATACCTCAAAAAAGTCTTCCTTTATTCCAAGCCGTTACGACTTGAGAGAAAAGAAACGCAATCCGAAGGTGAGAGATCAGGGGATTTTTGGAACCTGCTGGGCCTTTGCTGCTACCTCGGCAATGGAATCCTTCCTGATGCCGGAACAGTCAGATGTGTTTGCTGTGGATCATATGGTGTATGCGAACAGCTTTAAGACCAATGAATTTGAAGGCGGAGATTATCTGATGGGCATGGCATATCTTGCCGCCTGGCAGGGACCAGTGCTAGAGAAGGATGATGCCTATGGAGACGGAAGAACCGACCGTTCTCTTTCGGAGGTCTGCCACGTTCAGGAAATGCAGATTATCGACGGAAAAGACTATGTGGCCATCAAGGAAGCAGTCTTTAAGTATGGAGGTGTTCAGAGCTCTCTTTACAGCACCATCAAAAGCGGCGCTGGAAGCACAGCGCATTACAATAGCGAGACCTATGGTTATTGTTATATTGGTACAGAAAAGCCAAACCATGATGTTGTCATTATTGGCTGGGACGATAACTATTCAAAGGATAATTTTAATGCCTCACTCGAGGGAGACGGCGCCTTTATCTGTCAGAGTAGCTGGGGAGATTCCTTTGGTGAAAATGGTGTGTTCTATGTTTCCTACTATGATACCAACATAGGAACGCATAATATTGTCTACTCTGGAATTGAAGCTTCGGATAATTACGATCATATTTATCAGAGTGACCTCTGTGGCTGGGTAGGACGACTTGGCTATAACAAGGAATCCATTTATGCGGCGAATGTCTATACCGCAGGCAGCGAGGAGGACATCTGCGCAGCTGGTTTTTATGCGACCGGAGCGAACACCGAATATGAGGTGTATCTTGTAAAGAATTTTGAAAACACAAAATCCTTCGAGAATAAAATTCCTGTGGCCAGTGGAACGCTTGGAAATGCAGGCTTTTATACGATTGATTTTGATACATTGGTGACCGTGGAAGCGGGTGAGCGCTATGCGGTTATGATTCATATTACAACTCCAGGAGCAAATCATCCGTTGGCAATCGAATTCGATTCTGGAGATAAGACGGTAAAGTCCGTTGATTTGGAAGATGGAGAGGGCTATATCAGCGCTTCTGGAAACCGTTTTATTAACGTCAAGGATACGAAGGATTGTAATCTGTGCATCAAGGCATATTCAAAGAATAGAAAGAGGTAGTTATGACAAAAATAGTTTTTGCAACAGGGAATAAAGATAAGCTGAGAGAAATTCGTGAGATTATGGCGGGAATGGACGTGGAGATTGTCTCTATGAAGGAAGAGGGAATCAATGTGGACATCGTGGAAGATGGCACAACCTTTGAGGAGAATGCGCTGATTAAGGCTTCTACCATTGCCAACTATACCGACGCCATTGTTCTTGCGGATGATTCAGGTCTTGAGGTGGATTATCTGAATAAGGAGCCGGGTGTATTTTCAGCCCGCTATATGGGAGAGGACACCAGCTATGACATTAAAAACCAGGCAATTCTTGACCGCCTTGAGGGGGTAGAGGAGAAAGACCGTACAGCACGCTTTGTCTGTGCGATTGCAGCAGTGCTTCCGAATAAGAAGGAACTTGTAACGAGACAGACGATGGAAGGAATCATTGGCTTCGCTCCTGGTGGTGAGAATGGTTTTGGCTATGATCCAATCTTTTATCCAGATGGATATGATTGTTCCTCAGCTGCGATTTCCCGCGAGGAAAAGAACAAAATCAGCCATAGAGGAAAGGCTCTTCGCGCGATGAGAGAGCTCCTTGAAAAGGAGATTTAAAGACATTTTTATTCGCTTCGAAAAAAGAATTAAAAAAGTTGAAAATTTTTGAAAAAAGTTGTTGACACATATATATGTTTGCTGTATATTATTACTTGCGTCACGGAACGGAACACTGCAACGGACGCAAGTAAATATTGAAATATCGGGGTGTGGCTCAGTTTGGCTAGAGTACCTGGTTTGGGACCAGGGGGTCGCAGGTTCGAATCCTGTCACCCCGACTATTATTCAAAATTGAATAATTTTAAACATGCAGGTGTGGTTCAATGGTAGAACATCAGCCTTCCAAGCTGTATACGTGGGTTCGATTCCCATCACCTGCTTTTTTTACTCTTATTGAGTAAATGTGTGTCCGTAGCTCAGCTGGATAGAGCAACGGCCTTCTAAGCCGTGGGTCGGGGGTTCGAATCCCTTCGGGCACATTCTTCGTTTTTCGAAGCAATTTTATATGGTGGGTATAGCGCAGTTGGTTAGCGCGCCAGATTGTGGCTCTGGAGGCCCTGGGTTCGAATCCCAGTATCCACCCTATGCTGTTTAGCAGCAGAGTCGAGCGTTTCTTAACGCAAGCCGCGAAGCGACCGACGGAGGGCTATCGCCAAGCGGTAAGGCATAGGATTTTGATTCCTACATTCGTTGGTTCGAATCCAACTAGCCCTGTTATATGGGAGTGTAGCTCAGTTGGAAGAGCACTTGACTTTTAATCAAGTTGTCGGGAGTTCGAGCCTCCTCACTCTCATTTTTGTTTATCAGCCGAAAATCGCTAATCGCGGTTTTCGGTTTTTTTTTCGGAGGTATTTGGGATGAAAAAGATAAAAGCGCTAGCAATCTGTTTTGCGCTGCTTCTCCTATTAGATGGCTGTGGAAAAGCAGATATGTCAAAGGTTAAGATTGACTATGGCACCTCCTCCATTTACACAGAGGATGATATGAACGCGGCGATCGAAGTGATTATGCAGGAATTTAGCACGTTTGAAGGCTGTGAATTACATAGTTTATCCTATACCTCGGATGAGGACAGTAATAACGCTGAAAATCTTATATGGATGAATGAATTAGAAGCGGCCAACGATCATAAGGAAGTCTTTACACAATGCATTGCGTTTGTTAGTAACTTTCATTCACCAAAAAATGGTGGAGGAGCATGGGAGGCCGACGAAGAGTATACGTGGTCATGGTGGCTTGCCCGCAGCGAAGGCGGAGCGTGGAAGCTGATGACCTGGGGAGTTTAAAACGGGAAAAACAGGGCTATATAAAGCCCTGTTTTTTTATGGCCTCAAGATGGTTTTTAGCGCCTTAATCGCTGCTTCAATCTCCTCGTGGGTGTTATGTGGGCCAAACGAAAACCGAATGGTTCCTGTTGGATAGGTGTTTAGGGTTTTATGCGCTGCAGGGGCACAGTGCAGTCCTACGCGCGTCATAATCCCGAATTTGTCGTCTAACGAGTAGGCAACCTCAGATAAATCACGACCTGGTGTTGTAATCGAAAGAACAGGTGCGTGCTCCTTTGCGGTCCGTTTTCCAACTACATGTAATACATTGTCCTGCGCTTCCAGTAAAAGCAATTCCTCTAGCATGTGAGAAGTTAAGCTAAGCTCATGGGCCTGTATATTGGTAATACCCTGCGTCCGAATCCATTTGAGAGATGCATTTAAGCCATAGATTCCAGGAAGATTTAAAGTGCCAGCCTCGAAGCGGTCTGGCATAAAGTCAGGGATTTCTTCGGTGTGGCTGATGCTACCAGTGCCACCGGAAATAAGTGGATTAAGTTTAGAAATCATATGCTCTTTTAAAAGGAAGCCACCGATGCCCTGTGGCCCAAGCAGTCCTTTGTGGCCAGTAAAGCATAGCGCATCAATGTGCATTTTTTGTATATCAATTTCAAAGGAGCCCGCAGTCTGCGCGGTGTCTACAATAAAAAGAAGCTGATGCTTTTGGCAAAGTGCTCCAACCTTTTCAATTGGAAAAAGGCTTCCGCATACATTGCTGGCATGAAGCATGATAATCGCTTTGGTGTTTGGACGAAGAAGCGGTTCAATGTCATTGTCATTGAAAGTACCATCCTCCTTGCAGGGGATTCGGTCAAAGGAGATTCCCAGCTCTTGTAGCTGCGTGAGTGGACGCATGACGGCGTTGTGTTCCATCGATGTGACCAGTACATGATCCTCTGGGTGCAAAAGTCCCTTGAGAATAAAATTTAAGCTCTCTGTGATGTTTTTTGTGAAGACAACGTTTTTCGCATCCTCGGCATGAAATAAATCGCATAAAAGCTCCCTGGTTTCAAAAACAGTTTCTTCCACGGAATATGCATTCTGATAGCATCCTCGATTGATGTTGGCACCGATGTGATTTATGTAATTGACCATTTCCTCTGCAACCGTATTGGGCTTTGGAAAAGAGGTGCTGGCGTTGTCAAAATAGATTTTATTGTCCATAGGAATCCTCCCTTTTGTTATTGTAGCATAAGCCACAGGTTGTTGAGTGAATTTGTTGGTTTGGGGATGATTATTTATGGACGCAGAACATAAGAAAGGCTATCATTAGTTGTATGGAGGTTGTAAAAATGAATACAAAAAAGGAAAAACTGGTAATTATTATTTCAGCGGCAATCATTGGAGTGATTGCTTCGCTTCTGGTATTTTTTGGGAATCCGGCAAACATGGGATTTTGTATTGCCTGCTTTTTAAGAGATACCACAGGGGCATTAGGGCTTCATAGTGCTGCTCCAGTACAGTACATTCGTCCAGAAATTATTGGACTTGTGCTGGGAAGCTTTATTATGGCGCTTTGCAAGAAAGAGTTTTCAGTAAGAGGCGGAAGTGCTCCTGTGACTCGTTTCGTGCTCGGTGCATTTGCAATGATCGGCTGCTTAATGTTTTTAGGCTGCCCATTTCGAACAATTCTTCGTCTTGCAGGTGGAGATTTAAATGCTTTATTTGGTCTGCTTGGATTCGTGCTTGGAATTGGGGCAGGAATCCTTTTCCTGAATAAAGGATATTCCCTGAAGCGTACCTACAAGCAGCCAAAGGCGGAAGGCTTTATCTTTCCGGTTGTTCAGGTAGTGCTTTTGGTGCTCTTGATTGTTGCACCATCCTTTATCTGGTTTACAGAAGCTGGAGTGGGACCTGGCGCAAAGCATGCGGCAATTGCAATCAGTCTCGTTGCAGGACTCATTGTTGGAGCACTTGCGCAGAGAACAAGACTTTGCATGGTTGGCGGAATCAGAGACGTGATTCTCTTTAGGGAAACAAAGCTTTTGATTGGCTTTGGAATGATTTTCCTTGCAGCATTAATCTGTAATTTGATTTTAACCGGTGTGACTGATATGACCTTCTTCAAGCTTGGCTTCGAGGGACAGCCGGTTGCCCATACAGATGGCCTTTGGAATACCCTTGGAATGCTTTTGGCTGGATTTGCATGTACTCTTTTGGGTGGCTGCCCACTTCGTCAGCTGGTTTTATCTGGAGAGGGAAATACAGACAGCGTAATCACTGTGCTTGGACTTATGGCTGGCGCTGCTTTTGCGCACAACTTTAAGCTCGCATCCAGCGCTGATGGACCTACCTTAAACGGAAAAATTGCTGTAATCATTGGCCTTGTTGTGGTGGCTGTGATTGCTGTTGTAAATACATTTGGAAAGAACAAGGAGTAACAGATGGCAAACTTAATTGATGCAAGAGGTCTGTCTTGTCCAGAGCCGGTTATCCTCATTCGTAAGGCAATGGCTTCTGGGGAAGATGAATATGAAATTGTAGTAGACAATCATGTCTCAAAAGAAAATGTTACCCGCTATGCAACACATCAGGGGTATCATGTAGAAGTAACAGAAAAAGACAGTGAGTTTTATTTGAGTATCAAGAAATAAGGAACGGATGAATCAGTATATAGATACATTTTATTCTCATTTCGGAGCAATTCGATACAAAAAAATATGTGAAGGGCATAAACTTGAAGCAAAGGTGATGCCCGTTCCAAGAACGCTTAGTTCATCCTGCGGGACCTGTGTTGGATATGCAGGTCCCGTTCCTGTCATTGATGAAAAATATAAGGAAGAATTAGAGCAGATTGTTCTGGTGATAGGAGACGGATACGAAGTGGTTTATACATCAGAGGTTGAATAAGCATGGAAAATGAAGTAAAGCTGACAAAGCTTGCAAGTTGTGCAGGTTGTGGGGCAAAGGTTGGCGCGGGAACTTTATCAAAGATGTTAGAGGGCTTTCAAACCCACGAGGACCCAAGGCTGATTGTTGGATATGACAAGAGTGATGATGCGAGTGTCTATGTGATTGACGATGATACTGCGCTCATTTCTACCACAGATTTTTTCCCGCCAATTGTTGATGATCCTTATTTGTTTGGGCAGATTGCGGCTGCAAATGCGCTTAGCGACGTGTATGCAATGGGGGGCGAGCCAAAGCTTGCACTCAATATCTGTGTCATTCCTGAAAAGATGGAGAAGGATACAGTTCATCAGATCTTAAAGGGTGGATATGACAAGGCCTATGAGGCGGGCGCAATCATCACAGGTGGACATACCATTCATGGGGCGGAGCCGATGTATGGATTGGCAGTTTCAGGCTTTGTGCATCCTGACAAGGTGTTAATCAATAGCAATGCAAAGCAAAACGATGTGCTGATTCTCACCAAAAAGCTTGGCGTTGGTATTTTGACAACAGCTCAAAAGGCAGAGCTTGTGGACGAGAAACTGATGGAGCGCGTCTACCGTCAGATGGCTACCTTAAACAAGACGGCAAGAGATATCATGGTGAAATATCCAGTGAACAGTTGCACCGATGTTACGGGCTTTTCGCTGATGGGACATAGCTACGAGATGTCTCAGGGAAGCAATTGTACCATTCACATTGAGGCCGCAAAGGTGCCTTATTTTGAGGAAGCCTATGAGATGGCAGAGATGGGATTTATTCCTGCTGGAGCGTATCGAAATCGCGAGTATGTTGGCGAGCAGGTTCAAATAAAAGAAGGAATCACACTTGCAATGACGGACATTTTGTTTGATCCGCAGACAAGTGGCGGCCTGTTAATTTCCGTGCCGAAGGAACATGCGACAGCTTTGCTTGCAGAATTGCAGGAGCAGATTCCAGAGGCAACAATCATAGGTTATGTGACCGAATATCAGGATAAGAGTCTTGTAGTAGAGGCATAGAGGTGGTATGAATATCACAGAGTGCATAAGAAAATGGACAAGTGAACATAAAATCATTGCGTTAGTAGGCGGAGGCGGTAAGACCACGCTTATGTTTCTGATGGCAAAAACTGCAGCAAAAGACGGCATGCGGGTGTTAGTTGCAACGACCACACACATCTTTCGGCCGGCGCAGAATTTTGCGGATTCTAAGGAAGCAGTGAATGCGCTTTGGGCGCAGGGCCAATATGCTGTCATTGGGCAGGAGGATGAGAAACAAAGCGGAAAGCTGATTTTTCCAGAGGAGACACTTTATGCGTCTTTAAAGGAAGAGGCGGATGTGATTTTATTGGAGGCGGATGGAGCAAAGGGGCATCCCATCAAGGTGCCAGGCGGGCACGAGCCTGTGATTCCGGAAGATACCACTCTTGTGGTTGGAGTGATGGGGATGTCGGCTTATGGACAGAAACTGCAGGATTGCTGCTTTCGTTTTGCAACTGACGGCGGCTGGCTTACATCCTCAGAAGATGCCTGCTTTGATGTGCAGATTGCGACAAAGCTTTTGGCATCAGAACAGGGAACGAAGAAGGCTGTCGGCGAAAAGCAGTATGCTGTTGTCATAAATCAATGCGATGATGAAAAGCGAATGAAATTGGCAGAGCAGATAAAGGAAGCTCTGCGTTTGGAATACAACATAGAAGCAGTACCTTCTTGCTTGAAGGATATGCAGGAGCGCGTATGAACGAATGGTTACGATTGATTGAAAAATACAGAGATATCAGCGATTGTGTTCTCGTCTTGGGCATCGATGGAGCCTATGCGGGACAAAAGGCATTCTATGCGGATGAAAAGCTGCTCTGGCAGTCAGAGAAAGCGAATGTTTTTGCGCAGATGCTTAATGGCGCAAAGGATGAAATTCTTAGCATCAAAACAAATGGACTGCTTTCAAACGAAAATGGACGAGTGTTTGTGGAGCGCTTTGGAATGCGAAGCAGAATGATTGTCTGCGGAGCAGGGACGGTTGGATGTGAGGTCCTTTTACTGGGAAAACAGTTGGGCTACTATATGGTAGCGTTAGAAGATCGAAAAGAGTTTGCAGACAAGGCAAAGTCGCTTGGTGCAGATGAGGTCCTTTGTATGGACTTTGTGGACGGACTTCGCCAGCTGAAGGAAAGAACAACAGATTATTTTATCGTGATGACTCGCGAGCACTGTTTTGATCAGGTTTGTCTGGAGACAATTTTAAATCGCAAATTTGCCTATGTCGGTATGATGGCTAGCAAAAAGCGAGCAGCAATTTTGAAGGATGCTTTACTGGAGAAAGGTTATTCTAAGGAGCTGATAGAGAAGCTTCACTCGCCAATAGGCCTTTCCATTCATGCCGAGACACCTGCGGAGATTGCAGTTTCGATTTTTTCTGAAATCATTATGGAACGAAACAGCGTGAAGGGGTCTGAGGGCTTCTCGGATGATCTTTTGTCAGAGCTTCTTGAAAAAGACATTGGCCAAAGCTCTATGAATCAGAGGACGACGAACCAGAGTACGATTATCCAGAGCACATCTGGGCAGGAGGCTTCGCGCAAAATATTAGCGACCATTGTTGCTCGAGATGGATCCGCTCCAAGAGATGCCGGAACAAAAATGCTGATCCGTGAAAATGGCACGCTAGTTGGTTCTGTCGGCGGTGGCTGGATGGAAGCGGAAGTGATTGCGCTCGCGAAGAAGATGTTTGAGGAGAATACCACAGACGCGATTTATGAGACGAAGGAAGATTCTGAGAATGCGTCGCTATGTGGTGGTACAGAGGTGATTTATCTGGAGATGTTATCATGCTAAGTAAAAATTTTGTCATCGTACGAGGTGGCGGCGATCTCGCCACGGGAACAATTCACAGACTATGGTCAGCGGGCTTTCGCGTTCTGGTGCTTGAGACAGATGCACCGGCTGCAATCAGAAGGCAGGTCAGCGTCTGTGAGGCGGTGTATCAAAAAGAAATTACCATCGAGGGGATGAAGGCTTTGCTGGTTTCATCCATCGAGGAAGCAGTTCGTGTACTTGAGGAATCTGCTGAAACAGGAAGTGTTCCAGTGCTGATCGATCCAGAGGGGGAGAGCATCGCAAAATTGCAGCCACCTGTGGTCGTTGATGCGATTATGGCAAAAAAGAATCTCGGGACGAAGCGGTCTATGGCAGAACTTACCATTGCATTGGGACCAGGCTTTGAGGCAGGTGTCGACGTAGATTATGTCATTGAAACCAAAAGAGGGCATGATCTTGGACGAGTGATTTCACAGGGCTTTGCCGTGAAAAATACAGGAATCCCGGGAAATATCGGAGGCTACGCAAAGGAGCGTGTAATGCATTCTCCAGAAGCAGGTAAATTCGTGGCAAAAAGAGAAATCGGAGATATTGTAAGCGCACATGATGTAATTGCAGAGATCTATACTGCAGATGGAACGTGTGTTGAGGTGCTGACGGAAATTGCAGGAATTCTTCGTGGCGTGCTAAAGAGTGGCTATCAGGTGACGCAGGGCTTTAAGGTGGCAGATGTCGACCCACGCATCGAGGAATTAAAAAACTGCTTTACCATTTCGGACAAAGCCAGATGTATCGCGGGAAGTGTATTGGAGTTGTGCGTGAAAAATTTAGTGCTATAGATGGATTGATTTTGCACAATTTTTTATATAAAATGATACAGTTTATAAATATTTTAGATTTTAGCTTACGAAAAGGAGAGCACCGTGGCAAAAGAAAAGAAAGTCAAAGAGAAAAAAGAGAAGGTATATACTGACTTGTATACCTTTGAAGGCCGAGTGCCATTAAAGCAGGCAATTCCTACTGGTTTGCAGCATGTACTCGCAATGTTTGTTGGAAATTTAACTCCAATTCTTATCATTACAGGTGCCTGTGGAATTACTTCAGGTTCTGATCTTGCATCTTTACAGATTAGCTTACTTCAGAATGCTATGTTAATTGCAGGTATTGTTACCTTAATCCAGCTGTTTGCAATTGGACCAGTTGGTGGCAAGGTTCCAATTATCATGGGAACCAGCTCTGGTTTTATCGGAGTATTTAATTCAGTTGCAAATGTCATGGGCGGTGGAATTCTTTCCTATGGCGCGATTATGGGTGCTTCCATGATTGGTGGTTTATTTGAAGGTGTATTAGGATTTTTGATTAAGCCACTTCGCAGATTCTTCCCATCTGTTGTAACAGGTACTGTCGTTCTTGCTATTGGTCTTTCACTGATTGGAGTCGGTGTTGGCTCATTCGGTGGTGGCTCAAGCGCAAAGGACTTTGGTTCTTTAGAAAACCTTTTCATCGGTTTAGTAGTTTTACTTGTTATCATTATCTTAAAGCACTTTACAAAGGGCATCACATCGACAGCAGCAATCTTCTTTGGAATCATCGCTGGTTATATTGTTGCATTTATCATGGGCTTTGTGCTTGATACAACCGCAATCGATGCAGAGGGCGTGGAATACACCAAGGCCTGGGTATTAAACTGGGCAAAGGTTAGAGATGCTGCATGGTTTGAAATTCCAAAGATTATGCCAGTAAAGCCTGTATTTGACTTAAGAGCAATTGTTCCAGTATTGATCATGTTTATCGTAACTGCGATTGAAACTGTTGGTGATATCTCGGGTGTCATCGTAGGTGGTATGGACCGTGAGGCAACTGACAAGGAGCTTTCTGGTGGTGTTGTATGTGATGGTCTTGGATCAACTGTTGCAGCAGTATTTGGTGTTCTTCCAAATACCTCCTTCTCACAGAATGTTGGACTTGTTACCATGACAAAGGTAGTAAACCGTTATGCGTTGTCAATCGGTGCAATCTTCCTTATTGTCTGTGGTCTGTTCCCTAAGGTTGGTGCATTAATTTCAGTGATGCCACAGTCAGTACTTGGCGGCGCAGCTGTTATGATGTTCTCATCTATTGTAATCAGTGGTATTCAGTTAATTACAAAGGAAAAGCTTACCGCAAGAAGTATTACCATTGTATCTGTTGCTCTTGGACTCGGATATGGTCTTGGCGCAAACGGAAGCATTCTTGCTTCTCTTCCACAGAACTTCCAGCTTGTATTTGGCGGTTCAGGAATTGTTCCAGCAGCGATTGTTGCAATTATCTTAAATATTGTATTGCCAAAGGATAAAGCAGCAGAAAGCAAATAATTTTTGAAAATCAATACTAAACATATTCAAAGAAAGCATATATAATTGTTATATATGCTTTTTTTGTTATGGCGAAACCGGCAATCTTTTAGAATCGGAGGATAATATATGATACAGCTCAAGAAGTATGTGAAAGTGCAATCTCTTGAAGAAGCATACGAATTGAATCAGAAAAAGAGCAATGTGATTATCGGTGGCATGCACTGGCTGAAGATGTCTCACAGAAATGCTGATACGGCAATTGATTTGTCTGGATTAGGCTTAGATACCATTGTGGAGACAGAGGATGCTTTTGAAATTGGATGCATGGTTACGCTTCGCGATTTAGAACTCCACGAAGCATTAAATAACTATAGTCATGGCGCAGTTAGAGATGCTGTTAAGGATATTGTCGGTGTCCAGTTTCGAAATACAGCGACAGTAGGTGGTTCTATCTATGGGCGCTATGGATTTTCAGATGTGCTCACGGTTTTTATGGCGATGGATACCACGGTCGTATGCTACAAGGCAGGAGCAATGCCACTTTGCGAGTTTGCAGAGAAAAAGTACGACAGAGATATTGTTGAAAAGATTATCGTAAAGAAAAAGCCAATTGAAATCGCATATCAGTCAATCAGAAGAACAAGAACAGATTTTCCAGTGTTATCCTGTGCTGTAAGCAACTTGGATGGACAGTACCGAGCAGCAATCGGTGCCAGACCGGCAAAGGCAAAGCTGGTGATCGATGAGGAGCATCTGCTAAAGGATAAAATTACAGAGGAAAGCGCAACCGCTTTTGGTGAGGCAATTGCTGACAAGTTAAATTATGCTACCAATTTAAGAGGAAGCGCAGAGTATCGAAAACTGACAACACCAGTGCTTATAAAGAGAGCATTGATGCAAATCAGTGAGCAGTAGGAGGTCGGCATGGAATTAAATTTTACATTAAATGGAAAAAAGGTAAGCACCATAATAGAAGCCGACTCTCTTTTGATCGATGTAGTAAGAGACTTAGGCTGTTATAGTGTAAAGCGCGGTTGCGAAACCTCAAACTGTGGTCTTTGTACCGTGTTTATGAATGATAAGCCAGTGCTTTCCTGCTCAGTGCTTGCGGCGAGAGCAGAGGGAATGACGGTTACAACGCTTGAGGGATTACAGGAAGAGGCTGAGGAGTTTGGGCTTTTTATTGCAGACCAGGGCGCAGAACAGTGTGGCTTTTGCAACCCAGGATTTATCATGAATGCCATCGCGATGTTCCGCGTAAATGAAAATCCAACAGACGACGAAATTATGGCATATCTCACAGGAAATCTCTGCAGATGCTCAGGCTATGAGGGACAGCTTCGAGGAATTCGTGATTTCATCGATTATAGAAATAACAACAGAAAGGCAGGTGTATAAAATTGGCATATGTAAATAAACCAGTTCGAAAAAAAGATGCACTTGCGCTTGTCACAGGAAAGCCAGTATATACAGAAGACCTTTTGCCAAAGGATTACCTGATTGTAAAGGTGCTTCATTCACCACATGCAAATGCGCTGATTGAGGAAATCAACACGGATATTGCCATGAAGGTTCCTGGAATTGAGGCAATTTACACCTATAAGGATGTTCCAAATGAAAGATTTACAATGGCAGGTCAGACTTATCCTGAGGCAAGTCCTTATGACCGTCTGATTTTAGATCAGCATGTTCGTTTTAACGGAGATGCAGTGGCAATTGTAGCCGGTGAGACGGAAAAGGCGGTTGATAAGGCATTAAAGCTGATTAAGGTGAAATACAATGTGCTTCCGGCAGTGGATGATATGCATACAGCATTAGACAACGAAACGCTAGTGCATCCAGAGGATAACTGGAAGTCACTGTTTCCTGTTGGAGCGGATAATAAGAGAAATCTTTGTGCGCATGAGGTTTCTGAGCATGGAGATGTCGAGGCGGTGCTTAAGGATTGTGAGGTTGTCTTAGAGAGAACCTATCATACGAAGCCAAATTCGCAGGCGATGATGGAGACCTTCCGCACCTGTACCTATATCGATACCTATGGAAGACTGGTGGTATTCAGTTCTACGCAGATTATTTTCCATGTGAGAAGAATCATGTCCAATGCACTTGGAATTCCAAAGTCCAAGATCCGAGTAATCAAGCCTCGTATTGGAGGTGGCTTTGGTGCGAAGCAGACCTGCGTCACAGAGGTTTTTCCTGCTTTTGTCACCTGGATGACAAAGAAGCCAGCGTATCTTGTGTTTGACCGCAAAGAAAGTCAGACAGCTGGAAGTCCAAGACATGAGATGGAGGTCAACGTACGCATCGGTGCGATGAAGGACGGACGAATTCGTGCAATTGATATGTATACATTGTCAAATACCGGTGCATATGGAGAGCATGGACCTACAACTGTAGGCTTGTCAGGACATAAATCGATTCCGCTGTACAACAAATATCAGGAGGCACATAAATTTGCCTATGATGTTGTCTATACCAATGTACAGGCGGCAGGTGCTTACCGCGGATATGGGGCTACCCAGGGATTGTTTGCGCTTGAGACTTTGGTCAATGAGCTGGCGGTAGAACTGAAGATGGATCCAGTAGCGCTTCGTGAGATGAATATCGTTCGCGAGGGCGATGTGATGCCTGCTTACTACAATGAAACAGCAAATGCCTGCGCGCTTGACCGCTGTATTGAAGCGACCACAAAGCGCATGAGCTGGAAGGATAAGTATCCATGTAAGGATATGGGAAATGGAAAGGTGCGCGGCGTCGGTGTCGCTCTGGCAATGCAGGGTTCTGCGATTTCAGCGGTGGATGTCGGTGGTGCAACCATTAAGCTTGCGGATGACGGTACCTATGTGCTGACACTTGGAGCAGCAGATATGGGAACAGGCTGTGATACCATTCTTGCACAGATGGCGGCAGATGTACTTGAATGTGATATCGAGGATATCGCTGTATACAGTGGAGATACAGATTCTGCACCTTATGATTCTGGTTCTTATGCTTCTTCAACTACCTACCTCACTGGAAAGGCGGTGGCAGAGGCTTGCCAGAAACTGATTGAGGGAATGAAAAGACTTGCAGCAGCAAAACTTGACTGCGAAGCGAAGGATTTGGAGTTTGATGGAAAAAGCTTCTTTCGAACGGTCGAAGTGGCAGGCAAAGAAAATGCAATCTCTCTTGTGGATGTAGCAACGGCTTCCATGATGTTTAATGATTATGAAACACAGTTTACAGTATCTGCTGGTACCCCTATTTCACCGCCACCATACATGGCTGGAATGGCGGAGGTTGAGGTTGATACCGAAACGGGTGAAGTAAAGGTGATTAGCTATGAGGCGACGGTAGACTGCGGAACGGTAATCAATCCAAATCTCGCCAGAGTACAGACAGAGGGTGGCTTGGCACAGGGCATTGGTATGGCGCTCTTTGAGGACATTACCTATGGAAAGCATGGGGAGATTTATGAAAATTCTCTGATGCAGTATAAGATTCCAACGCGCCAGGATGTAGGAAGAATTCATGTTGAATTTGAGTCAAGCTATGAGCCTACAAATCCATTTGGTGCAAAGTCCATTGGTGAAATTGTAATCAATACACCATCGCCAGCAATCATACATGCAATCTATAATGCAACTGGTGTGTGGATTCGAGAATTGCCAGCGACTCCGGAAAAGATTCTTATGGGCATCAGAAATCAGGCAAAATAGATTTATAGGGTGACTTATGAAGATTGGCTGCATAATCATGGCATCGGGCCAAAGCACTCGATTTGGAAGCAATAAACTTTTGGCAGAATTTCAGGGGAAACGTCTGATTGATATTATCATCGAGCGTACGAGCTTGCTGATGTCAGGATGCGATGAAGATTTTTCGATAGAAATAAAACGTCTGGTGCTCACAAGAACAAAAGAGGTGGCAAGTCTCTGTGAGGAAAGTGGTGTGCCAGTGGTACTGCATCAGCTGCAAAATCGAAATGATGCAGTAAGATTAGGAATTTTGCAGATGGCTGACTGCGATGCGTGCATCTTTTGCACCTGCGATCAGCCACTGCTGAAAAAAGAAAGCATTGAAAGGCTAATTTACAAATTCAGCCAGCAGAAAAAGGGGATATATCGGCTGGCATCTGAGAATACGATTGGAAATCCAATTCTTTTTTCAAAGGAATTGTTTGAGGAGTTAAGCTGCCTGCCTGAAAAAAGGGGAGGGTCTTACCTTGCGGAAAAATATCCTAAAAAGGTGACCTGTGTGCAGGCGGAAAATGAACTTGAATTGTATGATGTAGATACTCCGGAGGACCTTATGCGCCTTGCGGAGCTTATGTAGTTTTGGGATGTATGGAATAGGAGTAAATTAGTGGACAAACAAAATTCGATGGTCAAAGACCTGACAGAGGGGAGCGTGCTGAAACTGCTTTTGGTGTTTGCAGCACCTCTTTTTGTGTCAAATGTTCTTCAGGCCGTTTATAACATCGTTGACATGGTGGTTGTTGGGCAGGTAATCGGTGGAACCGGTATGTCAGCCGTTGCAATCGGTGGAAATGTTTTAAGCATATTAAATTTTGTTGTCATGGGATTTGCTGGTGCAGGACAGATCATTATTGCAAAGTCAGTGGGGCAAAAGGATTACAAGGCAGTAAGTAAAACAATTGGAACGATGTTCACTCTTTTGCTTTCAGCAGCTA
>JAZUGV010000088.1:0-3694 GCA_045641385.1 Agathobacter sp. | reverse complement strand
AGACTCATTAGGCTTTGGTGGTTTTCGTGTTCCAACTTTTTTCATATCTGGATCCTTCGACTTACGACCTTTCTTTTTATCGATAAGTCCATTATAACCATAAATCTTATATTTGCGGACCCATTGATACAACATACCATCACTAATTCCAGCATTAAATGCTACGGACTTATTAGATTCACCAGCAATTACCTTGGAAACAAGAGCCAGCTTTTCTTCTGGAGTCCAAATTTTATATAAATATTTGTGCTTTAAAGCATCTGGTCCTTGTGCATCTTCAATTCTTGTCCATTTCCTTACTTCATGTCGAAACTGTTTTTTTGATATACCATCAGGTGTATCTGGCAGTAATCCTTGCCGATACATTTCGACACACTTTCGTTTAAATTCGTAACTATAGCGCATAAAAATACCCCTTTCACTGGTTGTCCAGCAAAAGGGGTACATATCAACATTGAAGTGCTTTTTTTCTTTGTTTTATTTTTTCTACTTACTCGCTTCTTAACGCTTCCACAGGGTCCTTCTTCGCTGCGCTACGGCTTGGAATTAATCCGGCAACCATAGTGAGAAGTACACTGATGATAATTAATGTTACGCTAGCCTTCCATGGCAAAGACGCATTTAAGTTGTTGATATCTGACAGGTGATGAATGATGGCATTGATTGGGAAGCAAAGAACCCAACTAATAAGCACACCCAAAAGTCCAGCCACAAATCCAATGATAATGGTCTCAGCATTAAACAGGCGCGATACATTCTTCTTTGATGCACCAATGGCACGAAGAATACCAATTTCCTTGGTTCTCTCCTGCACGGAAATCAGGGTAATTACACCGATCATAATCGAAGAAACAATTAAGGAAATCGACACAAAGGCAATCAATACATAGCTGACAGCATTGATAATCTTGCTGACAGATCCCATCATAAGACCAACATAGTCCGTATACTTAATCTGCTGCAGTTCCTCCTTGCCCTCGTTATAGGTTGCAATTGCATCCTCAATCACATCCTTGCTGCCGAAGGTTGCTGAATATAAAGCCATCTTTGAAGGACTTTCAATATCTACATATCCAAGCTCTAACAGATTGTTCTCATAGTTTGACTCAGAGAAGGTAAGCACCTGGTCATGATAGTATGCGGCTTCTTCATCCGTATAATTCTCAAGCGCATCCTCGAGTCCGGCAACTAACATGTTCATTCCCATCATCGCAATACTGCGCTGTGCTCTCTGAGCATACTGCATGCGAACCTGTTCCTCAACCATCATGCGGTAGAAGGAGGTTAAATCTTCATCAGACATCTTCTCCATGTACGCATCCACCTGTTCCTGAGACATTCCCATCTGACCGATCAAGATCTGGGCCATGTTCTGCTCCATGACTGCGCGGTCAACACCTTCCATGGCTTTATCAACCATATCCTTTAATTCCTGCTCTCCTGGTGTCGTAAGAATCTTTGCATAAAGCATAGCTTTTTCTTCATCGGTCAGGCTTTCAGCGTAGGTTTTCAGATAGTTTGCTTTGTCGGTGGCACTCTGCTTTCCACCTTCATCCTTAAATGGAAGCCCGGTAATCACATCCTTTGATGGATTTTCCATCTGCTGCTTTATCGCCTCAGACTTTGCGGACTCCGTAATGACATACCTGGTAAGCTTTGAGGTGTATGCGATTCCACTATTTAACAGAGTTGCATTGCTGTCCTCTTTTGGACGAATCACGCCCACTACCTTTAATGGCATCGCATTGTCATACAGGTACTGAATTCCGGCATCTGAGGTACGAAGGTCATTATAAAGGCCCGTAATCTCATCGTAAGAATAGCAGCTTGAATTTAATATCACACGATACTCACGATTGCAGATTTCCTCATAGGTCCAACGGTTGTTCGAAAGGCTTGCTGATGAACCATCCATAACAGATTCCATGACTGCCCCCATCTCTTCCTCTGGAATTAATCCAAGGGCATACAAGGTCATATCCTGAAGTTCATTCTTTCGACTAAGCACCAGAATCACTTCGTTATAATCGTTTGGCCAGCTGCCATACACAAGGTCATACTGATCATATACCATATCTCCTACGACCGCCCCATTATCACCCTCTAGCAATTCCTGCCAGATTGGTGTTGAGCCACCCATTGACATAGGTCCCATAGAAGACAGCGCAGAGAGATTTCCTGTAGAATTGTTCATCGTATCCATGTAGGACATATCGATTCCCATATACTTTGATACCAAATCATACAACAGTTTTTCGCTGTCAGAATGAATGATGGTTCCATCCACATTCTTCGTGTATACCATCAGGTTTAAGTCATAGGAATACTGAACTGCGGCAAGTGCTTCATTTAATCCAGTTTCCGAATTTTCATTTGCGCGCTCAGACTCAACAAACGCTTTAAAGGCCTTCAAATCGTTTTCAGTCGTCTCAGCTTTGTTCAAAGAATCGATCATGTCATAAAGAATCGGATTCATATAAACCGCATCATTTTCATGTGGGTCAGAGCCACCTGACACTCCCATAAAGGTTCTAAGCAACGAAGACATATCCACTGACTGCGCTTCGATGGAAAGAGGATATGAGGACAAGGTCTCCTCCTGAAGACGATTCACATACTGATTCATACCATTTGAAACTGCTGAAATTAATGCAATTCCGATAATGCCAATACTTCCCGCAAACGAAGTCAGAATGGTTCTTCCCTTTTTGGTAAAGAGATTCTTTAGGGAAAGTCCAAAAGAGGTGGAAAGCTTCATCGATGGCTTTTTATTGCGCTTTTTGCGGGCCTTCTTTGCCTGCTTTGCAGCCTTCTTGTTATCTACCGTAGAAGCATGTTCCTCTACCCCTAGGCCAAGAAGCTCTGCTTCCTTTTTCTTTTCAAGCTCATGCTCCGCTGCAATTTCCTCTTCCGTGAGAGGATTTGAATCATTTAGCAAATTACCGTCGAGCATCTTGATAATTCTGGTGGAATACTTCTCTGCCAATTCTGGGTTGTGGGTAACCATGATTACAAGACGGTCACTCGCAATTTCCTTTAAGATATCCATTACCTGAATTGAGGTCTCGGTATCCAATGCACCTGTAGGTTCATCCGCCATGATAATGTCCGGGTTATTTACAATCGCGCGGGCGATTGCAACACGCTGCATCTGTCCTCCTGACATCTTGCTTGGCTTTTTGTTTAACTGATCCCCCAGTCCAACGCGCTCTAAGGCTTCCTTTGCACGACGTCTTCTCTCGGACTTGCTAACTCCAGAAAGAGTCAACGCGATTTCTACGTTTGAAAGAACGGTCTGGTGTGGAATCAGGTTGTAGCTCTGAAATACAAAGCCAATGGTGTGGTTTCGATAAGTATCCCAATCACGGTCCTTATACTCCTTGGTAGAGGTTCCGTTGATTACCAGATCTCCTTCGGTGTAGTTATCAAGACCACCGATAATATTTAGCATGGTTGTCTTTCCACAGCCCGATGGGCCGAGGATGGATACAAACTCATTGTGGCGGAACTTTAAATCAATGCCTTTTAAGGCATGAACAGTACCGCTTCCAGCTGGGTAGTCTTTTTTAATATTCTTAAGTTCTAACATATACTTCTCCTAGATATTAGAATGTGAATGAGCAACAAGCAGGGGCTCAGCTCGACTCCACTCCTGTGCTTCGCAACAAGCAGGGCTCAGCTCGATTCCGCTTCG
>JAZUGV010000087.1:0-98044 GCA_045641385.1 Agathobacter sp. | reverse complement strand
TACCTCTCTTTGACGAACAACAAAACTCTGATAAATTGACTTTTCATTTTCCGTTGCATTTGGGGAAGAAAAATGCTCAATATCGATAATGCTATTATTAATCAAAGCAAAATAAACATCTGTCAACGAAATATTGCCTGCCTGAATATTTGCATATACAACACCGGCAATTTCCTGCTCTAACAACTGATAGGTAGCCTTTTGCAATTCCGCATCAATGGAAATATATACATCGCTACCAGCAATCGCATCCGTTTCGCTGATAACCTCTGAAATACGGCCAACATTGTCAACGTAAACCGATTTCTCGCCATTCTTACCTCTTAAATATTCTTCGTAAAAGGCTTCAAGACCAGATCGTCCAATCGTATCGTTGATTGTATAGGCGGCATCTGTATCCTTAAGATTTAAATATTCCTCCTCGGAAATAGTACCAGTATATCCTATAATTCCAGAGAAATATTGCGGATAATTATATTTACGAATTGTATTTTCCTCAATCGATGCACCAACCAGTGAATCCGAATGTTCATTTACATAAGCAATGGTTTTATCAGAAACATTCTTTGCAAGAACAGAGTTCTTATAGCGCGAATAACGATTATTCATCAGAGAATATCTCATTACAACAATATAGTATGCAATTTCGTCATCATAATGTGGCGCATCTGAGCCCTCAACATTAATTCCAAAATGGCTCTTATCATGCATCAGATAATCCATAATCTGATTTGGAGACGCACTTGCCTCATTAAAGCCGAATGTCTCATTGTAAGAAAGATCATCAAACGAAGATTTTCCAAAAACATTGATTAAAAATTTCTTTAGAGAACTACCCGTCACGCTAAAACTATAGGTACCATCCTCGTTATAACTAATTCCAAATTCATTGTAAAAAGTCTCATTATTATCTAATAAAACACGGGCAATCTCAGCTAATTCCGCATTTAATTTGAGATTCTTTTCGGCGGTAGAGCGATACACTTCATTGTCAGAAAACACAACAGAATATGACATTTCATTGTATGCCAACAAACGACCTTCACGATCATAAATATTTCCTCGGGCCGCTTCCACTGTCAAATCCTTTTTAATTGTCATTTTAAAATTTTCCTGATAATCCGCACCATGAATAATTTGAAGTGAAAATACTCTTGCCGTTACACCGACAAACATTAAAATCACCACAAACAAAAAGACGAAAAGTCTCGATGCAAAGAAATTTTTCAGGAATTCTTTTATATCATAAATCAAATTTATTCGCACTCCTCTTCTCGCCATCTTCAATCCACTGATTGATTCTCAGCAAAATGAAATACATTAAAATAGCAACAACAAGCGTATAGATAAGCTCTGGCGCAAAAATTGCCTTTAAATAATAAAAGAAGTGAAATCTTCTTCTCATCATAAACAGCAATATATATGTATAAAGATTAAACGCAACATCGCTGCAGGAAATTAATACAACAGGCAATATAAAATCATCCGGATAAAAATTCTTTTGAAAAATACCATTGGTGTATCCAATATACATCATGATAAGAGCATAAATTCCAACATAGAAGCCAAAAAATAAATCCATTAAAAGGCCTGAGATAAAACCAACAATCATGCCCTCTCTTCTGCCTCTCATAAAACCGATGGCAGAGACTAAAATAATCATTAAATTAGGCGAAATATCAGCAAAAGACAACGATTGAAATACCGTTGTCTGAAGTAAAAAGCATAATACAATTAATACTAAAATTGTAATTCGTTTACGCATTTAATCGCTGATTTCCTTTTCCTGTAAAATAACAAAAACCACCTTGATATGTTCAAAATCAACTACTGGAGTAATTGTTCCTGATTTTGTTAGGTTGTTTGAATCTCCATTAATAGAAGAAATATATCCAATCAAAATCCCCTGCTGATAGCGATCTGATACGTAGCTGGTAACAACCGGGTCGCCCACAGAAACCTTTCCGTCTGCATCTCGCAGCCCAGCAAATTCTATCACCTGGTCTTTTCCCATCAGCTGAAGACTACCATGAACATTAAAAATATCGCCAGTTGTAGTAACCATGGCACTCACATTACTAGAATCATCAATAACGCTTCGAACTGTTGCAAAATTAGGGCTTACATCTGTCACTATCCCAACAAGACCACTTCCGGAAATGACATTCATTCCCTCGCGAATACCATCTTTAGATCCCTTATTGATAGTAAAAACATTAAACCAGTTGTTCGCATCATTCGCTACAATATTCGCTGCAACCTTTTCATAATTTGGAAAGCTTTCATCAAGTTCTAAGAGCTCACGATAGGTGTCAATTTCATATTTTTCAAGATTAGACACCGTAAGCTGTGTCGTCAAATCATCCACCTGCTTTTGCAGCTGTTCATTTTCTTCAAGCACTTCCTTTAAGGTTTTAAAATTATTGACCTTTTTAAGCGCAAAATTTCCAACATTGTTAAGTCCGCTTTGCATTGGTACAAAAACAAAGCCTGCTATAGTGGAAAGAGGGCCACCCCCAATGTTAAACACAAGACCAACAAACGCAAAGATTACGCAGATAAAGGTGAGTATAACCAACAATAATTTCGTTGGTATTTGTCTTCTTTTTTTACTACTAAATCTTCTAATTTTACTCATTCTAATCTCTTATTTCAAAGCAATATGCTTTAACTGGAATAACAGTCTCTTGTACTTAGAATCGTCCACAATTTTAATCAAACCACGAACAGCGCTTTCTTCAGGCTCTTCCGCAACATTTACCTTAATATTTGTAATTTCAGTGAAAAGTTCATCCAAATTATGAATCTGAGCACCACCGCCAGTGATATAAATTCCAGAATGAATAATATCTCGCGCAAGCTCCGGTGGGGTCTTCTCAAGAATCAGTTTAATAGAGTTACAAATGCTCTCAAGATTTGCCTGAATTGCTTTATATACATGCTCAGCCTTCACTTCCACCTCAACAGGAAGTCCGCTGACAACATTTCTTCCAACAATCATCATGGAATCGTTTCTTCCAGGAAGACCTGATCCAATCGTTTCTTTTAACGCCTTCGCGGTCTTTTGTCCAATGACAAGATTAAATTCTCTTCTCATATAAGTGATGATAGATTCATCAAGACGATTACCACCAAAATGAAGAAGTTCAGACAGCACAAGACCACCTAAAGAAATAACAGAGATTTCAGTCGTATCTGAGCCCATATTTACAATCATAATACCTGTTGGCAGATTTACATCGAGACCTAATCCTACTGCATCTGCGATTGGCTTTTCACAAAGATTAATTGAATGTGCCTTCACCTTGCTCTTATCAAAGATTTCATAAAAAGCTCTCTTTTCAACATTGGTAATATCTGTTGGAACAGCGCATACAAAATCAGCACCCTTCAAATTGCATTTATGCTTATCCTCTAAGAAGTTAAAAAGATAATTCTGAAGATGATTAAAGTCTGCTATTACGCCGTTTGTAACAGGGAATTTTATTTCGATTGTCTCTGGAGCCTTTTCATACATAGCATACGCATCGTCTCCATAAGCATACATCTCATCTTTATTAATTAATGCAATGGTATTTTTCTCGTTTAAAATTTTTCCATTCGACTTGCAGTAAACCTTTAAATTACAGGTTCCAAAATCAATTCCATAAACATTATTGTTCATTTATCTTCTCCTTTAAATCAGATTTTGTTCCAAAAAACTAAAATAGATTCGATCTCCAATAATAATATGATCAAGCACCTTCATTTGAAGCAGTTCTGCTGCCTCTGCCAATGCTTTTGTCACACGTAAATCATCCGAACTAGGAGCTGGATTCCCTGAAGGATGATTATGTAATATGACAATTCCAACACAGTCACAAAGAAGTCCCTTTTTCAAAATTTCCTGTAATGGAAAAAAAGAATAAGTAACTGCACCTGAATCAAATATTTTTTCCGAAATCAGATTATTTCTAATATCAAAATAAGCAGCAATCACAAATTCTCTCGCAGAATGTCGCATCTGCTCCATATAATAATCAGCTATCGTTTCAGGCTTATTAAAACAAAGCCCTGAATGATAGGTCTCTTTTGCGATTCGCTTTGATATTTCAGAAATTGCTTTCAACTGAATCGCCTTTACTCTTCCTATTCCAGAAATTTGTGTCAACTCTTCAGCTGATTTTTCATAAAGATTAAGCAAATTCTTCTGATCTGTGGATAATATTTCCTGCGATAATGTAATCGCTGATTTCCCCTTTCCACCAGTCCGAAGTATGATTGCCAAAAGTTCAGCATCGGACAAAGCAGAGGGTCCTAACTGCCATAATTTTTCATATGGCTGTTCTGTCTGAGGTAATTCTTTTAAGTTCATAATTTATGGCCTTTCCACTCTCTCGACCACACAGAACTTTAACAACTAATTTTAGCATAACTATGAAAGCTTAACAAGTTTCGCATCATAGAGCTTTTGTAAGGACATCATAATTCCAAACTTTGCATGTGGGTAGGTAAGTCCACCCTGAAAATACACAGCATAAGGAGGTTTCACTGGTCCATCAGCAGATAGTTCAATAGATGAGCCAGACACAAAAGCACCAGCAGCCATAATAACATCACTGTCATAACCTGGCATAGCCCATGGCTCAGGTGTCACATAGCTGTCGACTGGCGCAGCCGCCTGAATTCCCTCACAGAAAGCAATCATAGCATCTTTATTTTGAAACTCTACGGCCTGAATAATATCATGACGTGACTCCGTTGCATTAGGCACAACCTTATATCCTAACTTTTCATAAATATTCGCAGCAAAAATAGCTCCTTTTAAAGCAGATGCCGTAACCGTTGGAGAAAGGAAAAATCCCTGATAAAAGGAATTTAATATTCCAAGTGAAGCTCCAACCTCTTTACCTAAGCCAGGAGAAGTAAGTCTGTATGCTGCATTTTCCACACATTCCTTCTTACCGCAAATATATCCACCAATTGGAGCCAAGCCACCACCAGGATTTTTGATTAATGACCCAACGATCATGTCAGCACCAACTTCCAGCGGTTCCCTATCCTCCACAAATTCACCGTAACAGTTATCTACCATCACAATAATTTCCGGCTTAATGCTCTTAACAAATTTAGCCAGTTCGCCAATTTTTTCTACACTTAATGTCGGTCTGGTCGCATACCCCTTTGAACGCTGAATGGTTACAAGTTTTGTACGTTCATTGATTGCAGCCTTAATTCCATCATAATCAAAACTACCATCCGCTAATAAATCCACCTGCGCATAAGTAATTCCATATTCTGCCAAAGACCCTTTCGATGGGCGAATGCCAATCACTTCCTCAAGCGTATCATAAGGTTTTCCTACAGGAGACAAAAGCTCATCTCCTGGTCTAAGATTTGACATTAAAGCAAGCGCAAGCGCATGAGTTCCACAGGTAATCTGTGGACGAACAAGCGCATCTTCCCCGCAGAAACAGTCCGCATATACTTTTTCCAAAGTATCACGGCCCAAATCGTTATAACCATATCCTGAGGTTCCTGAAAAGCATTCCGCAGACACACGATTTTTCTGCATCGCCTTTAAAACCTTAAGCTGATTCATCTCCGCAGTCTGATCAATCTTTTCAAAACGGTCTTTTAAAGACTCTTCAATTTTTGAACAAAAGTCAAAAACCTCTTCACAAATGCCAAGACCTTCATAATAGCTTTTTAAATGATTACTCATAAATATTCTTTTCCTTTAATTTTTCTAATAAAAACCCAAGTATTTGGTCATCATCACGACCAAATTCATTTTTATTTACCCAAATAACATCTCTTTCACGGTTGAACCACGTCAACTGTCTTTTCGCAAAATGACGGGAATCTCTTTTTATAATATAAGCAGCCTCCTCAAGTGAAATCGCCCCATCAAGATAATCAAGAATTTCTTTATAGCCAAGCCCCTGCATTGACACGAAATCCTTGGTACATCCATATTCTTTGAGCATTTTCACTTCTTCTACTAAGCCCTTATCTATCATTACATCAACTCTTTGATCAATTCGGTTGTAGAGAACTTCTCTTTCATCATTTAATACAAAATATGCAAAATTATATGGAGATTTCTTTGCTTTTTCCTCTTCATTGTGTTTTGAAATTGGATATTGATGAATATCATAAAATTCAAGAGCACGAATCACCCTTTTTACATTATTCTCGTGAATACCCTCATAGGATTCTGGATCAATATCTTTCAAAAGTTCATGCAGGGAATGATTGCCATTTTCTTTAACAAATTCTTCGTATTTTAAACGATAGGAAGAAACATCCTCCTCTTTTGAAAAGGAAACATCATACAAAAGAGATTGTATATAAAACCCTGTTCCACCAACAATGACAGGAATCTGTCCCTTATTATAAATTTCATCCAACGCCTTTTTTGCTAAATCCTTAAAAATAGCGATGTTAAAGGACTCTTTTGGATCAAGGCAATCAATCAGGTAATGATCCACACCAGACATCTCTTCCCTGGAAATTTTAGCGGAACCAATATCCATCATTCTGTATACCTGCATGGAATCAGCAGAAATAACAGCGCCATTAATAGCTTTACATAATTTAATTGAAAGATCACTTTTCCCGACAGCTGTCGGACCAGTCAGTACAATGAATGGTCTTTTTTGCATAAAAATAAACCTCTTAATCAAAATCTAAACAATACGCTTAAATTTCTTTTCCAATTCATATTTGGTCATTGAGATAATTGTCGGTCTACCATGTGGACAATTATATGGATTTTCGAGGGATAATAAATTGCTAATTAACTCATCAACCTCAGCCATCGACAAACGATTATTGCCCTTTACCGCAGCCTTACAAGACATAGATGCAATCTTCTCACGAATCAATTCCGGCGTCTGTTTGCCCGCATAATCATGAAAATCATCTAGCATTTGCGTGAACAAATCCTTCATATCAAGGTTGTACAGATTTCCAGGCACACCTCGAATAATGTACTCTCTTCCACCAAAATTTTCAATCACATATCCCAATTCCTCGAAATATTCTTTATTCTCGAGAAATGCTTTTTCTTCTTTTGCATCCATACTCACAAATATTGGCGGGGTAATCATCTGAGAGCTCAATTCTTTTTCAAGGAAAAGCTTCATTGTCTTTTCATACAATACCTTTTCATGTGCAGCATGCTGGTCAATGATATATAACTGATTTTCATATTCGACAAGCCAATAGGTATCAAAAAGCTGTCCAATAATACGGTGCTTTGTTCTTGACTCTTCCTTTAAGAAGGACTCATGGAGATCTCCCAATGAAATCTGTTCAGATACAATCAGTTCCTTTTGCAGTAAATTTTCAAAAGGTTCCTCTGCCGCAGCAGGCGCATTTTCCAATTTATCATTTGAAGGAACCGCATCAACAGGAACCTCTTTCTTATGAGCAACCATAGAAGAATCAGATTTTGCCGGTGCCTTTCCAACATAATCAAATTTTTGAACTGGTGCACGCTGTGGAATCTCATGATGAACATAGCGCGGTTCATAAGGCGAATCTTTCTGAATCGAATTTCGAATATCATTCAGTCTTCTCTGCTCAAACGGTTCAGGAATCGGTTCCGCATAGATTTTTCTCTCAACGGTTCTGTGCTCGTCAACAGGTACCTGAGGAATTAATTCTTTTTCAGATAAGGCATCCACAATTGTATTTAAAATACATTCATAAATTTCCTGCTGATGGTCAAAACGAATTTCCATCTTCTGCGGATGCACATTCACATCCACAGCATCTCCCGGGAAAGAAAGATAAAGCATTGTAAATGGGTACTGATGCTGCATCATAAACCCCTTATATGCATCTTCAATAGCCTTTGCAATCACCTTACTCTTAATATATCTTTCATTTATAAAATAGTTCTCATAGTTTCGGTTTCCTCTGGAAACAATCGGTTTTGCAATAAACCCCTTCATTGAAAAATATTCGTTTTCACAGGATACCGAAATCAGATTTGATGCAATTTCACGCCCATAAATGTGATAGATAATATCATTTAAATTCCCATTTCCAGAGGTGTGAAGTTTCGTCTGATTCTGCTGAATATATTTAAAAGAAATCTCTGGATGTGAAAGTGCAAGTTTTTCAACAATATCAGCAATATAAGCAGCCTCCGTCTGATTCGATTTTAAAAATTTCTTTCTCGCAGGAACATTATAAAAAATATCACGAATCAGAAAGGTGGTCCCATCAGGAGCACCAACTTCCTCTAAAGATACTTCGTTTGCTCCCTCGATTACATATCTAGAACCAGTGATCTCAGAAAGCGTTTTCGTGATGAGTTCGACGCGCGATACCGCCGCAATACTTGATAAAGCCTCTCCTCGAAAACCTAAAGAAGCAATTTCATACAGATCCTCTACCGTTTGAATCTTGCTGGTAGAATGGCGCAAAAAGGCCGTCGCAATCTGATTATGATTCATACCGCATCCATTATCTGTGATTCGAATCAAAGAGGTTCCACCATCTTTAATTTCGATTGTAATTGCGGAGGCGTTCGCATCAATTGCATTTTCAACCAATTCCTTTACAATTGAGCTCGGTCTGTCAACCACTTCACCTGCCGCAATCTTATCAATTGTTTCTTTTGATAGTAAATGTATCTCTGGCATAAATACCTCTAAATTACCAACGATTAATTAATTTATTCTGCAATTCCGAAAGCTTATTCATCGCATCAAGCGGAGTCATATTTTTCAAATCTAAAAGCTTGATTTCATCGATGATATCGTCATCCTTAATCGTGTCAAAAAGAGACATCTGGGTTAAATCCACCTCGTCCAAATGCTGCTTTTTCACCTTTTTGGTTCCATTATCTACTGATATATTTTTCGTAATTTCAGTAATTTCATTGTTTAATAGTTCCTGTACAATTTCCTTTGCTCGCTCAATCACAGAGTCAGGCAATCCAGCAAGCTTTGCAACCTGAATTCCATAGCTCTTGTCAGCGCCACCTTTAATGATTTTGCGTAAAAACACAATATCATCGCCATTTTCCTTCACGGCAATACAATAATTGTTAACACCACTAAGCTTGCCCTCTAATTCAGTAAGCTCATGATAATGAGTTGCAAATAATGTTTTCGCACCAATTAAGCTGCGATTACTAATATGCTCAACAACTGCCCAGGCAATACTTAAACCATCATAAGTACTGGTGCCTCGGCCAATTTCATCCAAAATCAACAAAGAATTTGATGTAGCATTTCGAAGAATATTTGCCACCTCATTCATTTCAACCATAAAGGTACTCTGTCCACTTGCAAGATCATCTGAAGCTCCAACACGCGTAAAGATGCGGTCTACTATTCCAATGTTAGCTTCATCCGCAGGAACAAAGCATCCAATCTGTGCCATAAGAACAATCAGCGCTGTTTGGCGCATATAAGTTGACTTACCAGCCATATTCGGTCCAGTAATAATGGAAATACGGTGCTTATTGTTGTCAAGAAACGTATCATTATCAATAAACATATCGTTTTTGATCATCTTCTCAACAACCGGATGTCTTCCACCCTTGATATTTAATACACCTGTCTCATTGATTTTAGGACAAACATATCGATTTTGCTCTGCAACGAGTGCAAGACTTGCAAAACAGTCAAGCTTTGCGATGGCCTTTGCAGTTCGCTGAATTTCCATAACACGCGCAGCAATCGTATCTCTGACCTCGGAAAACAGATTATATTCTAAAGAAACAAGACGATCCTCCGCACCTAAAATGGTATCTTCTAACTCTTTGAGTTCAGGCGTGATAAATCTCTCTGCATTTGTTAACGTCTGCTTACGAATAAAATAATCTGGAACCTGATCAAGATTTGACTTTGTCACCTCAAGATAATAACCAAACACCTTATTGAATTTGATTTTCATGTTCTTGATGCCAGTCTTTTCCTTTTCTTTTTCCTCCAGCTCTGCCAGCCAGCTCTTTCCCTCTAGCTTTGCATTTCTCAGGCGATCAACTTCTTCATGAAATCCATCCTTGATAATATTTCCTTCACGAACACTAATTGGAGGCTCCTCAGAAATCGCACGTTCAAGCAATGAACACAAATCCTCAAAGCATTCAAAATCTGCATCAATTTCTGATGCCAATTCACCTGATAAATCCATAAGAAGCGCTTTGATATGAGGTAGCATTTCAAGAGAATTCTTAAATGCAAGTAAATCTCTTGGATTTGCACTCTGATAGGTCACTCGCGTAATTAATCTTTCCAAATCGTAGATTGGACCAAGGTATTCGCGCAGCTCTTCTCTCACAATCGCGTTTTTATTCATACAGCCAATAAGCTGCTGTCTTTTTAATATTTCATTTTTATCAATCAAAGGCTGCTCTATATAACTGCGTAACAATCTTGCTCCCATAGCAGTCTTTGTTTTATCCAATACCCAAAGTAAAGAACCGCGCTTTGATTTTTCTCGAAGTGTTTCGCAAAGTTCAAGATTTCTTCGAGAAGATGCATCAATCATCATAAACATTCCTACACTGTATGGATGAATGCTTAAAATATGATCCAACTCATTCTTTTGTGTTTCATATAGAAAACGCATCAATGCACCAGAAGAAATCACACCTGCATCATAATCAGCCAGCCCCAGTGCATCGATTGTCATCACTTTAAAATGCTCACGCAAAATCTGCTTCGCATTATCTTCTGCAAAATAATGTGAATCAATGGCAGAAACAGGCATATGGAATCGTTCTGATAAGACACTGATATCCGCACCACTAATTAAAAATGCTTCATTACAGATTATTTCAGATGGAACAAACTTATTGATTTCATCCAAAAGCTTAATAGATTCATCTAACTCAGTAACAAAGAAATCGCCAGTGGTGACATCACATATGGATACTCCATATCGGTCCTCCAAATAAACAATACTCATAATGTAATTATTACGAGTCTCATCTAAAGCAGACATATCAATGTTGGTTCCAGGCGTTACAATTCGAATAACCTCTCGCTTCACCATGCCTTTAGCAAGTTTAGGATCCTCTACCTGTTCACAAATAGCAACTTTATAGCCACGCGAAACCAGTCTGTTAATATACACATCTGCAGCATGAAATGGAACCCCACACATAGGTGCGCGTTCCTCCATTCCACAACTTTTTCCAGTTAAGGTTAATTCTAATTCCTGTGATACTAATTTCGCATCATCAAAAAACATTTCGTAAAAGTCACCAAGTCTGTAAAAAAGAATACAATCCTTGTTCTCCTCTTTTGTTTTTAAATAATGCTGCATCATTGGAGATAATTCACCCAAATCAATTTCCTCACTTCTAATCAATAATTTCTTTTATAAATAAATTAAATAAATCAAATTTAAGCTGGACGATACTTACTAATAATCTTCTCAGCAACCTTCATTCCGTCCATAGCCGCGCTTGTAATTCCACCAGCATAACCTGCGCCTTCCCCACATGGATACAGACCACCAATATTTGATTCAAAATTTTCATTTCTCAAAATACGAATTGGAGAAGAGGTCCTGCTTTCAACTCCAGATAAAATTGCATCATAACGATCAAAGCCTGGAATAATATTTCCAAAATGCTCCATCCCTAAAATGAAGGTCTCTTCCAAGTCCTTAGACAAAATATTGCGGACACTACAAAGTTCTGAATCACCCTTTGTTACAGATTGATAGTCTCCATAATTAGTTGAATCACGATTTAATCGAAAGTCGCCAAATAGCTGCTGAGGAATTTTCCCCTTTGCAATCTCAAAAGCATTCCTTTCAATTTTCTTTTGATACTTCAAACCTCCAAGAGGATCTTTTAAATCAAATTCACGCTCTCCAACAGAAACTATAATCGCACTGTTCGCATTCGCTGAGTCTCGTTTGGAATAACTCATACCATTTACAACAAGATGCTTTTCCTTGGATGAGGAATTTACAACATAACCACCTGGACACATACAGAAAGAATAGACGCCTCTATTATTTGGGAAATTAGAAACAACCTTGTATGGAGAAGCAGGCAGTTTATTTGCATAAGTCTTTCCGTAAGCAAACTCATTGATCATATTCTGAGGATGCTCCACTCGATATCCGACCGCAAAGGGCTTTGCTTCCATAATCAAATGATGTGCAAAAAGCATTTCAAAAGTATCCTCTGCTCCATGTCCTAAAGCTAAGATTAAGGCCGATGTTTTAATAGTTAATTCCTGTTTTAATTTATCATCAAAAGCTTTAATACTACACAATTGGTCATTTTTTGTTTCAAACCCAATAAACTTTGTTTGAAAGTTAAAATCACATCCCTTTGAAATCAAATACTCTCTAATATTTTTTAGTATTTTAACCAGCTCGTCCGTTCCGACATGAGGTTTATTATCATACAAAATAGAATTTTTTGCTCCAAATTCCACAAACCACGATAATACCTGATGGATTCTACCTGCCGGGTCCTTTACAGAGGTATTTAATTTTCCGTCTGAAAAAGTTCCTGCTCCACCTTCTCCAAACACTGCATTAGAAGAAGGATCTAATAATCCAGTCTCCCAGAATTTAGTTACATCCTGCAAACGCTCTTCCACCGGTTTGCCACGCTCAATAATAATCGGTTCAAACCCTTTTTGTACCAATGACAATGCACAGAAAAGTCCTGCAGGACCAGCCCCAACTATCACAGGTCTTTGCATTAATGAAATATCACCATTTTCTGGAAAGCGATACACATTCTCCTTATAAATACTCACATCTTTAGAATGAACTTTCTTTAAAACTGTAGCATCATTTTTCACAGAAACCGCAAGCGAATATACCCAAAACAAATCAGGCTTTTTGCGAGAATCAATTGATTTTTTTAAAATCTGATATTCAATTTCACTTTCTGGAACACGAAGAAGCTTAGCCAATTTCTTAGGTATTTGATCTTCCTTCTCTTCCATTGATAATTTGAACTGATTAACTTTTAACATCTTATATTTTTCCCAACAAAATATCCGCTTTCCCAAGCCATATGTAAATTATAGCCACCACAAATCCCATCGATATCTAACAATTCTCCGGCAAAATAAAGACCATCCACCAGGGCTGATTCCAAAGAAAATTCTTTTAACTCATCTGTGGATACCCCTCCTGTACAGGTCTGTGAAAACTTATAATCACGATATCTGTCACAAGATATCGTAAGATTCTTTAGAAAGGTACATATCGAAAAAGCATCCTTTTTATGATTCATTTGACTATCCATCAAATAAATTAGTTTGTCTGGAATAAGACCATTTAAAGGATTTTTGAAATTATTAATTCTAAAATTAACTTCTTGTTCAAGTTCCTCAAAAGACACATCTGGCATAAAATCAATATGGAATTCCACATTTTTTGAATCATGCAAAGCATTTGATGTCAGGGCTGATAACTGAAAAACAGGAATTCCTGAAACACCATATTCATTAAACTGTAATTCGCCTGTGTCTTCAGCGATAAATTGTCCATCAACAAATAACTGAATCGTTCCATGCGAGCGAATTCCTGCAATCTTTTTAAAAGGAATCCCACTACACTCATACCCACATAACGCAGGGAGTATCGGATTTATATGATGTCCAAAATCATTGATAATTTGAAACATGCTTTTCTCAATTCCATTGATTGCAGAATTAAGAAGTCCCGTCGCAATCAGGAGATTTTTTCCGCTAAAATGTTCCAATTGATTTTTTGAATCTTCAAGCAATATTTTCGCATCAATTTCAAATAGTTTATTCTTGATATAACAATCATCCACACAACAGTTAACAACCAAATCAACATTGTTTTTATATATAGCATTCTCAAATGCAACAACGACTGACTTGGCCTGATTTGATAAAGGATAATAATATCCATCTCTTTCATAAGATGAAATCCCAAGCTCATGAAACTTTTGTAGAACATCATCTACAGAAAGTTGAGACAATAGATGTGAAATCAGTGCATGATTTCCATGGTAACAAGAATCACTCATTTTACGATTAGTAAAATTACAGCGTCCATTGCCTGTTGCAAGAATTTTCTTTGCCACAGTAGGATTCTTTTCCAAAAGCAAAACGCTCTTATTCTCCATTGCTGCGGTGATTGCCGCAAAGCATCCAGCAGCGCCTGCACCTATAATGATTAAATCATACACGCTTGAAGAACCCACTAAAAATTCCTCCAAATAATAAAACTATCTTAAAAGCTTTGTTTTCTTTGCAATCTTAACAAGTAGTGTTCCCTTAGGGAAACGAAGCAAATCGCTTTCATCAACACCCTTAAACAAAAGAAGTGTAACAAAATACACAACGACAGCTACGACAATTGAAACCACACAGGATAAGGTATAACTCTTTGAAACAGTATAAATCAAAAGATTGATAAGAAAAGTTATTACACCCATAATCACAGAACAAACAAATGGAATAAAAAAGGTTTTTCCAAACTCCTGACGGTATCCACTATATTTTGAAAGAGCCGCCTGATTTAAAATACACATCAAAAATGCAAAAAATGCATTTGAAATAATCACCGCATAAATATTCAATCGGAATATAAGCATCAAAATCACGAGCAAAATCGCATGGACAATCAATGCCACAACAGCATTAATCACAGGTACACTGAGACGATTGATTCCCTGAAGCAAGCCATTCGACAGCGTTGACAGAGAATAAAAAATCACAGCAATTGCTCCAATATACATCATCATCGATGCAAGATCTAAGGTATTGATTGTCGAAGGAAACAGCATCGCAAAAATTGGCTTTGCCAGGACACCAAGACCAATCGTACAAGGGAATGCAATTACCATAACCAAGCGAGTAGCATGATGTAATTTGCTGTGTACCTCTTTCATGTTTCCTTCTGTAAAGGATTTTGTCAAAGAAGGCACCGACGAAGCCGCCATGGCAGATGCTATCGCAATTGGAACATTTACCATCAGTTTATACTTGCCGGCAAACACTCCCCACCAAAGCTTAATATCATAAGAGGAATATCCCTGTGCAATCGCAATCTTCTTGAACAAAAACTGCTCTACAAGTCCGCTGATATTGTATACCGTTGTACTGAGTAGTACAGGAATAATCGTGATTACAATAATCTTCATTACATATCCAAAGGACTCAACTTCGTAGTTTCTCTCCTTCTTTAACTGTCTTTTAAAGATTACCATATATAACGCAAAAATCAGGCCTACAAAAATAAGGCCTGCAACCGCTCCTGCGAGCGTTCCCATTGTTCCTCCTGCCGCCCCATAGGAGGCAGAATAATCATCAACATTGCCAAGTACTGCACCAACGCGTTTTCCATAAGAAAACATCATTGCAGCTGCCCATACACTGACAATCGCATTTACAATTTGCTCAATAATCTGTGAAATCGCACTTGGCATCATTGAGCCAAGTCCCTGGAAAAAGCCTCGAATTACTCCTAAAATTGCAACAATCAAAAGACAAGGAGATAATACCTTTAATGCAACCCATGCCTCTGGAGTTTCAAGCGCATTTGCGAACCATTTCGCTCCAAAAAACAAAATCACAGAAACCAGCGTTCCCATAATTGCAGCAAATAAAAATGCGCCCTTTAACAAAAGATATGTATTATGCTTTTGTCCTTTCCCTCTTAATGAAGATACTAACTTCGATACCGCAAGTGGTAAGCTATATGAAGAAATGATAAGCATAACATTATAAATTTCAAAAGCTGTACTATAATAGCCAATTCCGACATCCCCTATGATTCGATTCATCGGAATACGATAAATCAGTCCAATAATACGACTGATAATCGATGCCATGGCCAAAATAGAACCCTGGACCAAAAAGTTTGATCCACCTGATTTTTTATTTGACATAACGATATCCTATGATCTATTAATTCCTAAAGCATCTAAAATCTCTTTTTGACGAGCAACCATAACCGCTTCTTCCTCTGGCTCCATATGGTCATAACCAAACAGATGAAGCATACTATGTGTTATCAAAAAGGCAAACTCTCTCTTTGGCGAATGCCCATATTCCTGCGCCTGTTCTAATACTTTATCAACAGAAATAATAATATCGCCAAGCATTGCCTCACCAGTATCCGGGTTAAAATCATCCTCACTCTCATTTTCCAGGAAAGAAAAATCTCCTGGAGCGTTATAAGAAAGCATTGGAAAAGATAACACATCTGTAGGACGGTCAATCTCGCGATACTCTCGGTTGATTTCATGAATCCCTTCATTATTTGTCAGAGTCAAATTCACCTCTGCTTCATACGGAAAGCCTTCATGCTCCAAACAAAAGGCAATAATCGTTTTTGCAAGATCCTCATAATCAAAATCAAAAGGAACATCAACCTCTTTTTCGAGATAAAAACTCATTAATTTTCTCCTCTTTTACAAGATATTCTCGAATCTTTAAAAATAGATTCATGGACAATCCTGATTCATCATATAATCCAGCCTGTGAAAACTCATTCAGATACTGGTAAATAATCAGCTCTAAATTCCATTCTGAAGGCACCTTTGACTGATGGAACTCTTCTGCTCTGCTAACGGTTGCATCCACCAGGTGCACCAGCGCTGATTCTTTTGAAGACGGTAAATTAGCCTCTCCATAATATTCAGAAATAATTTTAATTAGCGGAGCCGGAAAACAGTTTTTCTTTGCGAAATAGATACTGCTCTCATAGTATGGCTTTCCCTTCCAACGACCAATTCGATAATAAAAGCCTGCAGCAGCACACAGATAACTGTCTAAGCCTAAAAGTGTTGAATACTTATAGCACAGTCCAGCAACAAGTTTCGCATGCTCATACTCCTCTGGCTTATATTTCTTTAAATCGCGAAGTTCAAAATAATCATCCTCCAAAAGATTCTGATAAGCATTTCGCAGCTCATTCACATTATTATACCGCACTTTTCTATAGAAAAAGTAACAGATAAAGAAGGTAATTACCGCAATTATTGCACCATAAATGATATGAATGATTGATAATTCGCCAAATTCCATCCATACAAACAGCTCAGGAATCCACCAGCTTAACAGTCCAATGAAAAAGCATACAAAGAAATGCTTCCCATCCTTTTCCAGGTGACGAATCCAAAGACTGCCTAAAACAATCAGGAACACATATGCCGCAAGTTCTAAAGCATTTGCAGAAGTATATAATACAATTAATACCGAAAAATAGGAGCTAAATGTAATGCTAATCTTATCATTGCCGACAGCCATCATGATAATGGCAAGAATAAGTACCGGACGAAAATAAACCGGCAGAAAATACATGACAAGAACAAGACCAGAGGTCACTACAATTCCTACGCTAATTCGAGAAAATGTGGTCTCATAATTTTCTGAGATATCCATATTTTTTCGTTCATATTCCAGTTCCACAACAAAAATAAGGAAAAATACGAAATCGATAAAATAACCTAATATCCATCGATCAAAACTTACCTTTGAAATAAAACAGTAAAATGAGCTTACAATAAGCAAACATATTGAAATTGTCAAAAATGATAATACCCTGAAATTTTTAAGGGTTTCGTTTTCGTTCATTCTTTGTTACCTGTTTATTTTTTGTATTTTTAGGCTTATCCAATTTCTTTTCATAATCGTCATAAGCCTGAACAATTTTTTGTACCAAAGGATGTCTTACAACATCCTTACTTGTCAAATTGCAAATTGCAATATCATCAATCTTTCCGAGAACCTTCAGCGCAACATCAAGTCCAGAGGTAGTACCAGGGGCCAAATCCTTCTGTGTTGCATCTCCAGTAATCACTGCCTTTGATCCAAAACCAATTCTGGTCAAAAACATTTTCATCTGAGCAGGCGTCGTATTTTGCGCTTCATCAAGAATAATAAATGCATTGTCTAAAGTACGACCTCTCATATAGGCAAGCGGAGCAACTTCAATCAGACCCTTTTCCATATTCTTTTGAAAGCTTTCAGCTCCCATAATCTGATAAAGTGCATCATATAATGGGCGAAGATAAGGATCCACCTTACTCTGCAAATCCCCTGGTAAAAAGCCCAGTTTTTCACCTGCCTCAATCGCTGGGCGTGTCAAAATAATACGGCTAACTTCTTCATTTTTAAAGGCGGTAATCGCCATTGCCATCGCAAGATACGTTTTACCAGTTCCAGCAGGACCAATTCCAAAGGTAATCATTTTCTTTCGAATCGAGTCCGTATAATCTTTTTGACCAATCGTCTTTGGCTTTACAGGTTTTCCATTGATTGTATGACAAATCACATCAGAATCAATGCTGGATAAGGCGCCTAAGCGGTTTTCCTCCTGTAGCGCAAGCGCATAATTTACATTTTGTTCAGTAATTGCATTCCCCTTCTTATAAAGCTCATATAACTCCAGAAAAACTGCCTTGGCAGCCTCTGCGTCAAGTAAATTTCCAAGAACCTTCAACTGGTCTTCACGAACAACAACGGTCACATGAAGAGTTTTCTCTATTTTCTTTACATAGGCATCAAACTGCCCAAAGATCTCCGACATTGCGTTCGAAGGAATATCCACTGTTACTTCCTGAATATTCATAAACACTCCTTGCACTACTAAAAATCATAGAATTATTTTTTACTTATTTATGATATGGCTCATTTTTCATAATACGAAACGAGCGATAAATCTGCTCTGCCAAAATTACTCGCATCAACTGATGTGGAAACGTCAGCTTTGAAAAAGAAAGTTTTTCCTGGCATCGCAAAAGCACCTGTTCAGATAATCCTAATGATCCGCCAATCACAAAACACAGATGGCTGTTTCCATTTAACATAAGACCCTCAAGATGCTTGGAAAGAGAAACAGAATCATAATCTTTTCCATCGATTGCCATTGCAATCAGATACATATCATCCTTAACCTGAGAAAGAATACGTTCACCCTCTTTATCCTTAATCAAGCGCGCTTCTGCATCAGAAGGATTTTCGATTGTTTTTTCATCACTCACTTCAATAATCTGAAATTTGGTGTATCGGCCAAGACGCTTCTCATATTCGCTGACAGCATCTCTGTAAAATTTTTCTTTTATTTTGCCAACACATAATATTGTAATTTTCATAGATTCATTATACCATATATATGAAATGCTTCAATCATTTAGGAGATCAAAAAATGAGCAATTATGTCAATAAAACGCAAAAATTAAAGGATACGATTTCAACAGCTGTCACTTTTTGTATCGTTGGAATTTTAGGGATTATATTTTTAATTTTTTTGGATTTGGAACTTCTTCCGTTTCATCTAATTTCCTCAAACAAAATCATGTTTTCCATTGTCCTGGGAATTGTTTTTGTCTTCTTCATCATCGTTGGACTCATCAATATCTTTAGAATTAAAAATTTAATTGGTGAAGCCATCAAGCAGGAAAATGACGAGGGTGAAATTATAGAACATTTCATCAATACCTATCTTCCAATTGTCAAAGCAATTGAGCCAAACGACTTTGAAAATGATCAGGATTTATTCTTTGAACGAAACAAAAAGATAGAGGAATTATTAAAATCCGACCATCCAGATATGCCTTATGAGGACATCGAACATTTCGCAGAAGAAATATACGAAAAGATTTTCTAAAGACACTGATTAGCGGTCGTCATAATAAAAATAGAGTTTCGCTTGCGAAACTCTCGCGCCGCTTTTGCGTCGCAAATGCGACATTTTTCATCTGCAAAAGCGTGCGCATCCTCTCGGAGCTTTTTGCTGTATAGGAAATTGGAGCAATTTCCTATACAGCAAAAAAGCGCCCTACGTAATACGTAGAGCGCTTATTTTATGGTTTATAGGTATAAGATCCAGTAAAGATTTCACTCTTTAAACCTGAAATACTATCCACAACAACCAGAGTAAACACATTTGTTCCAACCGGAATCGGAATCGGTTCCGTATAATAATTCGTTAGCTCTGATTCCGTATCTGGCTCTGTTCCATCCCAGGTATAATATGCCCTGCAATCCTCAGGTAACTCCATTGTGATATAGGTCATTGTAGTATATACCTTATAGGCATCAGGCTCTGGAGAAATTTCAGGCAACTGTGGAACATCCACATGAAGAGAATACACATTCATAACTACTTCTCCGTATAAGCCCTTCTCATTGCGGCAAACAGCACAGACAACATAATTATAATTCTGGTTTAACTCAATTGGACCAACATACTTCTTTCCATTTTCAATAGGATCCGAACCATCAATCGTATAATAAATAGATAAATTATTCGTAGCCTCCAATTTCAAGGTAAGGAATTCCGCATATTCTCCACCGTCAATAGAAAATGTCGGCTTTTCAACATTATACTGCTTAAACAGTTCTAACACATTGGCATCTGTAACATCATTAGAAAGCTCAAGAATTTTATCAAATTCATTGTTTGATTCATAAATCTGAATCATCGTTGCATAAGCCTTTGTATTGTCTGGTGAAATACGAATAATTTCCTGGCATAATACAAGAGCAGAATTAATGTCAGATATATTCATATAGCAGTCCAAAAGAAGAACACGGCTTTCCAAATCTGTCCTGTCTAGCTTGACAGCTTTTTCTAAGTACGCAATTGCATCCTTATAATCACCAGCTTCATACTGTTGCTGTCCTTTCGAAAACTGGTAATAAAAAGATCTTGAATTCTTAGAGGATATGGTGATAAACACTAACCCAACGATTAATAATACAAAAATTAATACACACGCAATCGCGCCCGAAATTACCGTTTTACGTTTCGTAGGATCCAACAAAAAGGCTTTAAAATTAAATTCCTTTGAGTCGATATTATCCTCATCCTGTGTACCTTGCCCTTCCTGATCATCCGTCAGAATATTTTGAACAAGCTCATCCTCTAACTGATTATAAACCGGTACAATTTGAACTTCTTTTCCACAATTAGGACAAAATAATTTTGCTTTTTCTAAATCATGTCCACAATGAACACACTTCATAAAGCAACTCCTTAATCGAATTTTAGAATAATCCTGTAATTACTCCATCAGAATTAACATCAATACTGTATGCTGCAGGATTCTTTGATAAGCCAGGCATGGTCATAATAGAACCATTCACGGCAACAACAAAGCCAGCTCCGGCTGATACATATACCTCACGAACAGTTAAAGTAAATCCTTCAGGGCGACCAAGCTTCTTCGCATCATCAGACAAAGAATACTGGGTCTTTGCCATACATACAGGGAAATCTCCCATTCCAAGATCTGTAATCTTCTTTAATTCGCGCTCTGCAGCTGCTGAATATGCAACATCCTTTGCGCCATAAATCTCTTTTGCAATCGTCTCAATCTTTTCCTTTAATGAAAGCTCATTCGAATAAAGTGGATGATAATGAGACTCTTTTGTTTCTAATGTATTTAATACCTTTTCTGCCAAAGCGATTCCGCCTTCGCCGCCCTTTTCCCAAACCTCAGAAAGAGCGAACTCGCAACCTCTCTCTTTACAGAAAGCTTCTACAAATGCTGTTTCTTCAGCGGTATCGGTAATAAATGAATTTAAAGTAACAACAACCGGAACATCATACTTCTGTAAATTCTCAATATGCTTTTCCAGATTCACAATACCAGCCTTTAAAGCTTCCATATTCTCAGAAGAAAGATCTTCCTTTGCAACTCCACCGTTGTATTTTAATGCACGGATTGTTGCAACAAGAACAACAGCATCTGGATGTAAATCAGCCATACGACACTTGATATCCAGGAATTTCTCTGCTCCCAAATCTGGACCAAAACCAGCCTCTGTAATAACATAATCAGCAAGTTTTAATGCGGTTTTTGTTGCACGAACAGAGTTACAGCCATGAGCAATATTTGCAAATGGGCCACCATGAACAAGAGCTGGTGTATGCTCTAAAGTCTGAATTAAATTTGGCTTAAGCGCATCCTTAAGAAGTGCAGCCATAGAACCAACTGCCTTTAAATCTGCAGCAGTCACAGGCTTACCTTCAAAATTATAGGCAACGATAATGCGACCAAGACGTTTCTTTAAGTCATCCATATCATCTGCAAGACATAAAACTGCCATAATCTCAGATGCAACTGTAATTACAAAATGGTCTTCTCTCACCATTCCATCAGCCTTCGCTCCAAGACCTACAACAATATTTCTAAGAGAACGATCATTTAAGTCAAGACATCTTTTGAAAATCACCTGACGAGGATCAATGCCAAGTTCATTCCCCTGCTGAATATGATTGTCAAGTAAAGCTGCAAGCAAATTGTTTGCAGTAGTAATCGCATGAAAATCACCAGTAAAATGAAGATTTAAATCTTCCATAGGAACTACCTGTGCATTTCCACCACCAGCTGCTCCGCCCTTGATACCAAAGCATGGTCCAAGTGAAGGCTCACGAAGTGCAAGCATCGCCTTTTTATTAAGCTTTCCAAATGCCTGTGCAAGACCGATGGATGTTGTTGTTTTACCCTCTCCTGCTGGAGTAGGGTTGATTGCAGTGACAAGAATCAGCTTACCATCTGGATTAGATTTTGTACGGTTAATTAAATCATCTGAAATTTTAGCCTTGTACTTTCCATAAAATTCCAAATCATCCTCTTGAATTCCTGCGTTTGCTGCAACATCTCTAATATGCCACATTTCACAGCTCTGTGCGATTTCGATATCTGACTTCATCAATAATCCTCCGTTTGTTTAATTATTTAGACACTGAACAAAATAACATGATTAGCCATTTTGTTCAAGATATTCTTCTAGTTGCTCCATAGTCATAAGTACAGTTCTTGGCTTTGTGCCCATTTCCGGACCTACAACGCCCATTTCTTCAAGCTCATCCATGATTCTGGCGGCACGATTAAATCCAACCTTCAGGTAACGCTGAAGACTGCCAATCGATGCCTTTTCCTTATCAACTATAATTCTCGCAGCTTCAAAAGCTAATGGATCTCCGCCAGACTCTTCCGCACCATTGATGGCAACAGTTGTTGAACCACCGCCAGAAGAGGTTTGATAATTATCAACCTTTGTAAGTACATTTTCGTCATAATGCGCAGAGGTCTTTTTCTTTAAGAAATCAACTACCTTAGCAACTTCTTCATCCTTAATAAATGCACCCTGAAGACGGATTGGCTTTGGAAGCCCCTGTGGATAAAAGAGCATATCACCCTTTCCAAGAAGCTTTTCCGCACCACCCATATCAAGAATGGTTCTTGAATCCACAGCAGAGGTAACTGCAAATGCTATACGGCTTGGCATATTCGCCTTAATTAATCCAGTGATAACATTTACAGAAGGTCGCTGTGTTGCAATAATCAAATGAATACCACAGGCTCTTGCCAGCTGTGCCAGACGACAGATTGCCTCCTCCACTTCATTTGAAGCTGTCATCATAAGATCAGCGAGCTCGTCTACTACAATTACAATCTGTGGAAGTTTCTTCTCATCCGGGCCAAGCTTGTCATTGTAATTTTTCAAATCACGGACTCCAGCCTCTGCAAACTTCTCATATCTATCTGTCATCTCGTTGACCGCCCATTGAAGCGCCCCAGCTGCTTTCTTTGGATTTGTGACAACAGGGATAATCAAATGTGGAATTCCATTATATACAGAAAGTTCTACCGTCTTAGGGTCAATCAAAAGAAGCTTAACCTCATCCGGTCTTGCCATATATAAAATACTCATGATAATAGAGTTAATACATACTGATTTTCCTGATCCTGTTGAACCGGCAATTAAAAGATGTGGCATCTTTGCAATATCTTCAATTTTAACCTTACCTGCAATATCACGCCCCAAAGCAAAGGAAACCTTTGATTTTGCGCTGTCAAATTCAGGTGATTCCAACAAATCTCTAAAAGGAACAACTACACGCTCTTTATTAGGAACTTCAATACCAACCGCAGCCTGTCCTGGAATCGGAGCTTCAATACGAATATCCTCCGCCGCAAGATTCAGCTTAATATCATCCGCAAGATTCACAATCTTTGAAACCTTTACACCCAGCTCTGGCTTTAATTCATATCGTGTTACTGCTGGACCACAGCTGATATTTGTCACATGTGCTTTTACGCCAAAGATATCAAGCGTTTGCTCAAGCTGACTCGCAGTGCTCTTCAACTGACTTTCTGTATTTCCTGACTTTTTATTATTGCCTGCAGAGAAGAGATTCTTTGGAGGGAATTCATAATTTTCATAGGATTCCACTGCGGATGCCTGCTTGATTTCCTGCGCAACATTTGATGAATCACTCTCCGACTCAGACATGTGTGCCTTTTCTTCTTTCACAACAGATCTTGCAAAGGATGAAGCTTTTGCAACCTCGCTCTCAACAATTCTTTCAGCAATCTCATCATCACGGCTGTAATCACCAGTGATATTGATTTCGCGTGCAACAGAAGACGCATCTACCTCCTCTGGTTTTGCAAAGGACTGCTCGCTAACAATTGTCTGAGACCCATCAGAATTTAACGCAGTTTTTCGCTCATTGGTAACCTCAGGAAGTTCTAACTCATCCTTAGGCTCCAGTTCTTCCATGCTTGCTTTTCTACGCTTTTTACCATTTGTTAAGGTCAAATCAGGAGTAACTCCACTGACACGCATTTCCTCTCGACGAAGAGCTCTCTCCTGCTTCTTTTGTTCATACTCCTGTCTTTTAATTTCGCGTCTTTCCTCATGTCTTGCAATTGCATTCTCCTGAAATTCTTCTTTCTTCTCTCTCATAAAAAGAATTGGAGTTCGCTCAAAAATCAGTACAAGAGTGATTGCGAGCACAATAATATCAACCACATAGGAACCAATTAAGCCAAATGCCGGGGTAATAAAATATGATAAAACGCCGCCCATAAATCCACCACCATTATGACTTTCATAGCCATACAGATAAGATTCCGCCGGAGTCACCACATCGCTTCCATAGACAATCAAACTCATAAACATGCATAAAAACAGGATAAAAAAGATGCTGGCAACCATTTTTGCTACAGCAAAGCCCTTACCTGTGCGCTTAACATTCAATATCGACATTGCGACATAGATAAACGCAATCGGAAAAACATAAGAAAATAGGCCAAAAACGCCAAACAAAAAGGAAGACACAATATGCCCTACATTTCCGCCAATTCCAAAGTTACTGATAAACAAAAGAATTGCTACAGCAATAAGAACGAGAAGCCAAATTGTCTCATTGATATCATTTTTGTTCTTTCTCTCATTTACTTTATTTGATTTCGATTTATTTCGACTTGAAGATTTATTTGTCGCCATATGAATTCTCCAAAATAATGATTCGCCACTTATCGCAATATATATGTATTGCATTATTTTTATTATACTATATATCGTTAAATATGAAAAGGAAACATCTTTGTGAAAACAACAAAAAAGACACCGTAAAAACGGTGTCTTTAAGTGATTTTATCCAATTAAATAACTGTAAAGAGCCTCATATTTTTCGCGGGATGCATTCCATGAAAAATCCTTATTCATTCCACGGTCAATAATCTGGTTCCACTGACGTTTTTTGTCATAATAAACATGCTTAGAGTAGTTAATGACCGCCAGCATTTCATGAGCATTATAATTTGAGAAAGAAAAACCATTTCCGGTATTTTCGTACTCATTATATGGCTCAACAGTATCCTTTAATCCACCAGTTTCGCGGACAATTGGAACAGTTCCATAACGGAATGAAATAAGCTGAGTAAGTCCACAAGGTTCAAATAATGATGGCATTAAAAATGCATCTGCAGAAGCATATAATTTTCTTGCCAGTTCATCTGAATAACAAATATTAGCAGAAACACGATCAGGATATTTCCATGCATAGTGACGGAACATATTCTCATACTGACTATCACCAGTACCGATTACTACCAACTGAGTATTTTCATCAATAATGCCATCCATAACACAGTTGATCAGATCCAATCCCTTCTGGTCTGTCAATCGGGATACAAGGCCAATCATATACTTCTTTTTATCCACAGCAAGTCCTAGCTGTTGCTGAAGTTTTTCTTTATTTTGAGACTTTTTGGTACGGAAATCTTCCGCAGAATAATGAACATCAATTTTTTCGTCGGTCATAGGATTGTATGACTGATAATCAATGCCATTTACGATTCCCTGCATATCAAAATGTCTTGCTGACAAAAGTCCATCTAAACCTTCACCATAAAATGCAGTCTGAATTTCATTTGCATAGCTGTCACTAACGGTTGTGATATAATCCGCAAACACAAGGCCGCCTTTTAACATATTTGCATCTTTTTTGAATTCAAGCTTATCTGGTGTGAAAAGGCCATTGGAAAATCCTGTTAATCCCTGCATGGTCTCAATATCCCACACTCCCTGGAACTTTAAGTTATGAATGGTAATCATACTCTTCATGCCCCAGAAGAAAGGATCTCCCTGGAATTCATTCTTTAAATAAACTGGAATTAAACCAGTTTCCCAGTCATGACAGTGAATAATATTCGGCTGAAAATCAATCAGAGGAAGCATTGACAAAACAGCCTTGTCAAAAAAGACAAACTTTTCAATGTCATAACGAATATCGCCATAAGGTACCTGGCATGTAAAATATTCTTCATTATCGATAAAGTAATAGGTTATGCCATCTAACTCATAGCGAAGTACACCTACATACTTGTTCTGAATATAACTTCCACAACTCATATAAAAATGAGTTACATACTCAAACTGAGAGCGGAATTTCTCTGGAATACAGGTATAATTTGGAATAACGACACGTATGTCCCACTCATCCTTAGAAAATTCTTTTGGCAATGCACCACATACGTCGGCAAGTCCACCGGTTTTGATAAACGGCACACATTCAGAAGCTGCAAATAGGAGTTTTTTCATAGATTATTCCTCTTCCATATTGTGATATACATCCTGTACATCATCATCGTCATCTAACATATCAATAATACGGTTAAAGTTGTTGAGATCAGTCTCATCTGTAAGTGTTACATAGTTCTGTGGAATCATAGTGATTTCAGCAGAGGCCATTGGAACACCTGCCTCTTCAAGAGCCTTATGCACTGCATCAAAATCAGATGGTGCTGTAATAATCTCATAGCTGTCATCTTCCTCAGCAAAATCCTCAGCACCCGCATCAATTGCAAGCATCATAAACTCATCAGCATCTGTCTCATAGTCTTCCTTTGAAACAATAATCTGTCCCTTTTCATCGAACATGTAAGATACACAGCCCTGGGTTCCAATGCTTCCATGTCCCTTAGTAAAGCAGTTACGAACATTTGCTGCGGTACGGTTCTTATTATCTGTTAAGCATTTTACAATGATTGCAGTTCCAGAAGGACCATATCCTTCGTAGGTGGCAGTTTCATAGTTCACACCGCCGTTATCTCCAGAGGCCTTCTTGATACCACGTTCAATGGTATCATTAGGTACATTGTTTGCTTTCGCCTTAGCAATTACCTGTGCTAACTTAAAGTTATTTGATGGGTCTGGACCACCCTCTTTTACAGCTACTGCAATTTCTCTACCAATCATGGTAAAGATTTTTCCCTTTGCTGCATCATTTTTTTCTTTCTTATGCTTGATATTTGCGAATTTTGAATGTCCTGACATTATAAATCCTCTTCTTTCTCTTATTCGTTCTTTCTAAATAACTATCTCTCTAGATTTAGACCAAAAAATATATTAACAAAATTATCGGAAATATTCAAGGTATGTAAGACCATCTATTATATCTCTCGCCATAAGTCCGCATCTACCAACCTTCTTTGCCGCAGCATCTCCGGCCTGCGCATGAATTTTTGCCCCAATTGCAACCGCATATTCAAGATCTACACCCTGAGAAAGTAATGAAGCGATAATTCCAGCCAATACATCCCCACTTCCAGCAGTTGCCATACCATGATTTCCTTCAGTTTGCAAAATCAGATTTCCATCTCCTGTAGCCGTAACGGAGGTTGCATCCTTTAAATGACAAATCACATGATACTTATTAGCAAATTCTCTCGCAACAGAAAGCATATGCTTTTTCACCTCTGAAACAGACTGATTTATCAATCGGGACATTTCACCCAGATGAGGGGTCACAGCCATATTTGGCTGCAATTGCTTCATAAGTTTTTGATCATTTGAGAGCAAATTCAATGCGTCTGCGTCCATAACCAGTGGTACAGAAACCTTTGATAAAACTCTCGAGAGAATTTGCTTTGCCATAGCCTTTGTACCTAACCCAGGCCCAATAAGAACCGCATCTCCCCAATCCAACTCAGAATCAAGTAATTGTTCAAACTCTTCCTTGCTCATATTCTCATCATATGTTGACAGAATTGCCTCCGGAATCATTTGTTGCAATGCAATACGATTTGATTCTTCCGTAAAAATTTTGACTAACCCACAGCCACAGCGATATGCAGCGATTGCAGAAAAGAAGGCGGCTCCTGCCATATTTTTTGAGCCGGCAATCACCAAAAGTTTCCCATATGTGCCTTTGTGTGAATCCGCTTTTCGTTTTGGCAGGTATCGATAAATATCAGAAGTCTCATAACGCAACACTTTAGGAATAGAATCCTTCATACTTTTCTCTGTAATTTCAATCGGACATAAAATCAACTGCCCTGTGTATTCTGCACCAGGATATAAGTAATGACCAACTTTTTCAAAGGAAAATGTTACGGTATAATCCGCTTTCATCGCGCATCCATAAATATGTCCATCATCCGCAGAAACCCCGGAAGGAATATCTACTGCAACACGAACAGCGGACTTTGAATTCGCCCATTCAATTGCGGTTTGAAAGGTACCTTCAACATCACGAGAAAGCCCTGTTCCAAAAATTGCATCAACAATCAAATCACAATCTTCATTTTCTAAGGATTCAAGGATTTCAAAGCCAAAGGCTCTATAACTGTTCAACTGTTTTTCAAACAACCCAGATACTTTGTCAGAACAAAGATAAATTTTGGCAGGAATCCCTCGCTGATTGAGTAGTCTCGCAATCACAACTCCATCTCCAGCATTATTTCCAATTCCGCACAAAACAACAACACTTTTAAAATTTTCTGGCAACAAAAAAAGCTCCTGAACAAAAGCTTCCGCTGCCTGTTCCATCAGTACCTCTGATGGAACGCCAAAATAAGCGGTTGTATTTTCGTCCAAAAGCTTCATTTCTTTTCCAGTCACAATATATTTCATATACTGTCCTCTTTAATATCAAAAATATTTAAAATCTCAGCTCCAAATATATCATGCATATAGGAATACATTTCTTTATTGTTTATCTCACGATTCTGCTTACGAATAATATTCTTTTTCAAGTCGATTCGCACCTGAGTAATCCAATCATCAATCTCAGTTGCTTCCTCCTTATTTAGACGAAGAATATCATAACAGTAATCCATTGTCTCAAGCATAATCGTCTCATTCACACTCGCAATTTCATTTGGAAGTTCAAACAATTCATCCTCACACTGATCTAATCTCTCGTTTACTTCATCAATCAGTCGTTTATTATCTTCCATGGTTTTATCACGGACATCTTTATCAATGTCAGAATCAGAGCCCTCCATATTTTCCATGATTCCATTCATCAAATTGTTTTTTAGACGCTTCAAATCCTTTAAATCAGTATTAAGTTTCCCCTGCTTTGCGAGTAGTGCACCGAGCGTAGCTTCTAGCTCTTTGATGCTGTCTGGTTTTCCATGAATAGCGAACAGTCTGTGCCATTTTTGATCTAATACAAGAATCGGTATACGCTTTCCAGTGATCGATTCCTTAAAATACTGTTCATTCTTCATTCGCAAACTCCTATCGATTCTTTACAATGTTATAAGATAACTGCATCAAAGAATCAGATAAATGAACATTTTCAACAACAACATTATTATCCTCAATGGATAAATCAACATGAGCAAAGTTCCAGATTGCATGAACCCCAAGCTCAACCAAATGATTGGCAATATTATCGGCATTTGATTTTGGCATGGTAAGCGCTGCAATATCTACAACATTTTTCTTACAGAACTCATCTAACTCATCAACATGATAAACATCAATACCACGTATCTTTGTTCCAACAATTGATGGATTCACATCAAAAAGTGCAATGGTATGAAATCCAAGACGGTCGAACTTCATATAGTTTGCAATTGCCTGTCCTAAATTACCTGCGCCAATAATAATAATATTATGATTCTGGTCAAGCCCAAGAATCTTACCAATTTCTTCATATAAAAAGGCTACATTATAACCATAACCCTGCTGTCCAAAGCCGCCAAAGTTATTTAAATCCTGGCGAATCTGAGACGCAGTCACAGACATTCGCTCACTCAATTCTCCTGAAGAAATTCTTTCTACGCCCTCATCAAGCAATTCTCCAAGATATCTGTAATATCTAGGCATTCTGCGGATTACAGCCTGCGATATTTCTTTTTCCACTTCCTTAAACCTCCAAACAATGAACATGTATATTTATTATAAAAATTAAAATACACACTGTCAATGTTAATTCTTTAACAATATTTTTTCTCTAATTCTTTACGAATCGCAAGAATAAAATCTCTACTATTTAAGACAGTAGGATTTTCAATGCTTGTAATTAACGCAAGGTCTTTGGTCATATTTCCTGCTTCAATCGTAGAAATACAAGCATTCTCAAGATCACCTGCAAATTCCACAAGCGCACTATTATTGTCAAGTTCTCCACGCTTTCTTAATGCCCCTGTCCATGCAAAAATAGTAGCGACTGAATTTGTAGAGGTCTCTTCGCCCTTCAAATGCTTATAATAATGACGCTGTACAGTTCCATGAGCAGCCTCATATTCATAATATCCATCTGGCGATACAAGTACTGAGGTCATCATTGCAAGAGAACCAAAAGCAGAGCTAACCATATCGCTCATAACATCTCCATCATAGTTCTTGCAGGCCCAAATGTAACCACCCTCTGACTTCATAACACGTGCAACCGCATCATCAATTAAAGTGTAGAAATATGTAATTCCAGCCTTATCAAAAGCATCCTTATAATCTCTATCAAAAATTTCCTGGAACTCATCCTTAAAGGTGTGATCGTATTTCTTAGAGATAGTATCCTTTGTTGCAAACCAAAGGTCCTGCTTGGTATCTAAAGCATATTTAAAGCAGCTGTGTGCAAAGCTTTCAATTGAATTACAAAGATTGTGCTGTCCCTGGATTACACCTGCACCGGTGAAATTATGAATCAGCTCGCGAACCTCTGTGCCATCTTCTGCGGTATAAACAAGTTCTGCCTTACCAGCACCTGGAATTTTCATTTCAGAAGCCTTATAAACATCTCCATATGCATGTCTTGCAATTGTAATTGGTTTTTTCCAGGTCTTAACGTTAGGTTCAATTCCCTTCACAATGATTGGAGCTCTAAAAACCGTACCATCAAGGATTGCACGAATGGTACCATTTGGGCTCTTCCACATTTCATGAAGATTATATTCTGTAATTCTTGCTGCATTAGGAGTGATGGTTGCACACTTAACCGCAACACCATACTTTTTTGTTGCATTAGCTGAATCAACAGTAACCTGATCATTGGTCTTATCTCTTTCTTCCAGTCCAAGATCATAATATTCTGTATTAAGGTCGATAAATGGGCAAAGAAGTTCATCTTTAATCATCTGCCAGAGAATTCTGGTCATCTCATCTCCATCCATCTCGACCAAAGGGGTAGTCATCTTAATCTTTTCCATAATTGTTCTCCTATTTTATGCATTCTACTAGCAATTTACTAAAGTAAAGTATAGTAATTTGTCAAAAATTAGTCAATCAAATATTAATTTTATCAACAAAAAGAGAGCGAATGTCTTCGCTCTCTTTTATAGGCTTTATAACCCTATATTATAATTAGTCTTCTACATCAGCAATCTTACTTGCACGCTCTTTAATTTCCTTTTCAGCAACATCTGATGGAGCCTGCTCGTAACGAGCAAATTCATAAGAAAACGTTCCAGCTCCAGAGGTCATAGAACGAAGCTGTGTATTGTATCCAAAAAGTTCCATATTTGGAATATCCGCAACAATCTCCTGGTTACCGCCTTCTACAGGATTCATTCCCATTACGCGTCCACGTCGCTTATTCAAATCGCCCATAATGTCACCCGTATACTGATCTGGAACTACAACCTTAAGTGTAGAAATTGGCTCAAGTAAAATTGGATCCCCCTTTAAGAAGCCATCCTTAAAGGCACCCTTAGCTGCAACCTTAAATGCCATTTCAGATGAGTCTACTGGATGGTAAGAGCCATCATACAATACAGCTTTCACACCTACTACAGGATATGCAGCAAGAGGTCCACTCTTTACGGCTTCTGCGATACCCTTTTCCACTGCAGGGAAGAAGTTTTTAGGAACAGCACCACCAACAACACACTGATCAAATTCATAAGCTTCTTCTGTATTACCAGAAGGTTCAAAGGTCATCTTAACGTGTCCGTACTGACCATGTCCACCAGACTGCTTTTTATACTTATATTCCACATCAGCCTTTTTGCGTAAGGTTTCTCTAAATGCAACCTTAGGTCGAGAAAGTTCAATATCAACTTTATACTTTTCAGCAAGAGCCGAAACAACAACTTCAAGGTGCTGATCACCCATTCCATAAAGCAGAGTCTGCGAATTTTCAGAATCATTTACATGAACTAAGGTTGGATCCTCCATACACATCTTCTGAATTGCCTGCGAAATCTTATCCTCATCTCCCTTATTCTTAGCCTTATAACGCATGCATACATATGGCTTTGAAATATTTGCACGAAGGTAAGCAATTGGTCTGGCAGCAGTTGAAAGTGAATCGGTAGTAAGTGTCTTATTTAATTTTGCAAGAGCACCAATATCACCAGCGTGAAGTTCTGTCACCTCTTCTGCCTTGCTTCCACGCATCACATAAATGTGACCAAGCTTTTCCTCACAATCACGATGATAGTTATATAAAACATCGTCTGTTTTAATAACACCAGAATTCACCTTGATTAATGAGTATTTACCAATATATGGGTCTACAATTGTCTTAAATACATAAGCGCTCTTCGCCTTAGAGAAATCGTAATTTGCTTCATATACATCGTTTGTTTTGGTATCAATACCAGCCACCTTGCACTTCTCTGGTGATGGGAAATACTTAATAATGTCAGACATCAAAGTATAGATACCACGCGCAAGAGTATTTGATCCCATAAGGACTGGAACAATTGAGCCATCCATAACATTCATACGAAGTGCAGAACGAATCTCATCCTCAGAGAAGGAATCTCCATTGAAATAGCGGTCCATAAATTCTTCAGAGGTCTCCGCAACCGCTTCCATTAATGCCTCGCGACATAAGTCAAGATTTGCCTCTGAATATTCAGGCATATCAAACTTATCAACGCCGCCTGAAGCATTCCATCTTTTTGCCTTCTGCTGAATTACATTGACATATCCAACAAATTCCTGATTCTCACGAATTGGAAGATGGAATGGAGCAATCTTTTTGCCATATAAAGCCTGTAAATCCTCTACCACCTGTCTATAGCTTGCATTATCAATATCCATTTCTGTTACAAAGAACATTCTAGGAAGCTTATACTTTTCGCAAATTTCCCAGGCTTTCTTTGTTCCAGTTTCAATTCCACTTTTTCCAGAAACAACAATAATTGCAGCATCTGCAACAGATACAGCTTCCTCTACCTCACCCACAAAATCAAAATAGCCAGGAGTATCTAAAATATTAATTTTATACTCGTTCCATGGAATTGGGAGGACTGAAGTGCGAATTGAGAACTGTCTCTTCTGCTCTTCTTTATCAAAATCACTCAAGGTGTTCTGATCAGCAATCGTGCCCATACGATTAGTAAGTCCTGCCAGATAAGCCATCGCTTCCGCAAGCGAAGTCTTACCGCAACTACCATGTCCTAAAAGAACAACGTTACGAATCTTGTCTGTTGTGTAAACATTCATTGCAAAAACCTCCCATAAATAAAAATAGTATGGTTATATTTTACATATAAAGACCACTATTTACAATAGATTTATGCAGGATTACCAAATATTTTTAGCGCTTTAAAGTGTCAAAATGTTATGCTATAATAAATTGATTATTTAGAACAAAGGAAGCCATATTATGAAATTTAACAAGATTGGATTTATCGGATTAGGCTTAATCGGTGGATCCATTGCAATAAAATTAAAAGAAATTCACCCTAATGCAAGTATCATTGCAACCGCTCACAGCGAAAAGACAATTGATACTGCATTTCAGATGGGCATCATTTCCAATGAAAAGCCTCTGGCAATTGCAGACTTTTGTGACTGCGATTTGATTTTTCTTTGTGCGCCTGTTGAAGCAAACATTACATACCTTTCACAATTGAAGGATATCATCAAAAAGGAATGCATCATCACTGATGTTGGAAGCACAAAGGTAAAAACACATCAGGCTGTTATAGACAATAATCTTGATGAAAATTTCATTGGCGGTCACCCAATGACCGGTTCTGAAAAGGTAGGTCTGGCATACGCCAATCCAGTTTATTTGGAAAATGCATATTACATCATCACTCCAACCGAGAAAGTATCTGCAACTGATGTAGAGGATTATACCAATATGGTAAAAGCTTTTGGTTCTATTCCTCTTACCTTGGATTATAAAAATCACGATGTCGCGACTGGTGCAATTAGCCACCTGCCTCATATGATAGCATTCTCTCTGACCAATTTTATAAATCAGATTGATGATTCGAATGAAACCATGAAAACAATTGCGGCAGGAAGTTTTCGAGATATGACAAGAGTCGCAGCCTCCTCCCCTGAAATGTGGGAAAGCATTACCAGATCCAACAGTGAAATTATCATCTCATTGATGGATCAGTATATTTCATCGTTTGAAGCACTGAAGGATATGCTGATTCATTATGATCGTAAAGAAATCTTTTCCTACTTTGAACAGGCAAAGGAATATCGCGATTCATTAAATGTTCCTGGTAAGAAATTAAAGACCCTTGTTCATGAGATATATTTAGATTTGAACGATGAAGCAGGACAGATTGCTACAATTGCTACACTTTTAGCTTTTAAAAGCATAAACATCAAAAATATTGGCATCATTAATAACAGGGAATTTGAGGAAGGTGTTCTACGCATTGAATTTTATGATGAACACGCGAAAAGCTTAGCAATTCAAACTTTAAAGGAACGTAACTATACAATTCATGACAGATAAAAAATAGAGTTTCGCTTGCGAAACTCGCGGAACCTTTTTACTGTATAGAAAAATGAGGGTGGATGTCCACCCTCATTTTAATATACATATTCTTCCAAACATTCAAAATAATTCTCAAAAGTCTTACTACAGCACTTAGGATTTTGAATCTCAACATTATCCACCAATAACCCCGGAAGAGCAAAACTCATTGCCACACGGTGATCATCAAACGTATCAATCGAGGCAGCATTTAATTCAGATGGATATATTATAACTCCACCATCAACTTCCTCCACGCTCGCCCCCAGCGCTTTTAAATTCTTTGTAATTGCATGTATTCTATCACATTCCTGAAATCTGATATGTGAAATGTTTTTAATAGTGACAGTAGATGATGCAAAAGGAGCAACCGCAGAAAGCGTTAAAGCCTGATCTGAAAATGTTGCCAAGTCAAATTCCCCACCATACAACTGTCCGCCATGATTTGAAAGAATAATTCCATCAGCATCCTCTTCTAAAGAGCAACCCATTTTCTCTAATACTCTAAGAAAAGCGATATCCCCCTGAAGACTGTCAAAGAATACCCCCTTCACCTGAGCTTTTACCCCTAACAAAGCACCCGCCGCATAGAAATAAGCAGCAGCGGAAAGATCAGGCTCGACATCATATTCTTCAATCTGATAGCCCGAAAATGGTTTCATCTCTATTTTATGATTGTCCATTTTTATCTCTGGTGCACCAAACTGTACCATCATCTTTAAGGTCATATCTACATAGCTCATGCCATGCGAACCAGTCACATGAATCACAAAATTCTCAGGCAATAATGGTCCTACAATTAATAGGGCACTTAAAAACTGACTACTCTTATCAATATTTACGCTTGTTTCATTTGAGAGATTTTCACCTGCGCCAATGACAAAAGGGAAATGATATGGTTCCTCCTCGTAAGTAACTGCAGCTCCAATCCCCTCTAGCGCTTCTAAAAGGTCCTGCATCGGACGTTTTTTCATCTGTTCAGAAGCATTTATACGATATCTTCCTTTTGATAAACCTAAAAAGGCAGTCAAAAATCTAGCTGCTGTTCCGGCACTTCCAACATAGACATCATGAATTTGTTCAGACTCAGATTCTTTATAGCATGGAATTTTTCCTTTTTCTCCCTGAACGGTCACAAATTTTGCAGCCTCATTTACATCAAGTACATAGCCTAAATCTTTTAAAGCCTGAATAAATACTCTCGTATCATCAGAAAAAAGAATATTTTTCAAGGTGCATCTCACATCACTCATTGCCGCAAAAAGTAAAGCCCGATTCGTAATACTTTTTGAGCCTGGCACAATTGCCTTTATATCATGCGGGTTTTCAACCCTTTTTACCTGATAGGTTTCGTTCATAAGTCACTCCCTATTGCTATAATAGAAAAGGCCTGCATCGGCAGGCCTTAATCTTATAAATCATTGAAAATCTGATAGATATCAATCTTTAAAGCGTCTGTGTCGGTCATACCAATGAAGACAGCCCCGTAATGATAACCATCCTCTCGCTCATCAACACGAACGATCTCAATAACAGCATCAACAACTTCCTTTGTCCAAATCTGAATCTTGGTGTCATAATAGGAACCAGTTTCCAGACGCTGAGCTGCTTTAAAACCAACACCACTTCTTGAAATATCTGTAACATTAACATGTACATATTTCAAAGTTGTAACGCCTTCCTCGTCAAGACGCTCCAACTGAATTGAAACATCAAGGTCAAGACGTTTATGCTTTCTCTTCTCTTCCATCGTAATTAATCTCCCATCACATTAATAGAAATCCGTAAAAACCTATTTCAAATATATCCTATAAGGTACATATTTACAAGGAATTTTTAATCATTGATAAACATCGCATCACCAAAACTAAAGAATCGATACTTCTCGCTTACTGCATTTTCATAGGCATGTAAAACCTGCTCTCTTCCCGCTAGTGCTGAAACTAACATTACAAGAGTAGATTCCGGCAAATGGAAATTCGTAATCAAATTATCAATTACTTTAAATTTATAACCAGGATAGATAAATATTTCCGTCCATCCAGATTTTGCCTCTAAATGTCCATCCTCTGATGCAGCAGATTCAAGGGTTCTGGTAGATGTTGTTCCAACCGAGATAACACGATGACCGTTTGCCTTTGTCTGATTTATTAAGTTGGCAGCTTCCTCTGTAACTTCATAATACTCAGAGTGCATATGATGCTCTAGCACATTTTCAACCTTAACCGGTCGAAATGTTCCTAAGCCAACATGAAGGGTTACCTCTGCAATATTCACACCCTTTTGCTTTACTGCTTCTAACAATTCACTCGTAAAATGAAGACCAGCCGTAGGAGCAGCTGCGCTGCCATCATATTTCGCATAAACAGTCTGATAACGATTTTTATCCTTAAGCTCATGTGTGATATAAGGAGGCAATGGCATCTGACCAAGCTCATCAAGAATTTCCTCAAAAATGCCATCATATTCAAAGTGAATCAAACGATTTCCCTCCTCGAGCACATCGATGATTTCACCATTTAATATTCCATTGCCAAAGGAAACCTTTGCACCTGGCTTTAGCTTCTTACCAGGTCTGACCAAACACTCCCAATTATCGTTTTCTTTTCTTTTCAAAAGAAGGACCTCAACATTTGCTCCTGTATCTGGCTTTGTACCATATAGTCTTGCAGGAATCACTTTTGTGTTGTTGATTACAAGACAGTCCCCAGGATTTAAATAATCTATGATATCCGAAAAATGCTTATGCTCAATTTCACCCGTGCTTTTCGACAAAACCATCAGCCTGGAAGAACTACGGTCCTCCAGAGGGTCCTGAGCAATCAGCTCCTCTGGAAGATCATAATAATAATCTTTGACATTCATCATGGCATCATCTCCTATGCACGAAGCGAAATATCAAGAGTAGTCTTTAACTTATTTAAAATGGTCTCAGTAAACTCATCCATCTTGCCCTTAATATCTTCTGCAACAGGAGTAAATACTACATTAAATGCCATACTCTTCTTATGGGCTGGAAGCTGTACTCCTTCATACACATCAAATAAGGTAACATTGCTTACAAATTCACAGGCATCATAGATGATATTTTCAATCTGAGCACAGGTAATTTCTTTATCTACTACAAATGCAAAGTCTCTCTTCTCCTCAGAGAATTTTGAAATTGGAACAAACATCTGGCTGTTTCCATAATATTTCACAAGCTGATTTAAATAAATTTCAAGGACATATGCCGGAGCAGTCATATCCAAATCATCGCTTACTTCATAAGAAACCTTTCCAAGATATCCAATTTCCTCACCCTCACAAAGAATCTTTGCTGTCTGATATGGATGAAGGAAGGTCTTATTCGATGCTTCATAAGCAAATTTTACATTTAACGCGTCTGCGACGGTCTCTGCAAATCCCTTTAAGGTGAAGAAGCTCTCTTCCTTACCAAACACGCCAACGCAGATGGTCTCGCGTTCTTCCGGATACTCAGTAAGTGGAAGCGCCTTTGGAATAAAGATATTTCCTAATTCAAATATTCTTCCTTCCATAATTCCACGCTTCTGATTTCTTGCCATTGCCTGAATCATCTGAGCAGCAAGTGTGGTTCTCATAAGTGATAAATCAACGTTGATTGGATTGATTAACTTAATCGCCTTTCTCTCCATAGCATCTTCAGGATATCTGAGCAGGTCAAGATCACTTGGTGAGAAGAATGAATAATGCATTCCTTCATAAGCTCCTGCAGCACAGAGAGCCTTTTTGATTTTAAGCTCTGTCTTCTGGCGAAGATTTAATCCGCCCAAGGTAACCTTTGCAGTTGGCATAAAGGTTGACTCAACATGGTCATATCCATACATACGAATGACTTCTTCTGCAACATCTGGATAAGATTCCATATCTTCACGATAAGCAGGAATCTGAAGAGTAAGCTCATCTCCATTGATTGATGGAGCGAAATTAAGGTTTGTAAGAATTCTCTCAATATCCTCATTTGGAACAGTAATTCCAAGAACGCCGTTTACACGGTTAATGCTAACCTTCATTTCCTTTGGCTCAACTGAATTGTTAAGGCCATCTTCAAAATGAGAAGAAGAAACCGTACCACAACCAAGCTCGTCAATCAGATGAAGTGCTCTCTTCATTGCCATAACTGTGGTATATTCATAAACACCCTTTGAGTACATAGCACTTGAATCAGAAGCCTGTCCTAATGCACGAGAGCTCTTACGAATATTATCTCTTGCAAATTTAGCAGCCTCGAACATTACTTCAGTGGTAGTATCCTTAATTTCAGAATTTAATCCACCCATAATACCAGCAAGTGCAACTGGCTTCTTGCCATCACAGATTACAAGATTCTGATCATTTAACTCAAATTCCTTTTCATCAAGAGTAACAATCTTTTCGCCATTCTTTGCTCTGCGGACATTGATTTCATTTCCTTCAAGATAAGAATAATCAAAGGCATGCATTGGCTGACCAAGCTCTTTTAATACATAGTTGGTAATATCAACAATATTAGAGATTGAACCAATTCCAACTAATGCAAGACGGCGTCTCATCCATGCTGGAGAAGGGCCCATCTTAACGTCATATACATAATGAGCTGAATATCTTGGACAAAGATCCTTTGCCTCAACAGATACCGAAAATGTGTCCTTCATTGGCTCTTTTTCTGTATATTCCAAAGCAACTTCCTTTAATTCTTTTCCAAGAACTGCAGCAACCTCTCTTGCAATTCCATAAATACTCTGGCAGTCTGGACGGTTTGCAGTGATTGCAATATCAAAAATCCAGTCATCCATTCCAAGAATAGGCTTAACATCTGCTCCTACCTCGGCATCCTCAGGAAGAGCTAAAAGGCCATTATATCCAGCTCCTGGATATAAATCTTCTGTCAAGCCAAGTTCAACGCCTGAGCAAAGCATTCCATACGAATCATATCCGCGAAGCTTGCCCTGGCTAATGGTCATAACACCTTCTACAGTGACATGATCCTTTGCAGTTGCATATACAGTTGCGCCAATCAAAGCAAGAGGGAACTTTCCACCAGCCTTAACATTGTCTGCGCCACAGCAAATCTGAAGAATTCCAGCCTTTCCAGCATCAACCTTACATAATGAAAGATGTGTATCAGGAATTGGCTCACACTCTACAACATGACCTACTACAACATTAGTAATATCTTTTCCAACTTCAATTAACTCTTCAACCTCAAAACCGCAGGAAAACAGTTTTTCCTCAAGTTCCTTTGGAGTTACATCAATATCTACATATTCTTTTAACCAGCTAAGTGGTGCTAACATAATAAATATCTCCTTTCAAATTCCTGTTATTAGTCGTCAATCTGCTTTAAAACACGCATATCTGACTCGAATAATAACTTGATGTTGTTGATACCATACTTTAACATTGCAATTCGCTCGATACCGATACCGAATGCGAATCCACTGTATTCATTTGTATCAATTCCACATCCTTCAAGGACCTTATTATTTACGACGCCTGCGCCTAATACTTCTATCCAGCCAGTTCCCTTACAAAGCTTACAGCCCTCTCCTCCACACTGGAAGCAGCTGACATCAACTTCTACTGATGGCTCGGTGAATGGGAAGTAGGAAGGACGAAGTCTGGTGGTAACACCTTTTCCGAAAATCTTCTGAACTAACTGATCCAACATACCCTTTAGGTCGCAGAGAGTGATTCCCTTATCTACAACAAGTCCTTCCATCTGTGAGAACATTGGAGAATGGGTTGCATCATCATCTGAACGGAATACCTTTCCAGGTGAAATAATCTTAATTGGTGGAGCCTGCTTCTCCATAACATGAATCTGACCTGCGGAGGTCTGTGTACGAAGTAAGAACTCTGGGGAAAGATAGAATGTATCCTGCATATCTCTTGCTGGATGATCATCCGGAGTATTTAAAGCAGTAAAATTATAATAATCTGTCTCAATTTCAGTTCCCTCGAACACTTCAAATCCCATAGATCCGAAGATATCTGTCAACTGATTTCGAACCTGAGTAATTGGATGAAGATTTCCATGTACGTGCTTCTCGCTAGGCATAGTTACATCAATCTTTTCAGACTCATAGCGAAGTCTTAATGCCTGCTCCTCAAATTTGATTTTCTTCTCTTCTAAAAGCTTTTCAATGGCTTCTCTGGTTTCATTCACCCACTGACCTACCTTTGGTCTGTCTTCTGGGGCAACATCCTTCATTCCCTTAAGAACAGCGGTAAGCTCTCCTGCTTTTCCAAGAACAGACATACGCACTTCATTTAAAGTTTCAAGTTTGTCAGTCTTTTCAATTTCTGCAATCGCTTTCTCTTTGATTGCCTGAAGTTTTTCTCTCATGATCCATCTCCTCTTATATATTTAATCTTTTATTAAAAGTATGAAAAACATACATTTCAAACCAAAACAAAGAGGGCTTTGCACTCTTTGCGCGCTGATGCGCGCAAGCTCTAGCTTGCAACTTCTACTGCGCATCAGTCGCATCCTCGCGGAGCGTTTTTACTGTATAGGAAATTCGGAGAACTTTCATATACAATAAAAAAAGGTTCCATCCCTATAAAAGGGACGAAACCATAAATTCCGCGATACCACCCTGATTCCTGTATAAATACAGACACTTGGTTCTGCGTAACGTGCAGTCCTCGTCGCAAACTACTAATCAATTGTTCATCTGCGCAGCTCCTGTGCGAAATTCAAATGATGTCCTGCAAAAGAAGACTTTCAGCCGGTGATCTTCTATCTCTGATAGCGGTTTCATATTCTACTAAACACATTCTATGCCTTTGACTTTTGATATATTATCATAACACCCTATTCGTTTCAAGGCTGTTTTGCTGAAAAATGCAAAAAATAGCCCAGATGTGCCGGTTCCTGCAATTTAGACTCCTAGCGCTAAGCCAGGTGGGTAACCGCAACCTCACATCTGCCTTCCCATGGCCGGTCGTACGGGTGACTGACGGCTCCGCAAGCGGCATGGCCAGTCCCGGGGGGCATGACATCAATAAGGCAATATAAGAATCCCATGAAAAGTAAATGTAGGTTCTAAATAGCAAGAGTTATCGGACACTCCAGGTATGTCATTATTATATCTAAAATAGATTGTTAATTCTACTTATTTATCAAAATATTTATCAAGTCCCTTTTTATACATAACCGCAAACATGATGAATACTATAATAAATACGCAAGCTGTAATATTGGTTGCCCACTTTAAAATTTTATTGAGCACCAAAATAAAATTTGTAACCGATGTAATCAGTGAAATTACTCCAAATATAATCATCCAAGGAAAAATATAAGAAATAAAGCCCTTTTCATCCCTACACTTTTCCATAACCGAAGGCTCAATAACTGACTTTGGAATAACTCCTTTTATTTTCATGGAAACTGATAAATAAATCAGATATACAGCAGCTATAAATACAAATCCATTGATAATATATACACTCATTTCTAATTCCTCCATAAGCGATATTTATACTATAAACGATTCTTCCAAAAAAAAAAGATTATTTCGCGATTTTCCAAAAAAATAGCAAAATAAATCATTGAAAAACCATAAAATTTTAGTTAAAATTATTATAAAATTTTCGATATTGAGGTGAATTGTATGGACATTAATTCAGCTAAGATTTTAATTACTGATGATTCGATTCTAGCTAGAAAGCAGTTAAAAGATATCATTTTAACTATGGGCACCCCAACCTTTATTGAAGCCATTGATGGTGCTGACTGTGTAGAAAAATATAAAGAATTCCATCCTGATCTGGTATTTCTTGATATTGTAATGCCCAAAAAGGACGGAAACACTGCGATAAAAGAGATTATGGAAATTGACAACAAGGCTTTGATTATCATTTGTTCTTCCATTGGAACACAATCTCAGCTGAAGAGTTGTCTTGAGGCTGGCGCACGAGAATTTGTGCAAAAACCTATTTCTAAAGATTCGGTTGTTGAAACAGTTCGTAAAGTTATCGAAGGGAGATAATTTATGTACACACAGTTCTTTGGAAACTATTTGCTAGCAAATGCTTACGTAACTCAGGAAGAATTGTTTGACGCCATAAAAAAACAAACAGAAGCCAGAATGAAGCTTGGTACACTGGCAATTCATTATGGTTATATGACTGCTTCTGAGGTTGAAGAGGTAGTTCTTCAGCAGACACATGACTCTAGAAGATTTGGCGAGATTGCCATTTCTGATGGCTATCTGACAGAGGAGCAGGTAAACAGCCTATTACAGGAGCAAAGTCCAGATTTTCTTCTATTAGGTCAGGTTTTAGTCGATAATGGTGTCATTACAAACAACGACTTAGAAAACATTATTGCAGACTATCGCTCTCAAAACGAAATCGTTGATTTGGATATGACAAGCGACAATCACGATATCATTATGAATATGATTGATCGATTGTTTTCAGACGACGAAAGTTTACCTGAGGAAAGCAAAATTTATTTTGAATTATTATTCAATAACTTTATTCGATTTATCGGAGAAGACTTTACTCCACTTCCTGCAGAAATCATCGATGCATATCCGGTTGAATGTAGTGTATCTCAGGATGTAGTCGGTGGATATAATTTAAAATCTATCGTATCGATGGATGAGGAAACAGCAATTGCATTTGCATCCAGATATGTTGGTGATTCTTTCGTTGAATATGATGAATATGTGAAGGCTTCTTTGGAAGACTTCGTAAACTTACACAATGGACTCTTTATTGTAAATATTTCTAACATGAAATCTTTGGAGCTAAATATTACAGCCCCTATTCATGAGGAAGGACCAATTCTTGAGTTCCCTAATAAAGCGCTTCATTTCCCTGTGCTTTATTCTTTTGGAATTGTTCATTTCATTATTGAAGCTAAATAAAATAATAAAAGGCAGCTACAAATGGTAGCTGCCTTTTTATATTATATTATCTTCTCTTCTATTTTTGTTTAGATTCCAAGAAATCCCTTTACTACAGATGGCATCTCATCCACTGCACAAACAGTATCATGCAATACTGGTGCTGTACGAATTTCTTCAATTGCATTTGGAACAGATACATTACCAATTTTGCTAAGTTCATCAACCAATTCAAAATCAGACATCTGATCGTATAAATCCTTATCAATTGCATTCATGACGCTTCTTGTAAACTTAAATGGACTTGCGGTAGAAGCAATCACGGTCTTCGTATTCACATCGCCAGTAGCTGTCTTATATTTATTGTATACACCACTTGCTACAGCTGTATGTGTATCAATAATATAACCAGTTTTCTCGTATAAATTTTTGATTACTGTAGCAGTCTCTTCTTCACTGGTGTAATTTCCATAGAAATCCTTCAGTTGAAGCTTCATTGAATCATCTATTTCATACTTACCCTTTGACGATAAAGAAGCCATAAATTCAGCATTTCTCTTTGGATCATTTCCAGCAATACGATAAATCAGACGCTCTAAATTTGAACTAATCAAAATATCCATAGATGGAGAATTGGTAAGAATGAATTCACGATTGCGGTCATAACAGCCGGTTTCAAAGAAATCATATAATACCTTATTTTCATTTGAAGCACAGATTAATTTTGCAATTGGAATACCCATATTCTTTGCATAAAATGCAGCAAGAATATTACCAAAATTACCAGTTGGAACAACAACATTAATTGGCTCATCCTTTGCAATTTGTCCATTTGCAAACAATTTTGCATAAGAATAAACATAATATACGACCTGTGGAACCAAACGTCCAATATTAATAGAATTTGCTGAAGAGAACTGATATCCTTTTGCATCCAGCTCTGACTTCAAGGCAGAGTCATTAAACATATTCTTTACGCCGGTCTGAGCCTGGTCAAAGTTTCCATCAATACCAACGACAAAAGTATTTGCCCCCTTCTGGGTTACCATCTGCTTCTCCTGAATAGGACTGACACCATTCTTTGGATAGAAAACAATAATCTTGGTTCCCTCTACATCAGCAAAGCCAGCAAGTGCTGCTTTACCAGTATCACCAGAGGTTGCTGTTAAAATAACAATATCATTTTTAATCTGATTCTTTCTTGCAGAGGTAATCAGCAAATGTGGAAGAATCGAAAGAGCCATGTCCTTAAACGCAATGGTAGAACCGTGGAACAATTCCAAGTAATAAGCACCATCTGCATCTACTAAAGGAGCAATCTCAGTGGTATCAAACTTACTATCATAAGCCTTATTGATACAATCCTTTAACTCTTCTTCTGTAAAATCTGAAAGAAGAAGCTTCATTACCTCATATGCTGTCTCCTGATAATTAAGCTTTGCCAGTTCTTCCACACTCTTGTCTAAAGCTGGAATATGATCAGGAACAAATAAACCACCATCATCTGCAAGTCCTTTTAAGATTGCCTGTGATGCAGTTAATTTTAATTCGTCATTTCTTGTACTTGAATACATAACACTCATTACAAATACCTGCCTTTCTATCTCTCATATATTAATCAAATCGTTTTATACTGTCAATTTGAATTTATTTCGTTTATACTTTATTTATAGGACATTCTAAGGAGAAATCACTATGCTTCCTGGCGCATTTAAGGCGACGAAAAAGGATGGAACCATCTATTATCGTTCGAGCATCACCTATTTAAAAAAACATATCAGCCTCGGCAGTTTTGACACCGAGGATGCAGCCTCACGCGCTTATTATACAGCGGACCAACTCCTAAAAAGTTCCCTTTCCATCGAGGATGCGTTTTATATGACACGCTATCTTCCTTTTGAAAAGATTGTTTGCCTCTGCAACTTCAGAGACAACAAAATGTATGTCGCAACACCTATATACCTGCACAAAAACTACTTCAGCTACTATCTTTCCATTCAGAAAGAATTAAAGTTTGATATCGACGATTTATTTTATTACTCAACCAAAACCATTATGCAGCGAAGAGGTCATCTATTTGTCAATGACTATGGAATGCAGGTAACGCTTTTAAGTCGCTATGGCATCAAGCCACACGCTGTTTTAGGTCGCGATTACGAGTTTGCCAATGGCGATGAAAACGATTATCGCTATTCCAACATCGTCGTAACCAATCCATACTACGGTGTTGTGCGCACCACAGGTAAAACTGGTATTTTTCAATATAAAGCCATTTTACATATCAACGGAAATTACATTGTTGGCGTATACGATACCCTTGAAGACGCGGCTGTCGCCTACAACAAGGCAGTCGATTTAGCCCTTGCCTCTGGCATCACCAAAAATTATCCGAAAAACTTTATTGACGATTACAACACGAAACAATATCTCGAGGTTTATCATCGAATCGCTTTAAGGAAAAAATTCTTAAACTATCTAAATAGCTTAAACTAATTGAAATCACCAGGCATAACCTGGTGATTTCTTTGTTTTTATCTGATTGATTATTTCTGATTAATATAATTCACTAAGCCCTCACAGTCGATAATCTTCTGCATAAACTCAGGGAAGGCCTGACCTTCATAAGTTTTTCCAGTAGTAACGTCTGTAATTAAGCCAGTGTCAAAATTCACACGAACCTCATCTCCTGCGGCAATCTCTTTTGCTGCCTCTGGGCACTCAATAATCGCAAGTCCAATATTGATTGCATTTCTATAGAAAATGCGAGCAAAGGTCTCTGCAATGACACAGCTGACACCAGCTGCCTTAATTGAAATTGGAGCGTGCTCTCTTGAAGAACCACATCCAAAGTTCTTATTAGCAACAATGATGTCGCCCTCTTTAACCTTATTCACAAACTCTTTATCAATATCTTCCATACAGTGAGTCGCAAGTTCCTTTGGATCTGATGAATTTAAGTATCTTGCTGGAATGATAACGTCAGTATCTACATTATCACCATATTTAAATACAATACCATGTGCATCTTTCATTCCAAGGTCCTCCTCTATGCCACTTCATCTGGAGATGAAATTTTTCCAGTGATTGCACTAGCTGCTGCAACAGCTGGGCTAGCCAAATATACTTCTGATTCAACATGTCCCATACGGCCGACAAAGTTTCGGTTTGTTGTAGAAACACATCTCTCACCTTCAGCCATTACACCCATGTAACCGCCAAGACATGGTCCACAGGTTGGTGTGCTGACAATTGCTCCAGCTTCAATGAAGTCCTTTAACAGTCCTTCCTCCATTGCCTGAAGATAAATCTTTTGAGTTGCAGGAATTACGATTACACGAATTCCCTTTGCAACCTTCTTACCACGGATAATATCTGCAGCAATTCTAAGATCATCCATTCTTCCGTTTGTGCATGAACCAATTACTACCTGATCAATCTTAATCTCATCGATTTCATCGATTGTATGTGTATTCTCTGGTAAATGTGGGAAGGAAACAGTTGGCTTAAGAGCTGATAAATCAATCGTGTATTCTTCATCATACTCTGCATCCGCATCTGCTTCATATTCAACAAATGGTCTCTTTGAATGCTCCTTCATATACTCTCTGGTCTGATCGTCAACAGGGAAAATACCATTCTTGCCACCAGCCTCAATCGCCATATTAGCAATTGTAAAGCGGTCATCCATTGAAAGATACTGAATTCCATCTCCAACGAACTCCATAGAACGATATAATGCACCATCTACGCCAATCATTCCAATAATATGAAGAATAATATCTTTTCCACTAATCCACTTTGCTGGTTTTCCAGTCAAGTTGAATTTGATAGCGCTTGGGACCTTAAACCAAGCTTGTCCTGTTGCCATTCCAGCAGCCATATCGGTACTACCTACTCCTGTAGAAAAAGCACCGAGCGCTCCATAGGTACAGGTATGAGAATCTGCTCCGATGATAACATCACCAGCAACGGTCAATCCCTGCTCTGGAAGCAGTGCATGCTCGATTCCCATCTGTCCTACATCATAATAATTAGTAATATCATGCTTGCAGGCAAACTCACGAACACACTTACAGTGCTGAGCAGATTTAATATCTTTGTTAGGAGCAAAATGATCCATAACAAGAGCAATTTTATCCTTATGGAAAACTCCATCCACCTTCATCTTTTCAATTTCATGAATAGCGACAGGAGATGTGATATCGTTACCCAGTACAAGATCCAAATCAGCCATAATCAGCTGTCCTGCAGTCACACTTTCAAGTCCAGCATGTGCTGCCAAAATTTTCTGGGTCATTGTCATTCCCATAATGTTTCCTCCCAGTTCCTTTTTTGTTATTTTAGATGTTATTTTTTAGACATGGTTTATGTTATCACAAGTGATTATATAATAAAAATAGATAATAAACATATTTATCATAACCGCATCTTATGTTATAATCTCCTCAATGGAGGTAAAATGAAATGAATCAAAATTTGTCATCTTACTTTATTTTTTATACGGTTGCAAAGGCCGGAAATATTTCAAAAGCAGCTAAGGAGCTCTATATCTCACAGCCTGCTATTTCAAAATCAATTCAAAAACTTGAGGAGTCTTTAAACTGCAAATTATTCACACGCAGCTCCCGTGGTGTTCTCTTAACAGACGAGGGTGAGTTACTCTTTGATCATGTACGCGAGGCCTTTACCTCTCTCGATGAAGGAGAACGCAAATTAAAGGAATCCATTGACCTTGGCATGGGCCGAATTCGCATCGGCGTTAGCTCTACTCTTTGCAAATATCTTCTATTACCTTATATTGAAGAATTTTTGCAGACGAATCCTCATATTAATATTTCGATTCAGTGCCAGTCTACGCACGACACATTAAAGCTATTAGATGAAAATGAAATCGATATCGGATTAATTGGAAGACCTTCTACCAATAGAAGCTTAACCTTTGACCATATTACTGACATTGAAGATATCTTTGTCGCGAACAAGGATTATCTTGCAAATTTGAAGAGCAAAAATATTTCGGATGAGGAAATCCTTTCAAAGTCGAATTTGATATTACTAGATTCAAACAACATGACACGTCAGTATATTGACAACTATTTGAAGGATAATGAAATTGAGATTTCTGAATCCATTCAGGTTTCCAATTTGGATTTGATCATTGAATTCGCAAAAATTGGACTTGGCGTTTCAGCAGTCATCAAACAGTTTGTACTCAAAGAACTCTCAGAGGGCACACTGGTGGAAATCCCTTTAGGTGCTCCGCTCTATAAACGTGAGGTTGGATTTGCCTACAAAGAACACAAGATGAAAACAAAAGCCTTAGCTAAATTTATTGACTTCTACAACATGAAAAAGAAAGTTTAACACGAATGAAAGAACAGATTCATACCATCCCAATTCATGATGCCATGACAAATGCAGGAGAATGTCCATTCTGCTATATTGAACGCAAAACGGAAGAGCATGCGTTAGACTTCACGATTGGACACGGCGCATCCTATATGGAGGCAGACATTCGTGAAATGACTGATAAAGAAGGCTTTTGCCGTGCACACTATAAAAAACTGTTTGATTATGGAAATGCATTGGGTAATGCCTGGATGTTAAAAACTCTTTGTCTTAGATATATGGAAGAATTTGATATGCAGATCAAAAGCTTCAAACCAGAAAGTAATAAAAAAGGATTGTTTTCCAAAAAATCAGGCACAGCCACCTCTTCTGATAATGAAATTGTAAATTGGATTCAAAGCCGCGAAGAAACCTGTTTCGTTTGTAAAATGGTAGAAAACACCTTTCATTCTTATATGAAAACCTTCTTTGAACTATATAAAAAAGAAAGCTCATTCAAAGACAGTGTAAAAGCCTCCAAAGGGTTTTGCTTTAATCATTTTAAGATTCTGCTCAGTTATGCTGATGACAATTTAAAAGATAAGGATTTGGAAGAATTTTATAATTTCATTCTTCCACTTCAAAAAGAAAATCTCACACGCATCTACGATGATATATCTTGGTTTGTTGAAAAATTTGATTACAAAAACAAAGATGCCGATTGGAAAAACTCCAAAGATGCTGTGCAACGCACCATGCAAAAAATAAAGGGACAGGATCCATCGCTTCCCGTCTATGTTATGAAAAAATAAAAATAGAGTTTCGCTTGCGAAACTCTCGCGCCGCTTTTGCGTCGCCTATGCGACATTTTTCATCTGCAAAAAAGTGTCACTCCAATGGAGTGACACTTTTCTTTTACGCTAATTATTTTGCTACAATATTTACAATCTTACCTGGTACATAAATTTCCTTAACAATATTTCCAGTCAACTTATCTCCAAGTGCATCTTTTGCTGCGGCAATTGCAGCATCCTTATCCGTATCCTTTGCGATATTAATGGTTGCACGAAGCTTTCCATTTACCTGAACCGCAATTTCAATCGTATCATCGACTAATGCTGCTGCGTCATATACTGGCCATGGTTCATAAGCAATCGTATTGGTATGACCCATCTTCTCCCAGATTTCCTCTCCTACGTGAGGACAAATGCAGGAAAGCATCTTCACAAGGCCTTCCCCAAACTCACGAGGGCATTTTCCAACCTTATATACCTCATTCACAAAGATCATCATCTGACTAATGGCAGTGTTATAACCCAACTGTTCAAAATCATCTGTAACCTTCTTTACTGTCTGGTGATAAATCTTTGTAAGGCTTCCATCATCTGAATCTGTAAGATTGTCTGCCTCGGTAAAGAAATTCCAAACTCGGGTAATAAAGCGCTTTGCCCCTGCTACATTGTTGTCATTCCATGGCTTTGAAACTTCAAGAGGTCCCATAAACATCTCATAAAGGCGAAGGGTATCAGCACCATACTCCTCTACTACATCGCTTGGATTTACAACATACTCTGGGAATCTCTTTCCCATTTTGATTCCATTCGAACCAAGAATCATACCCTGATGAACAAGCTTCTTAAATGGCTCCTTCACTGGAGAAAGATTGTTATCATAAAGGAATCTGTTCCAAATTCTTGAGTACATCAAATGACCTACTGCATGCTCTGGACCACCAACATAAAGATCAACTGGTAACCAGTGCTCAAGCAGCTTCTGATCAGCGAACTCCTTATCGTTATGTGGATCAATATATCTCATATAATACCAAGATGAACCTGCAGAACCAGGCATTGTAGAGGTCTCTCTTGTTCCCTTAATTCCATTCTTGTCGTACTGCTTCCATTCAACTGCATTTTCAAGTGGAGCCTTTCCATTATGTCCCTGATAATCTTCAAGTTCAGGAAGAACAAGAGGAAGCTCTTCATCTGGAAGGAAATAGATTTCACCATCTTCCTTGTAAACACAAGGAACTGGCTCTCCCCAGTATCTCTGACGGGCAAAAATCCACTCTCTAAAACGATAGTTGATGGTACGCTTAGCAACACCCATCTTCTCAAGCTTGACAGTGATTGCTTCCTTAGCCTCTTCAACGGTCATTCCATCAAATTCTTCTGAATTGATAAGCTTATAGCCTTTTCCAAGATAGTCATGCTTTTCAAAGGCACATTCAGAAACATCTCTTCCATCAATAACCTGAATCATATCAATGTTATGCACCTGTGCATATTCAAAGTCACGCTGATCATGAGAAGGAACCGCCATAACAGCACCAGTTCCGTAACTTGCCAATACAAAGTCGCCAATGAACATACGAACTTCCTTGCCGTTTACAGGGTTGATACATTTAAGACCCTTTAATTCACAACCAGACTTTGTCTTATTAAGTTCCGTACGGTCCATATCAGACTTGCTAATGGTCTCGTTAATGTATGCCTGAACCTCATCTTTGTTTTCAACACGGTCCATAAGGCCCTTAACAATATCTCCGTCAGGAGCAAGTACCATAAAGGTGATTCCATAAATCGTTTCTATACAGGTAGTGAAAATTGAGAACTTTCCTCCACCTACAATTTCGAATTCCACTTCTACTCCCGTAGACTTGCCAATCCAGTTTCTCTGCATTTCCTTGGTAGACTCAGGCCAATCAATTTCCTCAAGTCCCTCCAAGAGCTTTTCTGCAAATGCAGGCTGATCAATCACCCACTGAGGCATATTCTTACGAATTACTGGATATCCTCCACGCTCAGACTTACCGTCAATTACCTCATCATTTGAAAGAACAGTTCCAAGCTCCTCGCACCAGTTCACTGGCATATCAATATGCTTTGCGTAGCCAGCTTCGTATAACTTCTTAAAAATCCACTGAGTCCACTTATAAAACTCAGGGTCAGAGGTCGCGGTCATCTTTGACCAGTCATAGTCAAAGCCAAGCTCTTTTAACTGTTTAGAGAAGGTCTTAATATTTTCCTGGGTAAAGCCATTTGGATGGTTTCCTGTGGTAACTGCGTACTGCTCTGCAGGAAGTCCAAAGGAATCATAGCCCATTGGATGAAGGACATTATAGCCCTGCATTCTCTTCATTCGAGACATAATATCTGTTGCGGTATAGCCTTCTGGATGTCCTGCATGAAGACCTACTCCTGAAGGATATGGGAACATATCAAGAGCATAGTATTTTGGTTTTGAAAAATCCCAGACATCTGTCTTAAAAGTTTCATGCTCCTCCCAGTATTTCTGCCATTTTGCTTCTATGGCCTTGTGATTGTAAGATTCTGCCATTTTAATTCTCCTTATCATTTTTCAATATAAAAAAACTTCGTCGCTTATTTCAACAGACCAGATATAATCTGCTAAAACAAGAGACGAAGTAAATGCTCCGCGGTACCACTCTTTTTTTAACTGCATATACAGCTAACTCTCATAGATTTGTTAACGAAAATCACTCCGGCCCAGGCTATCCATAAACATTTTCACCGGGGCAACTCTAAGGTGAGTTCAAAAGTTATGCCTATTGTCTCGCACCAAACGACAACTCTCTGAAAGGTTTTGCTCTCTACTAGTCCTTTTCATAGTTTTTATATATAAAATCACTTTGTTATTCTACACATATACTATATATTTGTCAACTCATAACCCTACAAACTATATACTGTGTTCCCATGAATATTATCCTGCAAAAAATATGGATAAAGAAAGAAAGAGCGTCAGCAAAAGCTGACGCTCAAATCAGTTAAATTAGTTGTTGATGAACTTATCTTCTTCGTTGTTCCAGCTGTAAAGCTTACGAACTTCTTCTCCAACCTTCTCAGCTGGATGCTCAGCAGCAAGCTTTCTCATAGCCTTAAAGTGAACCTGGCGACCTGCATCAGACATATCAAGTAAGAATTCCTTAGCAAATGATCCATCCTGAATATCAGAAAGAATCTTCTTCATAGCCTTCTTAGTCTCATCAGTGATAATCTTTGGTCCGGTAATGTAATCACCATACTCAGCGGTATTTGAAATAGAATATCTCATTCCAGCAAATCCTGACTGATAAATAAGGTCAACGATTAACTTCATCTCGTGGATACACTCAAAGTATGCATTTCTTGGATCGTAACCAGCCTCAGTAAGGGTTTCGAAACCAGCCTGCATAAGTGCACAAACACCACCACAAAGAACAGCCTGCTCACCAAAGAGGTCAGTCTCAGTCTCAGTTCTAAAGGTTGTCTCAAGTACACCAGCTCTTGCACCACCGATAGCAAGTGCATAAGCAAGTGCCATATCAAGAGCCTTACCAGTAGCATCCTGCTCTACCGCTACTAAACAAGGAACACCCTTTCCTACCTGATACTCAGAACGTACTGTGTGTCCTGGTCCCTTAGGAGCAATCATGGTTACGTCAACATTTGCAGGTGGCTTGATGCATCCAAAGTGGATGTTGAAACCATGTGCAAACATAAGCATATTTCCTGCTTCAAGGTTTGGCTCGATATCTCTCTTGTACATATCAGCCTGTAATTCATCGTTGATAAGAATCATGATGATGTCAGCCTTCTTTGCAGCTTCTGCAGCGGTATAAACTTCAAAGCCCTGCTTTACAGCCTTGTCCCATGACTTAGATCCCTCGTAAAGACCGATGATTACATTGCAACCAGACTCCTTTGCATTTAATGCATGAGCATGTCCCTGGCTACCATATCCAATAACAGCAATGGTCTTTCCCTCTAATAAAGAAAGGTTGCAGTCTTCCTGATAATAAATTCTTGCATCTGACATTTTTATGTCCTCCTTAAACTTATAACATTTTTACGTCATCTGAACCACGGGTTAACCCTGTCAGTCCAGTTCTAGCTAATTCTAAGACCTGATATCCGTCTAATAAATCAAGGAAAGTATCAAGTTTATCCTGACTGCCAACCAATTCGATTACCATAGAATCCTTGGAAACATCAACACACTTACCGTGATAAATATTTGCAAGAGTAACAACGGACTGTCTTTCGATATCGGTTGCACGAATCTTGACAAGCATCAATTCTCTGGTAACGGAATTATTGTGATCTAACTTTTTGATGTCAATCACATCCTCCAGTTTAAAAAGCTGCTTTTCAATCTGCTCTAATTCCTGCTCATCTCCGTTTGTAACAATTGTAACTCTCTCATAACGAGGGTCTGCCGTCACACCAGAAGAAATGCTGTCAATATTAAAGCTTCTTCGTGAAAATAATCCAGAAATACGACTTGTAACACCAGGATTATTTTCTACAAGTAAAGATAAAACCATTCTTCCCATTTGTCTAAAAATTCCTTTGTCTAAAATAACATCTTAAAAAGAATAACATTCTGTCATTCTTTCGTCAAGCAAAGTGCAAAAGTGTTACGCGTTAAAGTGTTAAGATGAATATTTTTCATCTTGTAATTTACTTTTCTGCAACATAGCCACATTCTTCTTTTGAGCAGGCAAGCTTATTGCCCTTCTCAACCATATAAGAACCACAGCGCGGACATTTATCATTCACTGGACGTGACCAGCTCATAAAATCACAGATTAATGCATCAGAGTCCCCTTCCGTACGGTTATCTATACAACCATAGAATTTACGACCCTTCTTGCTCATCTTAATGACAATATCTTTTCCACACTTAGGGCAGGCAACGCCAATCTTTTCAAAATATGGCTTGGTATTTCGACATTCTGGGAATCCAGGGCAAGCCAAAAACTTACCATATGGACCATATTTGATTACCATATTGCGTCCACAAATATCGCAGACTTCCTCTGAAACCTCATCTGCGATTTCAATCTTTTCAAGATCCTCCTCTGCCTTTTTTACAGCGGCCTCCAAATCAGGATAGAAATTAGCAATGATGGTCTTCCATGCAACAGTTCCATCAGCAACACCGTCTAAGAGGGTCTCCATATTTGCAGTAAAGTTTTCATCCACAATGGTAGAGAACGAATTGGTCATAATATTATTGACCGCCTCACCAATTTCAGTGACATATAAATTTTTATTTTCTTTAATGATATATCTTCTTGCTAAGATTGTAGAAATGGTTGGCGCATAAGTACTTGGGCGACCGATGCCCAGCTCCTCCAAAGTCTTAACCAAGGAAGCTTCCGTAAAGTGAGCAGGTGGCTGTGTAAAATGCTGCTGTGGCATAAGCTCAACCAAAGAAAGCTCTGATGCCTCTGAAAGAGCATTTGAAAGAGTATTCGTCTTCTCTTCCTCTTCCTCTGAATCCACATATACACTCATAAAACCATCAAACACAGGTCTTTGAGATGATAATCGAAACTCACAGTCTGCCGCAGATATAGAGACAGAGGTTGTCTCATAAATTGCATTTGCCATCTGGCTTGCGGTAAAACGCTTCCAGATCAGCTGATACAGTCTGAACTGATCACGCGACAATGAATCCTTAACAACAGAAGGGGTACGATTGATATCTGATGGACGAATCGCCTCATGTGCATCCTGCGCATTCGAAGAGTTCTTTACCTTCTTTACTCCGTCAAGCAAATACTTTTCTCCATAGACAGATTCAATAAAAGCCTGTGCATTTTCCTTTGCCTCATCTGAAATACGAACAGAATCCGTTCTAAGATAGGTAATCAGACCGACTGTACCATATCCCTTTACCTCAACACCTTCATAGAGCTGCTGCGCGATTCTCATGGTCTTTGAGATAGGGAAATTAAGCACCTTTGATGCTTCCTGCTGTAAAGTTGAGGTTGTAAATGGAAGAGGTGATTTTCTGGTTCTCTCCCCCTTTTTCACAGAGCTGATCTGATACTTTGCATTTTCAAGATTCTTCAGAATGCGATCAACTTCCTCTTTATTTGATGCAGCAAACTTATTTCCACCGACCTGTGTCAATTTAGCAGAAATTGGTTTTTTCTCCCCCTCAACATTTAACGAAACATCAACACTCCAGTATTCTTCTGGAATAAAAGCATTAATTTCATTTTCGCGGTCACAGACAATACGAAGTGCAACAGATTGAACGCGACCAGCAGACAGACCTCTTTTCACTTTTGACCAAATCAATGGACTAATACGATAGCCCACAATACGATCGAGCATGCGGCGAGCCTGCTGCGCGTCAACTAAATTCATATCAATTTCACGTGGATTTTTTAATGAGGTTTTTACAGCTGCCTGTGTGATCTCATTAAAACTGATTCGTGATACATTTTTTCCTTCTAATTTCAGTGCTTGAGAAAGGTGCCATGAAATAGCTTCTCCCTCGCGGTCAGGGTCCGTTGCAAGATAAATCTTATCTGCCTTCTTAACCTCTCTTCTTAATGCAGCAAGAACGTCACCCTTTCCTCGGATGGTAATATATTTTGGTTCAAAATCATGTTCTGCATCAAAACCAATCTGACTCTTTGGAAGATCTCTTACATGACCATTTGATGCGAGAACCTCATAATTTTTCCCAAGAAATTTTTTAATTGTCTTTACCTTCGCAGGCGACTCTACAATCACTAGATACTTAGCCATTCTATGAACCCTATCCTCAATATTTATAATATTTTACTCCGCACAAAGAAATTTGCTGGGCCTTCCTTTATCACACCTTTTTGTTTCATAGATTCCAAAATTCCTATGAGCTTTACAAAGGAAAACGCGCTACTTTGTAACAAAGTTCCTATCCCCGTCGGGGTAAAATCGATTAAACTATATAACAAGCGTTCTTCTTTTTCAAGTATATTTTTTGTGACATTTTTATTTAAAAGCTTCTTATTACATATAATTCCAATGTCGCGCAAAAAATCTTCTACCCCTAAATATACATTACATCCATCCTTGATTAGTCGATTTGTCCCCATCGAAAACACATCTGAAGCTCGACCTGGAAGTGCATATAATTCTTTTCCCTGTTCGATTGCAAAGTCAGCCGTAATTAAGGATCCACTTTTCTCTTTCGCTTCCATAATTACTACAATATCGGATAGGCCAGAGATAATACGGTTTCTTTTTGGAAAATTCATTTTAAGAGCCTGTGTCCCGAGTGGAAATTCTGAAATAATACCACCCTCAGCATTCACAATTTCATCAAATAAATAGCGGTTGCTTTTCGGATAAATCACATCTACGCCACAGCCAAGTATTCCAAAGGTTTTTGCGCCGCCTGCCAAAGCTCCCTTATGTGCATCCGCATCAATTCCCATCGCTAATCCGCTGATAATCTGTATCTCATATTCCCCAGCCATTTTGGCCAACTCTACTGCCATCTCCTGACCATATGCGCTGCGCTGTCTCGCTCCCACAATTGCTATGGACAGTTTTTGATCATCTGGTAATTTTCCCTTATAAAACAAAGCATAGGGCCTGTCATATAATTCCAAAAGTTTCTTTGGGTAATTATCATCCTCCATTGTCACAAACGAATATCCACTCTGGACAAATTGGTTCCATTCATAGTCTAAATCCCAGGACATACGCATTTTCATTATTTTATCAACATCGGTTTCCCCAAGATAATCCAATCGCAAAAGATCCTCTTTCTTCATATAATATATGTCTTTTGCAGAATGAAATTCTTCTATTAAAAGAGGTATTTTCTTTTCTGAAATCTCTTTTAGATTGGCAAGATAATATTGATATTTTGCATCCTCACCAGTGTCCATAAATTTGCTTATGCACTCCATTATGACAATCCCTCCTCTCCAAAGTAATCCTCCGAAGAGCGAAATAAGACCGCTTCTTTCAAATGCATTAGTTGAATATCTACCGCTCCATCTAAATCAGCGATGGTACGAGCAACACGCAAAATCTTATGGTAGGTCCGCCCTGTCAGCTTATACTGCTCGTAGATATCCTTCATGTAGGCTTCTTCACTTTTTCCTAAAGCACAGTACTTGGATATCACATTTGAAGGGATGGAACTGTTATGCCAAAAAGTTTCATCCTTATAACGATTCAACTGGATCTCGTGACAGTTTAAAACACGTTTTTTAATTTCTGCCGAAGACTCATTTTTTCTTTTTTGAGAAATTTCTAAATATGATAATGGTTCTGCCTGAACAAATAGATCAATTCGGTCCAACAGTGGCTGCGAAAGCTTCTGAAGATATTTTCTACGCATACCAGGTGTGCATCTGCATCTTTTTAAATTTGGATAATAACCGCAATTGCAGGGATTCATTGCACCAAGCAGTAAAAATCGACTTGGATATTCAACTGTGCCACTTTGTCTTGTAATCGTTATTTTTTTATCCTCTAAAGGCTGTCTCAATAGCTCAAGCGTATCCTTCTCAAATTCGGTCAGCTCATCTAAAAACAAAACCCCGGAATGTGAAAGAGAAATTTCTCCTGGCAGCAAATCATAGCCACCACCTGTCATCCCAACTTTTGAAATAGAATGATGTGGACTGCGAAATGGTCTCTCCTTCATCAGTTCAATATGGTTTGTGAGAAGTCCCTTTACACTATAAATTTTAGAAAGTTCCATCCGCTCAGCCCTGGTAAGTGGAGGCAAAATCGATGGAACACGCTCTGCAATCATGGTTTTCCCAGCTCCTGGAGGACCAATAATCAGGAGGTTATGAAGACCTGCCGCTGAGATTTCTGCCGCTCTTTTTAGAAGCGGCTGGCCGTTAACCTCACTAAAATCCTTTGGCGGTTCCATGGTTTGCTTTTCACATATTTTCTCAATCTTTTCATAGTCGAACGTCTGAAAATATTCTATGAGCCCTTTTAAAGAGCGAAAACCATATACTTCTACGCCCTCTATCAGTTCCGCCTCCTGCACATTTTCCATTGGTAGAATAAACTTTTTCACGCCACGACTGCTGGCATCCGAGACAATCGGGAGAATCCCATTGACCGGCAATATTTCTCCACTCAAATTTAATTCACCAATAAACAGATACTCTGAGGCATCAGCTTCGTCGATCACTCCAAGAGAACATAACAATGCAACCGCAATGGGAACATCAAAAGAAGCTGAATTTTTTCGCACCTTTGCCGGCGAAAGATTTACCGTAATTCGTTTTGCTGGCAGAATAATTCCAAGATAATGAAGGGAGGTGCGAATTCTTTCTTTTCCCTCCTTCACCTGATTAGAAATATTTCCAACCATTTCAAAGACAGGCAAACCTGGACTAATATCAACCTCAACCGTAATCGAAATGGATTGAATTCCAAGCAATGTGGCAGCATGAATTTTACAATACATATTTCTCCAATCTCATGGGAAAGCTCACGAAACTGTGAAGGATTAGAAATGTGAAAAGAAACATGAGGAAATGAAATCTGTTTTATAACGATTTCAATTCCTCAAGTCTGTGGATTAATTCCTCTTTTTCATAAGGAACTTTATCTTTTAAAATTTGATGCTTGATAAAGGAATAGGTTTCCTTTTCACCTTTTATAGCCAGCATTGTCAGTAGATATTCCAACAACAATGCTGTTTCTTCATGAATCAGATAAGCTTTAAAGCTCTTCTGATAATAGATTAATGCACTGTCATCTTTGTAGGCCTTTTTCTGATAATTCTTAGAAGCACTCACTCGGTCGATAAACATCTCGCATACATATTTTACAGGCATTTTCATGCCACACATGCAGCCCTCGTCTCGATTCCCTTCATAATTATCCGCAGCCTCTGGCATTTTATAATCGATCCAATATTCCAAATGATGCTTATTTCGCCCTTTATGATGCAGCCAGGCATTCGATACGCCTTTGTCCATTCGCTCTGCGTTGTTCGGACTCATAAAGCCTTGATAATATTTGGCTCCAACCCAAAACTCTGTCGGAGAATATTTCGATAGATCATGTAATAGTCCCTGCTTATACAAACCAATTTTAAAGCAGCCAACTAAAACCAGATTCTTGTGCTTTGTTATTGTTTTAAAGTGTTTCCATGCGTTCATCTTATTTTCCAATCAAAATAACAACAGATATTGGAGATAATTTTACATTATTTTGATTATTTAGCAATCCCCCATTTGTATCAAATTTGAAGGTTTCTTCCGAAGTATCACAAACCAGATACCATCTTTTTTTCTCAGGCAGTGTTGGAAGAGCAAGATTTGCATCGCTGGAGTAAAAATTATAGCCAATATAAACACTTTCATTATGCTGTTCATCCCCAGAGTAATCGCCGCTATACATCATACCAATCGCCATATTTCCTGGATTGGAATCATATGCCCATGCATATTCTCCATGCAGAGAAAAATCTGGAACACCAATATTCCTGTAATCGCTAAATGTATATGGCTTAGCCAAAGATAAAATCGGATGAGTAGCTCGAAAGGCAATCAAATTGGAAACAAACTCTATATCCGCACGAACAGACTGGTTGTTTTTCCAGTTTACCCAGCCAATTTCATTATCCTGACAATAAGGATTATTATTTCCTCGCTGTGAATTTTTAAATTCATCTCCTGACCAAATAAGCGGAACTGACATGGCTGTCAAAAGCATGACAAACGCATTTTTCCATTGTCGATTTCTGGCATTTAGAATGGATTTCTTTTTGCTAGGACCTTCTACGCCCTGATTGTTGCTGAAATTCCATGGATTACCATCCTGATTGCCCTCCCCATTCTCCTCATTATGGCGATCATTGTAGGAAAACAAATCATAAAGAGTAAAGCCATTATTTCCAGTCAGATAATTGACAAAGGAATGATGCATCCCCTGCTTTTTCTGCTGATTTAATAGCTCATTCATATCCGCATTCATATGATTCAAAACCTTTTTTGCAGGATACTGATACTCATCGCGATATATAAAAAGATTCTCATGCTTTCGATCATTGATAATATACTCATCAAAATCAACATAAAACAGCTTTGTTCTTGACAAAACCGGGTCATATACAATCCCCTGTATCGGAAGGTTATCGCCCAGCAAATGAAATCCATCCACGTGATATTCACATACCCAGTAACGAAGTACATTTAATACCAGATGAGGATTGGTATGCTCTGGAAAATACATTTCCATAATAAGCTCCATTCCTTTGGAATGAATCTGCTTCACAAGATTTTTAAATTCGTTTATCGCATTTTCTGGCTTAGATGCATAAGATGCCTTCACTGCAAAATAATTACCTGGGCCATATCCCCAGAAATTAGGTTTATCAGATGCTTCCTGCCTAATCTGCTCTTCCACGCCCTCCCATTTCACATAGTCAGGCAGCTTTAACTTTGGAGGAATCATCATCTCTTCAAACTCATAAACTGGCATAACCTCAATCGTGGTTACCCCAAGGTTCTTTAAGTAATCAAGCTTATCCATTAATCCCATAAAGGTACCGCGCTTAGATGGACTAGCGCCCTTATCCATCGTAAAGCCTCTCATATGAAGCTTATACATAATCATTTTATTTCTTGGAATTTCTGGAAAAACATCTTCTTCCCAATCAAAGGATCCCATCGAAAAACCAGCGGAAAGCGCATAATCCTCTTTCATTCTGGAAAAATCCATCCATTGATTGCGACCACAGATTACAGTTGCATAAGGGTCTAAAACGTCTTCGCCCTGAATCATATAAAGATAGGAATAATCCTTTGGTTCAAATCCGCATACCTTTACAGAGCGCAAAGAACCTCTGCAATACTGTGCCGGCACATCGACTGTAATTCTTTCCTTTGTCTTATGGTGAATAAGGCAAACCTTGCAGTCGTCCTCCTTTTCCCCAAAGAAGGTAAACATTGCACCATTATCAATTGGATTTGCTCCAAGATTTAAATAGTCACCCTCAAATATTAATAATTTCATAATTCCTCCATTTATATATAAAATTATACCCAAACACAAACTTTTTGTATATAATGAAGAAAAACAATAGGCGGAGGCTAATATGGCAGAAGAAAAAATCACTCCTGTTCAGGAGAATGAAATTGATAATATCAGAGTAACTTTAGATTTAGATGATGGTTCTACAGTAGAATGCAAAATCCTTACCATCTTCGAAGCAGCAGAAAAAGATTATATCGCTCTTCTTCCACTCGATCAGAGCGGAAATGAAATCGGCGATGTTTATTTATATCGCTACTACGAAGATGAACAAGGACTCCCTTCCGTCAGCTATATCGATGACGAAGAGGAATATGAAATTGCAACAGACCGTTTTGATGAACTGTTAGATGAAGCACAGTTTGATGAAATGGATTAATCAATCTCATCAATAAAATGCGACGTCAGAATATCATTATTTTTCGTGTCATTTACAGAGCAAAGGATTAACTTATCCTTTGCTCTTGTCATTCCAACATATAACAAACGGCGCTCTTCTTCGATATCTTCCTCAAGAAGAGCTTTTTTATATGGAATCACGCCCTCATTGACATCTATAATAAATACATTTTTAAATTCAAGTCCTTTTGCAGAATGGAGTGTCGATAGAGTCACCGCATCCGACTGCACCTGCTTTTTCTCATTCAGTTCTCGAATAAGTTCCTGGCTTTTTAAAATATAATCCTGAAACTGCCTATAAGTTTGAAAGCCTTTTGCTGCGCCTTGAAACTCATCTAGAACATCAAATAATTCTTCTTTTTTCAGGCCATTCTCCTGTGCAAAATCTTCAATATATTCATCATATCCAACCGCTTTACGGATATAGTTGATGGCTGCATAAGGTGATAATGTAGAGATAATTCTAAGATCCTGTTCAAGCTTTTCAATACGCTCTAACATCCACGGCTTATCTTTATAAAAATCTTCCCATACATCAAAGGCAACCGTTCTTTCTGGAAGTGAATCTCGACTGATATAGCGCAAAGGCTTATTCATAATCTGGTATATCTCACTTCGCTCCCTGCTTCCAGCTGCAATTTTAATGTAAGTTCGAATATCACGAACCGTCCAATGATCATACAAATTAGGAATTTTATCTTTTGCCATAAAAATCACATTCTGGCTCATTAATGAATTAATGAGACGCTTTGGGCCGAGATTCGTTCGATACAGCACCGCAAAATCAGAATAATTTGCACCTGATTCACAGGCATTTTTAATATATTTCGCGATATACGCATTTTCTAACTCTTCGGACTCAAACTCTAGTATTTCAACGCCCTTTTTTCCCTGTTTTGCAGCCTTTATCTTTTTATCAAATCGAATTTTATTATGGCTGATCAGCTTCATTGCATAATCGCAGATTTCCTGATTTGATCGATAGTTCGTATCAAGCAAAACCATTTTCGCATCTGGATAGATTGACTGAAACTGAAGCATAATCTCTGGCTTTGAACCACGAAAACGATAGATTGACTGATCATCATCTCCAACAATAAAAAGATTATTCCCAGGCTTTGCCATCATACGAATAATATCAAACTGAATTTGATTGATATCCTGAAATTCGTCGATTAATATGTACTGATATTTTTTCTGCCATAAAGACAAAATATCTGGTCGCTTTTCAAAAAGCTCATAGGTATATGTCATCATATCCTCAAAATCAATCAGTTTATGGCTGGCAAGCTTTTCATGATATTCTCTATAGATATCACGAAAAACAGAGTCCGCGCAGATTTTCGAATAATAGTATGCGATATCAATGCGTGAATTTTTAATTTTTGAGATCTCTGTAATTAGTGATGAAGCAGTCTCATTTTCGTCGCGTATATCAAGTCTGTATTTGCGAATCAATTCTCGCATCAACGAATATTTTTGATCTTCTGAAATAATGTTTGATGCATCAAAATGATAAGCCGCTTTCAGCACCATAAAAAAGATGGCATGAAATGTTCCAAATGTCACCTTCGTCGTTTTTTGTCCAGCAAGCTGTAAATAGCGACTTTTCATTTCATTCGCTGCAGCTTTTGTAAATGTAATTACAAGAATATTTGATGGATCTATATGATGTTTATGAATCAGGGAATCAATTCGATGTGTGATGACAGTCGTCTTGCCTGACCCTGCGCCGGCAAGAACCACAGCAGGGCCATCACATATGGCGACAGCCCTTTTCTGAGAATCATTTAAACTCATTAAAAAACCTCTAAAATAAGTTTAAGAATTATTGATTTACTATTTAGAAAGAAGTTCAATTGCTGCTTTAATTCTGGCAATTGACTCATCCTTTCCTAATACTTCCATAAGTTCGGTAGCGCCACCTGGAGTCATCTGCTTACCAGATACAGCAGTACGAATTGGCCACATAACATAGCCATTCTTTACCTCTTTTGCAGCTACATAATCACAGAGAGTTGCATATAAGGCGTCGTTAGAGAAATCATCCTGTGCCTCTAATAAAGGTAAAACATCCTTTAATACCTCAAGACTGCTTTCCTCATTCGTCTTCATTTTTTTATGACAGTACATCTCTGTGCTGTATTCTGGAACCGCCTCAAAGAAATCAATATGCTCCTTAATATCAGGGAATACCTCAATACGAGTCTTCACCATTGCGGCAATCTTCTTTAAATCATAATCCTTTGAAATAACTTCCTTGATATATGGCTCAGCAATTTCATAGAATGCGTCAAAGTCCATCGCCTTGATATACTCACCATTCATCCATTTTAGCTTTGTAAAATCAAAAACTGCAGGCGACTTAGACATGTGATGATAGTCAAATTTTGCAATTAAATCCTCAAGACTCATAATCTCTTCATTGTCTGCTGGAGACCAGCCTAATAAGGCAACGAAGTTCACAACAGCTTCTGTCAAAAAGCCCTGCTCGATTAAATCTTCAAAAGAAGAATGACCACTTCTCTTTGAAAGCTTCTGATGAGATTCATCTGTAATCAGTGGGCAGTGCACATAAATAGGTACCTCCCAACCAAAGGCCTCGTAAAGACGGTTATACTTTGGTGATGAAGATAAATACTCATTTCCACGAACAACATGGGTAATTCCCATAAGATGGTCATCTACAACGTTCGCAAAATTATAGGTAGGATATCCGTCTGACTTAATTAGTACCATATCGTCAAGCTCTGCATTTTCTACAGTAATGTCACCATAGATTTCATCCGCAAAGGTAGTGGTTCCAGTAGTTGGATTATTCTGACGAATAACATATGGCTTTCCTGCAGCAAGATTTGCCTCAACCTCTTCCTTTGAAAGGTGTAAGCAATGCTTATCATAAATCGAAATCTCTTTTCCCGCTACAGTCTGCTTTAAGCTTTCTAAACGCTCCTTGTCACAGAAGCAGTAATATGCCTCTCCCTTTTCAACCTGCTGCTTCCCATACTCTAAATAAATTCCAGCAGCCTGACGCTCGCTCTGAACGTATGGACCACATCCACCGTCCTTGTCTGGACCTTCATCGTGAATCAGACCTGTCTTTTGCATTGTTCTGTAGATAATATCAACAGCACCTTCCACCAAACGCTCCTGGTCTGTATCTTCGATTCGAAGAATGAAGTCTCCTCCCTCATGCTTGGTTAACAGATATGCATATAATGCTGTTCTTAAATTTCCTACATGCATTCTACCAGTAGGACTTGGTGCAAATCTTGTTCTTACTTTACTCATTTTAATCTCCTCTTTATCTAAATAGCGTTTTGATTCATATTTTCTAAACGCTTTATAATCGTCTCTATCTGTTCTTTGTTATCCTTCTCAAATTCAAGATGCTCAAGAGCCTCTTTTTTCATGCTATTTAAGGTAGTCTGATTATACTCGATGCGAGCTCTTAGCTTTTGTCTGCGCACTAACAGAGAATGCTTCAACTCAACTAATTCCTTTTTGTCGCAGATGGCTGCTGGATAGTTAATCCATACGCGGGCATCATATAAATGATATTCTCGCAGCTGGCGAATCAGTTTCTCATTATAGTAAGACAAATCATCATTGGCTTCCCTAAATTTTCTGCGCTCCTTGACAGCCTCCTGATACTGTTCATATAAATAGATAAGTTCCTTAGAATTTTTTACATGATACTTTTCGCAGGTGTAATCAACTGCATTCTTAATATTTACGTATTTGATTTTGACGCGATTTTCCAAGGTGATTGCATGATTGATATTGATATCACACTGCTTAATATCACGCTGACAGTCCTGGTAATGAATCAATGTATATACTCCTATGCAGGCCACCAAGAACATGGAAACAAACATAGGAACAGCCACTGAAGCATCAAAAGCAAAGGTCAAAGTCAAATAGGCAACCAGCAAAATTCCAAATACCACAAAAAGAAAAATAGAGGATTTATGCATCAGGCGCATTTCCTTTTTTGCATCCTTTTTGTCAATATTCCAGGATAGTTTTTCTCCCTCGAGGGTATGTAAATCACGCTCAATCGCAGCAAGATACGTCTCATTATGCTCCAAAAGCTTAATTGATTTTGGAACCTCTTCCCCGCGTTCCTGAAACATGGAAAACTGAGTATCAGATATACGATTTCTGGTTTCAAGCAACTCATCACGAACTCTGTTTAAATTCATGATTTGCGTAGCGGTTTCAATAATACCACCTCTCTCGCCAGAAGGCAAATCCTCGATAATCTGAATATCATTTAAATAGTTTGTCACAACACGATATTCATCTCTGATGCTCTCAAGCTCGCGAGAGGCATCTATCATCTGCTCACAGAGTTCTACCGAAAGATGTTCACGATCTCTGCGTTTATCATCGATAAATATTTGTTCTTCATTATTTAATTTATCTTTTCTGTGAAATATTTTTTTAAAAAAAGAAAACATAAATTACATGCGACAGATTCTACGATATTCATCCTTCCAATTGGAAAGCATTTTATCTAAATCCTTTGAAAAACGGTCGCGATCTCCTCTGTTAATTTCATCTGCATAGCCGGATAGTTCAGCCTCAAACTCAAGGATTTCCTCACATCTGCTAAAAGCATTTAATTCCTTTTTGATTTCCTCAATGGTAGCGTCTCCCAGCTGATATTCCAAGGCCGTAGACATAAATCGTTCTTCATCATGAAGGCATCGATAACAGAACAAAAGCTCCTTTAAGGATTCATATTCTCTGTTTTTATGAAAAGCAATCTTATAATACTCAGCTGCGTCCTCAAACATAAAAAGACGGGCATAAGCCGTTCCAAGATTATGATAAATATTGCCAACCACAATCGGGTCTGCCGTTGACACATCATCCGAGGTCAGAAGATGCTTGTACGCATATATACTGCTTAAGTATTTTTCCTTTTCCATCAAACGGTCTGCTCGAATTTTATCACATTCAAACTCACTCTTTTCTTCCAGTTGTGCGAGCGTTGTCACAACATCCACAATCTGAGAAGGATTCAAATAACAAATTTCGCGCAAAATAATTTCTACAAATTCAGAAAGCTTTCCATTTTCACGAATTTTGTTTCGAAGCTCATCCGAAAGTTCTAGCAGATGAAGTTCTCTCTCAATCCAGGCACATAATTCCTCGTTCATGAAATCAGAATCAAGCAGGTATACATTATTTGCAATGTAATAGCAAAGTTCTTCAATTGAATAAACATTTAAGGAGATTCCCTCGATATAATAGGGCATTGCCCCTATCGGCTCCTTACATAATAATAATTCACCCATATAAACTCCTTAAACAGGTTTTACATAGTAAGTGTATATTTCCAACTTTTATCCGTGCTACGATAAATTTCTCCAAAGCCAAGATCCTTGATTTCAAGTTCAACCTTATCGACAGAGACAGGCTTCGCCTTAATGCGAAGGCGCGTTGTTTTGTCAGGTCTCATCGGAAGGTCTGTAAGCTCAAGGGTTTCGATACTCGCTTCCCTAGAGTGTGGAAGCTGTTTCCAAAAATCAATCTCATGAGAGCCGGATAAAATCACCTCGCACTCTCCCTCAATCTCAAACCAGTTTTTTCCTGCGCTGATGAGATTATAAAACTCCATATTTCCACGGTTTCTCATCTTGAGCGACACATTAAATTTCATTTCATTTTCGCCCATGTAGATGAACGGCCAGTCGCTAAGTGCAGAAACAGCACCTGCGTAGCAGGCACCTTTGGAATAAAGATTATTTCCCATAAAGGCTCTGCGGCCTCTGCAAAGGAAATTTAATGACTGATTCATCCAATCGCCTTCAAATCCATCTCCCAACAGATAGGCACAGGATACAATTTTATTTTCAAAAGCATCGTTTAGGTAACGCAAAAACTCCATATCGCGATCGCCGCGCAATGCAATCTTAGGACTTTCAATAATCGAAACCACCTGTGGCTTTGTTCTCATATCTCTCTTAAGATATAAAGAATATAGCTGGTCCTTTTCATAACCAAAAAGATAGACATCGCGAAGCCATAGACGATCATCCTGATTAAAATTGTAGTAATAAAAGCTTTCTCTATGGTCAATCACCATGAACTGTTCTTTGGAAAGACCAAGTTTTTCAGATACTCTCCAAAACAAATCCATATTGTCACGGGATAATCTGTCAACACAGATGACAAGCTTATCAAAATCTCCAACCGCCCCCAGTCGCTGAGTCAGCTGGATCATTTTTTTGATGAATAATGCCAATAATTCTTCCGCATCATAAGTTTCATCATCAATGCAAATTTGCTCCTTTGACAGCGCGCGGCGAAGGAGTGCATCTAAGCATACCACCTCAGAACTTTTTGCCATTTTAAGGGCTTCTTCGCCGTAATACCACATGCCAAGGTTACGGCGCTTTGCCAAAATCACAGGAATTTTATACTGCTCAGAGCCTGCAACTGTACTCACCGTTTCCGGTTCTTCCATATTCGGTTTGTAATAACTTATCATGGCTGATTTGTCATTTAAATCAATGCCAAGATACACAGGTTCTCTTTCTGCCATAGTAATCCCCATAGAGTAAACAACTGATTTCTACAGAATTTGGAAAGCGTCCTTGCTTACCTTTTCAAATCCATAATATCGATTCATTGTCTTGAGAAGTAATGCATCCTCCTGAAGTGTCGAGGATATCATCATCTGATTCAACAGATTATATCTGCTCTCACTATCTTCTCCGTAAACATCATTGTTTAAGATTTCCATGCTTTCAGATACATTCACAACAGAGCCACGCTCCTCCGAAATATAATAGTGAATGCGCTCTCCGAAAAACATCACAAAGCTCTTTACAAAAATGCCATCATAAACATCAACCATATCCTCTGAAATCTGGCGATCAGTCTCTTCGTTGATGTTGTAATTTAAGATGACATGACTGAGAGGACTTGTTCGATACTCCAAAAATACCTTGTCGTTGAAATGGTATTTGGACACAAGTCTTTTGTCTAACTTCTTGTAGAACGCAAAATTCATATTGCGATTCGTAAATTCTGAAAGCAGCTCATCCTCGATCTGATACTGCTTTTCTGAAAGCACTGTAACCTCTGAAAGCTTCTTTAACAGAGCCAACTTACATGCATCATTTAATTCTAAATGATTGATGTAACGCCCCTCCAAAAGCTGAAATACATCGTTCGACAATTCCTTCTGATGAACAAAATATTCATGCGACATATAGCTGATGTAAGCAAGAATAATCAGTTCTCTTCCGCCACCATCGTAATAATGCGAGAATACCTGATATGTGGAAGCATCTAACTTTCCAGCATACATCAGCTGTGTTAAGATTTTTTCTTCCAAATCAAACGTATCAATATCAAAACCACGCGCAGCTTTCCAGAGCTTTAACATAATATTAGAAGGACCGGTGTAATACTTACACAGATAATCTAATATCAAATCAGTATACTTTCCATCACAGAATACCTTTGTACAGTAACGTACAAGCGCATCATCCTCATCATATTGATTTTCCAAAATCAAACGATTGCAAAGAGCCACCTTATAGGAGGAACCAATCTGATCGATGCCATATTCTAAAATTGCCTCCACAGCGCGCTCGTACAAGTGATTTTCTACAAACTGTTCCATCAAAAACTTGCGGGCAATCGGGTCATAGTCTGATACATCTACGGTATCCAAAAATTCTCTCATCGCAGAATCATATTCTGATGAGGTGAGATAACGAATAATTTCTGGAACCATTTCACTCATGAACTCTTTTGAGAAGTCATTCGCAAACAATATGCGCCTGAAGAATTCTTTATCCTCAGGTGAGAAGGTCAGATAGCTATGCTTATCCTTAAATCGATATGCCACAAAGGAAGCTTCATCTGTTGCCAAAAGCATTGCTTTGTCAAGGTAGTTTGAAACATTCATTAATGGCTGTAATCGGTACGATACATCTCCAACATAACGGAGTCCATTTGCATCCTCAAAAATGATGGCATAGTCCTTCGAAAACAACTGGAAATAAGCCACATTATCCGTGATAGGAACAATCTGTGGTTCTTTCATCTGTCTTTGATAGACAATGACACGGACAAGATTATTCTCAAACACAATCAGCTTGTTGGTAAAAACAATATGAGAAAGTGCGTGTGCAAGTTCTTCATTCACAAGACCCAAATCAAGCATATCCTCATAAAGCACTGCAAGATTATCATCCATGTGTTCTGCTTCTACCTGTTCCATTGCAAATCGTCCCATGGTTCTTCGATACTGATTGTAAGTATCTGGGTCCGATTCTTTTGCAGCAATAATATTGTTATATAATACAGCCAGTTTTTTATAAGGAAGGCTGCTCTCATATCTGAAATACAGCTGAATCATCTTTGGAAGTGCTGCAATATTGCGGTCATCCAAAGACATCAGATACGCTTCATATAAACCTGTTACGCGAAGTTCAAGTTCGATTCCCTTCACATACCAATCATGATATTTTGTTTCGTATCGATCAGTACGAATCAAGTAGCTTACAATTGTGCCAACATATTCTGGTCTTGGATCAGCCTCATAGGCTGCACACATCAGCTCATAATAAACTGGCGAAAACTCCTTTGTGTAAGAAAGAATCTGGAAAATCTGTGCTGCAATATCTTTATTCATTGCCTTTTTGCGAACCGCCCAACGTAGAAGACGCAATTCAAAAGAATCCAGCTTCGTTAACAGATATGGATCCTGCCAAATCAGATAATACGCTTCCAAATAGATATATGGAGAGGTGCACCCCTTATTTACCCAGTATTCAATCGCCTTAAGCTTTAGTGAATTATTGTTAAAATAATTCTCCTCAAGAAACAGTAATATCCAGAAAATCAATGAAGAATCTGGATTCTGATGGAAAATCAGCTTAATTTCAGCAGTAAGCTTATCTACATAGACAGGCTCTCGCTCCATCAGGGTTAATATATAAAGATAATAAGCCCATACCTCTGAGTTTTTATCAATCCACTCGCGCTTAAAATCTTCTAAGATCCACTCACACTCCTGTCTCTGTCGATTAATCAGAAGCGCCTGAGCTTTCATCAAAAGATACATCGGTTCCTCAGGCTCAATCGCATGAAGATGATTCAATATTTCGATGGTTTCATTCGCCCAGATTGCAGTGGATAATCGTTTTAATCGATATGCCTGATATAATTCCAGCAGGCCGATTTCATTTTCCTTTTTATCACGACGAACCTTCATTGCCTCCGCAGTATTTTCATCGATAGAATGAATTACATTTACTGGAATTTCTACCAGCTGAAAGGCGCTCTTTAATAGAATTCGCCCGTAGTTGTTTCCTGCGTGTAAGGCTTCTTTACGAACAAAAAACTCTACCTGACATGTACTTCCAATGAAATCATTAGACTGAATTTTTTTCTTTGGAAGTTCAATAAAATCAGAATCCGTACTCAAACTGATATCAATATACCCCCAGTTCTCCTTACGGATTGTGATGGTTTCTTTTACAGATTCCTCCAAGTCACCAAATGTAAACTCGTTGCGCTCGCAGGCAAACTTCAAGCGTTCCTTCTTTCCAATTCCAACAAGGAACTCTTCCAAATTTCCGTTGGATGGCTTTGCCTGGACGATGCCACGATAAATCATCATCTCTTTCACTTCATTTGGTTTTATAATGTCGGAAAAACCTCTGCGATAAAACAGCTGATATGCTTCATCCCAATGATCCTTTGCAAGGCAGGAGAAGTCATAAAGATTTTTGATGAATCCATTGCTGGAATCCAAATAATTTCGAGTAATTGTGACAACAAAAGGAAGACTGTACTCAAACTCGTTGCATACAATCACAAATTCCCCCTTGATCACTTCCTGATCCACAAGGCCCTTACTATGAAGTTGATAGCGAATACGAACTTCCTGCCCATCAAACTGAGGGGTCATGCACTCCATTCTTTCGTTCGTAGAATAGCATACTCCTCTGATTTTTCTGTCGTTTTCACTGGAAAGGGAGAAGCTTCCGGAATAATCTTCTCCCTCTATCACTGTGATGGAAATTAATTCATCAGACAGATGAATTGTTGGAACCTCGTACTCGAACCTGCCTCTGGCAAGTTGCTTCATACGGTTTCTCATGAGCTCATAACACTCCCAAAATAGATATAAAAATTATATAATAAATTGGACATTTTATAAAGCAGTTTTATGCTCTCTTTTTAATATCCATTCATTCCATTTTTCAAAGATCATGGAAAGATATCTGAGTACCGGCTCTGTAATGATTGCAAAGATTACTGTTAACATTGCGCACTCTTTATCAACTCTTGTAATTCCAAAGAAATCGCTCATAAACAGCATTCCTGTAAGCAGTCCCACAACGACCACCACAATCATTGTGACGTGAATCCTGTTCATCGGCTGAGCAATTCGAATTAAAATCATCACCCCGACAATGGCAATCAAAATTGTGCAGGCAGTTCCCAAGTTCTCCAAACCAAAATCAAATTCTCTGCAGAAGAATATCAGACCTGAAACAACAAGGAAGTCTGTAAGTCCACCTGGCAATGAACGAAGGAACACATTTGATAGAAATCTTCCTCGAATTGGATCTGAGTTTGGCTCTAATGACAATACAAAGGAAGGTGCACCAATCGTAAACATACTGATCAGAGATACCTGATTTGGAGAAAGCGGATATCCCAAGGTAAGCAATACAGAGAAAATCGCAAGCAACATAGAGAATATATTTTTGACGATATATAGACATGCTGTTCTTTGAATATTGTTTACAACTCTTCTTCCCTCTAATACTACTGACGGCATCTTTGCAAAATCAGAGTCCAGCAAAACGAGCTGAGCAACATTGGAAGCAGCATCACTTCCAGAAGCCATGGCAATACTGCAGTCAGCTTCCTTTAACGCTAAAATATCATTGACACCATCTCCTGTCATGGCAACCGTATGCTTTCTCTGCTTTAAAGCGACAACAAACTTGCGCTTCTGCGCTGGTGTCACACGACCAAACACGGTATATCTTTCTACTGCATCCATAATATCTTTATCTGTTTTCAAGGTGGTTGCATCCACATAGCGATCTGCATTTGAAATGCCTGCCTCTGCCGCGATGACCGATACGGTAAGTGGATTATCTCCAGAGATTACCTTTATCTCTACATCTCGCTCTGCGAAATAGCCAAAGGTAGACTTTGCTCCCTCTCGGATTGGATTTGAAAGCATGACAATTCCAAGAGGCTTTACTGGTTTCGTCAGGCGTTTTCCGTCTAAGGTTCCCTCGTATTCCGCGAACACTAAAACTCGAAAGCCCTGAGAGGAATAATGATTCACCTGAGCCTGAATCTTCGGGAGATCTTCTCTCATAACAAACTCCGGCGCTCCAATGACATAGGTTTTGTCAGCAAAAGAAACACCCGAATATTTAGTTTCTGAGGAGAAGGTAGAAATCTGAGTTGCAACCTTTCCCGTTCGATTGGTAAAGAATGCCTGTAAGGCCTTCATTGTCTCATTGTCTGTAGGTAATGCTGCCGCAAAATCAGAAAGTGAAAGCATTAGAGACTGTATCTTGTCCGCCTTTTCCTCCTCTGATACTGCGCAAGGTTCAAAAGAATATACCTTCATTCCAGGTTCAGTAATTGTTCCTGTTTTATCGACGCAGAGTACATCTACTCGCGCCAGCGTCTCGATACACTTCATGTCATGGATTAATACATTTCGCTTCGCAAGACGCATCGCCGCCAATGCCATGGCAATGGAAGCCAAGAGATATAATCCCTCAGGAATCATTCCAATCACTGCGGCAACCATTGAGGTAACAGAAGTTCTAAAATCCACCTCATTAATGAAGTAAGACTGAATAAATAACGCCACTCCAATTGGGATAATCAATACACCCATGACAATAATCAGTCGGTTTAATGAGCGAATCATTTCAGACTGCTCTCCTGTTTTTGACTTTGTCGCCTGAATCGTAAGCTTCGAAATATAGCTGTCCGCTCCAACCTTATCGAGTCTGCAATAGGCTCTGCCTGACACAACAAAACTGCCTGACAACAAATCATCGCCAGGACCCTTTTTGATTTCATCACTTTCACCAGTGATTAAGGACTCATTCACAGCCAGCTCTCCTTCCACAACGAAAGCATCTGCCGGGATCTGTGAACCCGCCTCCAATATAATAATGTCATCTAAGACCAGTTTATCTGAATCCAGATTTCGTATTTGTCCATCTCGCACGGCCATTGTCTGAGGTGAATTCATATTCGCAAGTCGGTCAAGCACCTTTTTTGAGCGCAACTCCTGAATAATACCAATCAGGGTGTTGCAGACAATGACAACTAAAAAAATCATATCTCGAAATGCACCAACAATTGCCAGTAAAATTCCGAGAATCAAAAAAACAAGGTTAAAATACGTAAGAGTATTTTCCTTTACGATTTCCTTAAGTGATTTGGTTGATGATTCAACTTTTTTATTATTTGCACCATCGCGAAAACGAGCCTTAACCTGTTCCTGGTTAAGGCCCTTATATGGATGCACCTCATAGCGCACAATATTGTTTTCTTTTGATGGTACACCTTGACGTAAAGTGTCCATAATATAAATCCTTTATTTTGCTGATAATGCTTCGTGAATTCCCTTAGCGGCAGCCTTTCCAGCTCCCATAGCAAGAATAACAGTTGCAGCACCAGTAACAGCATCTCCACCAGCATAAACATATGCCTTTGAAGTAGCACCGTTCTCATCAGCTACGATACATTTTCTCTTGTTGATTTCAAGACCTTCTGTAGTAGAAGAAATTAATGGGTTTGGAGAGGTACCAAGAGACATAATAACGGTATCACACTCTAACTCATATTCAGAACCAGCGATTTCAATTGGGCTTCTTCTTCCTGATTCATCAGGCTCACCAAGCTCCATCTTGATAATCTTGATTCCCTTAACCCAGCCATTATCATCAACAAGAATTTCGGTAGGATTCTGAAGGAGATCAAAGATGATTCCCTCTTCCTTTGCGTGATGAACTTCTTCCACACGAGCAGGGAGTTCTTCCTCACTACGACGATAAACGATGTGAGTTTCAGCCCCAAGACGAAGTGCCGTACGAGCAGCATCCATCGCAACGTTACCACCACCAACGACAACAACCTTCTTGCCCTTTGAAATAGGGGTTTCATAGCCATCCTTGAATGCCTTCATAAGGTTGTTTCTTGTAAGGAACTCATTTGCAGAGAATACACCATTTGCCTGCTCGCCTGGGATTCCCATAAATCTTGGAAGACCAGCGCCAGATCCAATAAATACAGCGTCAAAGCCTTCATCTGCCATTAACTCGTCAATCTTGGTTGACTTTCCGATAACAACGTTGGTCTCAATCTTAACGCCTAAAGACTTAACGTTTTCTACTTCTGCAGCTACAACTTTGTCCTTTGGAAGACGGAATTCTGGAATTCCGTAAGATAATACACCGCCGGCAGAGTGAAGAGCCTCAAAAATAGTAACTTCATAGCCAAGCTTTGCAAGGTCTCCAGCACAGGTAAGTCCAGCAGGACCAGAACCAATGACAGCAACCTTCTTACCATTTAAGCTGTCTGCCTTCTTAGGCTTCACACCATTTTCTCTTGCGGTATCTGCAACGAATCTCTCTAACTTTCCGATAGAAACAGGCTCACCCTTGAATCCACGGATACACTTTCCTTCACACTGTGATTCCTGTGGACATACACGACCACATACTGCAGGAAGCGCTGAAGATTCAGAGATAATCTGATATGCTTCATCAAAGTTTTTGTTAACAACCTGCTCAATAAATCCAGGAATGTTGATAGATACAGGACATCCCTTTACACACTGTGCATTTTTACAATTTAAACAGCGAGATGCTTCAGCAACTGCTTCTTCTTCATTATATCCAAGGCAAACTTCCTCGAAGTTTGTTGCACGAACCTTTGGATCCTGCTCGCGGACAGGAATTCTCTTTAATACATCAACTTCCATTAGTGGTCACCTCCGCACTGTCCACATCCACCATGGTGGGTGTCTCCTTCTTCAAATGCAAGCTTTGCGCGTCCTTCCTCAGTCTTGTACTGAGCCATACGCTTCATAGCCTGCTCGAAGTCTACCTTGTGTCCATCGAACTCAGGTCCGTCAACACACGCAAACTTAACTTCATCTCCAACAATTAAACGGCAAGCGCCACACATACCAGTTCCATCAACCATGATTGGATTCATAGAAACAATGGTAGGAATCTCTAACTGCTTTGTTAACTGGCAAACGAATTTCATCATGATCATTGGACCAATTGCAACACAGGTATCATAACGCTTTCCTTCGTCATACAAAGCCTGAAGCTGCTGACATCCATTGCCATGGAATCCATAGGTTCCATCATCAGTAGTAACATATAAATTCTTAGCTACTGATCTCATCTCATCTTCATAGAATAATAAATCCTTGCTTCTGTAACCAATGATTACATCAACATCAACTCCATGCTGCTTTAACCACTTAACCTGTGGATAAACTGGAGCGGTACCAAGACCACCACCGATAAATACGATGTGCTTTTTCTTGGTCTCTTCAAGGTTTTCCTCAAGACATAATTCTGATGGACATCCAAGTGGGCCTACAAAGTCCATGAGTTCATCACCCTCATTGAGTGACATCATTCTTAAGGTTCCTGCACCAATTGTCTGAACAACAATCGTAACTGTTTCCTTCTCACGATCATAATCACAAATGGTAAGTGGAATTCTCTCCCCAATTTCGTCTGTCTTGGCAATAATGAACTGACCTGGAAGACAAGTCTTTGCAACACGAGGTGCCTTAACTTCCATCAGAACGATATTGCTTTGAAGCATTTCTTTTCTGACAATCTTATACATTTGTCCCTCCCTAATCTTATATTCTCTCTATGAGAAATATACTAATTCATCTTCTGGTGCGGTTGTAGGCTTAAGCTCGATTGGATAAAGTACTGGGCCCTTTCCTTTATACTCTCTTGCAAATTCAACACGAATCTCACCAGTAAAATCAATCCAGCTCTTGTGCTCAATACTTTCGTGTTTGTCGTATTTACACTTGAAACCTAAAAACTGAATATCGTCTACGCAACAGGTCATGGTAAATCGGCCTGGTACAAAGAATCCTTTCTTTTTCTGGTTTTCTGGATTATATACTAACGCAGTAAAATGAATTTTCTTGCGGTCGTATTTTTTGTAATTTTCCATGCAATCCATATACCAGATTGCATAGTCTGCATCGCTTAACTCAATGACATCGACATTAATATCGAAAGGCAGTTCTTCCGGACGCTCATCGATGGTTCCATCCTTCTTTTCATAGACAACCTGAGCTTTGCGATTGATATTTTTTACCATACGACGAAGATGTCCACGATCTGTATCATCATCTGTGCGGTTAAAAATAACTACATCAGCGACAAAAATCTGTTCCTGCATCATCGCGCGCATATTGTTTAAATATAAATCAAAGGTAGTTGAGTCCACCGTTGCAAGAGACTGAATCACTTCCCATCCAGCTGGCATTTCCTGCTCAAGAATCTTATCCATTCCCCAGGTGCCGTTAAACTCCAAAAATACAATCTGTGGCTTATACTCTTCATTGATTTTCTTTAAATTAGAGGTCGTAAATTCTTCCTCTGAATTGATGGAAACAAGCTTTAAATTCTTCTTTGCAAGCTCAGCCTCATCAAATTCAACCTCTCCATCCTCGCACATCAGTACAATTCCAGGTGCGCCCTCTCCAAAGTCATTTTCAAACAGGGTTTCCTTAATCAGAGAAGTTTTTCCACTGTCCATAAATCCAGTGAATAAATAAACTGGTATTTCCTGTGCCATAATTTCCTCTTTTCATTTACAGTCAATTAATTTTAGAACGGTAAATACCCCAACCCAATTCCTTATGCAAGGCCAAATAATTCCTCAAGCTCATGCTCGTGAATCTCTGTACCAATGACAACAATACGGCCTGTATAGTCTGGCTGACCCTCGCGAATCTCATATTCACCAGGTACCATATCAAAGTAAATCCATCCACCATTTACATCTTCTACCATACCCTTGGCACGTAAAATATTGTCTGACTCAGCAAAATCCTTAAGAATTGCTTCAAGCTTAGCCTTTTCAAATTTGTGTGGAGTTTCCTTACCCCAGCTGGTAAATACATCATCCGCATGGTGATGGTGATGATCATGATGATGGTCATGATCGTGGCATCCGCAGGTGCAGTTTTCGTCATGATCGTGATGGTGGTCATGATGATGTTCGTGCTCATGGTCGTGGTCATGGTGATGCTCATGATCATGGTCGTGACATCCACAGGTACAGTTTTCATCATGCTCATGATCGTGATCGTGATGATGATCGTGGTCATGATCATGGTCGTGACATCCGCAGGTGCAGTTTTCATCATGTTCATGATCATGATGATGATGATGGTCATGGTCGTGATGATGATGCTTTGCTTCTTCAAGCATCTTCTTCTCAAGATCCTCCTGGCCTTCGATTACCTTTAAAATCTGCTGACCTGAAATCTCACTCCAGTCTGTTGTGATAACAGCTGCATTTGGATTCAGCTCCTGAATTTCCTTTGTACAAAACTCAAGCTGTTCAGGTGTCGCATTCTGGCTACGGCTTAAAATAACAGTCGTTGCATTTGCAATCTGATTGTTAAAGAACTCGCCAAATGCCTTCATCTGCTTGCTTGCCTTTAATGCATTTACAATTGTAACAAGAGCATTGACCTTAACATCAAACTCACTCTCAAGGTCGATTACAGATTTCATAACATCAGAAAGCTTACCAACTCCTGATGGCTCGATAATAATGCGCTCTGGATGATAATCATCGATTACCTTTCTTAAGTTGGTTGCAAAGTCTCCGACAAGGGAACAACAGATACAGCCTGAGTTCATTTCGTTGATGGTGATGCCCGCATCCTTTAGGAATCCTCCATCAATACCAACCTCGCCAAATTCATTCTCAATCAAGACAATCTGTTCACCCTTGTAGGCTTCTTCAATCATCTTTTTAATGAAAGTAGTTTTTCCAGCTCCAAGGAAACCAGAAATAACGTCAATTTTTATCATAATTTTCCCTCCTAAATCCTAGGATTTATGCTTTTTTCACCTGTATTATTTTACAAGGAAACAAGCTTAAAAACAAGGGATTTTCCTTGTTAAATAAATATTTAGAGTGTTAGTTAAATATCTAACGTTCTATTCAACAGACTTTAGTGATTCTGCCATGTCAATTGCTTTGATTTTGCGTCGAAGAATCAAATCAGTTGCAACCGTAAACAGAAGAACTAACGCCACTGACAGCATATAGCTGGACGGCTTTACAAGTGTTTTAAAGGAAACCATCTCAACATTGATCTGCCTCATAACAAACGCATGAAACAGCTTGCCTATTGGAAGTCCCAAAACAATTCCAATGATTGACAAAATCAAATTTTCACGGAACACATAAGCTCCTGTCTCACTTTGATGGAAACCTAAAACCTTTATGGTCGCGATTTCTCTGACACGCTCTGAAATATTGATATTGCCAAGATTAAATAAAACTACAAAAGCCAGCGCCGCAGCAGATATAATAACCAGCGCAACCACATAGTCTAAGCTTTGCATCATTTTTGCAATCATTGACCGGAAGGTGGATACGACAGACATATTTGCAACGCCTTTGATATCAGATAATTTGGTTGCAAGCTTTGCACTCTTTGATGAGTCCTGAAAGCTTAAATACATGGTTCTAGGATGATATTCATCAATGTAGCTTTCATAGTTTTCTCTGGTAAGGAATGCATAGTTGAAAACATAATTTTCAAAAGTATCTTCTATTTTCATCGATACCTGATCGGTTTCTGATTTTAACAGCTTAATCTCGCTACCTTTTTTGGTATCAACCAAATCACACAATTTGTTGGATACGATTAAAGCGCCTTCCTTCTTTGGAATGTCGATGGAATCCCTGCCCTGATGCAAATCAATCAGTGACAGCAGATTTGGATCGTCACTTGTAATCACATTCACTGTTTTTGCTGCACCATCCGTAGCGACATCCATTGTTCCGACACAGGCAATGGCATATTGCTTTAAATCACTGCCACAGATATTTTCAATTTCAGAAATTGTCTCTTCATCGATATCCTCAGTAAAATCAATCGATAAATCATATTTCATGATTTCTTCATACTGATAATCGCAGATTCCAGCAACGGAATCCTTGATTCCAAAGCCCGTAATCACAAGCCCAGTACATCCAGCAATTCCAAGTACCATCATAATCATACGCTTTTTGAAGCGGAAAATATTACGCATGGTAACCTTATGCAGGAATTTCATGTGATTCCAAACAAACATAATTCGCTCTAACAGGATTCTCTTTCCTGCTGGAGGGGTCTTTGGTCGAATCATTTCCGCCGGCATTTCTATCAGCTCTCTGTGAAGGGAAACAACAGTAACACCTACTGAGCATAGCCATGATAGTAATAAGCAAACAACAAAGAGTACCGGCGAAAAAATCACAGTTGTACCTGGAATCGTATATAAAAGTCGATAGGCAATCCAAATCACCTGCGGGAATAATGCTCCCAATGAAAAATAGCCTAAAATACAGCCTAATGTAGCCGCAATTCCTGAATACATAATGTATTTGAAATAAATTGCTCGCTTTCCATATCCAATTGCACACATTGTTCCAATTAATGATCTGTCATCGTCAATCATGCGGTTCATGGTTGTCGAACAGACAAGTGCAGCAATCAAGAAGAAAAATACTGGTAAAACAGAAGAAATATTTTTCACAATGGAAGCATCATTTCGAAAAGTCGCATAGCCCGTATTCTGCGCTCTTGTGATTGCAAAGAGCTCTGGAGATGCCAGATCCTCTATCGTCTGATAGCCTTCCTCAATCTCCTTTTTCGCATCCTCAAACTCTTCGTTTGCACTCTGATACTGCTCCTCGTATTCTTTTAAAGAGGACTGATACTCCTTTAATGACTTCTGATAGGTATCATTTGCGGCTTCCCACTGCGCTTTTCCCTCCTGATATCTGGCATTCATCATCTGATATTGCAAGGTACTTGGAGGAAATGCCATAAGTGAACGTTCTAGCTGACCAAGCATTTCTTTGTTCGCATCCAGCTCGGCTTTTGCATTTTCAAGAGCCTTCGCCCCATCATCGAGCTTTTTCTTTGCATCCGCGAAACTTTTATTTGCTTTATCCCATTCGCTTTCTAACTCTTCCTTTGCATCATCAAGCTTTGCTGTTTCCTTCGCAAGCTCATCCTGGAACCTCTTAGTAACAGAAGCCTCTAATATTGGCATTAAAAGATCTTTTTGCGCTTTGATATAGTCATTATACTCCTCCGAATAAACCTCATAGGTATTGTCCGTTTTAATGTAACACTCTGTATAATACTCAAAGTCAAAGCCATCCTCTGGAATCAATACATAGGAACTTAAGCTACCATTTCCAATCGAGGTATTTCCGTTCTCAACAGAAATATATAAAGGTGAATAGCAGCTTCCTACAATGGTGTATTCCTTGTATGCAAAAAATTCCTTAGTCTCTTCGTCGTTATTGTCTGCAACAATCAGTTTATCTCCAATCTGATAAGTACCGATGGTATCAGTATCAATCAGACATTCATTTCCCTTTTGTGGCATTCGACCGCGATCAATCACCGGATCATTGATCCCCTCGGTAATCATGTGTGCTCTGTAAACCTTATCAGAATCTTTATAATTCACAATAAAGTCTCGATTTACAGAACCAGATACTGACTGAATCGCTTTCTCCTTTGAAAGCTCAGTAAAATCCTCTTTTGTAAAACCGATGGTAGAAATCATGCGGAAATCAAACATATTTGATTCCTTTATAAAATTTTTCTCAACAGAAAGCATAACAGGATTGGTAAGCTTAAGACCTGCAAGGAAACCTACTCCCAAAAAAATAATCGCAAAAATGGCAACAAAACGGCCAAAAGAACCAGTTATGCTTCTTCTAATATTCTTGTGAAATGTTTTTGTTAAAATCATAAAAAATTACCATTCAATTTCTTCTACAGGAGTTACTACATCATTTAACTTGCAGGAGAAAATCTTTCCACTCTTTACACGAATAACACGGTCCGCCATAGCAGAAAGTGCTGAGTTATGTGTGATTACAACAACCGTCATACCTTCCTTTCTACAGAAATCCTGGAGAAGTTTTAGTACGCCCTTACCCGTCTCATAATCCAATGCTCCTGTTGGCTCATCGCATAAAAGAAGCTTCGGTTTTTTCGCAAGAGCTCGTGCAATCGACACTCTCTGCTGTTCGCCACCAGAAAGCTGCGCAGGAAAATTGTTTAAGCGATGGCTCAGTCCCACTGCCTCAAGAACCTCCTTCGCTGGCAGAGAATCCTTGCAAAGCTGCGCAGCAATTTCAACATTTTCAAGCGCAGTAAGATTTGGAATCAGATTGTAGAACTGAAAAACAAAGCCAATATCATTTCGGCGATAGTCCTCTAACTGTCTTTCATTCATCTCACTGATAATGGTATTATCTGTCGAAGCAACCCCTGTGGTCAGTCGGTCCATTCCGCCCAAGATATTAAGGAGCGTTGTCTTTCCAGCTCCGGATTCTCCAACGATTACACAAAACTCTCCCTTTTCAATTTCAAAGGAAGCATCGTCAAGAGCGGTTACCTTCGCTTCTTTCTCGTTTCCATATACTTTTGATACGTGCTCAAATGAAATATAAGCCATTTTTTTGCCTTTCTTAAATGCACTTTAAGGACTGCCTCTAAGACAGTCCTTAAAAATTTACTTATTGTTGTTTTTCTCGTTTCGATACTGAACAGGAGTTTTTTCAAATGCCTTTTTAAAGGTTCGATTGAAATGCTCTACCGATGGATAACCCACCGCATTCGCAATGGATTCCACTGACATATTTCCGTTCTTTAACAGACTCTTCGCCTTTTTTAAACGGATATGTGTCACATGTTCTCCAAAAGTTCTCTTCGATTTATCCTTGATATATTTTGAAATATAAGGCTCTGACAGATTAAACTGCTTTGCCATACTTTCAAGAGTGACATCCTGATAATTATTCTGGATATAGTTGAGCATTGCGGTCAGGCGTTCATCCTGTCCCTCCTGCTTTTCCTCAATGGAAGGAAGCTTATTTACTGCTACAACAAGCGCATTAAGCGATGCTTTGATAATATCCTCATCAAGTCCAACACCCCAATAATTCTTTCCTTCGCAGGTAATTCCAACATAAGCGATTGCCTTAGAAGAAGAACCAACAGAAAGCGCATGTTCCTCGTAAACAGAAAGCTCGTAGCTAATGTCAAAGAACTGCTTTAACGCATTGCTAAGTGCATCTAATCGACCGTTTCCATTTGCATCAACAACGGAAATTTTATCCTGATATTTGATGGAAGCCTGAGCCATGATACCATCTGTCTGCGCAAAATGACACTCTGGCACACTAAAATATGGTCTGCGGCTGATATAGTTCTCCTCAAATATTTCATATACCCACTGTGGTGAAAGCTCCTTATGATTTTCATCGGAAACCTGCTTCACAGCATAGCCAACCTCTTCTCTCATCTTATCAGGCACAGAGATAGAGAAGTTCTGCTTTAAAATGTAGGCAACTCCACCCTTTCCAGACTGACTGTTGATACGGATAACATCCGCATCATAGGTTCTTCCAACATCGATTGGATCAATTGGAAGATATGGAACGGTCCATTCCTTAACGTTCTTTTCTTCTCTAAAGTTCATACCCTTTGCAATTGCATCCTGATGCGAACCAGAGAATGCAGAGAACACCAGATCTCCTGCATATGGCGAACGCTCATGAACGCTCATGCGTGTCAGTCTCTCATATACCTCACGAATCTTTGGCATATTATGGAAATCAAGCTTTGGATCAAGTCCGTGGGAATACATATTCATAGCCACTGTAACGATGTCACAGTTACCCGTTCTCTCACCATTTCCAAATAAGGTTCCCTCGATGCGGTCTGCTCCAGCAAGAAGTCCAAGCTCTGCATCCGCAACTCCTGTACCACGGTCATTGTGTGGGTGAAGAGACAATAATACATTATTGCGATGCTTCAAATGCTTGCTGACATACTCAATCTGGGTTGCAAAAACATGAGGCATCGCTGTTTCAACAGTCGCAGGAATATTGATAATTGACTTATTCTTAGAAGGCTGCCAAATATCAAGAACCGCATTACAAACCTCTACTGCATACTCAACCTCTGTGCCATGGAAGGACTCTGGAGAATACTCAAATGAGAAATCTCCCTCCGTCTCCTCTGCAAGCTCTTTTAAAAGCTTTGCACCATCGATTGCAAGCTGCTTAATCTGTTCCTTATCCTTTTTAAACACCTGCTCACGCTGAGCTACTGAAGTTGAATTATAAAGATGAATCACCGCATGAGGAGCTCCCTTAACTGCCTCAAAGGTCTTTCTGATAATATGCTCTCTCGCCTGAGTTAACACCTGTACAGTGACATCCTCTGGAATCATATCTCTTTCGATTAAGGTTCTCATAAAAATGTACTCAGTTTCGGATGCAGCTGGAAATCCTACTTCAATTTCTTTGAAACCAACATCCACCAAAAGCTGGAAAAATTCAAGCTTTTCATCAAGACTCATAGGCTCAATCAAAGCCTGATTTCCGTCTCTTAAGTCAACGGAGCACCATACTGGTGGAGCTTCAATATAATCCTTTTTTACCCACTCTGTTTCATATACTGGTGGAAGGAAATACTGTTTGATATACTTGTCTGCGTTATTCATAACTTCTCCTCCTGAATCATATACCGAATCATAAATAGACTCTATCATTTAACGCAAAATAAATCAACCCTTTTGACGAATTTCTTTGACAAATTCATCAAAAGGGTTGAAAAATTTTAATATATCAAATTTAAAATTATTCTACAGTTACTGATTTTGCAAGGTTTCTAGGCTGATCCGGATTAAAGCCCTTTCCAACCGAGGTATAGTATGCAATCAGCTGTAAAATAACAACAGCCTCAAATACGGCAAACTCATCTGCAACCTCTGGAAGAGAAATATGTACATCACAGATACTTGGGTCTGTAATCTTTTCATCCTTAGAAAGAAGGATGACATAAGCGCCTCTTGCTTTCACCTCGCGAATGTTTGAAATAGTCTTGCTGTATACATGCTTTTGCGTAGCAACCGCAATGACAGGAATTCCCTCAGAGATCAAAGCAATGGTTCCATGCTTTAACTCACCAGCTGCGTATGCCTCTGCGTGAATATAAGAAATCTCCTTCAGCTTTAATGAGCCTTCCATCGACAGGGTATAATCAAGTCCTCTTCCGATAAAGAAGGTGTGCTCTGACTTTGTCATTCTGCGGGTAAGCAGCTCAATATCCGCTGCCTTTGTGATGACACTTTCAATCAGATTTGGAACCTCTTCTAAATTATGAAGGAATTCCTTTGCCTCTGCTTCGGTCATTCTTCCAAGAACAAGTCCTAATTTGCAGGCAATCAGATACATGCTGGCGCACTGTACGGTATAGGCCTTTGTTGAGGCAACTGCAATTTCTGGACCAGCATGGGTATAGAGAACATAGTGGCTTTCTCTTGCAATCGAGCTTCCCTTTACATTGACAACCGATAAAGTCTTATCTGTATACTTCTTTGCAAGCTTTAACGCTTCTAAGGTATCAATGGTTTCTCCAGACTGTGAAACCACAATTACCATAGAGTTCTTTGAAAGAATTGGTGTTTCATAGCGAAACTCAGATGCAATGACAACGTTAACAGGAAGACCTAAGCGGTTCTGCATCATAGTCTTTCCAACCATACCCGCGTACATTGCAGTACCACATGCTACAACGGTGATGTCCGAGGTACCCTCAAAGAAAGAATCTGGAATCTGATCCTCCGAAAAATCTGGAAGATAATTCTTGATTCTTGGAGTGATGGTTCGAATGATTGCCTGTGGCTGCTCATGAATCTCCTTGATCATGAAATGTGGATAGCCATCCTTCTGTGCAGCAGTCACATCCCAATCCACCTGCATATACTCTGGTTCATAAGGATTTCCATTAAAATCTTCAATCGTAATTCCAGAATCTGTCATTGTCAGAATGTGCTCCTCTGGAACAATGAAATAGCGATTGGTAAACTCGATAAACGCAGTCAAATCAGATGCAATAAATGCACCATCCTCACAGAAGGTTGCCACCAATGGACTGACGCTTCTTACTGCGTAAATCTCACCTGGATGATCCTTGAACATAATACAAAAGCCAAAGGTTCCCTTAATCTTTGATACAGCCTTCTTAATGGTCTCCTTTGGATTCCCCTCGTATAAACGATTCAATAAAGCCGCTGCAACTTCTGTGTCAGTCTCTGACTTTAAATCTCCTGAAAGCTGATATTCCTCAACAAGCTCATGATAGTTTTCAATAATTCCATTGTGAATTAAAGAAACCATTCCTACCTTATGTGGGTGTGCGTTGGTAGTGGTTACTCCTCCATGGGTTGCCCATCTGGTGTGTCCAATACCGCAGGTTGCATTATTATCCTCATCGCAAACTGCACGAAGATCCTTTACCTTTCCAATGGTCTTACGAACAGAAATCTTTCCATCTTCCTTAAAATACGAAATACCGGCACTGTCATATCCGCGGTACTCAAGACTAGAAAGTCCATCTAATAAAATCTGCTGGGCATTACGCTTTCCAGTAAATCCAATAATTCCACACATATTAAATACTCCTTTATGTACAAAAACGCAGACTTCGCCTGCAACAAAGCAATCAATCTTGCTACAACTTCATTAAAAGCAGAACACAGAACTTTGTTCAGGAGTCACCTCCTGCGTTTGTAACTGTGATACGCAGCTGCTTGCTACGGATGGGCATCCGCCGAATTTTCGATACTCCCATCTCCTCGTTAACCATAAAGCAAAAAGACATACACTCTTTTTCACGAACACTTTACGGTGCATGGCGCTAAAGTTTTTAACTTTTCAAAATCCAAATACTCCTCCTCTATTCGGACAGCTTATTGTATCACAGTTCGTATCATTCGTCTAATTTTCTAAGACAAATCTCTTTTTTGTACATTGTTTTTAGTAATCCTTTCAGGTTTTTGGACAAATAGACATACTATAAAATAAAACCGCGTGCAAATGCACGCGGTTTCTAAACTTATTAAACTGGATAAGCCTTATTTTCATTGTCAGCAATCTTTGCGTCAACACCAGTCTGCTGAGCCTCACGATACTTGAAGAAGTCAAGTGCAACCTGTGGAAATAATGCATAGGATAACACATCCTCATCCTGCTGCTTATACTGCTTCATCTCTTCCTCAAACTTTGCAAGTCCTGGCTCGAGTAAATCTGCAGGTCTGCAGGTAATTGCATTCTTTGCATCATCACCTAAAACCTTCTTTACAACCTCAGGATTGAATGGCTTTACACACTGACCATACTTTCCAAGAAGAATGTCCTTGGTCTGAGAAGTTGCAACCTTGTATCTTTCACCCATAAGTACGTTGAATACGGCCTGAGTTCCTACAATCTGTGATGAAGGAGTTACAAGAGGTGGCTCTCCTAAATCCTTACGAACTCTAGGAACCTCATTTAATACTTCTTCATATTTATCCTCTGCGCCCTGCTCCTTAAGCTGTGAAACAAGGTTTGAAAGCATACCACCAGGTACCTGGTACTTTAAGGTCTGAATGTTTACACCTAATACCTTTGGATTTAATAATCCGCTCTTTAATGCTTCCTCACGAATCGGAGCAAAGTAATCAGCAATTTCTGCTAATTTATCAAGATCAAGTCCAGTATCGTATTCTGTTCCTTCAAATGCCTTAACCATAACCTCGGTTGCTGGCTGAGAGGTACCAAGAGCAAGTGGACTCATTGCGGTATCAATGATATCACAGCCTGCCTCTACTGCCTTCATGTAGGTCATAGAAGCAACACCTGAAGTGTAGTGAGTATGAAGGTCAATTGGAAGCTTGGTTGCGCTCTTTAATGCACTTACAAGCTCGGTAGCTGCAGAAGGAACTAAAAGACCAGCCATATCCTTGATACATAAAGAATCAGCACCCATGTCCTCAATCTTCTTTGCAGTCTCCATCCAGTAATCAAGGGTATATGCATCACCTAAGGTATAGGATAATGCAATCTGCGCATGTCCACCTTCCTTGTTACAAGCCTTTACCGCGGTCTCAAGGTTTCGAACATCATTTAAGCAGTCGAAAATACGAATGATATCAATACCGTTGGCAATTGACTTCTGAACAAAATACTCAACTACATCGTCTGGATACTGGCTGTATCCTAAGATGTTCTGTCCACGGAATAACATCTGTAATTTTGTATTCTTAAATCCATCTCTTAACTTGCGAAGTCTCTCCCATGGATCTTCCTTTAAGAATCTAAGGGATGCATCAAAGGTAGCTCCACCCCAGCACTCAACTGCATGGTATCCAACCTGATCCATCTTTTCAATAACTGGGAGCATCTGCTCGGTGCTCATACGTGTAGCAATCAAAGACTGATGTGCATCACGAAGAATGGTTTCTGTAATTTTTACGCCCATTTTTATCTCCTCTTATATTAACAATCAAGTAAATATCTCATTTAGATGCCAAAGATTGCCATAAAGCAACCTGCAGCTACTGCGGTTCCAATTACACCTGCAACGTTTGGTCCCATCGCATGCATTAAGAGGAAGTTTGAAGGATCCTCTTCCGCACCAACCTTCTGAGAAACACGTGCAGCCATTGGAACAGCAGATACACCGGCAGAACCAATGAGTGGATTAATCTTTCCATGCGTAATATGGCAGAGAAGCTTTCCGAATAAGGTTCCAGCAGCAGTTCCAATAACGAATGCAACAAGACCTAATGCTACAATCTTTAAGGTACTGAAATTCAGGAAGGATTCCGCACTGGTGGTTGCTCCAACGGAGGTTCCAAGAAGGATAACAACGATGTACATCAGCGCGTTGCTTGCGGTTTCCTGCAGCTGACGAACAACACCAGACTCTCTGAATAAGTTACCCAGCATCAGCATACCTACAAGTGGTGCGGTTGTTGGAAGAAGTAAACAAACAACAACGGTAACCACAATCGGGAATAAAATCTTCTCTAACTTTGATACAGGACGAAGGTTTGCCATCTTAATCTGGCGTTCCTTTTTGGTCGTAAACAGCTTCATAATTGGTGGCTGAATAATTGGAACTAATGCCATATAAGAATATGCGGCAACCGCAATCGGACCCATGAGTCCTGTCTGCGCTAATTTTCCAGCAAGGAAAATAGAAGTAGGTCCATCTGCACCACCGATGATTGAAACAGCAGCTGCTGCCTTGTCGTTGAATCCAAGAAGGATTGCAAAGAAGTAAGCAGAGAAAATACCAAACTGCGCTGCCGCTCCCATAAGGAAACTGATTGGATTTGCAATCAGTGGACCAAAGTCAGTCATCGCTCCAACACCAAGGAAAATCAGTGATGGAAGAATTGACCACTCGTCTAATTCGTAGAAGTAATAAAGCAAACCGCCAACGCCATTGCTGCTCTGCTCTGGTGACATAATGATTTCTGGATAAATATTTACCAGAAGCATACCAAAAGCGATTGGAACCAAAAGCAATGGTTCAAAGCCTTTTTTAATCGCAAGATAAAGGAAAACCAATGCAACCAGAATCATTACATAGTTTCCAACGGTCAGATTAAAAAATGCTGTCTGATGAAGGAGGTTTGATAAGGTTTCTGAAATATAACTCATAATGTCCTCCTAAGACGTTAGTTTAAAGTTGCAAGTAAAGCTCCTGATTCTACAGAATCGCCTACAGCGACATTAATAGAAGCAACGGTTCCTGCTTCTGGAGCAACTACAGGAGTTTCCATCTTCATAATTTCAAGAACAAGGATGGTATCACCCTTCTCTACAGCAGCGCCAACGGTCTTCTCAATCTTGAATACCTTTCCAGCAGCACCAGCCTCAATCTTAACGTTTCCAGCGCCACTTGGTGCAGCAGCTGCAGGAGCTGCCTTTGGTGCAGCAGCAGGTGTTGCAACACGCTTAGGTGCGCCAACAGAAGGAGCGCTTCCGTTCTCTTCTACAGTTACATCATATACATTTCCGTTTACGGTAATTGTGTAATTCTTCATTTTTATATCCTCCAAATTATCTTCTATTAATTGAGCGAACAACAAAGTCTGATGTTGAGCAGTTTTCTGATGCAGCGATTGCTGCAGCAATTACCGCTACAAGTTCTAAATCGTCCGTAAGATTTTCTGTCACTGGAGCCGCCTCAAATGCAGGCGCTGCAGTTTCGACAGCAGGTTGATTATTCATAGCCTTTTCTTTTTTCTTCTTCTCAAGATATGGGAAGATATTGAAGGCATAAATGATTAAACTAATTAAAATTAATACAATAAATACAATCGACATAGAAATCAGGGTATTCATTCCTGCATTTGCCATCTTTTCACCAAGCGTTTTCACCGGCTCAATGGTTGTACCAGTAATTTCCATATTCCATGATTCATATACAATTTCAAAGGTAATTTCCTTTGACTCGCCCTTGTCATTTTTGAAGAGCATAATAATATCACTTGTGGTAGTCTTTCCAGCCTTTGTGATTTCAAAATCAGAATAGCCCTGATAAGCGCCATAGGTTTCCGCAATCTCCGAAAAACGAACAAGAGCACTCATATAATATGCTGGAATTCCCTTTTCCACCATCTGATCAATAAAGTCCTCTGTTAAGATGTCAGATGGGACCATTCCTGGTTCGCAGTTCATTGCCAGATTCATATAGTCATTTTCAAGACTATACGAAAAGCTTTCCATCTCATCAGCTAATTCATCATAGGTTCTTCCGTTATAATCAACAGTTTTTGGATCTTTCCCACAGGCCGTTAATGAAATGGCAAGCATCAGCATGCCAAGCAATAATGCCAGTTTTTTCTTCATATGGATCCTGCCTTTCTATTTGGTACTGCGCTTCTTTTCTAACACACTGTCACACTTGGTGTATAGCATCTCAAATGCTGCAACAAGATACTTTCTGGTATCTGCTGGTGCAATAATCAAATCTACATAGCCACGAGCTGCAGCTGCTGATGCGTTTGCGCTTAACGCTTCGTACTCAGCCTTCTTGGTTGCAAGCTCCTCAGCAGAAGCTTCTGGATACATCAGCTTCACAGCCATTTCTGAATCCATCATTCCGACCTTTGCATTTTCCCAAGCGTAAACCAAATCAGCTCCTACAGACTTAGAGTTCATAGATACATAAGCAGAACCATAAGCTTCCTCAGTGATTAAGTTCACCTTTGGAACATCTGTATTTGCGAAAGCTGCTGTCATCTTAGCCATCGCCTTTGCAAGATTCTTCTCAGAATGCATGCAGGTTCTAAATCCAGTTACATTGGTAAGAGAAAGAATTGGGATGTTAAAGGCATCACAGAAATCGATAAATTCAGCAGCCTTGTGACAAGCTCTTGAAGAAATTGCCTTGCCAAATTCCTCTGCAACCTTTCCCTCTTCATCATATAACTTACTGCAGTTGGCAACCGCACCTACGGTCATGCCGTTTAACTGGATGAAACCAGTTACCATGCTCTTTGCATAGCCCTTCTTGGTCTCAACAAATAAATGCTCATCTGAAATTTCTGAGAGTAAGTATCTTGGGTCTCCTGCCATCGCATCCATTGCATTACAGGTTCGATTTAAATCATCGACAGGATCTGATGTATAAACATCACCCTCATTGTTCTGAGGAAGAATATTGATTAAAGTACGAATTTCGTCGTAAATCTCCTCCTCTGTACCTGCGAAATCGATGCAGCCATTTTCTGTTGCTGCATACTCAGCTGATGCAGTATCACACTTCTCAACGCGATTTCCAGAAATTGCATCTGGAGAATTCATGAACATTCTGCCCTTAGCAGACTCAATGAAAGCAAAATCAGAAAGTGCAGGTACAACAGAAAGTCCACCACCACAGTTCCCAAATACAACAGAAATCTGTGGAATCAGTCCGCTTGCCTCAACCTGCTTTGCATAAATCATTCCAAAACCATCCAAAGCGTCAATCGACTCCTGAAGACGAACACCTCCGCAATCGATAAATCCAACGACTGGAGCTCCCATCTTCATTGCCATATCATAGATATTAGCAATCTTCTTTGCATGCATCTCGCCGATGGTTCCATTTAAAACACTTGCGTCCTGACTGTAGATGAATACAAGATTTGAATCTACAAGACCATAACCAGTGATAACACCATCCGATGCTGATTTGTTTGCACTTAAATTGAAGTCTGTACTTCTTGCAGTAATCATGGAACCAATTTCCATGAAACTGTTTGCGTCTACAAACCTTGCAATTCTCTGCATTGCTGGGCTATTTGCGTTTGCGCTCATAAATAATCCTCCATATATAAAATAAATATTATAAAAGCAAAGTTTTACCTAGCCTATATTCTAAACGAATCGCCAAAAAAAACAAGCAATATGTTAAATTTTTCACACATTCATCAAATTTATCAAATTTCCCTCATTTTACCTATGTTTTTTATCATTTTTCACAACAAAGATTCTTATCTATTTTTGCGTTTCCCTGCCAATGATTAAAAGCCCCTTGAATCAAAAATTCAAGGGGCTCCTTCGCTGTACTAATTCTATGGCTTTCTAGCCATGCTTCTTACGAAAACTGTCTCTTTAACCAGTTTACATATAACTCCTTCCACTGAATGACAGCTGAGTAATCTGGTTCTGGAATAAAAGGAGGACGAATATGATCCTTACATCCACCAAATCCATGTCCGCCATATGGGAATAGATGTAATTCTGTAGGAATATTTAATTCCAAAGCGCGTGAGGCAAAGCGTGACAAATGAATTGCTGGAACTACATCGTCATCGATTGCTGCACACAAAAACATTGGAGGCATATCTGCCTTAACATTTTTAATCATTTCGATTTCATCTGATTTTTTCATGCGCAGCTCTTTGTCATTATATGCATCAAGGCCAAATAAAATAGATAAAATCTTATCATTTTCGACGCTGACTGCAGGATAACACATCGCAACAGCATTCGCACGTGCATCCACTGCATCAATCTCATCTGGAACATAGCCCTCTTCCACTACTGGGTTATTTCCAAAGCAGGCTGCTGTAACTGCATTTAAATTTCCGCCTGCCGAGAATCCGACGGTAGAAATCTGATTTGGATCAATTCCATACTCCTTTGCGTGATAACGAACATAACGAATCGCGCGCTGTAAATCCAAAAACATATATGGGCTCTGATATGGCGCTGTACGATACCAAAGAACAAAACAGCTGATGCCAGCGGCGTTTAAAAATTCAGCAATATCCTTGCCCTCTCCCTCAAGAGATTTTCCCATATAGGCACCACCAGGGCAGGAAATAACAGCCTGCTTGCTTCCCTCCACAAGATATGGAATTAAAAATGGAACATCGTCAAAGGTCTCCTTTGCATATCCATTTAGCACCTCATCCTTCCATACCATGGTGTGGTCAGCAACCGTGTTGGTAATCTCATCTGTCGACTTGTCCCAAAGGCCTCCTTTGGAAGCAAAAATATCTTCCATTGTCATAGACAAATCAATATTCATAACATCGAGCTTACTTGCTCCTGTATTTCCAGGAATCTTTTCTCCCCAGATTGGAATCATTTCAATATTTTCTAGTTTCATGTTTCCCTCCAAATAACACAGACAAAAATATATTGTATTATTTTACTCTTTATTATTTCATAAAATATGCGAATACCAACTATTTATTATCAAAATAATGACGCAAATAATTATGCTCTTTGTTTACTATAAATTTTTTGATAATTCTCTGTAATCTATTTTTCCACTCTGTGTAATTGGCATTTCATCAAGAATCATAATATCTCTAGGGACAAAATGTTCTGGAAGTTCTGCTTTTAATAAATTAAGTAATTCTTCCTTAATTCTCTTATCTATATTTTTCTTCAGAGAGATAAAAGCAACCAAAACATTTAACCTTTTCTTATCTTCCAACGCAACCGCACCACAAAGTTCGACATCTTTGTGTTTCATAAGCATTTCCTCTATTCTTGCAGGGAAAAGCTTATAAACGGTTCCATCATCGCTTTTCGTTAAATAGATTCGTTTTAATCTGCCATCAAAATACACAAAACCATCTTCATCGACATGGCCTAAATCACCAGTTCTAAACCATCGCGCACCATTATCATCTACTAATATCTCATCGCCATTGCCACCTCTATATCCGGCCATAAGATTTGGCGTAGAAAAACACAATTCACCAGATTGTCCATATCCTAGTTCTTTTCCAGACTCAACATCTAACACTTTAACATTTGTCTTTGAAAAAGGAATGCCTAAAGCATGATCTCGTTTACAGCGATTCATGTTTGTGCATACGGTAGCTCCAAATTCGGTCATTCCATAACCAGCAATATATTCCACATTACAATTATGGTGCTTTAATTGTTCATTTAAAGAAGCTTCCTGTTCCTCGGTAACAGCTCCACCTCCACCAGCCATTGTTTTCAGCCAACTCATGTCACCACTACAAACTTCTGTAATTGCGTTAATAAAGGCAGGACCGATAATCATATGCATAGGTTTATTCTTTATAAAGCATTCCGCCACAGCTTTTGCTTCTGGTTTAATTTGCAAAATGCCATGTGTACCTAAGCTCAGCTGCGCATGTATTCCTACACTTACACCAAATCCTAAAAATGGCGGAATCGCGTTTAAGAAGGTATCTCCATGATTAAGATTCATATCAGCAATGCTATACTGAAACGCAACTGCATTTAAACTGTTGTTTGTATGAATCACACCTTTCGGTTCTCCTGTCGTTCCACTGGTGTAAACAATCACAGCTGGTAAGCTTCCATCAACCGCCTCAATATCCTTAGTCAGTTCAGCCATTTTTCCTTTTCTGATAAATTGTTTATAAGTAATCGCACCATCAATGAGTGGTATCTTTTTCATTTCAACAAGAAAACGTTTTATAGATGGCATTGACTTAGCTAAAGGCAAAGCAATGATTGGAATCTGGACTTTTTCAGCAATATTTTTCACCTTTTCTCCAGCGATATCAAAATATAAAAACAATACTGAATCAGTCTTTTTAATCAGATCAACTATCTCATTTTCAGATAATGTCATATAAATTAGATTAGCTACAGCGCCTAACTTATTTAAGGCATACAGACAAAAAATCATCTCCGGAGTATGCATAGACATGATTGTAACAACGCTCCCCTTGCTTACTCCCATATTAGAAAATGCACTCGTTAAAATATCAATATTATTGAATAAAGATCTATATGTAATCTTTTTACCAAAAAATTCAAGGGCTATATGCTCCAAATATTCTTTGTTGTTATCCCAAACATACTGGTACATTGAAACATCTGGCATCTCAGAATTTATTGTTTCTTGCGAATACCATTTCAACCAAGGTTTATCGATGGACGGAAATCCTGTCTGTCTGTCTGTCTGTCTGTCTGTCTGTCTGTCTGTAACAATCATTTTTATATTTCCTCTTATGTCAATACTATATTTTAGGTAAATTTGATTATGTAATTATAGAATTAAAGCCTCTATTTTACTAATCCCCGGCTTCCTCAAGTTTTTTCCAATCAACCTTTCCAACAGTATTTCTCGGCAATGTTTCTATCTGAGAAAACTTATGAGGACATTTCCACTCTTCCATATTGTCTTTAATGCTATTTTTAATTGTCTTAACAAGACTTTCAAAATTTACATCATCGCCTGTGACCAAAAATGCCTCTATGATATTATTTGACGCATCAATTTTCCTACCTATGATACACACTTCTTTAACATCATCAAATTTAACTATTTCGTCCTCTATCTCTTTCGGCACAACTTTGTGATAAACTCCATTATGCCATACACCGATCATCCTTTTTATTCTTCCTTTTATTGTTACAAATCCATCTGAATCTATAGATCCTAAATCTCCAGAATGAATCCATAGCAGACCATCATCATGCTTTCGAATGATGTTTTCAGTTTCTTCAGGTTGATTATAATATTCGGTCATCATTGTTGGAGCATGAAAACAAATCTCACCAACCTCGTCATAGTCTAATTCTTCAGAAGTTTCCGGCTTCACAATCTTTACAACTGTATCTGGTAGCGGAATACCAACAGTTCCAAATTTGTTCACTAACGGCGTTGATGATACAACTGTTGCCGCAACCTCTGTCATTCCATATCCTATAACTAATTGGATATTCGCATTATGTTGTTTAAGCCAAACATTTACTTCTTGAACAAAAGAGTCAGGTACCGCATCACCACCAACCCCAATGACTTTTACAAAACTCAAATCTTTCTTTTTCAATTTAGGATTGTTCATAACATTAGTTATACCGGCAACGCCTTGGATAAGATATTCCGGCAAATATTTTGCGTAGGATTTGCCAACGCTCGATGGAGAAGGATCAATGCACAGTACATCGGTAAGTCCGAGACATAACGGAACATGAACTCCAAAAACCAATCCATATGCAACAAAAATAGGAATGGCATTCATAAATCTTTCACCATTCTTAAACTGTATTTTTGTTTTTTTATACTGAATAACTAATGAATTAATATTCTCATGATTCAACACAACCGCTTTAGATTTTCCTGTCGTCCCGCTTGTATAAACCATAGCTACGGGAAGCGAACTGTCTGTATTCTCTACCACAGTATTTGTATTGTGTTTCAATAAATCTGCCCATGAAAATACGCTTCGATTCTCTTTGTCAATCTTCACCTTTTTCAATCCTGTAACAAATTTAGTGAATGAATCAGCCTCATCACCAACATTTAGTAAAATAATATTCTTTACGCTTGTATCTTTTATAGCCTCCGCCACTTTACTGAAAACAGAATCTATAGTTATATACATTTTTGAGTTAGTAAGTCTCAAATTATCATGTATCTCCTGCTCTGTTGCAGTAATATATAGCAAGTTTGAAACGGCGCCCAAATAACCTAATGCATAAAACAAAATAACAACTTGAGGCATTGTCAATGCTTGAATTGTTACAATATCACCCTTTCTTACGCCCATAGAATACAGTGCACTGGCACATTTTTCTATTTTTTCCAATAACTCTTTGTATGTAATTGTCTTATTAAAATACATAAGAGCTTGCGCATTTAAGTTACCTTCGTTGGACGTATGCAAATATTCATAAATACTACAATTTTTAGGCTTAATACCCTCTACTTTTTCATAATATTTAAGCCATGGCTTATCTACAGAAGGATATCTTATCTGTCCGTCAATCATAATCTTCCTATTGTCTCCTTTGTCTAGACTATATAATTAATCTTTCAAATGTAGA
>JAZUGV010000086.1:0-33632 GCA_045641385.1 Agathobacter sp. | reverse complement strand
GCCGTAAGTATAAATTTGAGCATGGACTTGATATCATCATCATCGACTACTTACAATTGATGAGTGGTTCGGGTAGAAGTTCTGACAGCAGACAGCAGGAAATTTCAGATATCTCCCGAGGATTAAAATCTCTTGCAAGAGAGCTCAGTGTTCCAGTCATTGCGCTGTCACAGCTTTCGCGAGCAGTGGAGCAGAGACCAGATCACAGACCAATGCTTTCGGACCTTCGAGAATCCGGAGCGATCGAGCAGGATGCCGATGTAGTAATGTTTATCTACCGAGATGATTACTATAATCATGATTCTGAGGATGCAGGTATCTCGGAGATTATCATTGCTAAGCAGAGAAGTGGTCCTATTGGAACCGTTAAGCTTGCATGGTTGCCTCAGTACACCAAGTTTGCAAATCTTGATATTAACAGAAATAATGATTAAACAATAAAAAGAGATAAAAAAAGAACAGCTACAAACGTAGCTGTTCTTTTTGTTTTCTTTTTGAGTTAAATTAACCCTGCTCGATAGCTCCTGTTGGGCAAACACCAGCACAGGTACCGCAATCTAAACATGCACCACCATCGATTACATACTGGGTATCGCCAGCAGCGATAGCGCCTACTGGGCACTCGCCAGCGCAGGTTCCGCAGCTTACACAAGCATCACTAATAACATATGCCATTTCAAATTACCTCCTTTTATACTCTAAACAATCGCAATATGCGACTTTAGGCTTATTCTAACATAAAACCATCGAAATTCAAGGACTATCTTTTAAGTTTTAGATTTTCTCCAGGTTGGTAACTCCTATAATTTATGATAAAATATAGCCTATGAATAAAGATATTTCACAAAATACACAATATAAGATTGTTGATGCAGATAAACCGGACGAAGAAATTATGTCTCGTGCGGGACAATTGATTGCAGAGGGGGAACTGGTGGCTTTTCCTACAGAGACGGTTTATGGGCTCGGAGGAAACGCTTTTGATCCTACTGCAAGTGCCCGTATTTATGCTGCAAAGGGAAGACCAAGTGATAACCCTCTGATTGTTCATATAGCTGACTTAACAGATATGACACGTGTAGGAGTAAATATTCCTGAAGAGGCATATTTGTTGGCAGAACATTTCTGGCCAGGACCGCTTACAATGATAGTTGAAAGGAATGAGAACGTTCCACTTGCCACCACAGGAGGGTTAAATACGGTTGCGATTCGTATGCCTAATCATCAGGTGGCTTTAGAACTGATAAAGAAGAGCAACTGTCCTATCGCTGCACCTTCCGCGAATACATCTGGAAGACCAAGCCCAACGTTAGGATCACACGTTAGGGAAGATTTGGATGGTAAGATAGCGATGATTCTGGATGGAGGACCTGTTGGAATCGGAATAGAATCCACTATTATAGATTTGACAGAGGAAGTTCCAATGGTGCTTCGACCTGGCTACATTACACCAGCGATGCTTTCAAAGGTAATGGGGAAAGAGGTTATTATCGATCCAGGAATTTTATCAATGGATGATACCAAAAAGCCAAAGGCTCCAGGAATGAAGTATAAGCATTATGCACCAAAGGGAAATTTGGTTTTGGTTGAGGGTGCAACCAAAAAGGTGATTGATGAAATCAATGCACGAGCAAAAAAGGACCAGGAGCAAGGTCATAAAACACTTGTTATAGCGACAGAGGAAACGAAGAATTTATATCAGGCGGATATGGTTCTTTCCATTGGCGCAAGGGAAAAGGAAGAGGATATTGCCAGACATTTGTATGCAATTCTTAGAGATTGCGATTCATTGGGGGCGGATCAGATTTATTCTGAGAGTTTTTCTACCCCTGTTATGGGACAGGCAATTATGAACCGACTTCTCAAAGCGGCTGGCCATGAAGTGATACTGGTTGATGAATAGCATCAAAAAAGGAACAAATTTGGGAAAGTATGAAAGATTTAGATAAGATTATCTTCGTTGGGAGACATGGGAACTCCAGGGAACCTATGGCAGTTGGAATTTTGAAAGATTATGTATTAAAGTATCCTGTAGAAATTCTTGCCAGAGGAATGGTTGTCCAGTTTCCTGAACCAATGAATCAAAAAGCTGAAGCGGTGCTAATTGGAAATGGAATTGAAGTGGGCAATTTTGTTTCTGAACAGCTGTCGATGGCAGATATAACAGAAAATACTCTGATATTAACTATGGAGGAGAAACAAAGGGAAACCTTAGTTGAGATGTTTCCTGAAGTGATTTCGGAGCATATACGAACGTTGCCACACTTTGTGGGGGAAGAGCTTGATATTACAAATCCATACGGAGGCAGTATTCAGACCTATGGTATTTGCTATGAGAGCCTAAAAAAGAGCATTAAAAAACTCGTAGAGCTGCTAAATATGGAAGAGGTTTTATGGTCTGAAAAGGAGGAAAGTGGTGAGTAAAAGAGAAGACTATATAAGTTGGGATGAGTATTTTATGGGAGTTGCCATGCTTTCTGCACAGCGCTCGAAGGACCCAAATACGCAGGTGGGTGCCTGCATAGTTAGCCCGGAGCATAAAATTTTATCAATGGGATATAATGGGTTTCCAATTGGGTGTTCTGACGATGGATTTACATGGGATCGTGAAGGAGAGGACAATAAATACTTTTACGTAACGCATAGCGAGTTAAACGCAATTTTGAACTATCGTGGAGGCTCTCTCGAGGGAACAACCATTTACGTTACAATGTTTCCTTGCAATGAATGTGCAAAAGCCATCATACAGGCAGGAATCAAGGAAGTAATTTACGCAGAAAATAAATACAAGGACTCGATGTCTGTGATCACCTCACGTATGATGATGAAAAGCGCAGGAATTGTGATTCGACAGTATGAGGCAAGTGGTCGAAAAATTGAGATTAATGTATAAATAAAATAATCTTAGGAGCTCTGAGTTTCAGAGCTCTTTTTTTAGCAACAGATTATGAAAATTTGTTGCTAATTTGTAAAAAGGAATGGAATTTTCACACAATTAAGGGGAGAAATGGTTTTATTTCTGTTTACATAGGGGTCCAAAATGGTATAATAGTCCTATATATGTAAATTAGGTGAAGTCTATGAAAAAGAAGAAACGACAATCCTTAGATGCGCTGGTTTTAGTGCTGCAGTTTGGAATTAATATGATAGTTCCAATTGCAATTATGTCCCTGTTAGGTTGGTGGATTGGGGAGAAAACAGGCCATAACTGGGTTATGATACCATTCTTCTTTATTGGGGCAATCGCAGGTGGCAATAGTATTTATCGAATGTCAAAATCGTTTTTTTCCTCAAATAGGCCGACGCCTGGAGAGCGAGCGAAAGAAGCTGCCGCAAAGAAAGCAAAGAAATCATCTGATAAAGATATAAATGATAAAGATATAAAAAAGTAAGATAAAAAGTTTTCTTAGGAAAGAGTGATTTTTTATGATAGGAAGACTTCGAAGATATAATGACACACTTCCATATCTCGTCCTTGGAATTGTGATATATGCCGGTTTGATAGAGTTGGCAGGGGTGTGGTTTGTTAAGGAAAAACTTGCCTACAGCATCGGGCTTTGGTTTGGTGCTGCTATAGCAATTTTTATGGCCATAAATATGGCAAAAGTAATTTATGACTCTGTAACATTCGGAGTTGGCAGGGGAAGGCTGATTGTGAAGTCTTTGGTTCGCTACTTTATTGTAGTAATCCTGCTCATTGGCTTTGGCTATTTTAAATTCGGAAATTTATATACGGCGATTGTTGGCGTGTTCGGGTTGAAGATTGCTGCATATCTGGTGCCCGTTCTGGCACGGTTCGTGTGTAAATTGACAGGAAGGACAGAATCTTTCCTGGAGAATGATTCAAATAGTGAAAAAAATAATATGGAGGAGGTGACAATGTGAATCCAGCGATTTTGCTTAATGAAGACATTGATTTCTTTATTCACAATCTCTGGAAAATGCCGTTTAAGTTTTTGGGACAGACTGTTTATATTACAAGCAGTCACTGTTGCATCTTAATCATTATGCTGATTATGATCATCTTTGGTATCGTAGCTCGCATTAAGCTTAAGAAAGCAACAGAACAACCGGATGGTTTTCAGAATGTGATAGAACTCATTGTTGAAATGCTAGATGGCATGGTGGCAAGTACCATGGGCAAATGGGCCCCAAGATTTGTCAACTACATCAGTACAATCTTCATTTTCATTTTGATGAGCAATATCTCAGGTATTTTTGGTTTGAGGCCACCAACAGCGGATTATGGAACAACCTTGGCGCTTGCGCTGATTACATTCTGTATGATTCGCTTTAATAAGGCTAAACACCAGAAAGCAAAAGAAATCTGGGAAGGTGTCTGCTCACCATTACCAAAATGGCTGCCGATTTGGGCGCCAATTAATATCATCAGTGAAATCGCAGTACCGATTTCCTTGTCATTGCGTTTGTTTGCAAACGTCTTGTCAGGAACGGTTATCATGGCGCTGGTGTATGGCCTGCTTCGCGGTATCGCGATTATTTGGCCAGCAGCATTACATGTGTACTTCGATTTGTTCTCCGGAGCAATTCAGACATATGTATTCTGTATGTTAACAATGACATATGTAACTCAGGCATGTACATCTGAGTACGAATCGTAATCATTTAAGAATTAGGAGGAATTATATTATGGATTCAAACGCATTAATTAGAGCTTGCTCAGCAATCGGTGCAGGATTAGCAGTTATCGCAGGTATTGGACGTGGTGTTGGACAGGGTATCGCAGCAGGACATGGTGCTTCTGCAGTAGGACGTAACCCAGGAGCAAGAGGCGAAATTATGTCTACCATGTTACTTGGACAGGCCGTAGCAGAGACCACTGGTCTTTACGGATTAGTAGTAGCACTTCTGTTACTTTTCGTTCATCCATTGGATATGTAATTATTCGAGGAAGAACCATAATTCTGAACGAAAGGAGAATGGAAATTGTTAGCAATTTTAGCAAATAGTGATGCCGGAAAATTTTTATTCGGCCTCGATGGACAGTTACTTTTTGATGCGGTGTTGCTTGCGGTTTCGGTATTCTTCTTATTCCTTTTGATGTCATATCTGTTATTCAACCCTGCAAGAAAGCTTTTACAGGGAAGAAAAGACAGAATTGCAAATGATATCAATACGGCTATTGAAGATAAAGAAAGCGCCGCTAAATTAAAAGCGGAATATGAAGCTAAGCTTAAAAATGTGGATAAGGAAGTAGATGCAATTCTTTCAGAGGCTCGCCAGAAGGCGAAAATGTCTGCAACAAAGATTGAAAGCGATGCAAAGGAAGAAGCAGCTCGAATTATTGCACAGGCAAGAACAGAAGCTGAGCTTGAAAAGAAGCATGCAATGGATGATATGAAACAGGAGATGGTACAGATTGCCTCTCTTATGGCTGCAAAAGTCGTTTCAGCATCAATCGACACCAGCATTCAGGATTCGCTGGTAGATGAGACATTAAAAGAAATGGGTGAATCAACATGGCTAAGCTAGTATCAACAACTTATGGGGATGCGCTATTTGAGCTGGCCCTTGAGGAGCAGAAATTAGATGCTATGTTAGAAGAGGTTCGTGCAGTTGCTGAGATTCTTGATCAGAATCCTGAACTGAACCAGCTCTTAACCCATCCCAAAATCGTAAAAGAGGAAAAGATTGGTGTATTAGAGGAAATCTTTTCTGGACGCATTTCGGGAGAACTGATGGGACTTATGAAGCTTGTTGTTGAAAAGGATCACGCAGGCGAGCTTTCAAGTGTGTTTGTATATTTTGTTGACGCTGTCAAGGAATACAAAAACATTGGAACAGCTTATGTGACTTCTGCAGCAGAGCTTACTGAAGCCCAGAAAAAGGCGGTAGAAGAAAGACTTCTTGCTACCACGAAATATGTTAACTTTGAAATGCATTTTGATGTAGATGCCGCATTAATCGGCGGTATGGTCATTCGCATTGGAGATCGAATTGTAGATTCTTCTATCAAGACGAAGCTTTACAACCTGACCCGCGAATTAACCAAAATCCAATTGAAAGTAGGTGACAACACTCCATGAATTTAAAGCCGGAAGAAATCAGCTCAGTAATTAAAGAGCAAATTAAAAGATACGCTTCCCAGCTCGAAGTTGCAGATGTCGGAACTGTTATTCAGGTTGCCGATGGTGTAGCCCGTGTACATGGTCTCGAGAATGCAATGCAGGGTGAACTTTTAGAGTTCCCAGGGGAAGTTTATGGAATGGTATTAAACCTTGAGGAAGATAATGTAGGTGCCGTACTTTTAGGCTCACAGAGAAATATCAACGAAGGTGATACCGTTAAGACCACAGGACGAGTTGTTGAGGTTCCTGTAGGTGATGCAATGCTTGGACGTGTCGTAAATGCACTTGGACAGCCAATTGATGGCAAGGGACCAATTGCAACCGACAAGTATCGTCCAGTAGAAAGAGTTGCAAGTGGTGTAATTTCAAGAAAGTCAGTTGATACCCCATTACAGACTGGTATCAAGGCGATTGACTCAATGGTTCCAATCGGAAGAGGTCAGCGTGAGCTTATCATCGGTGACCGTCAGACTGGTAAAACCGCTATTGCCATTGACACTATCATTAATCAGAAGGGTCAGGGCGTAAAATGTATTTATGTTGCAATTGGACAGAAGGCTTCTACTGTAGCTGCCCTTGTAAAGGAACTTGAAGGCTATGGTGCTATGGCTTATACCACTGTCGTAGCTGCAACTGCATCAGAGCTTGCTCCTATCCAGTATCTCGCACCATATGCAGGATGTGCTATCGGTGAGGAATGGATGGAAAATGGCGAAGATGTTCTCGTTATTTATGATGATTTATCAAAGCACGCAACCGCTTATCGTACCTTATCTCTTTTGTTAAAGAGAGCACCAGGTCGTGAGGCATATCCTGGAGACGTATTCTATCTCCATTCAAGATTGTTAGAGCGTGCAGCTCGTCTTTCTGATAAGCTTGGCGGCGGTTCACTTACTGCACTTCCAATTATCGACACTCAGGCGGGTGATGTATCAGCATATATTCCTACCAACGTAATTTCTATTACTGACGGACAGATTTATCTTGAGACAGAAATGTTCAACTCTGGATTCCGTCCAGCGATCAACGCAGGTCTTTCTGTTTCTCGAGTTGGTGGATCTGCTCAGATTAAGGCTATGAAGAAGATTGCAGCTCCTATCCGTGTAGAGTTAGCACAGTATCGTGAGCTTGCAGCTTTCGCTCAGTTTGGATCTGAACTTGATGCAGCTACCACAGAGCAGTTGCAGCAGGGTGCTCGAATCAAAGAGATTTTAAAGCAGCCTCAGTACAATCCAATGCCAGTTGAGAAGCAGATTATTATCATCTATGCTGCAACAAAGAAGTACTTACTCGATATCGCAGTAGAGGATATTTTAAGATTTGAAAGTGAACTTTTTGATTTTGTAGATACTAAGTATCCTGAGCTTCCAGAAGCAATTCGCACCAAGAAGGAGCTTGATGAAGAAATCGAAAAGACATTAGTAAAAGCAATTGAGGAGTGTAAGGCTTCTTTCAGATAAGGTAGAAAGTAGGTGATAATTTTATGGCCTCAATGAGAGACATAAAACGCAGAAAAAGTAGTATTTCGAGTACGCAGCAGATCACCAATGCAATGAAGCTGGTTTCTACCGTAAAGTTGCAGAAAGCTAAAACTCGTGCAGAACAGACAAATCCATATTTCAACTATATGTATCAGACTGTATGTTCCATGTTAGCAAAGAGCGGAACCATCAATCATCCTTATCTTCAGGCGGGAGAGTCTAAGAAGAAGGCGGTTGTTGTAATCAGCTCTAACCGTGGTCTTGCAGGAGGATACAATTCCAACATCGTGAAGCTTGTAACTGAAAGTGGTTGGGATAAAGAGGATTTAGATATCTATGCAGTCGGCGGAAAGGCTGCGGATACCTTAAACCGTCGTGGATATCATATCGTAGAGAATGCGTCTGAAGTGATTGACAACCCAACATATCCTGATGCTGCTGCACTTTGTAGCAAGATTTTAAAATCTTTTGCAGATGGAGAGATTGGAGAAATCTATTTAGCATACACGCATTTTAAAAACACAGTTTCGCAGGAAGCAAAGATGATTAAGCTTCTTCCAGTTGAAATTGATGAGGAGGATGCAGCAAGCGTTGACTCCAATGTGCTCATGAATTTTGAGCCAAATGAAGAGGAAGCGCTTGATACGATAATCCCTAAATATGTAACTAGTTTGTTCTACGGAGCGCTTGTTGAAGCCGTTGCTTCAGAGAACGGAGCAAGAATGCAGGCAATGGATTCAGCAACCAGCAATGCAGAAGAGATGATCAGTGATCTGACACTGAAATACAACCGTGCTCGTCAGTCTTCTATTACTCAGGAACTGACAGAGATTATTGCCGGTGCCAACGCAATTGGCTAGGTAACATAATCTTTTATGGCACATGTGAAATTCTATTAATTTTAAGGAGAAATATAAAATGGCAGATAGAAATGTTGGTAAGATTACCCAGATCATCGGCGCCGTTTTGGACGTTAAGTTCCAGGAGGGTCAGCTGCCAGAAATCAACGATGCAATTGAAGTTCCTTTAAAGGAAGGCCGATTAATCGTTGAGGTAGCTCAGCATCTGGGTGATGATACAGTTCGTTGTATCGCCATGGGACCAACCGATGGTCTTGTACGTGGAATGGATGCAATCGCAACCGGTGCACCAATTTCTGTACCAGTTGGAGAAGCAACTTTAGGTCGTATTTTCAACGTACTTGGAGATGCAATTGACGATATCGAAACACCAAATACCGAAGAGCATTGGCCAATTCACAGACCTGCTCCTGCATTTGAAGAGCAGGCAACCTCTCAGGAAATGCTTGAGACAGGTATCAAGGTCGTTGATCTTCTCTGTCCTTATCAGAAGGGTGGAAAGATTGGTTTGTTCGGTGGTGCTGGTGTAGGTAAAACTGTATTAATTCAGGAGTTAATTCACAATATCGCAACTGAGCATGGTGGATATTCAGTATTCACCGGTGTTGGAGAGCGTACTCGTGAAGGAAATGACCTTTACTATGAAATGAAGGAATCAGGCGTTATTGATAAGACCTGCATGGTTTTCGGTCAGATGAACGAGCCACCAGGAGCTCGTATGAGAGTAGGTCTTACCGGACTTACTATGGCAGAGTACTTCCGTGACAAGGGTGGAAAGGACGTATTGTTATTTATTGATAACATCTTCCGTTTTACTCAGGCTGGATCAGAGGTATCCGCACTTCTTGGACGTATGCCTTCTGCAGTAGGATATCAGCCAACTCTTCAGACTGAGATGGGTGCTCTTCAGGAGCGAATCACCTCTACAAAGAACGGCTCTATCACTTCAGTACAGGCTGTATACGTACCTGCAGATGACTTAACTGACCCTGCACCTGCAACTACTTTCGCTCACTTGGATGCAACCACAGTACTTGAGCGTTCAATTGCAGAGCTTGGCATTTACCCTGCAGTAGACCCACTTGCATCAACCTCTCGTATCCTTGATCCACGTATTGTTGGTGAGGAACACTTTAAGGTAGCACGTGGTGTTCAGGAAATTCTTCAGAAGTATAAAGAACTTCAGGATATTATCGCAATCCTTGGTATGGATGAACTTGGTGAAGACGATAAGCTTGTTGTAAGCCGTGCAAGAAAGGTTCAGAGATTCTTATCTCAGCCATTCAACGTAGCAACCCAGTTTACCGGACTTGATGGAAAGTATGTACCAATTTCTGAGACCATTCGTGGTTTCCAGGAAATTCTTGAAGGAAAGCATGATGATGTTCCAGAAGGATATTTCCTTAATGTAGGAACCATCGACGAAGTTCGTGCTAAAATGCAGTAGGAGGTGTTCCTATGGCAGAAGGAAATAAGTTCGATGTAGAAATTATTACACCAGACCGTATTTTCTTTCAGGGTGAGGCTGATTTCTTGGAATTCACCACCTCTGAAGGAGAGGTAGGTATCTACAAAAACCATATTCCTCTCACAAATATTTTGGCTCCTGGCGTTGTATCAATACACGATGGAGATGAGATTAAGCTTGCAGCAGTGCATGCGGGATTTGTCGAAATATTAGGAGAAAAGGTTACTTTTCTTGCGGAGTTGGCTGAGTGGCCAGATGAAATCGATGTATCCCGAGCAGAAAGTGCAAAGGCAAGAGCAGAGGAAAGATTAGCTGAAAAGGCAGAGGATTTGGATATTAAAAGAGCTGAGTATGCGTTGCGAAAGGCTTTAATCCGAATTGATATTGCTGGAAAATAGGCAAATATATGAGACAGCCACATTTGTGGCTGTCTTTTATTTTTTGTGTGACAAAAGTACTATGGCAGTGCTATAATATATAAGGTTAAGAATAAAAACAAAGATGGCAGTTTAAATCGGATGAGAGGTCTTCATGAACAATATTAAAGAAGATTTTTGGAACGAGCTTGAAAAATATTATCCAGAGTTGATTCAGTCGATTACAGATTTGTCTCAGCGATCATATATTTCTGTGACAAATATGGAAAACCATAGAACCTGGTGGTCAAAGCATGCCGCTGAATTTTTTGGACTGGACGAGAATTATACTTTGATGGGGAACGAGAAAGTAAAGGTTAATGTACATCCAGATGATAAGGAGTACTATCGAACCTCATTCCGTAAAAAGATGCTTGGCCTTGATCTCGATGAAGCTGTGGAATATCGTATTGAAACAATGGAAGGACATTATGACCGATTCATTGCAACCAGCCATATGGTGCGTGATGAGGAGGGAAATAATCGCTTTTTGGTAATTCATTACGATAATCATGGAATAGCGGGAGCCGTTGATCCTGTAACGGGATTGCGAACAGAGTCTGTTTTTCAAAAAGACTTGCGCAATATGATGGAGCAGGAATGTCCTGCTGTATATTTAAAAATTGGTGTCAGTCAGTTCAGCAGAATGAACGTATTGTATGGAGTAGAAAAGGCCGATGAGATTTTAAACATCATTGGACAGGTACTTCTTAGGATACGGCCACCAAAAAGCTTTGTTTATAGACTCTCTGGTGCGAAATTTGCGCTCGCAATTAAAGATTTCAGCTATGAAGATTTAAGAGTTTTATATAAAAATATTGTAGAGGTTATGAACCGATTAGAGGTGAATGGAGTTACAATTCCGCTAAAAATCTCTGGCGGTGCATTAAAGTTGGAGCCATATTTTAGAGATATCAATGCTGTCAGAAGCCGCTTAACATATGCGTTAAATCACTCGAAGCATGGACATCATGGTGAACTCGTTATATTTAATGAAGAGTTTTGTCAAACGACTAATAATATTGAGCTAATTAGTGTGATCCATCAGTCAGCGATAAACAGTAATGAAGGATTTTTCCTTTGTTATCAGCCAATTGTTGATGTTGAAACAAACAAGATAAAGGGTATGGAAGCCCTTATCCGATGGCAGGGGGAACCTTACGGGGTAGTTCCACCAAACGTATTTATTGAGTGGCTAGAGGAGGATGCCTGCATTTTTGAGCTGGGAAATTGGATTCTTAAAACAGCACTCGCAGACTGCAAAGAGATATCAAAGACAATTCCAGACTTCTTTGTGAATGTGAATGTATGTCCAGCTCAGTTGGAAAGAAAAGGATTTAAAGATCGTGTTCTTGAAATTTTAAAGGAATCAGGATTAAAGCCTTATCAACTGTGTCTTGAAATTACAGAAAGATGCCGTGAACTGGATATTGCATTTCTGGAGCAGGAAATTTTATTTTTCAAATCTAAGGGAATTAAAATAGCACTTGATGATTTTGGAACAGGAACCTCTTCTCTTTCTGTAGTGCTTGGTTTGCCGTTTGATGAAGCAAAAATAGACATGTCTTTTGTAAAGGGAATTAAAGAAAAACCAATCAATCAGGCTATGATACGTGCAGTTGTCAAATTCCTTAATGATATGGACGTCGAGGCCTGCATTGAGGGCGTTGAAGACGCGGAAGTCCGTGAGCATTTATTATGCTATGGGGCTAAATGGTTTCAGGGATATTATTATTCTAAACCGGTTCCAATCGATGAATTTAAAAAAATATTGTAAAAAAGAAAGAGTCGCCATCAGCGACTCTTTTTAATATAAGGAATTTATAACAGAACATTCATATTCTTTTCAATGGAAGCAGCTAACATATCCTTTTGAGCAGGCTTAACAATAAAGTCCATCGCACCAGCTGCAATTGACTGGAATACCTTTTCCTGCTGTCCCATTGCTGAAACCATAATAATTTTGGCTTTAGGATCAAAAGATTTAATGGCAGTTACAGACTGAATTCCATCCATCTCTGGCATTGTAATATCCATAAGAACAATATCAGGATGATAAGCTTTATATGCTTCAAGAGCTTTAATTCCATTTTCCGCCTGAGCAACAGGAGTATGTCCAATCTCTTCAAGCATTTTTGCCATTGCAATGCGAGCGAAAGCTGCGTCATCAACAATCAAAATTTTAGCCATATTTTTTCTCCTTATAAACCTACCTGCACTTAGTACCTTTATACCATACAAATAAACTAATTACAATAGTTTTCTTTAGAATCATTATATCTGCGGTGCAAATAGGAAACTGCCTTTAAAGGTGCAAAAATACTGGGTTTATGGTAAAATTGAGCATATATCAGGACCAAAGAGGGGCGTTATAATGGAAAAAATATTTTTAAATGAAGGATGGGAATTTACAAAGGAATTTGGCTCAGAGGAGTATCAGAAAATCCGAATTCCACACACTGTGGTAGAGACAGAATATAACTATTTTGATGAATCTGTATATCAGATGATAAGTGGATATAAAAGAGTGATTGTTCCGCAGAAGGAATGGGAAAATAAGCAAGTCCTATTAACCTTTGAGGGTGCGGCGCACGAGGCGACAGTTTATGCAAACAAAAAGGAAATTGGAGTTCACAGCTGTGGATACACCGCGTTTTCTGTGGATTTATCAGAGTTTGTCACGGAAAAAGAAATCATTATTGAAGTAAAATTGGATAGTAGAGAGGAATTAAATATTCCACCATTTGGCCTTGTTATTGATTACATGACCTATGGAGGAATCTATCGAGATGTTTACCTTGAAATTAGCGACATGCTCCATACAGTAGATCTTTTTGCAAAACCACAGAGAAAAGGTGAAGGCAAATATCATCTTGAGGTAGAGCATACCTTATCTGAGGCTTGTAAAGGAAAAGAGCTGACTCTTGAATATGAACTGGTTGAAAAGAAATCAGGGGAGGTTGTTGAGGCCTGGAACTACGCTGGGGTTATCAAGAGTACCAAGTTCCATACCCAAAGAGATTTTTCTCAGATAAAGGAGTGGTCAGTGGATGACCCGAATATGTATCTGCTTCGCGTAAGGATATTAGAGAACCAGGAGAAAAAAGATTCCAGAGACATCAGCTTTGGATTCCGAGAAGCCAGGTTTTGTGCAGATGGTTTCTATCTGAATGGAGAAAAAATAAAGATTCGCGGCTTAAATCGTCATCAGGCATATCCATATGTGGGATATGCTATGCCAAAGTCGATGCAGGAGATGGATGCTGATGTCCTGAAAGAGGAATTGGCTTTGAATGCGGTTCGCACTTCGCATTACCCTCAGTCTCAGTATTTTGTGAATCGATGTGATGAGATTGGACTTTTGGTATTTACGGAGATTCCTGGCTGGCAGCATCTAGGAGACGAGGAGTGGAAGAATCAGGCAGTTAAAAACGTCGAGGAGATGGTATTACAGTATCGAAACCATCCTTCGATTATTCTCTGGGGGGTACGAATCAACGAATCTCTGGATGACGATGATCTTTATACAAGAACAAATGCTGTGGCACATGAGCTTGACAGCACGAGGCAGACAGGTGGCGTTCGCTATTTGAAAAAGAGTCATTTACTTGAGGATGTTTATACATATAATGACTTTTTACATAATGGAGTGGAGCCAGGCTGTGATCCAAAGAAGAATGTCACTTCTGATATGGAAAAGGGCTATTTGATTTCAGAATACAATGGGCATATGTATCCGACGAAAATGTTTGACGATGAGGAGCAGAGACGCGAGCATGTAATGCGTCATGCCAATGTGTTAGAGGCCGTCGCAAAAGAGGAGGATATTGCAGGAAGCTTTGGCTGGTGCATGGCTGACTACAATACACATAAAGATTTTGGAAGTGGAGATCGTATCTGCTATCACGGAGTATTAGATATGTATCGAAATCCAAAGCCTGCCGCAGGGGTTTACACAGCACAGGGAAGCTGTGAAAAAAGACCTTTCCTGTCAATTTGCTCTTCTATGGATATTGGAGAACATCCAGCCTGCAATCGTACAGAAACCTATATGCTTACAAATGCTGATGCTATCCGAATGTACAAAAATGACCGATTTATTAAAGAGTATGACGCATCAGAATCTGTGTGTAAGCATCTGAGAAGAGGTCCAATTGCGATCGATGATTACATTGGTGATGCAATTGAAAAAGGTGAGAATTTTAAGCCAAAACAGGCGATGCTAGTGAAAGAGATGTTAAATCATGTTGCCATTAACGGTATGAAAACAACGCCTAAGCTCGCAAAGATAGCAGCCAAGCTGGTGGCAATCTATCATATGGACCCTAAGCTGGCGGTCCCTCTGTACAACAAATATGTTGGAGACTGGGGAGAAAAGTCAAAGAGTTATAAATTTGAGGCCATTTATAAAGATAAGGTGGTAGCGACCGTAACAAAAACACCAATGACTAAAATGCAGATAAGAGCGACCGTATCTGGGCAGACGCTGCATGAGGAAAATTCATACGATGTTGCGGCAGTGCGACTGATTATGGCAGATGAGTATGATAACCAACTGTTCTTTTACGGAGAGTCTGCAGAAGTTACTGTAGAAGGTCCACTTGAGTTGATTGGTCCAAAAGCAGTTGCATTCAGAGGCGGTGCAGCTGGATTGTATGTGAAAACAACGGGCGAACTTGGAACAGCGAAGCTGCATATCAGGGCAAATGGGGCAATGGAGCAGGAAATAGAGTTCCAAATTGTCTAGATCGCTCGTACAATGGCAGAAAAGAAGCGGTTTTCATTGACTTTACCGCGTGCGCTCGCATATAATAAGAAGTCAAAATATTTGCTGATTCTCATTCGAGTCAGCGAAAGGAGTTATCAATGGAAAATAAAGGTAAATTTTATATGACAACAGCAATTGCATATACCTCGGGTAAGCCTCATATCGGCAATACCTACGAGATTATTCTTGCCGATGCAATTGCACGTTATAAAAAGGCAGAAGGCTATGATGTATTCTTCCAGACAGGAACGGATGAGCATGGCCAGAAAATTCAGGAAAAGGCAGAGGCAGCAGGAATCACTCCAAAGGAGTTTGTTGATGGTGTTGCCAACGACGTTAAGAATATTTATGCAATGGTAAACTCTTCTCACGATAAGTTTATCCGCACAACCGATGAGCAACATGAAAAGGTTGTAAAGAAGATTTTTAAGAAGTTATACGATAAGGGCGATATTTATAAGGGTGCTTATGAAGGCTTATACTGTACCCCATGTGAGTCTTTCTGGACGGAGTCGCAGCTTGTAGATGGAAAGTGTCCGGACTGTGGCAGAGAGGTTAAGCCAGCAAAGGAAGAAGCATATTTCTTTATGATGAGCAATTATGCGGATCAGTTGATTGAGCATATCAATACACATCCTGAGTTTATTCAGCCTGTATCTCGTAAAAACGAGATGATGAATAACTTCTTACTCCCAGGACTTCAGGATTTATGTGTATCACGTACGACCTTTGATTGGGGTATTCAGGTAGATTTTGATCCTAAGCACGTAGTATATGTGTGGCTGGATGCGCTTACAAACTATATCACTGGCGTTGGATATGACCCAGACGGATCAAACGAGCAGTTCAAGAAACAGTGGCCTGCGGATCTTCACCTGATTGGAAAGGATATTGTCCGTTTCCATACAATTTATTGGCCAATCTTTCTTATGGCGTTAGATCTTCCTCTTCCAAAGCAGGTATTTGGCCATCCATGGCTGCTTCAGGGTGGAGACAAGATGAGCAAGTCCAAGGGAAACGTAATCTACGCTGACGATATGGTTGATTTATTTGGCGTAGACGCAACTCGTTATTTCGTACTTCACGAGATGCCATTTGAAAATGATGGAATTATTACCTGGGATTTAGTTATTGAGCGCTTCAATTCTGACCTTGCCAATATCTTAGGAAATCTGGTAAATCGTACTATTTCTATGAGCAATAAGTATTTTGATGGAGTAGTAAGAAGAACTGGTGCTGAAGAAGACGTTGATGCAGATTTAAAAGCTGTTGTGACTGGAACTTTGGCAAAGACCGCTTCAAAGATGGAAGGACTTAGAGTTGCTGATTCTATTTCTGAGGTATTTGCACTCTTCCGTCGCTGCAATAAGTATATTGACGAGACAGAGCCATGGGTTCTTGCTAAGGATGAAGCAAAGTCTGACCGTTTGGCAGAGGTGCTTTATAATCTGGTTGAATCTATTACGATTGGTGCAAGCTTGTTGCATCCATTCCTTCCAGAAACCGCTGAGAGGATAGTAGCACAGCTTAATGCCTCTCTTCGCGATTTTGACCAGTGTGAGCAGTTTGGTTTATATGAGAGTGGAAGCAAGGTAACAGATGCTCCACAGATTCTTTTTGCGAGATTAGACGCAAAGGAAATCATGCCAAAGGTTGAGGAAATTCAGAGAAAGCAGAAGGCAGAATTCGAGGCAGAGCAGGCTAAGCTTGCGGGTGCGGACGTTGCAAATGATGCTGAGGCTTCTGAAGTAATTGATATTGAGGCAAAGCCTGAGATTACATTTGAGGACTGGGAAAAATTACAGTTCCAGATTGGTGAGATTATTGCCTGTGAGGCTGTTGAGAAGTCTAAAAAGTTACTTTGCTCGCAGGTTAAGATTGGAAGTCAGGTAAAGCAGATTGTTTCAGGAATTAGAAAAGATTACTCTCCAGAAGAAATGGTAGGAAAAAAAGTTATGGTTCTTGTAAACTTAAAACCTGCTAAGCTTGCGGGTGTATTGTCTGAGGGAATGCTTCTTTGTGCTGAAGACGCAGAGGGAAATCTTTCACTTATGACCAGTGAAAAGCCAATGCCATCTGGCGCAGAAATCGCATAAATCTTTTATAGGAACAGAGGCCAATCATATCATTTAAGCATTAAGAAAGGAGTCCGTGCATGGAGTTTTTGGATATTGTAGACGAAAACGGGTTGCCAACTGGCAAGACTGCAGAGCGTAAAGAGATGCATCGCAAAGGTATTCCACATCGCACTGCTCATGTGTGGATTTTTAGAAAAAAAGAGGGACAGATTCAAATCCTTCTTCAGAAGAGATGTATGGAAAAGGATTCATTCCCAGGCTGCTATGATATTTCTTCAGCAGGACATATTCCAGCCGGAATGGATATTATTCCATCTGCACTTCGCGAGCTAAAAGAGGAGTTGAGTCTTGAGGTGCAACCTTCTGAGCTGATTTTATGTGGGATGAAGCATGTGGTTATCACAGACGAATTTCGAGATGAGCCTTACGAGGATAATCAGTATTCTACAATCTTTTTGATGTGGAAAGACATTGAGGAAGCTGAGATTATTTGTCAGCCGGAGGAAATCGAAAGTGTAATGTGGATGGGATTTGAGGATTGCAAGAAGGCAGTTGTCGACCAGAGCATAAAGAATTGTATCGATATAGAAGAATTACATATGCTTGAAAAATTTTTATAGAGCCAGGACAAAGTGCAGAAGAATTTTCTGCACTTTTCTTGCCTTTATCTTGTAATAGATGGGTAGAGATGATGGGAGAAAATTATGATTTTTGAGACTCATGCACATTATGAGGATGAGCGCTATAACGAAGATCGCAAAGAGTTGATAGCTTCATTACCAGCAAAAGGGATTAGTCCAGTTATCAATGTGGGGTCAAAACTGTCAACCACGGAGGAGAGCGTTCTTTTAGCAAAAGAATATGATTTTGTCTATGCTGCGGTTGGAATACATCCAAGCGAGATCACAGATTTGGATATGGAAAGTACGTTAAAGAGACTTCGTGAACTAAGTGCGTATGAAAAGACTGTTGCCATTGGCGAGATCGGTTTAGATTATTATTGGGATAAGGAAGAAGAGGTTCAAAAGGCACAGCGTGAGTGGTTTCGAAAACAGCTAGAGCTTGCAGCTGCAGTTAATCTTCCTGTGATTATTCACTCCAGAGATGCAGCGGAAGACACGCTTGAAATTATGCGAGATGCCGCTGCCGCTAATATTCCCGGAGTAATTCACTGCTATGGTTATTCTGCAGAAATTGCAAGAGAATATATCAAAATGGGATATTACATAGGTGTTGGAGGCGTTGTTACTTTTAAGAACGCGAAAAAGCTGGTTCAGTCGGTGGAGGAAGTACCATTAAACCGGATTTTGCTGGAAACTGATTGCCCATATATGGCGCCAGAACCAAAACGTGGAAGCCGAAATGATTCCACGAATATTCCATATATCATTCAAAAGATTGCGGAAATAAAAGGCGTGAGTGCATACGAGGTAGAGGAGATTACTCGAGAAAACGCATTTCGCCTGTTTAGCCGAGTGCCGAATCATCTTTTGTAAGTTTGTGTTAGATCGTTTTGGAGTTTGTTATGGATATAAAGGAAGAGGGAAAGAAAAAATTTTATAAGACAAAAGCCTTTCGGGTACTAGTTTTTGTAGTTGCTGCCCTGCTGATTCTGTGGGGTGGTTTCATGATGTACGCTAGCAAGTATTATCACGCTGGAAAAACTGCAGTCGCAATTATTTCAGAGGAACATAGGGAATATTCGATCGAAGAAAACGCTAAGCAGATGGTGTTTATGCCTAAGAATGCGACGGTAGGAATTATTTTTTATCCTGGTGCGAAAGTGGAATATACGGCATATGCTCCGCTGATGGGGAAACTGGCTGAAAACGGAGTTTTAGGTATTCTTGTTTCAATGCCATATAATCTGGCAATTTTAGATTATAACGTTGCGAAAGATGTCCTTGCGCAGGCGAAGGAAAGTTACCCGATGGTGGAAGACTGGTATTTGGCGGGCCACTCTCTGGGCGGAGCAATGGCGGCGTATCATTTGGCGGATCATAGTGATGAGTATCGTGGCCTAATTTTATTAGGAGCGTATTCGTCTAAGGATTTGTCTAAAACCAATCTTAAGGTGATGCTGATTTATGGTTCTGAGGATTATGTTTTAAATAGACAAAAGTATGGGGAGTGTAAGAAAAATCTTCCAGAGACGTATTCGGAGTATATCATTGATGGAGGTTGTCATGCATTTTTTGGTGATTATGGCGAGCAAAAAGGCGATGGTATTCCCACGATAAATCCGAAGGATCAAATCGAAGACAGTGTTGATGCGATTACAGGATTCATATTTGATTTTTAGGGGCGTGTTGCTATACAACCCCTGCTTTTTCGTGATACAATATAATGTAAATGTGTTTAGAATGAGGAGATGCTATGGCATATCTTGGAAATCCTAAAAATACGATCGAAGTCCTTCAAAAATACGGATTTCGTTTTCAAAAAAAATTTGGACAAAACTTTTTGATTAATCCATCTATTTTGGAGGAAATCATAGAATCGGCTGGGGTAACAAAGGATGATTTTGTTCTTGAGATTGGCCCGGGAATTGGAACCATGACACAGTATCTCTGTGAAGCGGCAAGAGAGGTTGTTGCAGTAGAAATCGATACAAATCTTCTTCCAATCTTAGAGGACACCCTGTCTGAATATGATAATGTAACCATAATAAATGACGATATATTAAAGGTTGATATTGCGAAGCTTGCAATGGAGCGAAATGCGGGAAAGCCGATTAAGGTTGTTGCAAATTTACCGTATTACATAACTACTCCGATTATTATGGGATTGTTTGAAAGCCACGTACCGCTTGAGTCCATTACCATTATGGTGCAGAAGGAAGTGGCTGATCGAATGCAGGAGGGCCCAGGGTCAAAAGATTATGGGGCACTTTCTTTGGCGGTTCAATATTATGCGAATCCAGAAATCATGGTCGACGTTCCACCAAGCTGTTTTATGCCACAGCCAAATGTAGGCAGTGCTGTAATACGTCTTACCCTGCATAAGGAATCTCCAGTTTCAGTGGAAAGCGAAAAATTGTTATTTCAGGTGATTCGCGCATCTTTTAACCAGAGAAGAAAAACTCTTGTAAATGGGTTATCAAATTTTGGAGCATTTCAGCTTTCAAAAGAAGAATTGCAGCAGTGTATTGAGGAATTGAATGTTCCTGCAACCATTCGAGGAGAGGCACTTTCTTTAGAACAGTTTGCGGAGCTAAGCAATATTATTTACAGACATAAAATGGCTAGGTAATCCTTTAAGCGAGGTGTTGCTATGGAGATTTCTAAGTATAGTGAAGTTGTTCAGAAATGGGTTGAACAGATTGAACTTAATTGTATGGCAAATCCTGAATTGACATTGAAATGCTGTACGGACTTAATTGAATATGCGACGAAAGAGCAGGACCTTACCTTGCTTGGATTTGGATATTATTATAGCGGTCTGGTTTATTATGCCTTAAATGACGGTAAGAATTTTTATGCTTCTTTAAATCAGGCAGTTTGCTTTTTGGACCAGGGTGGCGAATATGAATTGATGTCCAACTGCTATAATTTTTTGGGAATCAAAGCTTTTAATAGTGGAAATATTCCTTTGGCTCTTGAATACTATTCAAATGGTGTTAAGTATGCGGCTCAGCATAATTGTAAAGAGACAGAGGCAATGTTAAATATTAATCTGGGTGGACTATTTCATCGAAGCGGAAGATATCAGGAAGCGCAGAGATATTATAAGAGGGCTTATGAATTTTTCTACTCCGTTCCGTTAAATGAAAATATACACAGTTGTTTACTTGCCCTGGAGTGCAATCGAATGAAGACGCTGGTGGAACTTGGCTATTTCGAGGCAGCAGAGGATTCTGTACGCACTTTAAAAAAGGAACACTGGTCTTTTGTGACCGATCTGGATCGAAATGTTGCGTTGACGGCTGAGGCGATTCTTTATCACGAAGAGGGAGCTTTTGATAAAAGAAATGCTGTTGTCAGTGAAATTAGCAAGGAAATCCCATGCAATATGGCAATCCTTGATTATGTAGACGATTATTTTGATTACGCAAAAATGCTCTTGGCAACAGAATTGGATGATGATTTTTGGGCAGTTATCGATGTGATAGAGCCATTGCTTAAGGATGCAGGAAGCGCTGATTTGATGCTTAAGCTGATCTCATTAAAGATTCAGTATTATCGAAAAAGTGGTAAAAGCGCGGAGTATCTGCAGGCGGCAGGACTATATTATGAGCTGTCTGAGCTTATGCAGGAAGAAACAAGAGCAATGGTAAATAATGTGATTACTCTTCGCCAGAGCTTAGAGGCAGCAACACAGATGCGTCTTAAGGTTGAAGAGGAAAACCAGATTCTTGTTGAGAAATCTGAGCTGGATGCGCTTACAAAGATCGCAAACCGTTTCCGCTTAAATGACTATTCCGAAGAAATCTTTGCAGAGGCTTATGAGAGGCATATGCCTCTTGCCGTTACAATTATGGATGTTGATTTCTTTAAAGAATATAACGATAACTATGGCCATCAGCGTGGTGACGAATGTCTTATCGCGGTTGCGGAAGTGCTACGTGAACTGGCAATTAAAAATGGGGGCTTCTGTGCACGCTACGGCGGTGACGAGTTTGTGGTGATTTATGAGGCTGCCGGCTTTGAACAGGCTGTCGAGTATGCGAAGGAGTTAAAGGAAAAGATTTTAGAGAGAAATATTGAGCATAAATTTTCAAAATGCATCCCACAGGTTACTTTGTCGCAGGGAGTATGTGTTGGGATTCCAGAGAAAAACATACATATGTGGGATTTTCTTCACCAGGCTGATGAGAATCTTTATTCCATCAAGCAGGTAAGCAGAAATAACTACTGTGTTACCAATTTATTAAATGATCAGAAAGTGACTGGAGAATTATAAGTGAGTCCGTTTCGTTTTATTTCGTCATATTTAAAAAAGCATAAATGGAAATATTTTTGGGGAGTCATTGTCCTTTTTGCAGTTGATATTGCTAATGTATATATACCTCAGCTGACGGGTATGATTACAGATGGTCTGACGGAAGGATCTTTTCAAATGTCAGATGTGCTAAAATATCTGGCCCTTTTCCTGGGCGCAGCAGCAGTAATAGCCATTGGTCGTTTTTTATGGCGCTACTGCTTTTTTGGCGCCAGCAGAGCGATTGAAAGAGATATTCGCAATGATATGTTTCATCATTTAGAGACCTTGGACGTGGATTTTTATCACGAAAACAAAACAGGAGATTTGATGAGTTATTTTACAAGTGATATGGAAGCAATTCGTATGTCGCTTGGGATTGCGTTGGTTGCGGCATTTGATGCAACCATTATGACGCTCATGGTTTTGGCAAAGATGATTCTCTATGTCGATTTAAAGCTAACGCTTATTACGATGATACCTATGCTTTTGATCTTAGGGGGAATGTTCTTTTATGGTAAACTGGTTGCTCCTCGCTTTAGCGATCGTCAGCAGGCAGTTTCTGACTTAATGGACTATACACAGGAAAGCTTTTCCGGAGTTCGTGTGGTAAAGGCTTTTGTTCGTGAACGCGCTCAGTATAAGGCGTTTCTCAGATATAACGAGGAATGTCGTAAAAAGAATCTTCGCCTTGCAAAGCTTCAGGCAGTTGTAATTCCAATCCTTGAGCTTTTGATTGGACTTTCCGAGTTGATTACGCTCCTGTTTGGTGGATATCTCGTACTTGCAGGAAAAATATCTGTGGGAAGATTCGTTGCGTATAACCAGTATATTACGATGATGGTTTGGCCAATGATTGCGGTAGGAGACTCTATTCAGATGATTTCAAAGGGAGGGGCTTCTATCAAGCGTATCCAGGGAATTTTCGAAACAAAGTCGCAGCTGACGGCTCCAGGAGTCAATGAAGAATTGGGCGCAGAAGCAATTCAGGTCCCTGAAATTAAGGGAGATATTGTTTTTAATCACCTGACCTATACGCACAAGGGAAATGAAGAAATTACCCTTAATGACATTAACCTACATATAAAACCGGGAATGACTATGGCAATTGTAGGTAGAACAGGGTCGGGAAAATCTACTTTGGTGGATCTGCTGCTACATCTATTTAATGCTGAGCCAGGAATGATTTTAGTGGATGGCGTAGATATTAATGAAATTCCTTTAAAAAATCTTCGCGAGAAAATTGCGTATGTACCTCAGGATGATTTCCTTTTTTCTGATACGCTGCGTGCAAACATTGCATTCGGAGTAAAAAACGAGGATTTTGATGCGATTAAGAAAGCTGCACAAAATGCCTGTGTTCATGATAACATTATGGATTTCCCAGAGGGATATGACACAGTCGTAGGAGAGCGAGGCGTTACTTTATCTGGTGGGCAAAAGCAAAGAAGTGCGATTGCCAGAGCCTGGTTAATGGATGCGCCAATCCTGATTATGGACGATGCACTTTCTGCAGTTGATACTGATACAGAGGAAAAGATTCTTGCCAATTTAAAGAAAACGCGTCAGGGAAAAACTACGATTTTAATTGCGCATCGAATTTCAACCATTCAGAATGCTGATCAAATTTTGGTACTTGAAGAGGGTAGAGTCGCAGAACTTGGTAATCATGAAGAACTGATGGCGCAAAAGGGCATCTACCACGACCTTTTTGAAATGCAGCAGTTAGAAGCTGCCGCTGGAGAAAAGAGAAATCAGTTGATTAACGAGGAATAGTCACGAGGTTTATATGAAGCGATTAATGAAATATTTAAAACCGCATATAGGTGTTGTAATTATCGCCGTTATCTTAGTCCTCGGGATTATTACAGTTGACCTTTATAAGCCAATCATTATTGGCGATGCGATTGATACATATCTAATAGAAGAAAATATTGGGCATCTTGAGAAGTTTCGCGGCCTTTTAGGTATGGGAATCTTATATCTATGCGTTTTGTTGTCTGGATTTGTTTTAAACTGGCTCAACAACTGGATTTTACAGAAAATGGGTCAGAATGTAATTTACAAAATTAGAGAAGATATATTTGACCATATCAATAGTCTGTCGCTTGCCTTCTTTAACAATACACCAGTTGGAAAGCTAGTGACAAGAGTAGTCAATGATACAGAGGCTATCAATGAGCTGTTTACATCGGTTTTAGTAAATCTTTTTAAGAACAGCGTGCGTATTATTGGATATATCGTTGTAATGATTACCATCAGCCCGCGCATGACGCTAGTTTCGTTTATGCTTTTGCCACTTGTGGCAATTTTAACGGCAGTGTTTCGGTTTCTTTCACGAAAGGCCTATGATGTTGTTCGAACCAAAATTACAGAAATCAACACATATCTTTCCGAGCACTTGTCGGGAATGCGTTTGATTCAGATTTTTGCACGCGAGGAAAAGAAGTACAGGGAATTTGAAAGTAAGTCGGGGGAGCTATACAAGGCAAACTGGCGAGAGATTATGATCTTTTCCACCTTTCGACCTATTATTTATTTTGTGTCTATGCTTGCGAGGGCACTCGTCATTGGATTTGGAAGCTACTTTGTATTAAATGGTGATATTACACTTGGAACCTTTTTCATTTTTATTACCTATATTAGTAACTTTTTTGATCCGATACAGGAGCTTGCGGAACAGTTTGGTACACTACAGTCGTCCTTAGCATCTGCAGATAAGATATTTGCGGTCATGGATGTTTCTCCAGATATTAAAAATCCTGAAAATCCAAAGACGGTAGATATCCATGGTAAAATTGAGTTTAAAAATGTCTGGTTTGCCTACGAAGATGAAAACTGGATTTTAAAGGACGTAAGCTTTACGATTGAGCCAGGACAGAAGGTTGCCTTTGTCGGTGCAACGGGAGCTGGAAAATCGACGATTCTTAATTTGATTGGACGATATTTTGATATACAAAAGGGTCAGATTTTGATAGATGGTGTTGATATAAAGGAAATAGATAAATCAGTGCTCCGAGGATCGATTGGCCAGGTTCAGCAGGATGTATTTATCTTTACTGGGGATATAAAAAGTAATATTACCCTGGGCCAGGAGAGCATTTCCGAAGAGCAGATGAAAGAAGCCGCACATATGGTAAATGCGGATTCCTTTATTGAACATCTTCCGCAGAAATATGATGAACCAGTAACGGAGCGGGGAAGCACGCTTTCCACAGGTCAAAGACAGCTTTTATCTTTTGCCAGAACACTGGCATATGATCCTAACATTTTAGTGTTAGATGAAGCGACTGCGAATATTGATACGGAAACAGAGGCTCTGATTACGCAGGCGTTAGAACGATTGATGGATGGTCGAACCACGATTATGGTCGCTCATCGCCTATCTACGATTCAGCATGCGGATAATATCATAGTTATGCATCATGGGCGAATTCGGGAGGCAGGAAAGCACCAGGAGCTTCTTGCAAAAGAAGGGTTGTATCGCAGATTATATGACCTACAGCTAGTATAAAATAATATAGTGTTAAAAGGGGAGAAATGCGGGAATCGTGTTTCTCCCTATTTTATACAACAAAACGAGGCGAAATGTCGGAAAAGTCAACTTGTCGACAAGTTATGCGTTGACAGTGTTTGTTTTAGTATGCTAATTTGAATTTAGTAGATAGAGGAATGGCTGTAAGTCTTATGGGACCTGCAGCCTTCTTTACCGTAATGGGCTTTGTCTATTATTTCACAAAACAGAAGGAAAAGAAAAGGAAGGGATTTATTATGGACAATTATTTAGCTTTGTTCACTCTTGCTGGTTCAATCATCGCATTGCTTTTCGCGCTGATTCAGGCAAACAAGGTGTTAAAGTTTTCTGAAGGAAACGACACCATGGTTAAGATCTCTGGAAACATCCGTAAGGGTGCTATGGCTTATCTTACACGCCAGTACAAGATCTTAATTGTATTCTTTGCAGCTATGTTCGTTCTTTTATGCATCATGGCAGCATTACACTTCTTAACATGGTTCGTACCATTCGCATTTATCACTGGTGGATTCTTCTCAGGATTATCAGGATTTATTGGAATGAGCATCGCAACCCGCGCAAATGCAAGAACTGCATGCGCATGCCAGGATGGACTTAACAAGGGTCTTCGAGTTGCATTCTCTGCTGGATCTGTAATGGGATTCACAGTAGTTGGACTTGGTCTTTTAGATATCTCTATCTGGTATTTATTACTTAAGCTTGTATTCAAGCTTCCACTTAATGAAATTACCGCAGCAATGCTTACTTTTGGAATGGGTGCTTCATCAATGGCACTTTTCGCTCGTGTAGGTGGTGGTATTTATACCAAGGCTGCTGACGTTGGAGCTGACCTTGTAGGTAAGGTTGAGGCTGGTATCCCTGAGGACGATCCTCGTAACCCAGCTGTTATCGCTGATAACGTAGGCGATAACGTAGGAGACGTAGCTGGTATGGGCGCTGACCTCTATGAGTCATATGTATCTTCTATCATTTCAGCATGCTCTTTAGGTGTTATTGCATTTGCTAGTATTGAAGAAGGTCTTATGGCAAAAGCCATTGCAGTACCTATGGTACTTGCGGCTGTTGGTGTAATCGTATCTATCATCTGCTCATTCTTCGTACGTACTGGAGAGAGCACAGAGCAGGCTACCTTACTTAAGGCTCTTCGTCGCGGAACAAACTCCTCTGCAATCATCATTGCAGTTGCAGCATTCCCACTTGTATGGTTCCTCTTTGGAAAAGATTATATTGGATTCTACTTTGCGATCCTTGCAGGACTTGTTGCTGGTGTGTTAATCGGATTCTTTACCGAGTACTTTACTTCAGACAACTATCGTCCAACCAAGAAGCTTGCTGGACAGTCTGAGACTGGTTCTGCAACCATCATCATTGGTGGTATTTCTCTCGGAATGCTTTCTACCATCGCACCAATCGTTATCGTAGTTATCTGCGTAATGTTAGCTTACGGTGTATCTGGCGGATTTGATTCTGCAAACCTTGGATTATATGGTATTTCTCTTGCAGCAGTTGGAATGCTTTCAACCTTAGGAATCACTCTTGCTACTGATGCATACGGCCCAATCGCTGATAATGCAGGTGGTATTGCAGAGATGGCTGGACTTGATCCAGAGGTTCGTGTTAGAACAGACGCTCTTGATTCATTAGGAAACACTACTGCAGCAACTGGTAAGGGATTTGCAATTGGTTCTGCAGCACTTACCGCTTTAGCACTTCTTGCTTCTTACACTCAGAAGTGTGAAGCTGCTGGTTTTGAGTTAAACCTCAGCATTATGAACCCAGTTGTACTTATGGGTATTTTTGTAGGAGCTTGTCTTCCATTCGTATTCGCAGCAATTACTATGGATTCTGTAGGAAAGGCTGCACAGTCAATTGTTAAGGAAGTACGTCGTCAGTTTAAGGAAATTACCGGACTTATGGAAGGTACTGCAGAAGCTGATTACGAGTCTTGCGTATCACTTTGTACCAAGGCTTCTCTTAAGGAGATGATTCTTCCTACCATCCTTGCAATCGTAACACCAGTTGTTGTTGGTATCGTTCTTGGACCAAACGGTGTTGTTGGTATGCTTGGTGGAGCAACTGCAACTGGATTCCTTCTCGCAATCTTCATGGCAAATGCTGGTGGAGCTTGGGATAACGCTAAGAAGTATATCGAGTCTGGTGTACATGGCGGAAAGGGAAGTGAAGCTCACAAGGCTGCCGTTGTTGGTGATACTGTTGGTGACCCATTTAAGGATACCTCAGGTCCTTCAATCAACATCTTAATCAAGTTACTTTCTATGGTATCAGTAGTATTTGCTAGCTTGGTTATGGCTTGCCACTTATTCTAATAAGAAATTTACAATCCTAAAATAAAGCACAAAAGGCTGTCTGAAGATTTCGGGCAGCCTTTTGTGTTATGTCAACGAGGGAAAGTGACTGCATGCCTGTATGCCACGATTTTTTGCGCTTTGGTACTATATGCCCTTGTCGGAGTAGTCAACATTCGGTAAAATTTCGAATATAATGCGCTATTTATAGGGTATTATAAGAAATGATATAGGATTGGGATTTAGTTGTGAGAGAGAATGAGATGAAACGGGATTCTGTGGCGAATATCATACATTTATGTATGTTTTTCATATTTCTGTTTGTGATCGGAATATTTATTTACGGACAGTTTGTTACAAAAAATAAAGATTATTTTAGTCCGCAAAGTGAAGTGCTGGATTTGGACTGGACTTTGCATCGGGCAGATGGGAGCACAGAGGAAGTGAAATTTCCCACGCGTGTGCTTACAGAAAAGGGAGAAGTGATTCGCCTTACTTCAGAACTTCCATCTGATATTCCGCAAAATTCGGTTCTGTGTTTTGCAACAGGAAAGGAATTTAGTGTTTTCATAGATGGGGAGTTGCGCCTTCAGCATACGGAAAAGGATAAAAAATTTCCAGGTGAAAATGTAAAGCGAATGTATTTTCCGTTGGAATTAGATGCGATAGACAGTGGGAAAACAATTGAGCTTGTTCGCGCAGGAGATGGGTCTTATGCTTATTTCAATGATATATACATTGGAAATATGTATGGGATTTTGAAAAGGCTGTTTCGTGAGAATGCGCTTCAGTTAGCTCTATCCATGGTCCTGGCAATCATTGCCTTAGGAATTTTTGTGATTTGCCTTATTCTTAAGGTGCGTCTGCATACAAGCATACCATTGTCATACCTTGCGATGGCTGTTGTGATGGCAGCGGTTTGGTGTATTCTCGACAGTTATCTTTACCAGTTCTGGATGGATAATTATTATGTAGATGGAACAGTTAGCTATATGATTACTATGCTGATTCCGTATTTATATTACGTATATGCAAATGGCCTTATGGAGCATCGATATCATAAGACTTTCATGTTGTTAGACATCGTGCTTGTTCTTGATTTTGTCGTTATGACAACGCTGCATTTTACAGATATTGCCAGCTTTGAAGTTACGATGCCAATTATGAACATTATTTTGGCGGCAACCATTTTAGTTGTTCTCTGTCTGTTTGCTTTCGATATTTTTGTGTTGGATCATAGGGAGTATATTGTTCAGGCATATGGCCTGTTGGCGTTAATTGTCTGTGCAATCCTTGAGATTTGTTTTTTAAATATTATTGGACAGGCATATAGAGTTGACGGGCTGTTTTTGATTATTGGCTTGTATTCCGTTTTAATATTCTCAGTTGCGGATGCAACCAGTAAATTTTTACAGGCACGTAATCTTGCAACCAGAGCGCAGGAAGCAAACCGAGCAAAATCGGAGTTTCTTGCAAATATGTCGCATGAAATTCGTACACCTATCAATGCAATTATTGGTATGAACGAGCTTATTACCATGGAGACGGCAAATTGTCAGATTAGAGAGTATTCTGCGAATATCAAAAGCGCCAGCAATCATTTGCTGGAAATTGTAAATGATATTCTGGATCTGGAAAAGATTGAAGCAGGCAAGCTTGAGCTGCTTGAAAGTTCATATCAGACGGGAGATTTATTAGAGTCTGTAATTCAAATAACCAAGCACAAGGCAGATGAGAAGAATTTGGACCTATATCTGGATATTGATCGTTCACTGCCAAAGGGGCTGTGGGGGGATGAGAAGCGAATTCGAGAGATTATGATTAATCTTTTGAATAACGCTGTCAAGTATACTCACAAAGGAAGTATTACCTTGTCGCTTAAAAGCATTCGAGAAGGGAATCAGTTTAAGCTTAAAATTTCAGTAAAGGATACTGGAATTGGAATCAAGGAAGCAGATCGAAAAAAACTGTTTGAGAATTTTGAGCGTTTAGACTATTCGCGCAATCGCAATATTGAGGGAACAGGCCTTGGACTTGCGATTACAAAGAAGCTTGTCACAATGATGGAAGGAACCATCGAGGTGCAAAGTGAGTATGGATTTGGCTCTGAATTTGTTGTTGTGATTCCGCAGAAGATTACAAATGAGACCTCGCTAGGTGTATATGGCAAATATTTTGAGGAGCAGAAGAAGCGCAGAGAGAAGGCTGCAACACATAAAGGAATTACTGCACCGACGGCAACTCTTCTTGCGGTTGATGACAATGCAATGAACTTAAAGGTTCTCCAAGGCCTTTTGAGAAGTTCACAGATTCAGGTTGATACCTGTATGAGCGGACAGGATGCGCTTGAAAAAATGAAAACGAAAAAATATGATTTGATATTTTTAGATCATATGATGCCTATTTTGGATGGAATCGAAACGCTTCGGTTAAGTAAGGAGCTAGAAGGTAATTTATGTGCGGAAACTCCTGTGATTGCACTTACGGCAAATGCCATTGATGGAGCACGAGACAGCTATATGCGAGCAGGTTTTCATGATTATCTGAGTAAACCAATTTTGTGGGATAATCTTCAGAGTATCCTCGTGCAATATTTGCCTTCTGAAAAGATAGAAGAGCAGGCGACAGAAGAGTCAAAAGCGGAGTCTGAGAAAAAGAAACTTTTAGATTACGATGTTGCAATGCAATACTGTGCTGGCATGGACGGATTGTTCTATGAAGCCTTGAGTATTCTGTTAGAATCAAAGAATGACATTATGGAAGAATTAAAGCAGTCCCTCCAACAGAATAATTTGACTGCTTATCGAGTCAGAGTGCATTCTCTTAAGTCAAATGCAAAGACGATTGGAGCAATGGATTTGTTTGAGCAGTGCAGAAGGCTTGAAGATGCAGCCAAAGAAGAAAAATATGGATATATAGTGCAGTATCATGACGAAATGATACATTTGTTTAAAGAGGTATTGAATGAGGCAAGAGAAATGCTTGCGGATAGGAGATAGTAATGGATTTATTTGATGAACTTGAATTAGAGGACTGTGTTCATTGTGGAGGTGCAGGGTTGTTAGAGCAGGAAGGAAATTGCTTTTATGTAAATTGTCTGGACTGTGGATGCCATACTGTGAACATCGATTATCGCTCAGAAGAAGATAAAAAGGATGCAGCATCCAGAGTAGCTCTTCTTTGGAATACCGGAAAAGTAATTTCACCTGAACCTGGTGAGTAAAGAAAAAAGCCCATGTGATTTGTCACAGGGCTTTTTTGTTATGGCGACGAGGAATATCGACTGCATGCTTGCGTGCGAGGCGATTTGACGATAGCTAATCAGAGCGAAACTCGCGAAGTGTGTTTCGTCTCCGTAAGTCTATTTTAAGAATGCGTCCATCACATTGATTTTTTTGGCAATATCTGTGATTTCTTCCTTGTGGCTGATAGCATAAAACTCAAGCGCAGCGACCTCTTCTTCGGTGAAACCATTATTGCGGATGCATTTGGCATCTGGAATCACTACCTCTGCTGTTCGTGAGTCGTCCGAGAAGGATACATAAATTTGCTTTTTTTCGTTATTTGATACAATTGATGAGACTGACATCTGGATATTATCGTTCATGGCTTCCTTTCTTCCGCATAACAAATAGTACCTATGCGCTACTTATGCACTATTTTATGTGGATATTGTGGATAAGTAGTCAGATAATTTGCTAAATAGTTGTGGAGTCAAATGGATTTAGTATGGAAAACTGAAGATGATCGCGCCATTTTCCGCGCATCTTGATGAAATCTTTACAGTAACCTTCCTGTATAAATCCAAGCTTTTTTAGCAACTCAACAGAGGCTATATTATCTATATCGACCCAAGCGTTGACACGATGAAGAGACAAGTCTTCAAAAACTGTAATCAGAGAGTAATTAATTGCTTCGGTGGCGTAGCCCTGTCGCTGAAATTCGGAGGAAAATTTATATCCAATCTCGCAGCTGCTATAGTAGTTTTTTTGAATGTCATGTAAACAGACAGTTCCAATAATTATATCCGGAGCCTCCTTGCGGAAAACATAAAATCGAACATGCTCCCCCTTGACAGCAAGATTATATTCGTATTTTAATACAGTTTTTTGGAATCCAAGGTCGTAAAAGTTGGGCACGCGATCTGGCTCATAGCGTTCAAACAACTCTCGATCGCGTAAATAGAAATCCAAAACAGAACCTGCCGTGGAATTGTCAGCTTTTAACACTTTTAATATTAGTCGAGGGGTTTCGTAAGTAAACTGCATTATTTTCATCCATCGCTATATCTAAAACTATATATTCGTGCTACTATCTTGTATTATAATAGTTCTGAAAAGGGGTTTCAATTATATCGATTTAGATTAAGAATAGAGCATATGAAGATGAAAAGTTTAGATGAAAAATTCATGAAAGAGGCACTTCGCCTTGCTCGAAAAGCGGAGGCATTGGATGAGGTTCCAATTGGCTGCGTAATAGTGTGTGACGGTAAAATTATAGCGCGTGGATATAATCGGCGAAATACAGACAAGAATACGCTTGCACATGCAGAGATTATAGCAATAAAAAAAGCGAGTAAAAAATATGGAGACTGGCGGCTAGAGGACTGTACTTTGTATGTTACTTTAGAACCTTGTCAAATGTGCGCCGGAGCAATTGTTCAGTGCCGGATGGGTAAGGTTGTTATTGGGGCGATGAATCCAAAGGCAGGATGCGCTGGTTCTGTGATTAATCTTCTTCAAATGGATTCTTTTAATCATCAGGTTCCGATGGAGACCGGTGTTTTGGGAGAAGAATGCAGTTTGATGCTCAGCGATTATTTTAGAGGACTGCGAGCGCGTAAGAAACAGCAGAAGGAGCAGGCCTAGTCCTTGACATTCTATAAATAAGCAATTATACTTAAATTTCCGAGCAGCCGGGGTGGTAGCGGTGCCTTGAACCAACAATCCGCTATAGTTGGGGTGATGCTCTGCAGAGGGTTCTTCTGGTGAAGCAGCCCTGAATGGAAGGCGTTGACGTCTGGGTCTTACGCAATGGAAATTCTCGAACCGGGTCAGGGTGGGAACACAGCAGCCCTAAGGGAAAGCTTTCATGTGACGTAGGGGTGCCTGGGGGGAGTTGGAAATTCAGGTAGCGTTTATTGGGTATGATTCGAAGCAGAGCGCTCGGTTTTTTTATGCCCTTTTTAAATCCCACTTGACAAGTAGGATTTTATAGTATAGTATTCTACTAGGAATTAAAAGAGGAGAACTGTCGTGAAAATTTCAACTAAGGGGCGATATGCATTGAGGATTATGATGGAGCTGGCTGCGAATGATTCTGATAAGCCATTGAGCTTAAAGGATATGGCCGCACGTCATAATTATTCAGAAAAATATTTGGAACAGATCATCTCTATGTTAAATAAGGCTGATTTTGTAAAGAGCATACGAGGTGCGCAGGGTGGATATCTGTTGACTCGCGAGCCAAAGAATTACACAATCGGAGAACTGTTACGAGTGACAGAGGGGTCGCTCGCACCGGTTTCCTGCCTTGAGGCAGAAGATGGAGAGTGCGATAAGGCAAATGGCTGCGTTAGCGTTATTCTTTGGAAAAAGATTAACGATGCAGTCAATGAGGTTGTTGATAACACAACTTTGCAGGATATGATGGACTGGCAAAGCGGTGCAATATAGAAAGAGGTAATGTATGGAAAAAATAATTTATTTAGA
>JAZUGV010000085.1:0-19567 GCA_045641385.1 Agathobacter sp. | reverse complement strand
TACAATATGCAGATTTCTCTGCAGTGGGCTTGAGAAGACTCGAACTTCCGACCTCACGCTTATCAGGCGTGCGCTCTAACCGGCTGAGCTACAAGCCCATAAATCTGGCAGCCACCTGCTTTCCCATGCCGTCTCCAACATAGTATCATCGGCCGCTTAAGTCTTAACCATCGTGTTCGGGATGTGGACGGGTGTTTCCCCTAAGCGCATCGCCACCAGAAAGTATGCAGTTACTTATAAGAAACTCGCTCGATTCCGCTTCGCTTCATCTCGCTGACTCTGCAGCTTCGCAGCAAGCAGGGCCTCAGCCCGACTCCACTGCGTTTCGTCTCGCTGATCCGGCAGTCGCCGGATCTCAGACTTCGCTCATACAGGCTACACTGTGCTAGCACAGTAGCCTGTTGAGCGAAGTCTGCTACCCTGCTTGTTGCTCTGGCTCAAACTGACTATTATACAATTCGCTATAAAATCCACCGAGTTTCATGAGGTCGTCGTGGTTTCCACTTTCGATGACATCACCATCCTTTAATACCAGGATGATATCTGCATTTTTGATGGTTGATAAGCGGTGTGCAATGACAAAGGAGGTACGGTTTTGCATCAGCGCATCCATTGCCTGCTGTATCTTAATTTCTGTACGTGTATCTACGGAAGAGGTTGCCTCGTCGAGGATCAACATTGGACGATCCTCAATCATTGCACGTGCAATCGTGAGCTGCTGCTTCTGTCCCTGTGAAAGGTTTACTGAGTCTGTCAGGACAGTGTCATATCCCTGTGGAAGCGACTTGATAAAGCGGTGAAGTCCAACGGCCTTACATGCCTCTATAATCTGCTCATCGGTTACTCCTGGGGTTGAATATGCAAGATTCTCTCGCACGGTTCCCTCGAACATCCATGTATCCTGAAGTACCATACAGAACTGATCATGTACATCCTCTCGCTTCATATCCTTTGTCGATACACCATCGATTCGAATATCTCCAGAATTTAACTCGTAAAATCTCATCAACAGATTTACTAAGGTTGTCTTTCCAGCTCCCGTTGGTCCAACGATTGCAATCTTTTGTCCCGGCTTTGCCTCGGCACTAAAATCATTAATAATAATCTTTTCAGGATTATAGCCAAAGTGAACGTGGTCAAACTCTACATGTCCCTCAACCTTTTCAGGCATTGCGGTCTTGTAAGACTCTTCTTCCATTTCCTCTGCTTCGAGGAACTCAAAGATTCGTCCACCCGCTGCTGATGCAGACTGAAGGGCCTGCATTCCCTGTGCCATCTGAGAAAGTGGCTGAACAAACAGACGAACGTAAATCATGAATGCAACAATCACACCAAAGGTAATTTTTCCATCGATGACTAATTTCGCGCCGACAACGCAGACTGCCACATATCCAAGGTTTCCAATGAAGCCCATCAAAGGCATCATTAGTCCTGAAAGCGCCTGTGCTGAGAATGCAGCCTTTCTGTGTCTCTGATTGATGTCATTAAAGATTTTGCGGCCATTTTCCTCACCATTATAAGACTTAATCAGGTTATGTCCGCTATATGCTTCTTCCACAAATCCATTTACCTCACCAAGCATCTTCTGCTGTGCGCGGAAGAATTTTTGTGAAGCACCCATGATAATTCCCATGATGATAAATCCAAGAATGGTTGCTCCAATTGCGGCAAGTGTCATGATGACATTGCTGCGGAGCATCATGATGATGGATCCAACAAACAAAGTGACTGCAGAGATCAAAGCTCCTACACTCTGATGGAGTGCCTGTCCGATAGTATCAACGTCGTTGGTAACACGGCTTAACACATCACCTGTGGTGGTCTTTCCGTAGAAAGCCATTGGCAGGCGATTGATTTTTTTCGAAATATCTGTACGCATGCGCTTTGAAACCATCTGCGTCAGATATGCCATAATCTGTCCCTGAATCAGGTTCAAAATTGCGCCAGTTCCATAGATGATGGCAAGCATTCCGATGATATCCCAGATTCTTCCCATATCGATGTCCAGCTTAGAAAAGTCTGCATCCATACTTGTAGGGATTGCTGCCTGAATCGTATTTGTAATCTCAGCCATCCAGTCTGGCCCCTTTAAGGTACAAATCGAGCCACCAATGGAACAAACAATTGCGATAATTAAAATTACCCAGTAATTCTTGATGTAGCGGAGGATTTTTTTCCATGCGCCAGGATATTTTTTCTGATCTTCTACTCTATAAGCAGGTCTTCCATGTGCCATAGTTTTATCCTCCTTTCTATGCCAATTCTTCTTCGGTCAACTGTGAAAGTGCAATCTGCTGATATACTTCACAGCTTTCCATAAGCTGTTTATGAGTTCCCTGTCCAACAATCTTTCCCTCATCCATAACGAGAATCTTGTCCGCATTAAGAATGGTTCCAATTCGCTGGGCAACAATAATCTTTGTTGTATCCTTGCAGCGCTCCGCCAAAAGGTTTCGAACTGCACGGTCTGTCTTGTAATCTAATGCAGAGAAAGAATCATCAAAGATTAATATTTCTGCGTCTCTTGCAATTGCACGAGCAATCGAAAGTCTCTGCTTCTGTCCACCAGAGAAGTTGTTACCACCCTGGGTTACCTCGCTATTTATACCATCTTCCTTCTTGCCTACAAAGGAAGTAGCGCAAGCAGTATCAAGAGCATTTTCGATTTGTTCGTCGGTAATCTCACCCTTTCCGTTATCTCCAAACTTTAAGTTGGAAGCGATGGTTCCCTTAAACATAAACGCCTTCTGAGAAACATATCCAATCTTGTTGTGAAGTGCCTTTTGGGTGTACTCTTTAACATTTCTTCCAGCCACAAGTACCTCGCCCTGTGTTGCATCGTAAAAACGAGGAATCAGATTGATGGCTGAAGTCTTACCACATCCTGTCGAACCGATGATTGCCACGGTTTCGCCCTTTTTCGCAGTAAAGGAAAGATGCTCTAACATATCCTCCGCTGCATCTGGATAACGGAAGCTGACATCTCTAAATTCGATTTCACCTTCTTTTCCAGCGATTCCCTCTACCTGGTCGCCATCGCTGATGGTTGGCTTGGTATCTAATACCTCACCAATACGCTCTGCTGCTACAGAAGCACGAGGCATAAGGATGAAAATCATAACAAGCATCATAAATGCCATAACAACCTGCATTGCATAGGAAGTGAAAACAACCATATCCGAAAATACTACTGCGCGCTCCTTTACGCTCTCTACAGCGCCCATGACAGCCACCATATCTGTAAAATCAGTAGGAATATTTACTTTAATATTGTTGATCATTACAGCTCCGATGGCATAGATTGCAACGGAAAGGGCATTCAAAAGAACTCCGATAAACGGCATCATGCAGCTCATTGCACGAATGGTAAATAAAGAAGTTCTTGTAAGGTCATCGTTGGCCTCCTCAAATTTTTCTTCCTGGAAACCTTCTGCATTATAAGCACGAACGACCGAAAGACCATTTAAGTTCTCACGGGTAACACGGTTTAAGTTATCCGTAAGTTTCTGCATAATCTTAAACTTTGGTCTGACAAGCTTTAAAAGAAGGATTACCGCTAACAGCAGTAACACAACAGTGATTGCTGTAGCAGTGGTCCATTCCACACCCTTGTTCCAAATCTTGGAAATTGCCCATACCGCAGTGATTGGTGCCTTTACGATTACCTGAAGCCCCATAACGATAAACATCTGAATCTGAGTAATATCGTTGGTTGATCGGGTAATTAAACTTGCGGTGGAGAAACGATTGATTTCCTCCATCGAGAAGGACTGTACACGGAGATATAATTTCTCACGTAAATTTGCACCAAAGTTTGATGACATACGCGATGCACTGATTGCAACCGCAACCGATGCCAGCATACTTCCACCTGCACAGAGAAGCATTCTTCCTCCTGCTGCCCAGATTTCCTTCATGCTTCCATCTGGCATAGCGATCTGCTTTGTGATATCACTCATGAAATCTGGCAAACGTAAATCTAACCAAACCTGAGCCACAATAAATATGACTCCAATTACGATGCAAAGCCATTCTGGCGCTCTTAAATTTTGCCAAAAAAGCTTTAGCATTCCTGAAGCCTTTTGTCTTTTTGTAGAATTCTTTGACATTAATTTTTATCCTCCTTCTCCTGCATTTCCATCATATTTGTGTGCATAATTCTGGCAATGCGGAAAAATTCATCAACTTCATCTTTTTCTAATCCCTTAAAAAGATTTATCTTAGTGTATTCCCATACCTCATTCAGCTTATCTAAAATCGGCCTGGCCTGCTCACTTGTATAGTAATGTACATATCTGCGATCCTTCGCATCGGTTCGAAATTCTACCAAACCTCTTTTGTTCAGGGCATCTAAGGTCTTTGAAACCATCGCCTTATTCATATGAAGATTTCGCACAATATCCGAAGAGGTATTATCCTCATCACTGGCCATACTCAGATAAGAGATAATCTGTAGTTCAACCTTTTTTAGGTCATGCTCTTTTCGCGTCACATCAAAGCGCTCTTTTAGTCCAATGATAAACTGATTTCCATGCATCATATGCATCCGCTCCATTGGACCTGTATCACAGTTAAACATAGGCTTCTCCTTTCATTTTTTCGGTATCGTATATAAATTGAAACAAATAAAAAGAAACTATTTGCGGTATATGTCATTCTATTCTCACTCAAAATAGTTGTCAATTGCAAACAGTTTCTTTTTACTAATTGTTTATAATTTTATACTTATTTTAGATTTTGCCTATTTTCACCAATTAATAGAACTCAATCTGGTTCACCATTGCATCAAGGAACAGCTCCTGGACATCCTGTTTTGAGGCTGGTGCTACACTGTAATATCCCCAATAGTTGCCGTCTACATTCGTTGCAAACAGATAAGAATTATAATCTACTCCTTGCACCTTAAAGGTATAATGATAGCAATATAAAACATTTCCAAGCATTCCAGTCATGGTTGCAAGTTCACTCTTTTCAACGTCTGTAAAGTCGCTATAAATATTGGCCATCATATAGTCATGTAGATGGTCTAACAGCCCCTCCTCACTCGTAAATCCAACTGACAGGAAGATTTCAGCCATGGCATCGTCTCCAAAATACAACATCAGATCATGGTTGTTCGCCTCATCATAGGTGTAAGTTGTCAAATAATTTTCTGGATAAGGTACATTCGCAAGACCAGGAATCTCATAATACTTATATGTGATCTCAGCCTGTGGCTCTGGCTTTGGAACGTCAGGCTTAACCTGTGGTTCGTCAGCAATTACATATGCATCAGCGCACGCATACAGGCACTGAATAAAATGACTAATTCCAGCGATATCTCCGGTGCTGCGAGTGGTGTATTCAATATAGAAATCGTTATATACCTCTACGTAGCGGAACACCTTATATATGGTTCCGTTGATATCTATGCCAAGCTCTCTTCTGTAAACCTTCTTTTCGCCGACGCCGGTAATCTCCTGGATTTCACCATAGCTCTTCACGGTTCCCCAGAGTGCCGCATCTTTCTTATACTGGTCAAAATATTTTTCAAGAGATTTGATTTTTCCCTTCTGACCATTTATCTCAATAAACTGATTCTCGTCAGTCGGTGATAAAAGTACGCGATATGCTCCGTTAGACTGCTCCTCTAATACAGCTCCCGCTGGATATAAAAAGGAAGCATCCACTCCTGAGGCAAAGGTTACCGAAGCAGCATGGTATCCTGGTTCCACTGCCAAATCACTCTGCTGCACTACCGTATTGATTTCTGCCTTTGTTCCCAACAAATAAAATGGTGACATTGGCAATAACAATGCTGCAGCTGCGCCCAATAAAATGACAATGACCGGAATCAGTATTCCTAAAATCAAACCTGTTTTCTTCTTTTTCTTTTTTACCGGCTGCTGTTCTGGCTGCTGATATACTGGCTCCTGGTACACCGGCTGTGGTATCGGTTGCTGATACGCTGGCTGTGGCACTGGTTCCTGATATACTGGCTGTGGCACCGGCTCCTGATATACTGGCTGTGGCACTGGTTCCTGATACACTGGCTGTGGCACTGGTTCTGGAATAATCTCTGGCTCTAGCACCACCACTGGCTCTGGAATAATCTCTGGCTCTGGCGCTACCACTGGCTCTGGAATAATCTCTGGCTCTGGCACCACCACTGGCTCCGGAATTGGATCAGACCAAGCCGAAGAATCTGTCCAAGCTGGCTTAGTTTCCGCAACCACCGGAGTAACTGGTTCTGGTGCAATGACTGGCTGTGGCACTACCACGGGTTCTGGCTCTGCCACCGGTTCTGGCTCTGCCACCGGTTCTGGCACTGGTGCTTCTGGCGCCGCCAATGAACCACATACCATACAAAAGCGATGACTATCATCCATCTGATGACCGTTCAAGCAAAATTTCATAGAAACCTCCTACTACATTCTTAATTTCCGATTTTCTATATTTATGTATTTTCTCATATAAATAAAGGATACATCATCTTGCCAAAAAGTTTTATATATTTTTCAATTCTTTTGCAATTTCTACTGCTAAATCATAAGCTTGTGGGCAATACCCCATTCGGTTGATGAATTCATGGTCCATTCCCCGATATAAAATAGTTCGATGTGACACACCCTCACGCTCCATCTTTCTTGAAAATGCTTCTGCCTGGAGTCTTAAATAGTCAAATTCACAAACCGCCATCAGCGTCTTTGGCATAAAAGAAATATCATCCATTAACAGCGGAGCCGCAACAGGGTCTAATACATGTCCTGGCTCTCCTATGTAAAAAAGAGGCATTTGCCCCGTCAACGCAGCAAGCGAAAATGCAGCACCAAGCGTTAATGTGTCATCATCTCTGATTTCATAATCCGATGCGCGCCATCGGTAATCCGGTAATCGCATCGAATCCACTAAAACCGCTGGATATACGAGTGCCTGAAACGCAACGCGATGCTCTGCATCGGCGTCGGTCATCAAAGGAATCGCTTTGGTTTCTAGCATTATCTGCTTTGCTCTCATCTGCTCTATAATTGTTACGCCTAATGCCAAGGTTCCACCAGCGCTATCTCCACCAACTGCGACACGAGATGCATCGCCTCCAATAGAAGCAGCATGGTTGCAAACCCAGTCAAAGGCGTCGTAACAGTCATGCAACCCAACTGGATAATAATTTTCTGGTGAAAGACGATATTCCACACAGACGACGATTGCATCCCCCTGCTCTGCAATCACCTTGCAAAATGGATAGGTTGCCTCCACAGTTCCTGCAATAAATGCGCCTCCATGGAAAAATACAAGTACAGGCTTTAATGTTGCTCCACCTTCTGGCTTTAAGATGCTAAGCCTGGTCTTTCCATTTCTAGTATCTATGGAAATCGTATCTATGGTAATATTCCCCTCATTCATATCCTTTGCAGGATACGGCTTTGCCGCACGAACTCCCTCCACTGACAGTAGCTCATCTGGAGAAAATTCAATTCCCTCAGCCTTCTTTTGCTTTGCAATTTGCTCTAATTCTTCAGCTGCCAATGTTCTCCACTCATAAACCCTTGGATCTAATGGAGAATCTTCCTTCGGATCTGGCACTGGCTTCTCCGTCATGTTGGTCTCATGAATCATGCATTCTCTTGCTGACTCCTGCAAAATTTTTACAAGAGATAAAAAATCTGTTTTATCCATAAAATGAATCCCTATACTTCCTGCTTCATTATCTTAGTTGATAAATATTATAGCATACCACCCGCTTAGCGGTCGTCAAATTTACTGTATAGGAAATTGGAGCAATTTCCTATACAGCAAAAAGAGAGCTCAAAGGTTTGAGCTCTCTTTTGATAAATATTTGTATTAGAACTTTCCACACTTGGTAAGCTTCTTTGGAAGCTTAGGAAGCTTTGCATCTTCCCACTTCACAATTGCATCTTCATCACATGCAGATACGCACTTGCCACACTGCTCACACATATCCTGATCAATCATGTGAATAAATCCGCTCTTACCTTCGATTGCGTCCTCTGGACACTCATCAACACAGTCTTCACATCCAGTACAAAGATCTGGAAGAATAACGTATACAGCCTCTGCCTTGTAGCATACGCCACACTTGCAAGACTTTTTCTTGATATGCTCCTCAAATTCGTCTGGAGCAACCTCAAGTGCTGAGGTAAGTGGATTGGTCATTCCCTGTCCGAATGGGCAGTAAGCGCCAACCTTGATTAATGAAGCAACATCCTTGATTAAGTCTGGGTCAGTTGCCTTTGCCTTACCAGTAGTCATATCAGTAGAAATCATCTTAAACTGAAGAGATCCTTCACGACAAAGAACACACTTGCCACAAGATGATGTCCAGTTCTGCTCACAAATCTTAACTGCGGTATCTACCATACAGTCAGTCTGTGCAATGACAGTAAGTGAGTTGTCGGTTTCTGCATCAGTGATTTCATAGTTTGCAAGAGCTTCTGGCTTAACAAAAGTACCCTTCTGTCCGCCGATTAATACAGCCTTTGCACCTGAAACATCACAGATATCTGCAGCTTTCGTTCCGATTTCAACTTCTTTAATTTCGCTCTTTCCATCCTTGTTAACAGATACGAAGCGAACATTCTTTCCAGTTGCAAGCACATACGCTTCCTCTGGAAGAATCACAGAAACTGCCTGATCCTCGTAAACTGCTACGAAGTCATCCAAAATCATTGGACGAGGAAGATTTCCTACTAATAACTGAGCTACTGCATATGGATTTCCAAGAGTTGGATTATAGGCTCCATAGCGAACCTCTCCATCAACGTCAGCCTTGCAGCCTTCTGGAAGAAGGTATAAAACATTTGCATCTAACTCAGCAGCCTTCTTTGCAACACCTGCCTTAACATCGGCAAGCTTTTCTGACATTAAATACTCAGAAATATGAGCATAATTGTCATCCTTTAAACAGCTTAATACTAATAAATTCTTCATTACTGTGCGCCTCCTTCCTCAGGAACATAATCGCTCCAGAATTTCTGAGGTGCAATCTGAAGTCTTAAATCACACTGGAGACATCTCTCAGTTTCTGCGCCTGCGCAATCTCCACATGCAAATCCAAAGTCCATAGGATCAAAGTTATTTACACGCTCTGCCGCAGCAACAGTCTTTGGCTCGCCTCTGTGTGCTCTGTGCTTGTCTTCTGCCTTGCCGATGCAAGCGTTTGCATCCTGCTCAGGAGCAAGAACTTCATCAATCACTCCGTCTCCACCAAGGAACTTATCCATAGCAGATACAGCAAGTCTTGCCTCCGCAATCGCACGAATGACTGACTGGGTACCTGTTACACAGTCACCTGATGCATAGATACCTTCTACTGAGGTAGCGAAGGTTGCTGGATCAGCAACGATACGACCACGGTTAAGCTCTACTCCGAAATCTTCGGTAATGTCTGGATGCTGTCCAACCGCAAAAATAACGGTATCTGCAGGGAAGGTAACAGTTGAATCTGGAATTCTTGTGAACTCAGGTCCCTTAGGTCCAAAGCTAAGTCCTTCGATACCTGTTACAGTAAGACCTGTAACCTTTCCATTTTCAGCAACGATTGCATCGAAGGTTCTTGAATTCTCAACGATAATTCCGTCTTCCTTAGCCCATGCAACTTCGTCAGCTGCTGCTGTCATCTTATCTGGAGCCTCAAGACAGGTCATGATAACCTTCTTAGCACCAAGACGTACAGCGGTTTCAGCACAGTCAATTGCTACGTTACCACCACCGAGAACGACTACGTTCTCACCAACTGGAAGTGGCTGTCCAAGATTTTGTGCACGTAAGAAGTCTGCGTTTAAATAAACATCTGGTAAATCGTTGTTCTCAAGTGGAAGTCTGTTACCAGCATGAGTACCAACTGCAGCGTAAACTACATCGTAATCCTTCTTTAATTCAGTTGCACTTGCAACAGCACAGTCACACTTAATTTCTACGCCAATTGACTTGATATAATCAATTTCCTTATCGAGAATTTCACGAGGTAAACGATAGCTTGGAATACCATAGCGCATCTGTCCACCAGCCTGTGGAAGTTTCTCAAATACAGTTACAGCATGTCCGAGCTTTCTCATATAGTAAGCAACGGTAAGTCCTGCAGGACCAGAACCAATAACGGCAATCTTCTTGCCAGTATCTGGCTTCTGGAATGCTTTTTCCTTCCATGCTCCATCATCCTGACTGCAAGCGAAACGCTTTAAGTCACGAATAGAAACAGACTCATCTAAGAACTGTCTCTTACACTTTCCTTCACAGTTGTGAACACAAATGTAACCACAAATTTCTGGAATTGGAAGTTTTTCACGAACAGTTGCTGCCGCAGCTGCATAATTTCCTTCGTTGATAAAACGGATATACTTTGGTACATCAACATGTGCAGGACAAGCCTCACGACAAGGAACATAAGCACGCTCCTTTGGAAGATCGGCATCAAATACGCCAACCTTATCACGGATGGAACCGGTAGGACAAACCTCAACGCAGGCACCACAGAAGCGGCAACCAGCAGCCTCAAGGCTATCGCCGTTGATCACTACACGCATTCTTCCGTCAACCTTTTCAAACTTAAGTGCTCCAACTCCACGCATCTCTCCGCAGGCACGTACACAACGTCCGCAAAGAATACAACGATGCATCTCATGAAGCATTAATGGATTGGTCTCATCTGCAGTTACACGAATCTGGCATTCGCGTAAATCACGACCAGTATCTCCTACATACTGAGAAATAGAAGCAAGCTGGCATTTTCCGTACTTAGGACATCCAGTACACTCAGATGGATGAGTCTTGAACATAAAGTCGCAAGAGAGCTTACGAATTGCTTCTGCCTGCTCATCCTTTGTATTGATTACCATTCCGTCCTGAACCTTTACAGAACAAGAAGTAATCACACCTTCAACTCCTTCCTGCTTAACAACGCAGAGACGGCAACCGCCGTTTTCATGAAGGTTCTCGTGATGGCATAAGTGTGGAATATAGATTCCGTTGTCTAAAGCTGCCTCAAGGACAGTCTTAGTCTCATCAGCCACAATCTTATAACCATCGATGGTTAATTGAACTGTACCCATAATTTCCCTCTTTCTTTAAATATATTTGCCTTCATAACAAGGGCATGATACTGAATATATTTTACCACCAAAAAAGGACATTCACAACCGAATAAATCCAATAAAATCGCGATTTCTTCGTTAAGTTTTTATCGAACAGACAGTTTGTCGACAAGTTTAAAAAAAGTGTTGTCGAAGTCACAGAACTGCATCTGCAAAAGCGTGCGCATTCTCGCGGAGCCAAAAAAAGACTGACTCCTCAGAAAGGAGTCAGTCTTTCATCGTTTTTTTGCTATAGAGCGACCTCATTTAACGCGCTTCGCGAGAGGTCGCGTAATCGCAATCGCTTCGCGATTACGATTATTCCTGAACGTATGCTGCAGCGCCTTCACCAGCGAAACGACCGGTATTTAAGCAGTAGCCCATGGTGTTACCTGGTAATAAGAACATGTATGAATCTCCGTAGATAGTACAGGTATCTGTACCACAAGCGAATAATCCAGGAACCTTATCCCAGTCTGGCTTAAGAACTTCGCAGTCTGCGTTGATCTTAATTCCACCGAGTGTTCCGTATCCTGATGGACGGAATGCTCCACAGTAGAAAGGAGCCTTGCGGATAGGCTTCATGAACTTACGTGGCTTGTAGAACTGGGTATCTGCAGAATCACACATATCGTTGTACTCATCAACAGTATCAACTAAGGTTTCTGGATCTACACCGATCTTAGCTGCAAGCTCTTCGATTGAATCAGCCATGAATACGTCTGGGTTTCCACCAGCGATCTGAGCCTCAAGAACCTCATCAAACTCATCAAGGTTGTCTGGGTGATGTACGAAGTTGGTTACATCTACGCCACGCTTCTTGTATCCCTTAAGGATAGAAGAATCAAAGATAACATATCCAACAGAATCCTTCTGGATATTGATTGCGTTTCCAGTAAAGGTAGTATTCTGCATCTGCTCTTCGTTGATGAAACGCTTACCAAACTTGTTAACCATTAAGTTAGGCTGCATAAATACACCTGGTAATGGCTCGATCATATCAGTCTGTGGAAGAACGTAGATCATTTCGATGTTCATCTCAGTGGTAGCTGCACCAGCTGCCTCTGCCATCTTGATACCAGCTCCAACAAGTCCTGGAATACGGAAGTTGAACATATCCTTGCCCCAGGTATATCCCATACGCTCTTTGATGAACTCTGGAGAATCTCCAGCACCACCAGTAGCGATGATTGCTGCCTTACACTCAACTTCGATATCCTCTCCGTCTGCTGCCTTAGCACGAACACCAGCTACTTTGCCATCCTTCATGATGATTTCCTGAACGTCTACTGAGTTGTAGTACTCAACGCCAAGCTCAGTTCCCTTGTCCATCATAGCCTTGTTCATGATAGCACCACCGTTACGGCCGATTCCACCATTTACAGCTACGATATGCCAGGTTGCTTCTGACTTAGGGAAGTATGGATATGCACCAGCGAACTCTACGCCCATATCCTCTAACCACTCGATGGTGTCCTTAGAATTCTCAAAGTACTTCTTAACAAGGTTTGCATCTACTCTCCAGTGTGTGTAGTCCATGAACATCTTGAATGCCTTCTCAACGTCGATGTCTACCATCTGAGCCTGCTGCTGCTTGGTTCCGATACCAAGAGGTCCCATACCCATGTTAGCTGCACCGCCGACAACGTCAGCCTTGTTTAATACGATAACCTTTGCGCCATCATCTGCTGCCTGAACAGAAGCTGCAAGTCCTGAAGGACCAGCACCGATAACACATACGTCTGCTACCATTTTTTTCATCACATTACCTCCATATACATTTGCATGAAAAAATTAATATACTCTATGTCCCATAATGGGATTCATATTCTAGTGTCATTTAAAAGTCACCATGGATTCGTCTTCGAGAAATATTTTTCATCTCGTCGGAATCAAGGATATCCTTTAATGCGTCCATGTACTTATCTGACTGATGTACCACATAGGCATCTGAATCAATCAGAATTCCGTGATTCTTCATGTGGCGGATGCTCCACACATAAAGAATATCAAGTGCCGGCATAAGCTCTTCAGCCTCTTTTGTAAGCTGATAATGTATGAGTGGCGGATGGGCATTTACATCCACAATTCTCTCAACAAGACCATCTGCAACAAGTTCCTTTAGCTGCTGGCTTAACACCTTTTCTGAAAGTGGCAAGACCTTTAGGGTCTGATTAAAACGGATATGACCATAGGTATACATCTCATGAAGTATGGTCATCTTCCATTTCCCGCCAATACAGTGAAGCGCGTAATGATATGGATTTATCGGTTCGCGTTTTTCTTCTTCCGACACTTTTCGTCTCCCTTTTTATTATTGGAGAGAGTCATTGACTCTCTCCATCCAAATTCATAAATGTTTGCTTTTACTTGTTGTAAAGCATCTTGATTAAGTACTCGTTAAGGTCAGCGTTCTGCTTAGCAACGTCTTCCTCGGTCCACTTAAGGAATCCTTCTCCTGACTTAAATCCGAGCTTTCCTTCGTCAAGCATCTGCTTTAAGAGTGGAGAAGGCTCATGTGAATCACAAAGATCCTTTAAGATATAGTCATGGATATTGTAGGTAAGCTGAGTTCCAACCATATCAGAGTTGGTGATAGGTCCAAGCTGTGGAAGGCGAAGACCAAATGCATACTTCACTGCCTCGTCAACAGTAGCTGCATCTGCAATTCCCTGCTCTACAATGTAGATAGCCTCACGCCACAAAGCGTGCTGCATACGGTTTGCAATAAATCCTGGAACGTCCTTCTTGCAAAGAACTGGCTTCTTTCCAGCAGATGCAAGAACATCCATAACTGTCTGTGCTACTTCATCAGAAGAAGCATCTGACTTAACAACCTCTACGAGAGGAATTAAGTGGCCTGGATTCCAGAAGTGAGTTCCAACAAATCTCTCACGATGAGTAAGCTTTGAAGAAATCTCTGAAGGGCTCATTACAGAAGAGTTGGTACAGAAAATGGTATCTGCTGCACATCTAGCTTCGAGCTTTGCAAAGGTTTCCTGCTTAATGTTCATATCCTCAAATACAGCCTCGATAACAAAGTCTGCATTTGCAATCAGTGGAGAATCAATATCAGTGGTAAAGGTGATACGGCTTAAGCGATCATCGATATCAGCATCAGTCATAACGCCCTTATCAACTAACTGCTTGGTGTTTGTACGGATTCCAGCTGGAACATCTGTCTCGTACAAATCATATACGGTAACGTTGTAAGCTGGGTTAGAAGCCATTACGAATGCAATGTTCTTTCCCATCATTCCGCCACCACAAATTAAAATATTTTTAATTTCGCGCATAGCTAATATTTCCTTTCATAGGGTCAAAGACTAATCTTCGACTTCATAATATTCTGCGTCCTTTGGTCCACGAGCCCCATCAAATTCATAGACTCCTTCGACCTTACAATCAGGACAATACCCAAAGTCTTCACCAAATACAGGGATTAACGCTGTATCGTATTTGAATTTCTTACCACACTTTGGACAGTGGTAATACATAAAACAAGGACCCCAAGTCATATTATTTCAATCCTAAGATTTCACGTGCTTCTGCAGGAGTAGCAACCTCGTTACCGTACTCCTTGATTACACGAGCTGCACGCTCAACTAACTGTGCATTGCTCTCTGCAAGCTGTCCCTTAGCGTACATAACGTTGTCTTCAAGACCAACACGGATTCCGCCGCCAAGAGCGGTCGCTGCGTAAAGCATATCCATTGCGCTATGTCCAACACCGAAGCAAGACCAGGTGTAGTTGTCTTTTCCAACTAACTCATCAGCGGTCTCCTTCATGAAGATTAAGTTCTTGATTGAACCAGGGATACCATTTGCACATCCCATGCAGAACTGGAAGTGAACAGGAGTCTTAAGAACACCCTTCTTGATGTAATATGCAGCGTTTCCAATCATACCAGGATCGAAAACTTCGATTTCAGGCTTAACGCCTAATTCCTGGAATAAAAGACCACAGTCAGTTAAGAACTGAGGATCGTTAATGAATAAGCTGCTGTGTAACCAGTTCATAGTACCACAGTCGTAAGAAGCCATATCTGGACGTAATTCCTTAACATGGCCTACACGGTCCTCAAGATTGATAGCTTTGATATCTCCTGAAGTAGTCATGTTGATGATGATATCGCACTCTGGATGATCTCTGTGAAGGATTTCCATAGTCTCCTTGAAAAGTTCAGGATTCATAGAACCATTCTGATTCTCATCTCTCATATGAAGGTGAGCCATTGCAGCGCCTGCCTTCCAAACCTCATAAATATCAGCTGCGATTTCTGCTGGAGTTACAGGTACAGCAGGATTGTTTTCCTTCTTTGGCCATGCTCCTGTAAGAGCACAGGTAATAATCTGTTTTCTTGCCATTGTTTTAAATTTCCTTTTCTATTCAAAAATAAAATTTACATTTAGATAACAAAAAGTGTGCTAGATGCACACTTTTTGTTGATTTACACTTTTGATGACGAGTGCAGCGCCATAAATTTCAAATATTACATTACAACGCCGTTGAAAAGCTTCTGCATGTACTCTAAGCAGCTAGCGTTAGCGTTCTTCTCTGGATCTTCATAACCAGTTCCGCAGTACTTGTAGGTACGGTCAGCAACTGACTTATCGATGTTCTCTTCATCAACATAAGCAACTGGATGAGCCATTGATCCATCTCCCATGTACCATCTAAGTGGATAGCAATGGAAATCGAACCACTTACCAGGGATGATCTTATCAAGATCTCCACCAAGGTTCTCAACACCAACGATACCGTGTCCAAGCATTTCCTTGTGACATGGCTCCCAGGTTCCCCAGATTCCGAGCTCTTCTAACTCGCCAAACTTCTCCCAGTAAGCGTCCTTTCCGTGAATACGGATGTACTCCCACTTATCGAACTCAGCGTAAGCTTCCTCACCGAAGATTTCCTTGTACTCTTCAGTAATAGGGTTACCAGTAGCGCCAAGAAGGTTCATTCTTGTCATACCGTTGTTACCCATAGCGGTGTGAAGTGGATGGTCAAGAGCCTGTCCGTCCATAGCTACACACTTAACGCCCTGCTTTACAAACCACTTACCAGCATCGATACCAGTACCAGCTGCATAGTGATAGTAAGCCTTAGAATCATCGAATAAACGATGCATTCCAGTATTTAAGCAAAGGATCTTGCCCTTAAGGTCTCCATCCTTTAAGCCGTACTCCTTCATGCAAGCATCAAGATGCTTATCAGTGATGAGTTCCCATGGCTTAGCTGCAATCTTGAATACGATAGCCTCTCCAGCGTAAGCATCAGCAGGCATTTCGTGAGTAAAACGAGCACGACGTCCGTCGAACTCATACTCCATAACGTGACGAGGAGCGTCACAGTGAGTACCAGTATGCATGGTGCAGGTGATTCTCTGAGTTAAAACTCCACCCTTTGCCATAGTATGTGCACCAACGATTTCTGGCTTATCAAAGTATGGCCAACGTGGGATTTCTGCACTAAATGGATGAGCTAAATCTACAACAACTTTAGACATTTATTTGTCCTCCTTAATAAAATGTATAACTTTTACAGCAAAACTGCCTTTTAACAAAATTGAGTGCTAACTAGCAAACAAGGTATCCACCTGAGCAGTCACAAGCTGCACCAGTGATGAAGTTAGAAGCGTTTGAAGAAAGGAACATAGCGTATCCAACGAAGTCTTCAGCCTCTGCAAGACGTCCGATTGGCTCTCTCTTCATGAAGTTCTGGTAAACTGCTGACTCTGGGTCAAACATCCACTCAGTAAGATCTGAACGGAATACAGTTGGGCAGATAGCGTTAACGTTGATACCGTACTTAGCTGAAAGATCGCAAGCCATAGAAGCAACCATCATGTCAGCGCCACCCTTAGAGGTGCAGTATCCGGTGTATCCAGCCATACCTCTCTTAGAACGCTGAGAAGTAACAACTACGATCTTTCCACCCTGTCCTGAAGCAACATTCTCTGCTCCATTAAGCTGAGCAACCATCTGCTCTGCAACATACTTAAGAACGATGTATACTGACTTGCAGTCTGCATCCATGATGTACTGCCAGTCTTCTACAGACTGCTCAAGGATGTTTGCTGGCTTGTTGTAACCGTGGCAAACAGCAAGGATGTTGAGCTCGCCGTACTTAGCAACTACAGCCTTAATTAAAGCCTTAACATCATCTTCCTTTGCAGGATCAGCTACAGCATATGCGCAGTCGATTCCCTCAGCCTTGAACTCGTCCTCAAGAGCCTTTAACTTAGCGTCGTTACGTCCGGTCATGAAAACCTTTGCTCCAGCATATCCGTATGCCTTAGCAAGTACCTGACCAAGTGCTCCTGTTGCTCCGGTAACAAGTGCTACCTTTCCTTCAACAGAGAACATATTGTTTACAAAATTCTTTTCAACTTTAACCATTGTTATATTCTCCTTAAAAATATGATTCGTTTTTAAAGCAGTAGGAACCGAAATTCCTACTGCATTGGATTCCTGTAATACTTAATAATCAATTAAGCTTCTGGATAGTTGATGATAACAAGCATCTTAGCTGGCTTGTCGGTCTTGTTCTTTAAATATCTTCCTTCGTTTGGAGGGAAAGAGATAGACTCGTTTGCATGGATTACGTACTCATTGTGATCGTCATCCTCAACAGTCATTTCACCTTCAAGAACGAAGTAAACCTTCTCTAATGGGTTATCATTGTAAGCATAGTCAGCGCCTCCGCCTGGCTCAAACTCAGAAATTCCGATCCAGAACTTGCTAGCTCCGGTCTCGTCCTTTCCATGATAACGCTTGCAGGTTACACCAAAGTGTCCTGCTGGGAAATAAGGCTCAAGTTCTTCATAAGTTCTCTTAATCATAGTAAATCTTCTCCTTTTCGTTTGTTTTTATGGTCTCTTCCTTATAAATATTTTCCAAAGAGCCACTCGTTTTCAGTGTTTTTATTATATATTATTTATAATAGTTCCGCAAGAATACACCGAAAAGTTATTACATTACTTTTTGGTAATGTAATGTTTTCGATAAGCAATAGGTTTATGGTACTAAAAATGTCTCAGAAATTTTCATTTCCGAGACACTTTTTTTAAATCTGTTGCATAAATTTTTGCGCAATTTATAAATCTTTTATAATTATTTTCAAAAAATTTTTTCACCAGTTTTATTGACTCTTCCGACGCAAAAAAGCAGCCCAGTTTTCAATTGGGATAGGCTTTGAATATCGATATCCCTGAAGGTACTCCGCCTGCATTTCCATACAGCGCTTTTCATCGCTTTCACTCTCGATGCCTTCATATAAAATCTGATATCCCATCTTCTTAAAGATTTCAGCCAGATTGCTGACCATGAATCGATACGCCTCTGTCTCCCCAGACTTTAAGGTAATTGAACGGTCATACTTGATAATGTCAAATGGAAGCTCCATGATTCGCTCCATATTCGAGTAGCCTGTTCCAAAATCATCCAGATAAAAGTGAATTCCATATTTGTGAAGCGATTCCATCGTCTGCTTTACTGTCTGATAGTTGTCCGCGTTCATGGATTCGGTAACTTCAATCGCAATCTTCGAAAATGGAATCTGATTTTTCTCGATAATCGAAAGAACGTCCTCCACAAAATTTGGAGTTCTAAGTTCCTCCATCGCAAAATTCACTGATATTCTCTCGATATCAATATCGTTATTCATCAGTTCCTTCACTGCCTTGCAAACCTTATTCAGAATAATGCAGCTTAAGGAATGAATATTGCCATATCTCTCCGCGATGGAAATAAACTGATCCGGATAAATAATCGTATCGCCAATTTTCATACGCATCAAAGCTTCTGCCGTATTAAAACGACCTGACTCAATGTGAAGCACCGGCTGACAATAAGCAAGTACACGAGGATCATCTAAATCATTCTTACGGTCAATGTCCGCAATCTCATGCAAAAGGCTCTTTGCATTCAGATAACCATCGATATCCTCCTGCTTGCAGCGATATACTGTATTAAATGGCATTGAATGCTCGATAAACTCCAAAAGATTAAAGTAATCGTGGCTCTCCTCCATCAGACTCGTGCTGTGCGCCACAATAATCTTATAATCGATGTGGAACTTATAATACATCTGCTCAAAATCCACAAGCAACTGCGCCAGATTTGTTCCAATATCTGGATTTTCCGAATCCAGACAGGCCGCAAGCAGTCTGTCCTGTCTCATGCGAAAGGTGATAACTTTCTTGAAATACTTCTCATTAAAATGATAGTAGATTTCAGACATGTCACGCATCTTTTCAAGATCCATATCCTTCAGATACAGATAGATAATTGTGAAATCCTTGCCCTGCTGATTTGTAATATATCCGGTAAACGCCTCTGAATCCAAGGTCCCTGTCACTTCGTCATAGGCATTATAGTGGAACAAAAACAGCACCGCGGTCACTGGAAGGATGTATGAAAAGACCGTAAAGCTGGCAATTCCTGTGATATTCTGAAACAGGATAATGGCATACGAAATCCCGACAATTTCCAGG
>JAZUGV010000084.1:0-35693 GCA_045641385.1 Agathobacter sp. | reverse complement strand
GAGACGTTCTTTGGACGAATGAAGAACGAAATGTATTATGGCTTTGAGAAGGATTACGCATCCTTTGAAGAATTTGCCAAAGCTGTTGAGGAGTATATTGATTATTACAACAATAAAAGAATTCAGAGCAAAACAAAATGGGTGCCCCCTGTAAAGTACAGGGAAACATCCATGTGTTGTTGCGCCTAGTTTAATAAGTCAATGTGTCCAGGATTCTGGGTACATATCAGTTTGAGGTGGCGTTTTTTTAAAGTGATAAAGTTTGATTGACAATTTCCTTAGCTATTCTGACTGATGTTTCCATTCCCTCAACAGAAATGTGCTCGTATGGGCCATGGAAGCCGTATCCACCAGCGCCAAGGTTTGGGCATGGAAGACCGCGGAAAGAAAGCTGAGCTCCATCGGTTCCGCCGCGAACAGGTTCTGAAACAGGCTCAAGACCAACAGAACGAATCGCATTCTCAGCAATTTCTATAATTTCCATATGTTCTTTAATTACGGAAAGCATATTTTCATAGGAATGGCTAATTTCAAGTGTTACTGTACCGGCTCCATATTTCTGATTCATAGAAACCTCTAAGGTTCGAAGCTGATTCAAACGAGATTCAAAAATATCTTTATCGTGATCTCGAACAATATATTCAAGCTTAGCGCTTGATACTTCTCCTTCAAAACTCATCAAATGGAAAAATCCTTCACGTCCACTAGTTTTAGAAGGGATTTCATCTGCAGGAAGACTAGCGGCTATTTCACATCCAACCTGGGCAGCGTTAATCATAATATCCTTTGCCTCTCCCGGGTGAACATTAACACCTCTAATTTGAAAAACAGCGCCTGCGGCATTGAAGTTTTCGTATGCGATCTCGCCTTCATATGCGCCATCGATGGTATAAGCGAAATCCGCTTTAAAATAATCTAAATCAAAATGGTGCGAGCCAGTACCAATTTCTTCATCAGGGGTAAAACCAATCCAAATATCTCCATGAGGAGTATTAGATGAGATAAGATCCTCTATCATAGTAAGAATAACAGCAACACCTGCTTTATCATCGGCACCGAGAAGTGTTGTTCCGTCAGTTGTAATTAATGTTCTACCCTGTAAGGTGGTCAAATCGGAAAAATCAGAGACTTTTAAGTATTCGCCAGATCCCTCCAGTAAGACATCTTTTCCATCATAGTTAGTTATAATTTGAGGTTTTACATTTTCTCCACAATAATCAGGTGCAGTATCTATATGCGCAATGAAACCTACGGATTTTGCATTTTCATAACCTGCAGTAGCAGGTAGCAATCCATATAGATAACATTGATCCGTAAGTAGCACGTTTGAAAGACCAAGCTGCTTCATTTCCTGCTCTAATATTTTTGCGAGATCAAACTGTCGCATTGACGACGGAACGGTTTGAGATTCTTCGTCAGACGTAGTCCATATCGTCACATATTTTAGTAATCGTTCTTCAACTTTCATATAAAATAGCTCCTTAAAAATTTTTTTAAAAAAATAAAAAAAAGTGTTGCATTCTCAATATTTATACTATATAATAAATCTTGCGTTTGGGGAAGACCCAAATGAAAAACAAAGAAATGCGCCACTAGCTCAGCTGGTAGAGCACCTGACTCTTAATCAGGGTGTCCAGGGTTCGAGCCCCTGGTGGCGCACTACAAGAAGTACCGATTTTGTGGAAGTCCACGGGGTTGGTGCTTTTTTTGTTATAGCGACGAGGAAAATCGACTGCATGCTTGCATGCGAGGAGATTTGACGACCGCTAATCAGTGCGAAACTCGCAAAGCGCGTTTCATCTACGCAGCAGGGAATTAGGGATTGTAAAAGTAGGATTGCAAAACCATGAATTCTCTTATAAAATGAAAAGGCAGATTTATAATTAAAGGAAATAGGAGTGTTATATGCGCCTTCGTAATATACCTGGTGCAGATGAGGTTGTTGAAGCAAGCGAGTTTGTGGTCAATAATCCAGAAGCATGGAAAGGAAATTGGAAAGAAATATTTGGGAATGAGCATCCAATCCATATGGAAATTGGAATGGGAAAAGGTCGTTTTATTATGGATCTTGCTCGCCAAAACCCTGAAATCAATTACATAGGTGTTGAGCGATACACAAGTGTTCTGCTACGTGCGGTTCAAAAGATAGAAGCAGATCCTCTTCCGAATATTCGTTTCTTATGTATTGATGCGGCAGATTTGCCAGATTACTTTGAGCATGAAGAAGTAAAACGCATTTATTTAAATTTCTCAGATCCATGGCCAAAGGATCGCCATGCAAAGAGGCGACTGACGTCCAAAGAGTTTTTGGCTCGTTATAAGGAGATTCTTGCAGAGGATGGCCGAATTGAGTTTAAAACGGATAATCGTTCACTCTTTGATTTTTCTGTAGAAACGCTTGAGGAATCAGATATTTTTAAGCTGGATGAAAAAACCTACGATCTGCACCATGATTCGTCCATGAATCAGGGAAATATTATGACAGAGTACGAAGAAAAGTTTTCTTCGCAGGGAAATCCGATTTTTAAACTGATTGCATCAAGGCTATTGGCGTTCATATTGATTTTTGCAACAAGCTTATCTCTATGGAAGCCAATTAAGGTAAATGCAGATGAAAATCAATATTGGCCAGATAACATTTCGGTGGTTTCACCGTGCGTTATGGTGATGGAAGTCAATACTGGAACTGTATTATATGAGAAAAACGCAGATGAACAGCATTGTCCAGCCAGTATTACAAAGATTTTGACAACGCTTCTTGTTTTAGAAAATTGCGAGCTCGATGAGGTGGTAACCTTTTCGCACGACGCTGTATATAGTAATAAAAATGATGGATCAAGCATTGGTCGACTGGTGGGCGAAGAACTTACCATCGAGCAGTGCTTGTATGCAATTATGCTGTCTTCGGCAAACGAGTGTAGCTACGCAGTTGCCGAGTATGTTGGTCAAAAGTTAGGTGGAGATTACCAGACCTTTATTGATTTGATGAATCAAAGGGCAAAGGAATTAGGATGTACAAATACTAATTTTACAAACTGTAGTGGTCTTCCAGATAATGCACATGTAACAACAGCTAGAGATTATGCACTGATTTCTGCTGAAGCATATAAGAATGAGACTTTTCGTGTAATCTGTGGGACAAAAACCTACATTATTCCAGAGACGAACAAGCATGATGAAAAGGTTTACTGTCACAATCATAATAATCTGATCTATCCATATAAATATTCAAAGTATATATATAAAAATTGTACAGGTGGAAAAACTGGCTATACAGATGCTGCAAAGTTTACGCTGGTTACTTATGCAGAGAAGGATGGAATGACTCTGGTTTGTGTAGTTTTATATGGGTCAAATCCATACCAGATGGAAGACTCTATAAATCTATATGAATACTTCTTTGATAATTACCAGGTTTACAATATTAAAAAGAACGAAAGTCGCTTTGATGAAGATAAGAATAAAAATTATGGTTTGTTAAATGATAAAGAAGCTTTTTTATCAATTGATCCGAATTCCTATATTATTCTTCCCAAAACTGCAGATTTTACCGATGCGAATTTTTCGTTGAAGGAAGAGAAGGGACAACCGGCAAGAATTGAATATACCTATGGAAATCGAATCGTTGGACAGGTTGATTTGCTGGAGACTTATAAGGGAATGGAATTTCCTCTTTCTGAGTCAGTAAAAGAATATGAGCCGGGGGTAAGAGTTTGGAAATTAAATCCATGGTATGTTCTGTTAACCTTTGTGATTATCGCAGCAGTAGGTGCACTGATTTATTATGGAATCAGGTTTGTTAAGAATTTCTATATCATAAAACATAAAATTGCTTCGCGCAGAAGAGAAAAGAACCGTTTTAAAGAGGTTCGCAAGAAATATCGACGAAAGAGGCGAAGAAAACGTAACAGAATGTTTAAATAATCTTGTTTTAGGACATTTGACGACACAAAATACGACAAGATAATAAAAAAGAGACAACTACAATGCGATGTAGTTGTCTCTTTTTGTTTTATCGACTATAGGTCGAAAGGCTTAAATTGTCAGACTATTTAAAAGCATTACCAGCTGATTGCGATTCTGTGTGTAAATCACAATGCCTCCGGCAGCTTTAAAAAGTGTTAAATACTTTCCGCGGAAGGTGTCGGAATCTAAAATCAGATGGTAAACATAATCCTTGGATTTTTCATCAACGCGCAAAAAAACAGGCTCAGCATTGTCCATAAGTGAAAATTGAACATTGCTCTGCTTAAACACTCGCTCAATTTCTTTATCCTGGCCAACCTGGTCAACAGTTTTGTTAACTATGAAATATCCGTTTTCATCTTTTGGCATATTTAGAGCCTTCACTGCTCGTTGAACTTGTTTCGTCAAACCAGGTGATGGGATATATAAAGACTCAAAATAGTTCATAAAGTCTGAGGCAAAACGGAAAGTTTTATTTGAGCCATGCTCTAATACCTCTGTCATAAGAATTCGTTTAATAATTGATTCGCATGCTTCGCGAGAAGGATTTTTTCGTGTTGTATTACGATCCATAAAGGACCTCCTTTCCTAAAAAGGACATAAATATTTTGTCTGATATCATTATAGGACATTGTAAAGGACAAAACAATCCTATAATCGACAGAAAACTGACAAGAAAAACGACATATAAATGATAGGGGCCTTCATTGAAAAGAGATGCTATTTTTGATACAATGAATTTAACTACCACGATGTATTATCAGGAGCGGAAAAAATGACAACCATTTACAAACGAGACAAGAAGGCGGAAAACATTCTAACAAAACTCATAGAAGAGATGAACCGCCATAATGGGATCTTGAAGCGAGAGAATGTTTTGGCTCTCGGAATAGATTATCGTCGAGTGCTAGATTACGTAGAAACAGGAGAGCTGGTTAGAATAAAAAACGGATACTATACGGATTCGCTGGAGAGATTTTCAGAAGAAACTTTAGTTCAGGCGTTATTTCCAGATGCTGTATTATGTATGGAGTCTGCCTTATATGTATATGGTTATATCAAAGAGCGTCCATATGAATGGAAGTTGGCGGTAGATAAAAACACTTCAAAAACCAGATTCATTTTAGATTATCCTAAGGTGATTCCATATTATACGCAGGAGGACAGTCTTAAAATAGGACAAACCACTATAAAGTATAATGAAATAGATTTTCGAATATATGATAAGGAGAGAGTAATCTGTGATTGCCTGAAATATGAGGCAAAAATGGATCGTGCAATCTATAAAGAGGCGCTGCTTAGCTATATTAACGATGAGGATAAAAATATTTCCCGTCTGATGGAATATGCAAGGGCGCGTAAGGTAGTCAAGAAAGTTCAAAATGTAATTGGAGTGTGGCTCTAAGATGAAAAAGTCCCTTTCAAAAGAGTGGATTAAAGAAAACAGCATAAAGTGTAATTGCTCAGTAGCTGATTTCTTTCAGCAAATTGTGATAGAGGATTTCTTTTACAGATTGTTTGAAAGCGAAAAGCCAGTTCGGTTTGTTTTGACGAGTGATAAACAGATTTATGGCAAAACAATTGGGCTTTGCTTCAAGGAATCAATGGATGTCGCCCGCAGAGAGTTTGATCTTAGGGTTCATGGAGAAGGAAATATTTGCTGGACAATCACTGAAGAAGAAAAAAGTGATGAAAAAAAACAGAAATTGTATCTGGAAGCACAGTTTGAGGATATGAAGGTTCCTGTTGTAGTTAAGCTGGAGTGTCGCGAGAATGAACTATTATATTCAGAACGAAAGGAAATGCAGCTGCTTTTGGAAAAAGATAGTCTGCTATATAGTGTCTGCGCACCTGAACAGCAGTTGTCTGAATGCATTCACATGATTTTGGATCGGCTCGAATTAATTTCTTCCATGGATTATTATGATAAGGCTTTTGAAATATTAAACACTTATACTGTCGACGGTCGTAGATTTGCCGAAGCGCTCCACGCGAAGAAGAACACTTATGATGAAACGATTCTTTTTAAAATCAAAGAATATCGAGATTATCATTACATGGAAAAAAGATGGAATTCCTATGTGAAAAATAAGGCTTTTCAGCAGAAGAAACAGAAGATGTTGGGATTGGATTCAGTTGAGAAAAAGCAAGTTGCCTGGAGCGAATTAGTAGATTATATTTGCAAATTTATTGGTCCGATTTATCTGACAATGTGCAAGGATGAGATTTTTATCGGAGATTGGATGCCAGAGTTAGGCAGATTTATGTAAGATGAGTATATATAAACGGTTGAAAGACTTAGAACAATCAAATATGTATCCGTTTCATATGCCTGGTCACAAGCGGAAAGAAATCTGTAATGGATTTCCGTATGGTCTGGATATTACAGAAATCAATGGTTTTGATGATTTGCATGAGCCAGAAGGCATTTTAAAGGAAGCACAGGAGCAGGCCGCAAAACTGTATGATGCTAAAGAGGCATATTATTTAGTAAACGGAAGCACCTGTGGAATCCTTGCTGCGATTAGTGCATCAGTTCCTGTTGGCGGAACTGTGTTAGTTGCAAGAAATTGTCATAAGGCAGTATATCATGCGATTCAGCTGAGAAATGCAAAAGCGATATATATTTATCCAGCAGTCAACGAATATGGGATTGCCGGTGCAATTGAGAAAAATCTAATAGAAGAAGCTATTGTCAAATATGCAAACTCCGGGGGGACTTCTGTAAGTAAAATAGATGCCTGCATCCTTACATCGCCAACCTATGAGGGCGTGGTGTCAGATATCAGGGAAATTGCGGAACTTTTACATACGCATAACATTCCACTGATTGTCGACGAGGCGCATGGGGCCCATTTTGGATTTAATCCAATATTCCCTGAAAATGCGACCAGATTAGGGGCAGATGTCGTTGTTACCAGCATTCATAAAACGTTGCCGGCACCAACACAGACGGCGCTTTTACTTATGTGTAGCGAGAGAATCGAGCCAGCGAAGCTAAAGCTTTATCTGGATATTTACGAAACCAGTTCCCCAAGCTACGTATTAATGAGTGCGATGCAGCAGGCACTAAATTATGTAAAAAATAATAACGATCAATGGGAAAAATATTCTCAGAAATTAAAGAACTTCTATAAAAGTGTAGATAATTTGACGAATGTCAGGGTCGAAAGGACGGATGATCCTTCAAAGATTATTCTTTTAGGGAGTGGAATTGGTGATATTCTTCGCAAGGAATATGCGATTGAAGTCGAAATGGAATCCTATTCTTATGCGGTTCTTATGACATCGCTTATGGATTCAAGCGAGGGATATCAGAGATTGATACAGGCCCTTGTACAGATGGATTCATCAAAAGAAAGAAATGCCAAGATTAGTGAGGGGCGAAATAGAGTTTGTTTTGATTACTTTGCAACTCATGAGAAGGCAAAATGCTCTATAGGGGAAGCAATTGAGGCCGATAAAGAGAAAATGGAGTTGTTTTCATCGTCGGGAAGAATCGCCGGAGAATATGTATATCTGTATCCACCAGGAATTCCGGTTCTCGTGCCAGGTGAGGAGATAACGAAGGAGGCTCTTAGTTATCTAAAGGAATGTAAAAATGAAGGCCTTAGCATTAAGGGGCCAGAAAGCAAAGAATATATTTGGGTTTTAAAATAAGAAATCAGAGGTTATACGTGGGAAAGTTATTTTGCGTAATGGGGAAAAGTGCATCTGGAAAAGATAGCATTTATAATGAACTTTTGCAAAACAAAAGAATAGAGTTAAAGCATGTTGTGCCATATACAACCAGGCCTATCCGTGTTGGCGAGATTGATGGAGAAACCTATCATTTTTGCAGCGAAGAGGATGTGAAAAGGTTGCAGGAGGCAGGAAAAATTATAGAGCTTCGCACCTATCAGACAGTTCATGGACCATGGCATTATTTTACGGTTGATGATGGTCAGATTGATTTATCTCAGAAGGACTCTATTTTGATTGCAACCGTGGAGGCTTATGAAAATATTCGTAATTACTTTGGAGAAGACCAGGTTTGTCCAATTTATATCGAGGTAGAGGATGGGGAGCGCTTATCAAGGGCGCTGGGCAGAGAGCGAGAGCAGAGCAGTCCAAAGTATGCGGAGATGTGTAGACGATTTTTAGCTGATTGCGAGGATTTTTCTGAGGAAAAACTTGCCCATGCAAAAATCACAAAACGTTTTGAAAATATAGACAAACAAAAGACAATCGAAGAGATTTTAAGTTATATTGAAGAATGTAGGGAGTAGCCTATGGATATCAAAGTGAATGACGTATCTCCTGTATCACAGGTAACAGAGACTGCAAAGCCAGTAGCTGGAGATGGAAGCTTTAAATTTACATTGGCCTCTGCGATTACTGACGCGGAGCTGCAGGCAAAGGTTGACAGCCTGATGAACGATATTACAGTTCAGGGTAAGCTGATTTCAGAGCATATGGATATTCGAGAGATGAAGCGTTATCGCGGATTAATCAAAGATTTTCTAAATGAAGTAGTATATCGCTCGCACAAATTCTCCAGAGAGAACTTTCTTGATCGAAAAGGGCGTCATCGTGTATATGGAATCATTAAATTAATTGATGCGAATTTGGATGAACTTGCGAGTGCGCTGGTAGCAGATGAAAAGGATCATCTTGCGATTCTCAGCAAAATCGGTGAGATACGCGGATTGTTACTAGATATTATTACTTAGTTATTTCCAAAACAAAGAACATCAAATGGAATAGGAAAAGTAACATGGCAGGATATGAAGATATCATTGGACATCTGCAAATCAAGGAACAGCTAAAAACAGCGGTGGAGACACAAAAGGTGTCACATGCTTATATCATAAATGGACCAAAAGATTCTGGAAAAATGATGCTTGCCGAGGCTTTTGCCATGGCGCTTCAGTGCGAGGCAAATGATCCATGCGGCTGCAGGGAATGTAGATCCTGTAAGCAGGCAATCAATCACAATCAGCCGGATATCATATATGTACAGCATGAGAAACCAAATAATATTTCCATTAAGGAAATCCGCGAACAGCTGGTTGGCGATATGGAAATAAAGCCATATAGCAGCAGATACAAGATTTATATTGTAGATGAAGCAGAAAAAATGAATACCGAAGCGCAAAACGCGCTGTTAAAAACGATAGAGGAACCTCCCGCATACGGAGTAGTGATGCTTTTAACCGCAAATGCGGATATGTTGCTGCAGACAATTCGTTCGAGATGCGTTCAGCTGAATATCAAAACCGTTTCGGATGATTTGATTCGAAAGTATTTGATGGAGAAGCAGCAGATTCCAGATTACCAGGCGAATGTAGCGACCGCCTTTGCCCAGGGAAATGTTGGAAAAGCAGTTTCACTTTCTACATCACAGGAGTTTGCAGAGGAGAAAAGTTCCGTTTTGGCACTTACACGACGCATTTCTGATTTTACAACAGCAAATATTGTGGAGCAGATAAAAGTGCTTTCCGAATATAAAGAGCTTGGTCGAATGGACGAATATCTAGATTTAATGCAAATCTGGTACAGAGATGTGTTATATTATAAGTCGACTGGTTTGCTGAAGGGACTCATTTATCAGGATGAGTTAAATGAAATTAAAAAGCAGGCTTCAAGAATCAGTTATCTGGGAATCCAGAGAATTTTTGATACGATTGATAAGACAAGATTGCGTTTGTCTGCAAATGGAAATTTTGAGCTGACAGTAGAAGTCATGCTTTTAGAAATAAAGGAGATTTTTGAATGGCAAGAATAGTAGGAGTAAGATTTCGCAATACAGGAAAGATTTATTATTTCGATCCATGCGATTTTGATATAGAAATGGCAAATCATGTCATTGTAGAAACAGCGAGAGGCCTTGAGATGGGAACGGTATTAATTCCTCCTAAGGATGTAGAAGAGGATAAAGTCGTTCAGCCATTAAAGCCTGTTATCCGAATTGCAACAGATGAGGATGAGAGAAGCGCGAGAGAAAATAGAGAAAAAGAGCACGAGGCAGTTCGGCTGTGTAAAGAGAAAATCTTAAAGCATGAGTTGGACATGAAGTTAGTTGGTGCGGAATATACTTTTGATGGAAGTAAACTGCTGTTTTACTTTACTGCAGAGGGCCGCGTTGATTTTAGAGAACTTGTAAAAGATTTGGCAGCAGTATTTAGAACAAGAATTGAGCTTCGACAGATTGGTGTACGTGATGAAACCAAGATTCTTGGCGGTCTTGGAATTTGTGGAAGAGAATTATGCTGTAAATCATATCTTGCAGATTTTGTTCCAGTATCCATCAAGATGGCAAAGGAGCAGAATCTCTCATTAAACCCAACAAAGATTTCAGGAGCATGCGGAAGATTAATGTGCTGTCTGAAGAACGAGCATGAGACTTACGAATACCTGAATCGTAGACTTCCTTCAAATAACGATCTTGTTACTGCGAAGGATGGAACGAAGGGAATTGTCAGCGGAGTGAATGTACTTCGCCAGACCGTAAAGGTGCTGGTTGATAATGGAGATACCAAGGAACTTAAGGAATATCATGTGGATGACTTGAGCTTCAAATCAAAAAAGAAGGAAGTAAGTGTCAGCGCTGAAGAGGCAAAGGAACTGCTTGCGCTTGAAGACTATGAAATTCCATCAAACGACAAAGAAAAAAGTCGAAGCAGAAATAACGACAATAAAAACGACAAAAATAAGCAAAATAGGACAGAGCAGGTAAAGACAGATGACGCTGCTTCGGGCGGTGAGAACCAGAAGTCTGGCAATCAAAATCGCAAGCGTCATAACAGAAATAGAAATCGTAACCGCAATAAAAAGAATGACAGTTCAAACAATGCACAGGACACAAAATAAAAAGAATCTAATACATGAAGATGAACGGTTAGATGATCTTGAGCGAGACGGATATATGATTATCCAGAATCCAGGGCGTTTCTGTTTTGGAATGGATGCGGTTTTATTAGCCGCATTTGCCAACGTAAAGGATAACGAAAAGGTGCTGGATCTTGGGACAGGAACTGGAATTATTCCTATTTTAATGCAGGCCCGTTATAAAAAGGGTGACTATAAAGCGCTGGAAATTCAACCGGAAAGTGCAGATATGGCGAGACGAAGCGTACAATACAATGAGCTTGATTCGGTGATAGAGGTTGTCACTGGTGACATCAGAGAGGCTTCGAAAATTTTCTGTGCAGACAGTATGCATGTAGTGACGACGAATCCTCCATATATGATAGGACAGCATGGAATTCAAAATCCTGAGGATGCAAAGGCCATTGCCAGACACGAAATTCTGTGTGATCTTGAAGATATTATCCGGGAGAGCGCAAAGATATTAAAGCCGAAGGGCCGATTTTATATGGTGCACAGACCGTTTCGCCTGGCTGAAATTTTTGAGCTGATGGTTCGCTACCACATTGAGCCAAAAAGAATGCAACTGGTTTATCCGTACGTGGATAAGGAGCCAAATATGGTTTTGATTGAAGGCTCGCGTGGAGGAAAAAGTCGGCTTACTGTTGAAAAGCCTCTGATCGTATATAAAAGTCCAAATGTATATACAGAGGAAATCCAAAAAATTTATTATGGAGATATTTCGTAGTGCCAGATTTGGGTAATCGAGTGATCAATGAGGAGGCCATTTATGGCAGGAATGCTTTATCTATGCGCAACACCGATAGGTAATTTAGAAGATATTACCTTTCGTGTTGTCAGGATTTTAAAAGAGGTCGATGTGATTGCGGCAGAAGATACCAGAAATTCTATTAAGCTGCTCAATCACTTTGATATAAAGACACCAATGACCAGCTATCACGAGTTTAATAAGATAGAAAAGGCATATAAATTGGTTGAAATGATACGTGAGGGTAAAAATATCGCTCTGATTACAGATGCAGGTACCCCAGGGATTTCAGATCCAGGAGAGGATTTGGTGCGCATCTGCCTTGAGGAAGGAATTGAGGTTACTTCGTTGCCCGGTCCAGTTGCAGCAGTTACAGCTCTTACGATGTCAGGTCTGCCGACAAGAAGATTTGCCTTTGAGGCATTTCTTCCACGAGAGAAAAAGGAAAGAGCACAGATTCTGAGAGATTTAGAAAACGAAACCCGCACAATTGTGATGTATGAAGCGCCGCATCGTTTGACAAAGACCTTAGAAGAATTATATGAAGTACTGGGAAATCGAGAGATTACCATTTGCAAGGAGCTGACAAAGAAGCACGAAAACAAATTATGTACCGATCTTTCGGGTGCGATTTCCTATTATAATGAAAATGAACCTAGAGGAGAGTATGTACTTGTAATAAAAGGAAAGACTCATCAGGAAATCAAGGAAGAGGAGCAGGCTTCATGGGAGGAAATGTCCATCGAAGATCATATGGAACATTATCTTTCTCAGGGAATTGATAAAAAAGAAGCAATGAAGCTAGTTGCAAAAGACCGTGGTGTCAGCAAAAGAGATATTTATCAGGCGCTTTTATAAATATCAGGGAACCTTTCGACGGAGGCAATGAGGTGCAAAATCTATCTACATTAAAAGAATGGATGGAAGAATCCAAAAGCATCGTATTTTTTGGCGGAGCAGGCGTTTCTACCGAAAGCGGAGTTCCAGACTTCCGTAGCAAGGATGGACTCTATAATCAGCATGATGTTCGTTTTGAAATGTATCAGCCTGAATATCTGCTGAGTCATAGTTGCTTACGAGATCGACCAGATGTATACTTTGAATTTCACAGACAAAAGATGGATAGCCGAGGCATTGAACCAAACAATGCTCACAAATATCTCGCGAAGCTGGAAGAATCAGGAAAGCTAATCGGAGTAGTAACGCAGAACATCGATGGTCTTCATCAGAAGGCAGGAAGCAAAAAGGTATATGAGATACACGGAAGTGCGCTTCGCAATTACTGTACGAAGTGCAAAAAGGTATATCCAGTAGATTATATTTTTGATTCAACAGAACAGGTTCCGCATTGTGATTGTGGAGGAATGATTCGACCAGATATTACATTATATGAAGAGGGTCTTCCAGAGAACGAGGTAGAAGGAGCGGTGAATGCAATTTCATCTGCGGATATGATGATTATAGGAGGGACTTCACTCACTGTATATCCTGCGGCTTCCTTCATTCATTATTTTAAAGGAAAATATCTTGTAATCATTAATCAGACCGATTTAAATATTCGCCGTAATGAGAATGTACTTATTATAAAAGAAAAAATTGGTGAAGTATTTACGGAGCTTGCAAAGGAGCAGGGAGTGAGTTTATGAACGAATACAACTACCAGGTTGGAAATATCGTAAAATTAAAGAAGCAGCATCCCTGTGGTAGCAAAGAATGGGAAATACTTCGCGTTGGCGCAGATTTTCGATTAAAATGCATGGGATGTGGGCATCAGGTGATGCTGGCGCGAACCATCGTGGAAAAGAACACCAGAGGATTGCGAGATGCAGACCAATAGATTTCTTATAGGCAAAGAACTCTTTTCTGAAAAAGTACTTGAAAACCTTGATAAATCGTGGTAACATATCATCTCGTGGTATATTAAATTCCTTGCTTGTACAAAGATAAGCGTACAGGCCAGAGACCAAAAGGAGGTAAAAATCGCATGACAAAGTATGAATTAGCGCTCGTAGTAAGTGCAAAGATCGAAGATGATGCGAGAACTGCAGTAGTTGAGAAGGCAAAAGAGTATATTACTCGTGCCGGCGGTACTGTAACAGAAGTAGAGGAGCAGGGCAAGAAGAGACTCGCTTACGAGATTCAGCATCAGCCAGAAGGTTTCTACTATTTCATCCAGTTCGAAGCAGCTCCAACTGCACCATCAGCAATCGAGATGGACGTTCGTATCATGGACAACGTTCTTCGTTTCTTAGTCGTTAAGAAAGACGAGCAGTAGAAATTAGAAGGTAGGAAAAGGTATGAATAAAGTTATTTTAATGGGACGTCTGACCCGCGATGCAGAGGTTAGATATTCACAGGGGGATAATTCCAGTGCAGTAGCACGATTTTCATTAGCTGTAGATCGTCGCTTCGCAAGACAGGGAGATGAGCAGAATGCTGATTTCATCAACTGTGTAGCATTTGGAAGAACCGCGGAGTTTCTTGAGAGATTCGGCCGTAAGGGAACTAAGTTCGTAGTAGAAGGTCGCATCCAGACAGGTTCCTACACCAATAAGGATGGACAGAGAGTATACACAACAGATGTTGTTGTAGAAAATGTAGAGTTTGCAGAGAGCAAGGCAAATTCAGGAAATGGTGGCGGAGATTTTGCTCCAGCATCTAGACCTGAACCAAGCGGAGCAGATTCTGGTTTTATGAACATTCCTGACGGAATTGACGAGGAATTACCGTTCAACTAAAACAGGAGGAAAAAATCATGGCTTTCAATAGAGAAGATGGCGCTCCTTCAAAGAGACGCCCAATCCGTAGAAGAAAAAAGGTTTGCGTATTCTGTGGTAAGGATAGCGCAATCGATTACAAGGATACCAACAAGTTAAAGAGATACGTATCAGAGAGAGGAAAGATCCTTCCTCGTCGTATCACTGGAAACTGTGCTAAGCATCAGAGAGCTCTTACTGTAGCTATCAAGCGTGCTCGTCACGTTGCTTTAATGCCATACGTACAGGACTAGGAGCGATAAGCTGAGAAAAATGAAAATGCGCGAAGTCGACCGAATTCATTCGGAGAAGACTTCGCGTTTTTTATTTGGCGAGGCAACGTACCACGCAAAATTTTGTGCGCAGCACAAGTCAGACGCGGAGCGGATGATAATTTTGCGTCGGAGCGTTGGATCGTCAGCTTATCGCATGTGCTTATACTCGTTCGAGTCAATAATTCCCTAGATATATTTAAAGTGCAAAAATGAATAGTGGGTGCAAAAAATGCACCATTATTGACAACTGAGTGCAAAAATTGTACCTTATACATGAAAAGAGGTGCAAAAATTGGACTCACTAAAAAATATTAGAATAGAAAAAAAATTAACACAGAAAGAAGCTTCTGAATTATTAGGTATTTCTATTAGATCATATAAGTACTATGAAAATAACCAGACAAAGAAGGATTCCGTAAAATATAGATATATAGTGGAAAAACTATCTGAAATTAATAAGATTGATGAGGAACATGGTTTATTGTCTATTGATGATATAAAAGATCGATGCACTAAAGTATTAGAAAAATATGATGTAGAATATTGTATTTTGTTCGGGTCATATTCGAAGAATAGCGCAACAGAGAAAAGTGATGTGGATTTATTAATTTCAACGGGTATATCCGGCTTAAAATTTTATGGCATTGTTGAAGAACTAAGGCAGGCTTTACACAAAAAGGTTGATGTCTTAAATTTAAGTCAATTAAAGAACAATTTTGATTTGACCAAAGAAATACTGAAGGATGGAATAAAAATATATGGATAATACAAAAATGACGCTTATTATTTGGAACGGTTGATAAAGGATTTGGAATTTATCACGACTCAAATGAAGGGCGTTGATATTGAAGAATTAAATGAAAATGAGATTATTCTTGACTCTATGTTATTTAGACTAATACAAATCTCGGAGAATTCAAAGAAATTGACGGATGAGATAAAAGCACATTATGAGAATGTTCCTTGGAGTGCAGTGTATGGTCTTAGAAATAGGATTGTTCATGACTATGGGAATGTGGACTTGAACATAGTTTATTCAACACTGATGGAAGATATACCAGAGTTATTAGAGTTATTGCAGTAGCGAGACTGTAAAAAATTTTGTGTAAACTAAAGATATGAATGATATATCCTCTTGGATTGATGTTAGAATAAATATTAATCCAGGAGGATATTTTTATGGCAAGACAAAGAAAACTTTCACCGGAGCGTAAGGCATTTATTAACAGCCTTATTGAGCATTACCAACCAGAGGATGCTCAGGATGTGCAGGAAATGCTAAAGGATCTGCTTGGTGACACACTTCAGGGAATGCTTGAAGCTGAAATGGATGCAAAACTAGGTTATTCAAAGTATGACTACAAGGAGAAAGATACTGATGATAGCCGTAATGGTTACAGCAAGAAAACTGTAATCTCATCTCTAGGAGAAATCGATTTAGATATTCCTCGAGACCGAAAAGGTGAATTCGAGCCTCAAGCAGTTAAGAAGAATCAAACCGACATTTCTAACATTGAAGATCAAGTTTTATCAATGTATGCAAAAGGAATGACAACACGTGACATTTCGTCACACCTTCACGATGTTTATGGTGTTGATGCATCTGCAGAAATGATTTCTCACATGACGGATCGCATTCTTCCTATCGCGAAAGAATGGCAGAATCGTCCACTTGAAAGGAAGTATGCTGTCATATTTATGGATGCTGTCCACTTCCATGTCCGAGAAGAAAACAGAACTGTTAAGAAAGCGGTTTACGTTGCTATTGGTATACGCCTGAATGGAACAAAAGAAGTGATGGGCATGTGGATCGGTGGAAATGAAAGTGCAAAGTACTGGCTTGGGGTTCTGAATGAGATTAAGAATCGTGGTGTTGAAGATATCATGATTGTATCAGTAGATGGATTAACAGGCTTTGTAGATGCAATTGGAGCCGTTTACCCTCTGGCAGAAATCCAGCGTTGTATTGTCCACCAGGTTCGCTATACAACTAAGTTTGTAAACTATAAGGATATGAAGCCATTTGTCAAAGATTTAAAGGCTATTTATCAGGCTCCTTCAGAAGAGTTAGCCCTTGAAAAACTGGATGAATTAGAAGAAACGTGGGGAAAGAAATACGGTGCCTCTGTGGCATCGTGGAGAAACAACTGGCCACAGCTTTCTACATTTTTCAAATATCCGCCTGAAATTCGAAAGATTATTTATACTACAAATTCGATTGAAAACTTTAACCGTGGTCTAAGAAAAGTCACAAAAGCAAAGGCTGTATTTCCAACAGATGATGCTTTGTTTAAAAGCATCTATCTGGCAATGATTGACATCACAAAAAAGTGGACTGGAACAGCATGGAATTGGGGTCAAACCCTAGACCAACTTATGATATATTTTGGCGATCGAATATCACCTGAAGACCTAGAATAAAGGTTTACACCCCATAAAAGAAGCAGGCTGCCGTTGACAGCCTGCTTAGCTTGTGCCAAAATCAAGGCACCAAAGAACTTTGAAATTTTCAAAACCCAATCATGATGTTCAACATCGATTCAAGGGGTTTACACAAAATAATTTACACTCTCGCAGTAGCAAGACTTCGTGTTTTTCATTTTTTCTTCTTTTATAAATCAACATAACTTACGAAACTCATATATCCGATATAAGGCATATCAATATTGATGCATTGGCATTATTCGAGAAAAAAACTCAGGCCTCTGTATGCGTTTTTAAGAAATACTAAAGTAGAAATTCTCTGCTTTTTGATATTAAAAATGCATACAGAGGCTTGCCTTTTTTCGAAAAAAGCTGCAGCAAAAGTGATCAAATCTGCAAAATTTGAAAAAATTTGGTGCAGTGATGTTAGATATATATGCGTAGAAAGAGAAGTTAAATGAAAGTTTAACAATGCGAACAAACGGCGAACCTAAAGCCTTCCAAACACAAAAATCATATAATATGCTATGATATGCAAAAACGAGGCATTAGCGAGTGCGCGAGCGGAATATATATTCATAAACGCCAATAAACCCAGTATTTTCAAGGGGTGTAAAGAAAGACACTCATGTGCTATAATAAATAAAAAAACATTCAGTGAAATTATAGAAAAACATAAAACATTTCGGGGGGATTGTTATATGAAAATATTGTTTGCCACTAGTGAATGTGCTCCTTACAGTAAGTCAGGAGGTCTTGCAGACGTAGCGGCCTCTCTTCCATCGGCGTTAATTGAAGCTGGAAATGAGGTTGCAGTGATTACACCTCTCTATCAGTGCGTTAGAGATCGCTACTGGGATGAGATGAGTTTTGTGACCCAGCGAACGATTAAGCTAGGAGACACGGAACAGTACTGTGGGTTATATAAAACCAAGAAAAAGGGAGTGACGGTTTGGTTTGTTGAAAACGATATGCTGTTTCGCAGACCAAAGTTATATGGCTACGATGATGATAAATACCGTTTTGCTTTTTTCTCGCGTGCAATTATAGAATTACTGCAGGATTTGGATTTCATGCCAGAAATTTTACATTGTAATGATTGGGAGACAGCTCCTGCGGTAATCTATCTGAAAAATGATCAAAACTGGAGAAATGATCTTCAGGGTATTAAAACTGTATTTACGATTCATAACATTGCATATCAGGGACAGTTTGGAGAAATTGAAATTGGAAGAACCTTTGGACTTCCATGGGGATGGTATGAAGGTGGACTAGCATATGAGTTCGAGGGACGTCGCGATATCAACTTAATGAAGGGCGCTATGCTTATGGCAGATGCTGTATCTACAGTATCACCGACTTATGCAAGAGAACTGCATGTTCCAGAGTATGGTATGGGATTGCAGGGCGTCTGCGATATGGTAGAAAATAAGTTTTATGGAATATTGAATGGAATCGATGTAAAGCATTTTGATCCATCGACAGATAATGTAATCAAATCAAACTTTACTGTTTCAAGAATGGCTGGAAAGGATAAATGTAAAGAGTATATTCAGAAATATTTTGGACTTGAAACTCAGACAAAGTGGCCTCTTTTATGTTCCGTAGCGCGATTAAATGAGCAAAAGGGAATTGAGCTGATTAAGGAAGTTCTTCCAGGATTAATGGATATGGGCGTTCAGCTGATTGTATTTGGTCAGGGAGAGCAGCATTACATTGATTACTTTGAGTGGGCGAAAGAGCAGTGGCCTGGTCAGTTGGGATTTTCGAGTGATTATAGCGAAGAAGTTGCATCGCAAATCTTTGCAGGAGCGGATTTCTATTTAATGCCATCTCGTTTTGAGCCATGTGGTCTTTCGCAGATGATGGCTATGCGATATGGAACTGTTCCTATTGTTCACGAGACAGGAGGTTTAAAGGACTCTGTACGACCATACAGTGATTTTGATGGTGTTGGCGATGGGTTCTCGTTCATAAACTATTCAGGAAAAGCACTGTATCAGGCAGTTTTATCAGCAATTAAGGTATATTTTGGACAGGAAGATGTCTTCAAAACTCTGCGCAAGCGCTGTATGAAAAAAGATTTTTCATGGAAAAAGAGTGCAGATGAATACATGCGTATGTATGGCGATATCTATGAGGATTATGGAGATGGCGAGGAACTAACCTTTGAAGATGCATTTGCAAATTTAAAGGAAGAGTATTTCAAGCTAGATGCAGAGCATCGCGCAAAGTACCAGGGACAGTTTGACAAAGATTATCATCGTGTTGTTGAAATGCAGATTACGGGTAGAGGCGCAGGAGTATTTTATATTGAAATCACTGCAGATGAATTAAAAGTTGAGCCTTATGCCTATGATGGGGCGGACGCAAAAGTTGCAGCGTCCTACGAAAATCTGATGGGCTTTGTAAAAGGTACTGTTAATTCGGATAAATTATTTATTAACGGCCAGCTTAAGGTTACCGGTAATATTTCGAAGAGCTTAGACTTAAGAAGTATTTTGGGCCGCTACGACGATGATACGGAAATCTTGAGACGGAAGCTGCACTAGTATAAGTTTATGTTATAATAATGATGAACTATATATATTTCACGGAATACAAGGAAACTGATACAATGAACTTGTCTTTCAAATTAGGCAAAGAAATTTGCTTATAGTGTTTAAATATTTAGTCATAAAGGGTGCTCGTGTGCGATTACGCATGCGGGCATTCTTTGTTGTTATAGCGACGAAGAAAATACACTGCATTTGTGCGGATGAATGGTTTGGACGCAGCATAAATGGTAATTTTTTTGAATTGTTATAAAAAAGCATAAATTTTCATAAAATAATACAAGAATACTTCACAATTTCAAGATATAATGTCATATAGTTACAAAAATGTTATTAGAGCATGATATCGAGAGGATTATATTATGGGGATCTATGAGATCACAGTAGTTCGAGGGGGAAAAGAAAAAATAATTACGGCAGAGACAGGAACTTCTCTATTAAATGTGCTGGTAGAAAACGATGTATATATCAGCGCAGCCTGTGGAGGAAACGGTCGATGTGGAAAATGCAAGGTTTTAATGGTAACGGGAGCAACAAAAGCGACCAGTGAGGATGAAAAGTTCTTTCAGCCATCTGAACTTAAAGAGGGATGGAGACTTTCCTGCTTAAGTTTTCCTGAAGAAAACTGTAGGGTTGTTGTATCCTCAACCGATGAAGATGATTTTGAGGTACTGTCAGATTTTAAGGATAAGGATGACTCCTTAGTTGCGGATGCGAATCAAACTGCATATAGTATTGCCATTGATATTGGAACAACTACAGTTGCAATCAGCCTTGTTGGTATGGATAGCAAGACGGTAATACATACAGTGACAACGGTAAACAGACAGAGGGCTTATGGAGCAGATGTTATTTCAAGAATTCAGTCTTCAAACGATGGCAACAAAGAGGCTCTCAAGGAGAGTATCTGTAAGGATTTGCATGATGGAATTGAAAAACTGCTAGAGGAAAAAGCAGTTGATCTTTCAAAGGTTGATAAAATTGCGATTGCAGGAAATACAACCATGGGCCATCTTTTGATGGGATTTTCGTGTGAAACACTTGGAGTTACACCATTTACTCCAGTTGATATCAGTACTATTCATACCAATGCAAAAGAATTGCTTGGATTTGAGGCTGACATAGAAGTGATTTTGCTTCCAGGCGTAACCACCTATGTTGGGGCAGATATCACAGCAGGAATGATGGTCTGCGATTTTGACAAAAACGAAAAAGTGAATGTATTAGTCGACCTGGGAACGAACGGGGAGATGGCAATCGGTAACAAAGAAAAAATTCTTGTAACATCTACGGCTGCTGGCCCTGCTTTTGAAGGTGGTAACATTTCCTGCGGAATGGGAAGCGTTATGGGCGCGATCTGCCACGTGAAGATTGACGGTGATACCGTAGAATGTGAAACGATTGGTGATAAGCCAATGGTTGGACTTTGTGGAACGGGTGTTATCGAGACGACTTATGAGCTTGTAAAAGAAGAGCTAATTGATGAGACAGGAATGCTTGATGAGGATTACTTCGATGATGGTTATGTTTTGGGACGTACACCAGAAGGGGAGGTAATCAGCTTCACGCAGAAGGATGTTCGCGAAATTCAGCTGGCAAAATCAGCCGTTAGAGCAGGACTTGAGACATTAATTCTTCGTTACGGAGTTTCTTACGACGAAATTGATACGCTTTATCTGGCAGGAGGATTCGGATATAAGATGGATCTTGCGAAGGCGATTGGCATTGGTCTTCTGCCAGAAGAACTTCAGGAAAAGACAATTGCAATTGGAAACAGTTCTCTTGCTGGAGCAGTTCTTTATTTGACGAGTGAGGACGGAGTGAACAGAGCTGATCATATAGCAACTTTTGCAGAGGAAATCTCACTTGCAACCGATAAGGACTTTAACCAATTTTACACAGATCATATGTTTTTTGAGTAAACATTGTTGATATTATCATAAAGAAGAGCGGGGAATAGAAATGAATATTGAAGAGTTAGTAAAAGAAAGAAAAGAAGAGTTTGGGATTCATGAGTGCGGAACTTTGACTACCGACAGAATTGCATTTTCGCAGGGGGTAAGAGATCTATGCGCGTCAAATGCGTGTGGTCATTACGGAAGAAACTGGAGCTGTCCTCCAGGGGTCGGAGAATATGAGGAGTGCAGGGCCAAAATTCTTTCCTACAAAAACATGTTTGTATATACTACCAAGCATGATTTGGAAGATTCCTATGATTTTGAGGGAATGGAAGAAGGCAAAGTTAGACATGGTAAGACTAGCAAAAAGTTGATAGCCGCCCTCAGAGAAGCCACCGATGAGCAGATGTTAATTTTATCTGCAGATGGATGTAACTTCTGCGAAAAGTGTACATACCCAGATGCGCCATGCAGATTTCCGGATCAGCTTTTCCCTTCTGTGGAAAGCTATGGCGTAGAAGTATATCGTCTTGCACAGGAGCTTGGAATCAACTATATAAATGGAGCAAACACAGTAACCTATTTTGGATGTATTGCGTATAATTAATTGCTTAACAAAACCCGCTCAGATTGAGCGGGTTTTCTTATGTTTCATCTCTGCTGAAAATCAGGAACGAAACTGCTTTGGGGTTGTGCCAGTGTATTTTTTAAATACTTTTGTAAAGTAGCTTTGGTCTTCAAAACCTGTGGCCAGCGCAATTTCAAGAAGAGAGTAGTTTGTGGTTTTAAGCATTCTCTTGCTTTCTTCAATGCGAATGATTGTCAAATATTCCTTGAAAGTTGAGCCGCACACCTGCTTAAAAAGACGAGAAAGATAAGCAGAGTTTAAATGAACATGCTTGGCAACAATCTCGAGAGTGATTGGCTGAGAGTAGTTTTGCGAGATAAATAGCATTGCATCCTGAATCACTTTGCTGTTTCTGTTTTGTACTGTAGGGAAAATACAGTCCACAAAGTTTGTGAGAACTTCGTTTAAGGAGTAGCAGATGTCTTCAACGGTATTATAATTATTGAGATTACGAATATAGTGGTTATTTAATTTTAAAATTTGATTTCGAGGAGCTCCCGATTCCATGGCAGCACGAGAGAGCAAGGCGCAAAGCTCAAAGGATCGGGTTTTTACACTATCGATATTATTACCTGCTGCGAGAAATACATATCCGAGGATATCATTTAATGCGGCTTTGCAGGCATCAAGATTACCAGCTTTCAAATGCTTAAAAAGTTCCTGTTCCTTTTCAAGAGGATATTCAGATGACAATGCATTTCCATCCTTATAAAAATGCATAGACTCGCTGATTTTGGCTTGCTGATGAAGCTTTGCCTGTTTGATAATGAGCTGTTCACGAGAGTCATCGGTCAAATTAATAAAGAGATAATATAGAAGTTTACTAATTTGTGACACAATATTAGGTTCTATCACTCGAATTGATTTGGCATCATCATATAACTCCATCAAATCTTCCATAGAAATATTTGGATAGTGGTTGCTAATATCCATAATCATTGTCGAATCAGGCTCCTGCATTAGGAATGGGCCTACTAAAATTGAGCCAAAAAAGTAGTCTTTATTGCTTAGCGGAAAAACGATATGTGTTAAATTTGAGTGACAGGAGAAAATATATGCTTCACCCATGTTTAGTGCGCGCCTTCCTGCCGCAGCATGGATTTGAAGACAGCTCTCCTTGGCAGGTAAAAAGCTTGTAAAATGGTTACAAAAGCTTGTTCTTTCTCCGTATTGCTGTAATATCATACCATTTTCATCTAATATTTGTACTGGCAATCCAATGCAGTCATGGAATGCAGTGACCAAATCAGTCAGTTTCTTTTTGTCAAAAAAAGAATAAAGTTGTGGTTCCATAATATCCTCCAAAAGAAAAAATACAACAAAAACACATATAATTACAAATATTTTATTCTAAAGAATTGAAAAATACAACGGAATTGTAAAATAAATACCAAACAAGACAAAATATTAGGCTTTTTTTATTTGAAAGCTATGTCATAATGTTCATAGTTTAGAAAACTAGTAACCAGGTTTTATTATTAGGAGGAAAAATAATGGGTACAATTCAGGAAATTTCTGAGTTTCTTCAGAAGGGACGTGCAAAGAACGTTAAGGCATTAGTTGAGCAGGCTCTTGCAGAGAACCTTGATCCAAAGGAAATCTTAAATGATGGTCTTCTTTCAGGAATGATGATCATTGGTGAGAAGTTCAAGAACAACGAAGTATTCGTACCAGAAGTATTAGTAGCAGCACGTGCTATGAATGCTGGTCTTACTATTCTTGAGCCAAAGCTTATCGAAGTAGGAAATGAGCCAATTGGTAAGGTTATTATTGGAACCGTTAAGGGTGACCTTCATGACATTGGTAAAAACCTTGTAGCTATGATGCTTAAGGGTGCAGGTCTTGAAATTTACGATATCGGTGTAGACGTTGAGCCTCAGGCTTTCATCGACAAGGCTGAAGAAGTTGGTGCAGATGTTATCTGTATGTCAGCTCTTCTTACAACTACCATGCCAAACATCGAAGCTACCATCAATCTTATGAAGGAGCAGGGTGTTCGTGACAAGTATATCGTTATGGTTGGTGGAGCACCAGTTAACCAGAACTTTGCTGATCAGGTTGGCGCTGATTACTATACCGCAGATGCAGCTACCTGTGCAGAGACTGCTAAGAAGGCAATTCTTGCAAAATAATTGAAGATTATTTATTCTAAAAGCCACACATTTGTGTGGCTTTTTTTTGAGGATGAAAAGATGAATACGACACAGATAAAATATTTTCTTGAAGCAGCAAGAACATTAAACTTTACAGAGGCAGCCAAGCGCCTGTATATTTCACAGCCCGCACTTAGTAAGCAAATTACCGCGATGGAGGGCGAACTTAATATGATGCTCTTTATTCGTGAAAAGAAAAGTGTGCGTCTCACACCTGCTGGTTTGGTATTATTGAAGGAATTACCTCAGTTTGAAAATAACTATCACGAAATTATTCGCAAGGCAAAAATCGCAAATGAGGGAAATGAAGGAGCATTAAATGTTGGTATTCTAGAAGGGCAGATGCTGGGGCAGGATTTGACAAAGCTTTTTGCTGATTTCACAATGTTATACCCAAATATTTCTGTGCGTCTGGTTCGAGATAGCTTTTCAGGGCTAAGAAAGAAGTTGGAGGACCAGGAGATAGACATCGCATTTAGTCTTGATTTTGATATTAAAGGACATCCTGGAATATCCTATAAAATAATAAAGAAATCACCAGCAATTGCGGTGGTTGCTAGGAATCACGAAATTGCGAAAAAGCATATAACTTCATTGAGTGACTTAAATGGAGTTACACTTATTGCAGTTGAGGAGAAGGATTGTCCAGCAAGTGCAAGAATGATAGAAGAGGATTGTAAGAAAATAGGAATGCACCCAGAACTCCGTTTTGCAAACAGTCTGGCAACAGCAATGCTATGGATAGAAGCCGGGCTTGGGGTTGGATTTGTGAATGAAATGAATAATCTGGTGAATAATCCAGATGTTGTAATGCTAAATGAGCTGAAATTAAATGACACTTATATGGTAGTTGCGTGGAACGAGGATAATATAAATCCAACGGTTGCATTGTTAAGGGAACATTTAGAGCATCCTGACCCAGAAAATCAATAACTTTTGGTTATCGAAAAACAACTTTTTCCAAGTGTACAAGTTATACATCCCTTCTTTATTATTGACTTTAGAAAAGAAATTTTAGGGAGGGTTTTTATGAACGGAATCGAAAAATTTGAGTATGCACTATCGTTAAAGCCATATGAGAAAAAGCAGGATATTCCTGTCTTTCCTCACATTTGTACTTACGCAGCTGTTCCAGCCGGGGTTACACAGGCTAAAATCTTTGAAGGAAACGAGGCCTTCCTGGAAGCCTACGACAAAACATGTCAGAAGGTGGGATATCCTGATGTGGCATTTCCACTTGGGCCAAAGGATGTTACCTTTATCGAGCAGATGAAGGTAAAGATTCCAGGAAAAGATTTGGGAGATAACGAGCTCTTCCAGTTTATTGAAGAACCACTCATGAAGGTGGAGGATTATGACATTATCATCAATAAGGGATTTGGAAAATGGCAGATGCCATTTGTCGCGTCGATTCAGAACCCACCATTTACAGGTCCTTTTAAAATCTTTAAAGTTATTTCTGGATTTATACGTAGTGGTAAAAGCGCTGGAGCAGCAGAAAAGTTTTGGGGAGAAAAAGGAATTCCACTTATGTTCCACAGTGGAACTGCGCCAGCTTTTGATACATTCTCTTTATCAAGAGGGTTAGAGGATTTCTTTTACGATTTATATGATGAGCCAGATAAGGTAAAGGAAGCATGTGCAAAAGCAACTCCTGCAATTATCAAAACCGCGATTCAGAACTGTCCAAAAGGTGGAAGAATTGCAATATTTGCAATGCGTTCATCAGCAACCTTTATTTCACCAAGCATGTTTGAGGAATTTTCATGGCCATATTTAAAGCAGATGATTCTCGCATTTCATGATGCAGGCCTTACATCGGTTATTCATTGTGATGGTGACTGGCTTCCAATGATGCCTTACTTTAAGGAGGTTCCAAAGGGAAGCTGTATCATTGAGTTAGATGGAGCAACGGATATCGAAAAGGCCTATGAGATCCTGAAAGGTTATCAGGTTTTAAGAGGAGATGTTCCAGCTTCAGTTCTGGCGTTTGGTACTGCGGAAGAGACAAAGGCTTACTGTGATAAGTTAATCAACCTGGCAATGGGTGGTGGATTTATCATTGGATCGGGCTGCGAGGTCCCATTAAACGCAAAAGAAGAGAATGTCAGTGCATTCATTAACTGTACAAAATAGTTGAAAAGATAGCCGCCTTACAAGTATACTTGTAGAGGCGGCATTTATTATTTATACTGTTACAAACATTGATTTTGTAGGAGAGATTCATGACTTTCACTGAGAAAAAGGCATGGGTTACCTGGCTTCGAATTGCTGCAACACTTGCAGTGATATGGATGCATGTAAATGGAACTGTTTTGGCGAGACCAGAGATTTATAATGTGACGGAGGAAGCTGGTAGCTGGTTTTTGGTAAATTATTATCTAATGAAATGGGCTGTACCAGTTTTCATTATGATTACAGGTGCCCTGCTTTTAGATCCTAATCGTCAGGTTACCTGGAAAGATGCGTTATTTAAATACGCTCGCAGACCTTTTTTGGATATATTAATTTTTGGCTCTGTATATGCATTCGTAATATTGCTGAGCGAGGGGCCGTTTGAGGTTTCATACCTGTATAGATCCGTGCTCGGCGCTTTTACAGGAAAAACCTCATCACATCTGTGGTACTTGTTTTTATTGATCGGTCTTTATCTGGTGTTACCAGTGGTAAAATCCTTTATTGCACAGGCGAGTCGAGGCAGTTTGCTTTACATAATCATTGTGCTTGGAATTATGGACCTTGTGGTTCCTTTTATTTCAAATCTTACAGGCACCAACATTGACTTTGAGGTTGCTTTTACCTATGGACTGTTTTATCTTTTTTGCGGATATTACCTTTTAGAGACAAAAGTGTCAAAGTGGGTTTGGCTGGCATTGTCTTTGTTGCTCACACTCATTATTGGGTTGATGGCATATTGGCACCCAGTACTTTACTATGAGCCACTTGATTATAAGAGCCCAGTAATTGCGATTTATGCGATTACAATCTATGGATTTTTTATGAGCACCATTAAGAAAGCAGATTCAAAGGCGATTTGGAAGCTGGATCGACTTTGCTTTGGTGTATATTTGATACATCCTATTTTTATTCAGGGCTTATATCGTGTAGTAGGAATATCACCTATGAGCGTTTCGATATATCAATTAGGAACGCTTGTAGTATTTCTTGGAATTGTAGTTGTTTCGTATCTGTTTGCATTTATAATGCATTTCATTCCGGTATTGCGGAAGTATTTACTATAAAAGTGTTGGGAGTTAGAGGGCAATGGCAACCGTAGAAGATTATTTTGACCAGAAATCGAAATTTTTGATCAAAATATATGAGAGAAATGTAGACCCGAACGAAAAAAATCCAAAACAGTTGACCTTTAAATTAGAGCCGTTTTATGCAAAGGAAAATGTTTTGGCAGTAAAAACAATCCGTGTAGATGGGCGAGCTCTTCGATTTGAAGGGACCGAGGAAATGGTTCGCGTGGATTTGTGGGTGCTTAGGGGGAGTAAAACACCTCTGATTTACAGCGATGTAAATGTGATGAAGGGCTATGATTTCAATGATCAAATCTCTAAATTTTTAATTGTTCGACCAGTTAGAAATGCCAAGGCGATGAATAAACGCGGGGCATATCGAGTGAAGGTCGGCTTGCCCTGTCGAGTAAACGAGCATGCACAGGGGGATCATTTTAATGCATTCGTTAAGGATGTGAGTGCTTCAGGTTTTGCTATTGAGCTGAAAACTTCAAATGTTGAAACCTTATATAAGAATCGAGATACCTTTAGTGTAGAATTTGAAGATTCGACAATCAGCAGTAATAAAATTGCGATGGAAGGGACCATTGTACGAAAGAGCAAAACACAGAATGAAACAGTATATGGTCTTGTGGTGGATAATCCATCGAAGCAATATATGAATTATGTGATGAAAAAGCAGTCACAAAAAGCACATAGCTAGAAAAGAGGAGAAGAAATGACAAAAGAGGAATTGTTTTCCTATGTGGATCATACAGCGCTAAAACCTGTCACTACGCTAGATGAAATAAAAAAATTATGTGAGGAAGCATTGGCATACAAAACGGCATCTGTGTGTATACCTAGCTGTTATGTGAAAGTGGCACATGAACTTTATCCTGAGTTAAATGTGTGCGCCGTTGTTGGATTTCCATTAGGATATTGCAATACAAAGGCAAAGCTTGTGGAGACTGAGCAGGCGCTTGCAGATGGTGCCTCAGAAATCGATATGGTCATTAATCTGTGCGATGTTAAAAATGGTGAGTATGCCAAGGTGGAGGAAGAAATTCGTCTCTTGAAAAAAGCATGCAAGGATAAGGTGCTTAAGGTTATTATAGAATGTTGCTATTTAACAAAAGACGAAAAGATAGCGATGTGCAAGGCGGTCACTAACGCAAAGGCTGATTTTATCAAGACTTCTACCGGGTTTGGAACTGGTGGTGCGACGATGGAAGACATTAAGCTTTTCGCCGAAAATATCGGGGAAGATGTTAAGATGAAGGCCGCAGGTGGAATTCGTTCCAGAGCAGATATGGAGGCCTTTATTGAAGCGGGCTGTAGTAGAATTGGAACCAGCTCTGCAATTAGCATGTTGAGTGAATAATATGGAAGAATTGAAGCTTATCATGGAGCCAGAGGGCTTAACTCTCACAGATGGTAATATTTCCATGAGAGGGGATTTTGAAAAAATGCTTCCCCGACTAAAGCAAAGTAATCTTGAGAGGGAACTTCTTGTAAAAGCTGCTCGAATCAAAGGATTAGGTCGAACGCAGACCATATTAGATGCAACGGCCGGGATGGGAGAGGATTCTCTTTTGCTGGCTGCGGCAGGCTTTTACGTTTTTCTTTATGAATATGATGAGACCATCTACCAACTTCTTTTGGATACTCTGAAAAGAAGTGCAAAGATTGAAGGCTTGTCAGAGGTTATCTCAAGGATGAAACTTGCTGGATCCGACAGCGTTCAGGCGATGAGGGAACTGACAGAAGAGATAGATGTCATTTTTTTGGACCCGATGTTTCCTGAGCGTCAGAAGAGTGGCTTGATAAAAAAGAAATTTCAGTTGCTGCAGCAGTTAGAACGTCCATGCACAAATGAAGAGGAGATGTTTTTGGCAGCAGTTTCAGCGAACCCATACAGGATTGTGGTTAAGCGGCCTGCGAAAGGTCCATATTTGGCAGACAAGAAGCCTAGCTATTCTTTGGAGGGAAAAGCAATTCGATATGACTGTTACCAGATTCGACCTGTTGAAAAATAAAAGGCTGTCTGCAATCGCAGACAGCCTTAGTTTTTAAGCTGGAACATATACAAACATTTTAGCATCAATAACAAGATTGATTACATAAATAAAAATAAGAAATACGCCTTCAAAGATAGCCATATAACCAGCTAATTTTTTAAAGAAAGCATAACCTTCAATCATAGAAACTGCTCGCCAAACAACTAAAACAGCAGTATAAAAAATATAAACCGTTAATGTGAACGCTGGAAGAACGTCGATTGGATCAAAATGAGTGGCAATTGCTACTCCAAGCAATAGACCTACCAGAACAATAGGAACCATTGCCATAAAGGTGACCATACGTCTTTGCGGGTTATTTGTATTAAATGCAGCTAAAATTTTATCCATATTTTATCTCCATGAAATAATAAGTCGAGGATTATCATAGCATACTTTGAAATTGATATCTATAGTATTTTGCCCAAAAACATACTAAAAAACGTGACTTTTGGGTGATATTTTTTATAAAAGAGAAATAAATAAGGAAAAAGAGGTATCTTGTGATCAAAAAAAGAATATACATTTTGACAGTCATTATACTGGTATTTTTGAGTGTCAGTCTTTGGACGATTTTTCAAATTACAGGAAAAAAGAAAGAAGGAATTATTATCGCGGAAATTTATCGTGATAATGAATTGGTTCAGGAAATTAACCTGTCAGAAGTAGAAACACCTTATCAGCTGACGCTAGAATATGGGGACAAAGACTACAACATTTTGCAGATTGAACAGGGAAGAATAGGGATTGCTGAAGCAAGCTGCCCAGACTTACTCTGCAAAAATATGGGATTCATTGATAGTTCGCTTATGCCGATTACGTGTTTACCGAACCATCTGATCATAAAGGTGCGCGTTGCGGATGAAAAAGAAGGGACAGATGGAATGACCTATTAAGATTAAGGATGAATACCAGCGTTTCATATGTCTTGTGCTTGAAACAAAAGAAACGAATGGATACAATGATTTCAAGGAGGAAAGAATATGGTAGGTACAATTGTCATTGAACAGTCAGCCATAATTGTTTGGTTAATTTTGGCGATATTTTTTGCAATTGCCGAGCTGGCATCCGTTGGACTCACTTCTATATGGTTTGCGGCAGGCGCGCTAGTTGCGCTGATTGTATCAGCATGCAAAGGACCTGTCTGGTTACAGATTGCGGTGTTCTTTGTGGTATCGCTCGTTGCTTTAATTGCAACCAGACCATTGGCAAAAAAATACATCAATCGAAAATTTCAGCCGACAAACGCTGATTCTCGAATTGGAGAGATTATTACCATAAAGGAAAAGGTGGATAATCGAAAGGAATCTGGAATGGCCGTGGTGCATGGTCAGGAATGGATGGTTCGAGCTGTTTCCGATGATGTGATTATTGAAGAGGGAACTCTTGCAAAAGTAGTAGATTTAAAGGGTGTAAAGCTTATTGTTGAAGAATATAGGGAGGAATAGAAATGAGTGTAGAAGCTATAATTGCACTGGTAGTTGTGTTAATTGTTGTATTATGGATTTTAGTGCGTTGCATTCGTGTTGTACCACAGGCACACGCAATGGTCATTGAGCGTTTAGGCGGATATCTCACCACTTGGAGTGTAGGTCTTCATTTTAAAGTGCCATTTATTGATCGCATCGCAAAGCGTGTGAACTTAAAGGAACAGGTAGTGGATTTCCCACCCCAGCCAGTTATCACTAAAGATAACGTTACTATGCAGATTGATACTGTAGTATATTTCCAGATTACTGATCCTAAGCTTTTTGCTTATGGTGTTGAAAATCCAATTATGGCAATTGAGAATTTGACAGCAACGACTCTGCGAAATATTATCGGAGATTTGGAGTTAGACGAGACACTTACTTCTCGTGAAACGATTAATACCAAGATGAGAGCAACGCTTGATGTTGCAACTGACCCATGGGGTATCAAGGTAAATCGTGTTGAGCTTAAAAATATTATTCCACCTAAGGCAATTCAGGATGCAATGGAGAAGCAGATGAAGGCTGAGCGTGAGCGTCGTGAAGCGATTTTGCGCGCTGAGGGTGAGAAAAAGTCTACCATTCTTGTTGCAGAAGGTAATAAGGAATCTGCGATTCTTGATGCAGAGGCCGAAAAGCAGGCTGCGATTCTTAGAGCAGAAGCGAAGCGTGAGGCAACTGTAAAAGAGGCAGAAGGTCAGGCAGAGGCAATCCTCAAAATTCAGCAGGCAAATGCAGATGGACTTCGTATGTTAAGAGAGGCTGCTCCAGATGATGCAGTGCTTAAAATTAAGAGTCTTGAAGCTTTTGCAAAGGCGGCAGATGGAAAGGCTACAAAGATTATTATTCCATCAGAAATTCAGGGAATTGCAGGATTAGCAAAATCAGTAGCAGAAATTGCAAAAGATGCACAATAATTTTAAGATGAATCAATAACATATAGTAGTGCTTAAAAAGGCATACCACAAGTTTTAGTGGTATGCCTTTTTTGTATGTAGAAGGTGCTATGAAATCCTTTATTTCACTGGGCCAAAATGATATAATTTACGGTGACTATCCATAGGTTAAAAAGGATGAAATTATGAAAAAAAGAATTCATGTCAGAGGTGCAATGAGGGCGTATTTACAGCTTCCATTGTTTCTTTCAATCGTGTTAGCAATTGCAAATGTTCCAGCATATTATGTGGACTGGAAGATCGGTGTTGTAGCAAGTGGATTTACAGTTATATATATTCTTGTTGAAGTAGGTCTTTATCACATAGTTAAGCCAAAGCTTGCAAATGAGATCGTTTCCTTTGCGACGCATTATGCATCGGTTCAGAAGCATTTATTAAACGAGTTCGAAATTCCATACGCATTGTTAGACCATCAGTGTAAGGTACTGTGGACAAATGAGCAGTTTAAGCATTTGGCTGATATTGATAAGGACTATCATAAGTCGATTACGGCTATTTTTTCAAATCTTACAAAGGAAGTTCTTCAGAAAGAAGAGATTCCAACAGATTTGGCGGTTGAAATCGAAGGAAAGCATTTTAGGGTTGCTGTGAATCGAATCTATTTTGAATCGCTCAGTGGAGATGAGCAGATGATGGATATCGCAGAGTCAGGTGAATATCTGGTAGCAATCTATCTCTTCGACGACACAGAACTCCTAAGATATAAGCAGGAAAACATTGACCAGAAGTTGGTTTCGACGCTTATCTATGTGGATAACTTTGAAGAAACCATTAACTCAATCGAAGCAGTTAAGCAATCATTTTTGATTGCGCTTGTAGACCGACGTGTTACGCAGTATTTTGCAAAAGCAGACGCAATTATTCGTAAGGTTGAGCGCGATAAATATTATGTCATTTTCCAGCGGAAATATTTGGAACAGCTTGAGGAAGATAAGTTTAAGATTCTCGAAGATGTCAAGACTATTAAGATTGGAAATGAGCTTCCAGTCACCTTAAGTATTGGTGTTGGTATTTCTGGTGATACTTATGCTGCAAACTATGAGGCTGCACGAGCATCCATTGATCTGGCTCTTGGCCGAGGTGGCGACCAGGCTGTTTTAAAGCGCGACAATGAGATTATTTATTATGGTGGAAAAGCAAAAGAGGTTGAGCGTAATACCAGAGTGAAGGCCAGAGTGAAGGCACATGCGCTTCGCGAGATTCTTGAAGCTCGAGAAAATGTTATTATTATGGGACATTCTCTTACGGACATTGATTCGTTGGGCGCTGGAATTGGTATATATTGTGCAACCAGATGTCTTGGGAAAAAAGCGCAGATTGTAATTAATAATGCGACAAGCTCCCTGAAGCCTCTTCTGGAAACTTTCTCTTCAGAGCAGGGATATCCAGAGGATATGTTTATTGACAGCGAAACCGCGTTGCAGGAGTTACGCGCGAACTCGGTAGTTATGGTTGTTGATACAAATCGCCCAAGCTATACAGAGTGTCCAGAGCTCTTGAAGAAAGCAAACACCATTGTCGTATTTGATCATCACCGCCAAAGCTCAGAGGTGATTGAAAACCCTACACTTTCATACATTGAACCATATGCGTCAAGTGCGTGTGAGATGGTGGCAGAGGTTTTACAGTATTTCGATGACGACTTAAAAATGGAGCCAGCAGAGGCTGACTGTATTTATGCCGGTATTTTGATTGATACCAATAACTTTATGCAAAAAACGGGTGTCCGTACCTTTGAGGCTGCAGCATATCTGAAGAGATCAGGAGTGGATGTAAGCCGTGTTCGAAAGAAACTTCGAAATGATATGGAAGGCTATAAAGCACGAGCTGAAGCGGTACGACAGTCAGAGGTTTACCGTGGAGTGTTTGCTCTCAGTGCCTGTCCTGCTGAAAATGTTGAAAGTCCTACGATTGTAGGAGCGCAGGCGGCAAATGAACTGTTAAATATTATCGGAATTAAGGCATCCTTTGTGCTTACTGAATATGACGGAAAGATTTATATCAGTTCTCGTTCCATCGACGAGATTAATGTTCAAAGGGTAATGGAAAAATTAGGCGGCGGTGGTCACATGAATGTGGCTGGAGCACAGCTGACAGGACTAACAATCGATCAGGCTAAGGGAGAGATTATGAAGACCTTGGATGAAATGATTGAAAAAGGAGATATTGAGTTATGAAAGTAATTTTGTTGCAGGATGTAAAAGCCCTTGGAAAGAAGGGTGAGGTTGTTTCTGTATCCGATGGATATGCGAGAAATGCTCTTTTTACAAAGAAGCTTGCAGTTGAGGCTAACAGTAAGAATTTGAATGATTTAAAGCTGCAGAATCAGCATGCGGATAAGGTGGCGGCTGAGAATTTAGCAGATGCACAGGCAATGGCAGAGCAGCTGAAAAAGGTGACGGTTACCATTGCAATTAAAACAGGAGAAGGCGGAAAAAGCTTTGGATCTGTTTCTTCAAAAGAAATAGTGGAAGCCTTAAAGAAACAGGAAAATATTGATCTTGATAAAAAGAAAGTTAAACTTCCTGAGGCATTAAAGAATTTGGGAACCTTTGATGTAAAAGTAAAATTACACCCTGATGTTACCGCGTCTTTAGCGGTAAAGATTGTTGCAGAATAGGGGGAAATCCATTTTGGATGAGACCATACTTACCAGAATAAAACCAAATAGCTTAGAGGCGGAGCAGTCAGTAATCGGTTCCATGATTATGGATAAGGATGCAATTGCGACTGCCCAGGAGATTTTGCGCAGGGAAGATTTCTACCATTCACAGTATGGTGTTGTTTTCGAGTCCATGGTGGAATTATATGAATCTGGAAACCCGGTTGATCTTGTTACTCTTCAGAGTAAGTTAAAGGAAAAGGATGTTCCAGACAATGTAAAGTCTATGGAGTTTGTTCGAGATTTAGTGACTGCAGTTCCAACCTCGGCAAATATTCGTTACTACGCGCAAATTGTGAAGGATAATTCCTTAAAACGCCGTCTGATTGAGGTAATGGATGACATTGAGAATGACTGCTATGGAGGAAAGGAACAGCTAGACTATATTCTTGAAAAAACAGAAAAGAATGTTTTTAAGCTTTTGTCTACCAAGCAAGCAGATGATGCCGCGGATATCCGAGAGATTGCAATGAATGTTCTTGAGAATATTGAAAAAGCATCAAAGCAGAGCGGATCCGTTACAGGCGTGGCAACGGGATTTATCGACCTTGATTACAGAACAGCAGGACTTCATCCTTCGGATTTAGTTTTAGTGGCAGCTCGACCGGCGATGGGAAAAACGGCATTTGTCTTGAATATTGCGCAACATATTTGTTTCCACGATGGAAAATGTGCAGCAATTTTTTCACTGGAAATGTCAAAGGAACAGCTCGTAAACCGAATGTTTGCGATGGAGTCCAAAGTTGATGCTCAGGCGATGAGAACAGGTAATTTGTCTGATTCTGATTGGGAAAAGTTAGTGGAGAGTGCAGGAATTATCGGTAATTCTAAGCTGATTATTGATGATACGCCAGGTATTACCCTTCAGGAGCTTCGAAGTAAATGCCGTAAGTATAAATTAGAGCATGGACTTGATATCATCATCATCGACTATTTACAGTTGATGAGTGGTTCAGGAAGAAGCTCTGACAGTAGACAGCAGGAAATTTCGGATATTTCACGAGGACTAAAGTCCCTTGCAAGAGAGTTAAGTGTCCCTGTAATTGCAT
>JAZUGV010000083.1:0-8617 GCA_045641385.1 Agathobacter sp. | reverse complement strand
TTTACTGTATAGGAAATTGCTCCAATTTCCTATACAGTAAAAAGGCTCCGCGAGGATGCGCACGCTTTTGCAGATGAAAAATGTCGCATTGGCGACGCAAAAGCGGCGCGAGAGTTTCGCAAGCGAAACTCTATTTTTATTTATTAAGACACATAATTTTCACATTTCTCCTGTTAAAAAAGTACTAGTTTTTCTTGCAATTTTATACATTATAGGCTATCCTAAAATTAGTTAATTAGTACCATGAGATTTTATGGAGGTGTGTGATGTTTAAATCAGTTACAAGTCGAATTTTATTATGTTTCGTTGCGTTAGACATTGTGTTCATTATCGGTGTCGCTTTAATTGCAAGCAATTTCAAAAAGGCCGAGGCTTCTGCCCGCACCATTTCTGATACTTACCTTGCAATTGAAAAGGATTTCGGTGATGTAAACACCAATATGCAGAATATTGTTAAACGAAACTTTTTGATGCAGGCTATGGCTGGCTATTTAATGATTCAGGAAGATCCTGCTGACCTTACCCAGCAGATGCTTGCTCCAGGTGAAACCGAAACAGCAAATCTTCTTGCTGCAGTTGATGACTTAGGTACACACGTTGATGTCATCAGCGATCCTACCTTTGCTGAAGAGTATGCATCGTTAAAGAATGCCTGCTACAGCATGGTTGACCTGTGGGGTCAGTTAAAGGGTATGTATACTGCCTTCCAGTTTTCCGAAGCAAACGACTATTACATGGCAAATGCCCATGAAATTGTACAGGCTCACGAAGAAAACATTGTATTAATGGCAGAACAGTTAGCTCTTCTTGTTGACGAAAGCCGCGCAAGATTAGATGGAGCTTCTGCTGGTGTAAACACAGCAATTATTATCGGACTTGTTTTAATCATTCTTATTTCAGTTGCATCCATCTTCTATGTATACATCCTTGTTCGTCCACTTAAGAAAGCAAGCAATGATTTACAGGTAATTTTAGATGATATGAAGGCAGGAAGAGCAAATCTTTCTCATCGCCTGGTTAAGAAGAGCAATGACGAAATTGGTGTTCTTGTTTCAGGAATCAATGATTTCCTTGCTACCTTACAGGATGTCATCGGAAAGATTACCGACGAATCTGGAAACATTTATACTTCAGTAGAAAACACCTCAAACATTGTTAACTCTTCTAAGGAAGACATCAGCAATGTTACCTCTGTTATGCATGAGCTTTCATCTAGTATGGAAACTGCAAGCGAAACCTTAGAGTCTTTATCAGAGGAAGCTGGTGCTGTAAATGCTTCTGTTGATGAAGTTGCAACCAAGGTAATCAACGGAAACAACTTAGTTCGTGAAATCAAGAAGCATGCTGTTGAGATTAAAGAAGATACCGAAAAGAAGAAAGAGTCTACCAACAAGATGGTTTCTTCTATCAAGGACGTTTTAGAGAAATCTATCAATGACAGTAAAGATGTTGAACAGATCCAGACTCTTACCGAAGACATCTTAAGTATCGCATCTCAGACCAACCTTCTTGCATTAAATGCTTCTATCGAGGCTGCAAGAGCTGGTGAGGCAGGAAAGGGCTTCGCCGTTGTTGCTGATGAAATTCGTAAGCTTGCTGAGCACAGTAGCGAAACCGCAAACAGCATTCAGGAAATCAGTAATCATGTTATCGAGGCAGTAGAAAGCCTTGCTGACAACTCTAACCAGATGCTTGAATATGTTGGCGATACAGTATTAAGTGACTACGATTTATTTGTTAATGTTGCAAACCAGTACTACTCAGATGCAGACGAGATGGATGTCGTTTTAGATGTTGTACAGGAAAACACCGACAACTTAAATGTCACCCTTTCACAGATGTCAGAAAACATCAACGATATCGTTGCTGTTATCAATGAATGTACACGTGGAGTTACTGAAGCAACTGATAGCACAACAGACATCTTAGAATCAATCACCATCATTCAGGATGATTCTTCAATCAACAGAGAAATTTCTGAAAGACTTCAGGCTGAAGTTAACCGTTTTAGTGACGAAGACAGATTCGCTGAAATGGAAGTTGAAATCAACTTAGACGAAGAATAAAATAAACTCAAAAATCGCGGGCATTGCCCGGGATTTTTTAATACTCAATTTTATCAAGAATACCACTGAGATATGCAATCGTCACACCATAGTTCGTCATCGGTGTACTCTTCTCTTTTGCCTTTTCCACTCGGCTCATCACATACTTGCGGTTAAACATACATGAACCGCACTGGATAATCAGATCATATTCCGAAGGATCCTCGGGAAAATCAGTTCCACTTTTGATATCAATCGTCAAGCCCTCACCGATTTTTGCGCGAAGCATTCGTGGAATCTTAACACGACCAATATCTTCCTCAAGCGGTGCGTGCGTACAGCATTCAGCAATGCAGACCTTAGACTGTTCCGTCAATGCAGCTATCGCGTTTGCGCTCTGAACAAAATAATCGATATCCCCTTTCTGAGCCGCCATCAGCACCGAAAAGGAGGTCAATAGACTTCCCTCCGGTTTATGCTCATATACATATGAAAACACCTGTGAATCTGTGATAATGAGCTTTGGCGGGATTTTATAGGTATCAAGCATTGGCAAAAGCTGATCTGTCGTCACGCAGGAAACCAATGCCTTTTTGTCTAAGAGCTCGCGAATTGTCTGCACCTGTGGCAAAATCAGTCTGCCCTTTGGTGCCTGAATGTCCTGAGGCATTACAAGAAGCACGCTATCTCCTTCATTGACCAGCCCTTCCGTGATACTTCTAAGTCCAAAATCCTCTGGCACAAGACGCGCCAATGCCGCCTTCACCTCATCCATTCCACGACCCAATGCCGCCGAAATAATGATTGGCTCATTTGCATTAAAGGCGCCCGGCTTTGCATCATTTCGCTTATTGTAAATTGCACTAAAGCGTTCACTTACAATCTGCTTTACCTCAACAGCTCTCTCTTCACCAAGGTCCGCCTTGTTGATAAGGATTACAAAAGGAATTTTATTCTTTGAAAGTTCCTCCATCCACTGCTGCTCTGCCTCAAAATCCAAAGCATCATCCGCAGCAATCATTAGCACCGCAATGTCGCACTTATCAGCAGATTTCTTTGTCTTCTCAAGGCGTGTCGCGCCAAGCTCTGATGCATCATCAAAGCCGGCGGTATCGATGAGCACACAAGGACCCAGTGGATAAATTTCCATCGACTTGCTCACCGGGTCAGTCGTGGTCCCCTTCACCTCTGATACAATGGAGACCTCCTGCCCTGTAAAGGCATTGATAAAGGAAGATTTTCCACTGTTTGTTTTTCCAAATATCCCAATGTGCAATCGGTTTGCACCAGGGGTCTGTGTTAATTCAGCCATATCTTCACCATCACATTTAGAATCTAAAATCGCGTGCGCCTTCACCAATATCATGGATATGGTCAGAGGCGGTCTGCTTTACCTTAGGATTGGTAATCTTCTCAAGCTCTCGTTCAATCATTGCAAGACCCTTTTCTTTGGTCTCCTCCGATGCGTAGTCCTCCAAGTATTCCTTTAAGGTCATCAGCGCATTTGGATGACAGCAGTTTAAGATTTGCATGCTCTTACATAAAGCCATAAATCTGTCTCCTGTACGTCCCTCGCGATAGCAGGCAGTACAGAAGCTTGGAATATATCCAAGGTCAATTAACCACTTAATAACCTCATCCAAAGTTCTCTGGTCACTGACATCAAACTGTGCGGAATTTTCATCCTCTGGCTCTGGTTCAGCATATCCGCCTACAGAGGTCTTTGAACCGCCAGATACCTGAGAAACACCATACTCCAGTGCCTTCTCACGCACTGCCTTGCTCTCACGGGTAGAAATAATCATTCCTGTATATGGCACAGAGATACGAAGAAGAGCAATAATCTTCTCAAAGATTTCATCACTGATTCCGTTATCAAAAGCATCTGGATCAATGTCATCTGCTTTCTTTACACGAGGAACAGAAATAGTATGAGGTCCAACACCATGAGCTGCCTCAAGATGCTCTGCATGCATCAGAATTCCTGCAAACTCATAGCGATACCCCTCAAGTCCAAATAATACACCGAGACCAACGTCGTCGATTCCACCTTCCATCGCACGGTCCATTGCCTCTGTGTGATATGCATAATCGTGCTTTGGTCCAGTTGGATGAAGCTCCTCATAAGACTTCTTGTTATAGGTTTCCTGGAAAAGGATATACGTTCCAATTCCAGCCTCTTTTAACTTGCGATAGTTTTCAACCGTGGTTGCTGCAATATTTACATTGACACGACGAATTGCACCATTCTTGTGCTGAATTGAATAAATGGTCTTGATGCTTTCAAGAATATACTCAATTGGATTGTTTACTGGATCTTCACCAGACTCAATGGCAAGGCGCTTGTGTCCCATATCCTGCAAAGCGATAACCTCCTTGCGGATTTCCTCCTGAGTAAGCTTCTTTCTTGCAATATGCTTGTTCTTAAGATGATATGGACAGTATACACAACCGTTTACACAGTAATTTGAAAGATATAAAGGTGCAAACAAAACGATACGATTTCCGTAATAGTCCTCCTTAATCTGTTTTGCAAGCGTGTAGATTTCCTGAATCTTCTCCTCGTCCTCACAAGCCAAAAGCACCGATGCTTCTCTGTGGGTAAGTCCCTTTTTCAATCTCGCCTTTGCAAGAATCTCATCAATCAGGGCAAAATTTGCCTTATTTTCATCTGCATATTTTAAGGTATCTAATATTTCCTCATTTGAGATGAATTCCTCTGCTTTTAATGATTTTACGTTATACATTTTATACTCCTTCTCTAATCATTATTTTCTTTATAAAACCAAACTGTCTCCGCGGTCCACCGCAAGGTGATAGCCGATTGATTCCATTCGTTTTTCCAGACAGCCTCGACATTCCGCCGCCTCATCGCCCGTACAGATTTTATTGTCATACAGTTCATACTTCTTTCTCACAGATACTGGCGAAAGATTAGGCATCACGACATTTGCACCAGCCTGTACTCCCAGTTCTCTTCCCTGCGGATGTATGGTTCCAAGCGCGGTGGTTGCTGGCAAAAGGACCTTAGGATGAATCAGTCGAATAATCGCCAACAGCTTAAGCGTATCCTCCAAGGTTCCTGCCTGTTCCTTTGCAAAGGGAGTCGCATGCTGCGGAATAAATGGGCCAATTCCTACCATATGAGGCTGTAACTGCTTGATATACATTAGGTCCTCATACAGTGTTTCTACGGTCTGTCCAGGGGAGCCCACCATAAAACCGCAGCCCACCTGATAGCCAATTTCCTTTAACGCAGCCAGGCAGTTTTTGCGATTTAGAAGCGACAGTTCTTCTGGGTGTAGCCGCCTGTAATGCTCCTCATTTGCGGTCTCATGTCGAAGCAGATAGCGGTTTGCTCCCGCATCAAAATACCGTTTATAGCTCTCTTTGCTTTTTTCACCGATCGACAGGGTGATTGCACACTCCGGATAATTCTTTCTTATTTCGGAAATGATCTCGCAAAGAGCATCATCCGAAAATGCCATATCCTCTCCGCCCTGAAGTACAAAGGTGCGAAAGCCAAGCTCATAGCCTTCCTTACAACACTCCAAAATTTCCTCTTTTGTCAGGCGGTATCGATTTGCCTCTCGGTTGCTTCTTCTGATTCCGCAATAATAACAGTCGTTTTTGCAGTAGTTTGTAAACTCAATCAAGCCTCTCGTAAATACACGATTTCCATACTCTGCCCTTGCAACTTCTGCGGCCGCATAAAACAAGGCACCTAAGCCATCGCCTGGATCCTTTGCGGTAACATCTGCGATAGAAAATGGAGTATCCATAATCGCCTTCAATTCTTCCAGTGAAATATTTTGTTCTCTTCTAATTTTTTCTACGACAGCCTTCATTCCATCTCACCGTACACGTTGGAATAAGTAGTCTTTGCTGTAATTCCAGGAAGACTTCCAATTTTCCCTGACAAAGTGCTGATCACATCCTGCGGTGCATCGAGCGCCACACTGATAATGCTGATGCCGCGTTTCGGATATGGCACCCCCATTCGTCCAATAATATATTTCGCTGCTTCATGTAATAGCAGATTGATTGCCTCCACCGAATCCGTATTTTCTACAATAATTCCAATTAAAGCAACCCTTGTCTCTGTTTGGCTCATAAAAAAACCTCCTAGCATAAAAAGATGCAAGGAGGGTATCACAACATAATCCGAACAGACATAGTCCGCCGCTGATATATTTATTATACGTATTCTCGATTGCATCTTTCCTCTGAACCTAATGGTTTCGAAGTCAGAATGACTATATAAACATTATCATATGTACTCGAAAAAATACAATACTTACTTTTTAGTTAGCGCTATCAACTGCCCTAAGGTACTACATAAATATATGCAGCAAAATGCTATAATAAAAAAGTGTTTTTACACAAAAATTTGTATTTACGAGGGGACACTATGAAAACAAAAGGCAAGGTGATTATCGGCGTAATCATCGGAATTATGGTTGCAGCAATTATCTTTGGAATTGTCTATGCAATCGTCGAAAAGAACACCAGAACTGTAGATATGAAGCCATATCTCACTTCTGAAGAGCCAGACTTAAATCTCTATTATTCTGCAAATTCAGGAATTTTTGAGAGCGTTGGAGATGTATATCTCTTCTTTGACAGCAGTTCAGATACTTACATTTACTACACAGGTGCAACTGCTGTATTAGAAGGAAAATATTCCATCAATGGAAATGAGGTCATCACATCTTATAGCGATGATTCCATGGATGATATCAAATTCATCACCATCAATGGTGGTAATGCTATTTTCTTTGAAAGCAACGTCTGCCGTGGAAAAGAAATTCCAGACACAGACACCTTCAATGTTACAGCGACCCGCTATGACAGTCAGGGCAGCCGTTATAAGTACAAGTTTAAGGACGATGGCACCTATACACTCACCATCAACAATCCTAACAAAAACTCAAAGAGCACCTTAAACGGAACCTACAAGCGTATCTCAAAGGATGGCGACAATAACTACCTTGATATCTCATTAAATGGCAAGCAGACACTTCCTATGTACATTTTTGAAGGTCATCTTGTAACCAACATCTTTTCTGCTATTACTGCGGAAGAGCATGACGCAGCGATTCTTCAGTCGCAGCTTCAGTAAAGCAAAACACAAATAACGATAAAAACCTCTCAGCTGAAGCTGAGAGGTTTTTTAGTCTCTATGATATTTCCTTTTTTCTTTTTATATAAATCATAATCAAAAGAACGATAAGCGTGATTAGCTCAGCCACAATATACGATAGCCAGACTCCATTGACGTTCATAAGCGTAGCCAAAACAATCGCACATCCACAAATCAAAACCACACCTCTTAGCACGGATCCGATAAAAGAAATTCTTGGCTGATCTGTCGCAGAAAAATAGCCAACCAATACCATGTTTATTCCTGACAGTAAAAAACCTAGAAAATATAATCTCATTCCCGTATGAGCATATCCAGCCATCACCAAATTGCCTTCACTGTTAAAGAAGCCAACCAGTGCATCCGTAAAACCAAAGCCGCAGGCAATCACCAAGATTGCGACCGTGACAGCAGTCATCACCGCATATCGCAGATATTTATTCATCACTTTGTTTTCTCCACTACCGTATGCCTTACTAATCAAAGGCTGACTTCCCTGCACAATTCCATTAAAAATAGCAATGACTATCAACGCATAGTTCGCAATCACGCCATAGGCTGCAACCGCAATATTCCCAACCAGGCCAAGCAAAAGATAATTAAACACCGCGGTTGTCACACCTGAAGACAACTCAGAAATCATTGCAGAAACGCCAAGTGGAATTGAATTTTTTAGCATGGAAACACTTGGAATATGCCAAACAAAACGAATCGTATTGCTTTTTTTCAAAAAGTGTAAAGAACTAATCAGCATGCATACCGCTGGAGACATAACAGTAGCTAATGCGGCTCCGGTAATCCCCAGCCCACAAGGGAACATAAAAATATAGTCAAACACAATATTAAATAAGCTTCCACACAGCGAACCAATCATCGGAATCGTTGGATCCTTATCGTTGCGGACAAAGCCCGAAATTTGATAATGACACATAAAGAAAGGCGTAAAGCAAAGAAATAAGCGAAAATATCCTGTACCAACCGCAATAATTTCATCATTCCCTCCCATCAGACGAATCATCTCCTCTGGGCAAAAAATTCCAAGAAGAATAAAAGGAATCGACAGCAGAACTGACCAAAGAACTCCATTTGAGAAATACCCATCGATTTCTGATTCATCTGCTCCCTGCGCCTTTAAAATGGCGTAGCGTGTGGCAGAGCCAACACCAATCAGGCCGCCTATAGCATAAATCAGGCCGTAGAAAGGCAACGATAAGTTCAACGCAGTGAGGCCATCTGCTCCTGCAGCTTTGGAAATAAAATAGGTATCTGCTAAAAGATACGCCGACACACCAAGCATAGCAAAGACGTTCTGCGAAACATACTTCATAAAAATAGAAAAATAGTTGTTTTTATTCTTCATATCTAACTCCTAAAAAAGCACCTACAGAATATCTTCAAGGACCTAACGATATTCCATAGATGCTTATGC
>JAZUGV010000082.1:0-54564 GCA_045641385.1 Agathobacter sp. | reverse complement strand
CTCCCAAATATAACATTTTCTTTTTCATAAAAAGCCGATGTTCCAGTGAACATCGGCTCCTCTTTTTTTATTCAGCCGCGCTAGCGCTTTTCCTCAGAAATACCTATATAATCCTTAAAGGCACGAAATGCGGATGGAATCGCAATCTCATTTTTCGCATATTCCACATCCACAAAAAAAGTATCCTGCTTCTTCTCTGCCGTCTCTTCCAGATGCTCCACATATACCTGATAGCCAATCATATGCCATTCTACGTGGGAAAAAATATGCTTTGCAGTTCCAATTTCACGAATTCGAATTGGTGAATATCCAGAAGACTCCAAATATTTAAGCGCCTCTTCCTGGCCCAAATGCCCCTCGGTATTCGGAAACTCATATAATCCTGCCAACAGCCCCTCGCTTTTTCTCTTATGAAAGCATACGCCCTCCTGATTTTGAAGAACAAATACTGTCATTGCCTCGATCCTGCGTGGCTTTTTTCCGGTCTTCACTGGAATGGACTCCCAACTGCTTTCCCTATAGCTGATACATTCCTCTTTCCACGGACACTCCCCACAATGTGGCGCGCCATTTGGCACACACACCAAAGCTCCAAGTTCCATCAGGGCCTGATTTAAGGTCCCCGCTTTTATATTCTTTGACTGAAGGACATCACGAATCAGCTCCTCCACCTGCTTTTTGGTATCTTCCTTTGCGATATCCAAATCACAGTTGTTCAGGCGCATAAGCACGCGCAGCACATTGCCATCAACCGCCGGCTCTTTCAAATCAAACGCAATTGAACTGATTGCCCCGGCTGTATATGGGCCGATGCCCTTCAACTTGCGAAGCTTCTCATAAGAGGCTGGGATTTCCCCTTCATACTCTTCCATTACCTGAACTGCTGCCGCATGAAGATTACGCACACGACTATAGTAACCTAAGCCCTCCCACAGCTTTAAGTACTTATCCTCCGGACAATTTGCAAGCGCCTCCACGGTAGGAAGCGCTTCCATAAATCGTTTGTAATATTCGCGAACGGCCTCTACGCGCGTTTGCTGAAGCATAATCTCTGACACCCAGATATGATAAGGGTCTTTGTCCTTTCTCCACTGCAAATCTCTGGCATTTTTCACATACCACTCGCTAAGCGCCTTCGCCTGTTTTTCTGTAAAATGAAGTGAAACTTCTCTCTTGTCTGATGACATTTATAAAAATTCTCCGATAGAATCCTCTGCCCAGCTGTACTGCATCATATATTCCCCGCGAAATGCATTGAGCGCTTCTGGAAGACCCTTGATGTAATCGTACATATCACAGCTAAACTTAGAGGTATCTACTGCATAATAATTTATTTTTTTGATTAATATTTCTGAGGCTCCAGCCTCCTTTAGTGCCTTGTCCAGTTCCCGAACTACCTTATTGATGTAATCCTGTGTGGTTCTGGTATACTCACGGTCCTCAAAAATAACTGCTGCCAATTCCTTTTTGGTCACACCAGCGCCCCTTCGATCCACCAGAAAAGCAAGAACCTCCTTCGCCTTGGAACGCGCAAAATGAATGGACTGGCCGTTTATATGAATATCAAAATTGCCAAAGGTTGTAACTGTAATACCTGACTTTTTGGTGTCGACTGGATAACGCAGATTCTCTAACTCCATCTCTAACTGTCTGCGTGAAACCGGCTTCAAAATATATCCACTCGCATGCATCTGCATTGCATCAAAGGAATACTCTCCAAACGCAGTCTGAAAAATAATATTAATTAACGGATTTACTTTTTTGATTTCCTTTGCTAAGGCAAGTCCATCCATCTGTGGCATACTGATATCCAAGAATGCTACATCCACGTTTTGGCCCATTTCTTTCACATAATCAAGCGCTTCCTTCGGCAAAAGAAAGGGCATAATCTGCGAATCTGGTTCTACCTGTTTCAGCTCTGAAATCAAAAGCTCAAGCTGTGCCTGTTCATCATCTACAACGATAATATTCATACTCTCCTCCTCAAATCATCGGAACTCTGATAATGACCTCCGTCCCCCTGTTTATCAAACTGCTTATATGAAGCGTTCCCCCACACATCATTTCCAAACGGTAACGAACATTTACAATCCCTACATGCTCGCGTCCATCATTTTTTGGTGTATTCAGATCAAAGCCAAGTCCATCATCCCTGATGGTCAGCACAATTTCCTTTCCATCCCTTCTGGTACAAACCCAAACGGTTCCGCCCTCTTCCTTCATCGCCAGGCCATGCTTGATTGCATTTTCAACCATAGGCTGAAGAGTTAATGGTGGAAGCACAAAATCCAGTTCCTCCAGCTCATATTCGATTTTGATTTTATCTCCAAAGCGTCTCTGCTCCAGATTCATATAGTTTTTCGCGTGCTCTAATTCCTTTGTAAAACTGATGCAGTTTTTCAGACCGATGGAATCAATATTCGCTCTCAAATAAAAGGACAAATCATCCACCGCTTCCGCCGCTTCACCAGGATTCTTTAGGCAGAGATATTTGATCGTGCTTAAGCTGTTAAACAAAAAATGCGGACCAATCTGCGAGAGCATAAGCTCCACCTGGGAATCCTTCAGCTTTTTCTCCTGACTGCGCACAAATTCCAATTCGTTTACACGAACAGCAACAAATATGATGATGCCATCAATTCCCACTCCAATATTTATCATAGGAATCTCCTGAATCAACACGCCCAAAATGCCACCCGTCATCGCAATCAGCCAGATAACCACGTAAAAAATCAACTGTCTGCGCGTAAAATACTTGTGATACTGAAGCACAGCTGAAAGAAACAAGAGCAGTGCAAACAGGCAAATCGCTGGCGCAACAACAAACCATGGGCCTCTGTGATAATAATTATTTTCGTCCAAATAATACAGACAACCATTCCACTGCGAAAGAATAAGTAAAATCAGGCAGACAAGCTCTAGAACCATAATCAAATTTGCACGACGATGAAACTGCAGATTCCCAATGGATTTCAGCAGCATTTCAAAATATAATACAAATTCTGTAATCAGGATAAAATCGCATAGAAACTCTGTAAACAAAGAGCTCTCAAGCACAATCAGTCCGCCGAGCGTTTTCGCTCCATCATGCTGCAGATTGATTGCATTTGATGCAAGAAGTCCTGCTACCGCAAGCTCGATCCAGCCAAGAAGCTTAAAGCTTTTTCCCTGACCTCCACTTGCAAGCCAGCAGCTGACTGCAAAGATTATTCCGATGACTGCACCCCACAGTTCAAGCGCAATAATAACATTTTCACCCATCCTACTCTTCTCCCGTCCAATATACTCTATTGTATAATATTGCATACATCGGTGCAACACGCATCAACGCTAGTAAAAAAGCCCTCAGACCATACGTCTAAGGGCTTTGCTATTAATAATCCAATGGAAACAGAATCTTATTCAACGAATCCTTCCACTCATATTTCATTAGAAGTCAGTTAATGTAGCTGCTCTCTTCTCAAGGAATGCTCCCATTCCTTCCTTCTTGTCATGAGTATCATTTACTACACCGAAAAGATTTGCTTCATTCTCAACAGCGTTCTTGATATCCATGTCATAACCATTGTTGATTGCAACCTTAGCAAGAGCAATTGCATAGCTGCCCTTTGAGCAGATCTTCTTCGCCATAGCCTTTGCGGTATCCATAAGCTCTTCCTTTGCAACCACCTTATTCACAAGGCCGATTCTGTATGCCTCATTTGCATCGATGTTGTCGCAGGTAAAGATTAATTCCTTTGCACGTCCCATACCGATTAAACGAGCAAGTCTCTGAGTTCCACCGAATCCAGGGATAATGCCAAGTCCGGTTTCAGGCTGACCAAAGATCGCATTGTCAGCAGCAATACGAATATCACAAGCCATAGCAATCTCACAGCCACCACCAAGCGCAAAGCCGTTTACAGCAGCGATGGTAACCTGTCTCATCTCCATAAGCTTGAAGAATGGAGTTGCAGCCTTGGTTCCAAATGCTCTTGCTTCTGGAGCAGTAAAGTTAACCATTTCAGAAATATCAGCACCAGCAACAAAAGACTTATATGGGTTGTCCTTCTTATCTGGACCACCTGTTAAAATAAGAACCTTGATGTCATCTCTAGCTTCGATCTCGTTTAAGCAAACAGTAAGTTCCTCTAAGGTTTCCGTGTTTAATGCGTTTAATGCAGCTGGACGAGAAATTGCGAGAACAGCGATTTCGTCTTCTACATTAAGAACTAAATTTTTAAATTCTGACATAAAATATACCCTCCTCAAATGATTCGTTACATAAAGAGCACACGGTGCTCACTAAATCAATAGTAATACTTTGATAAATTATTGTCAAAGTATTTTTTCACAATGAAATTGCTATTTTTTCTTCACAGAATACCCGAAACTTCCCAGCTTCTCCCCTAAGAGGAAATACTCCCCATGAGAATAGGTAACTAACCCCGCCTGGTTAAGTTCAAACTTCCCAGTTTCATTCAGGAGAGACTCCTCAATGGTCACGCCAGTCACTTCCGCGATAAACATATGGTGGCTGCCAAGCTCCAAAATTTCTTTTACGCGGCAGCCAATGTTGACTGGGCTCTCCTTGATAGCAGGTGCACTGCAATGGTCAAGCTGATATTCGCTCAAGCCACATTCCTTAAATTTATCTACGTCTCTGCCGCTCTTCACGCCACAGTAGTCACAAGCCCTCACAAGGTCCTTTGTCGTCAGATTCACAACGAACTCCCCATGCTGCTTTAACAGATGATAGGAATATCTCTCTGGCTTGACCGAGATTGATAGCATGGCCGGATTGGTGCATATGGTACCTGCCCATGCAAGCGTAATAATATTTGCAGGACTTCCTTCATCTTTTCCCTTCACACTCACCATAACCGCAGGAAGTGGATAGAGCATATTTCCTGGTTTCCAATTTTGTTTGCTCATTTTATTATCCTCAACATTGATCTATTTGACTGAATATCTCGCTCAAAAATCATCCTATTGATTTCCTATCGATTGACAAAAGCCTCTTTTATATTTTCTAACACCTGTTCTGTCGGAACGATTGTCATACCAGCATAGATTTCCTCGTCGATTTCCTCGAGATCTCGCAGATTATCCTTTGGAATACACACAACCTTCATACCAGCCATATTCGCAGCCAAAAGTTTTTCTTTCAGACCACCAATTGGAAGCACGCGACCTCTAAGGGTTACTTCTCCAGTCATTGCAACATCCGATTTTACTGGTATATTTGCAACCGCAGAGAGCAAGGCTGTCGTCATTGTAACGCCGGCCGATGGACCATCCTTTGGCGTTGCGCCCTCAGGAATATGAATATGTATATCATGTTCTGCAAAATAATTCTCGTCTACCTTATAGTCTGAAGCGATGGAACGCACATATGTAAGCGCTGCCATTGCAGATTCCTTCATGACCTCCCCCAGCTGACCAGTCAGCTTAAATTCGCCCTTTCCAGGCATGGTATTTACCTCTACTTCTAAGGTCACACCGCCTACCGCTGTCCAGGCCAAGCCACGTACCAGGCCGATCTCTGCTTTCTTATTCTTCTTTTCAGGAAGATATTTGACTGGCCCTAAATATTCCTTGAGATTGTTTGAAGAAATTGAAACCTTATCCACACTGCCCTCATAAATTTTGCGGGCCACCTTTCGGCAGATGGTTCCAATTTTTCTCTCATATTCACGCACACCGGCTTCTTTGGTATAGCCAGAGATAATTTCCTTTAAAACCTTGTCCGTGAACGACAGTTGAACTTTGTTCAAGCCGTTCTTTTCAAGCTGTTTTTTTACAAGATATTTCTTTCCAATATGGAACTTTTCATTGGCGGTATATCCCGCAATTTCGATAATTTCCATTCGATCGAGCAATGGTTTTGGGATTGCATTCCTGTCATTTGCGGTTGCAATAAATAAGATTTCCGATAAATCCACAGTCAGTTCCACAAAATGATCTCTAAAATGGACATTTTGCTCGGAATCTAATACCTCAAGCAGCGCAGATGAGGTATCTCCCTTATGGTCAGAAGAAACCTTATCAATTTCATCCAGCAGCATAAGTGGATTCTTTACCTTCGCCTGCTTTAGTCCCTCAATAATACGTCCTGGCATTGCTCCGATATAGGTCTTTCTGTGTCCACGAATTTCAGCCTCATCGCGCACTCCTCCAAGACAAATACGAACATATTCCTTGTTGGTCGCAGCTGCAATGGAACGGGCAATCGAGGTCTTTCCGCAGCCCGGCGGTCCCACCAGACAGATGATTGGAGCATCTCCCTTTGCATTCAGACCGCGAACTGCCAAAAATTCAAGTACTCTTTCCTTTACCTCTTTTAAGCCATAATGGTCCTCATTTAAGATTGCTTCCGCCTTTGGCAGATCAATGATTTCCTCTGTCGCGTGATCCCATGGCAGTTCTAAAAGAGTTTCAATATAATTTCTGCTCACGGATGCTTCAGAAGAGTTATCCGAAAGGGATTCTAAACGCTTTAGCTCTTTGTGAAGGCGATTCTTTACCTCCTCAGAAGCCTCTAACGCATCAATTTTAGCACGATAATCGTCAAACTCTGCCTCGTGTGAATCCCCTAATTCCTCGCGAATCAGAGCCATCTGCTCACGCATCACATACTCTTTTTGATGCTTGTTGACACGTTCCTTCACCTTTCCCTGAAATTCTTCCTTCAAGGCACTAATTTCTGTCTCGCGGAATAATATCATCAAAAGCGTCTCATATCTGGCGTTCATCGATACTGCCTCGAGCAGCTTCTGCTTTTCTGGATAATCAATCGGCAGTGAATTTCCAATATAGTCAATCAGAGCCGACAGGTCATCAAGCTCCTTCACACGTTTTTTTCGGTCAGCGCCGATGCGTCCATTTGCCTCAGCAAATTTCAAAAAGGTCTCCTGAACACTCTTTACCATCGCCTCTGTCGCGCGCGCAGGCAGTCCTTCATCGTAGGCGTCCTCGCAGATATATACATTTGCCTCAAGATATTCTTTTTTTCCAGTGTAGCTGTCTGCCATTGCGCGATTGGTTCCATTTACCAGTATACGCACAATATTATTCTGCATCTTGATAATCTGCTTCACCTCGGCGACAATTCCCATCTGATACAGCTCATCAACCTCTGGATTTTCAACTGCAGCATCACATTGCGTTACAATAAAAATCCTATGGTCAGACGACATTGCCTCCTCAACCGCTCTCATGGAGCGCTCTCTGGAAATATCAAAATGTGTAATCATCCCCGGCAAAATTGTCATGCCTCGCAACGCCACTGCTGGCATCGTCAATACGTCTTTTTTTCTCATAAATAATCCTTTTTATCAAAAAACTGGTGAGTTAATCCTCACCAGTTTATTGTAACTTATCTGAACGTTTTATGCACTCTTCTCTTCTGGAAGATTTCCTTCATCGGAAGGTGCTTCTTCTGTTTCAAGCTTTAAATTATCTTCTACCATCTGCTCCGTAATCTCAACGCGTGAAATTGTTTCATCCGAAGGGATTCTGTACATATAATCAAGCATAACTGCTTCCATAATCGCACGAAGTCCACGGGCACCAGTCTTACGCTCAAGTGCCTTGTCAGCGATGCATGCAATGGCATCCTCAGTGAATTCAAGGCCAACTCCGTCCAACTCAAACAGCTTGGTATACTGCTTTACCAAAGAGTTCTTTGGCTCTCTTAAAATGCGAACAAGCGCATCACGATCAAGCGCATCTAAGGATACGGTGATTGGCACACGGCCGATAAACTCTGGAATGAGACCAAACTTTACGAAATCCTGTGGAAGTGCATGCTTAAATGCTTCTGCCACATTCATCTCATCCTTTACCTTTACCTCGCCCATAAAGCCGATTGACTTCTGATCCATACGCTTCTCTATAATCTTCTCGAGACCGTCAAAGGCTCCACCGCAGATAAAGAGAATATTGGTTGTATCAATTGGGATAAGTTCCTGCTGTGGATGCTTACGTCCACCCTGAGGTGGAACAGAAGCCATGGTCCCCTCTAAAATCTTAAGGAGTGCCTGCTGAACGCCCTCTCCAGAAACATCTCTGGTGATAGATACATTCTCAGACTTTTTGGTGATTTTATCAATTTCGTCGATGTATACAATTCCGTGCTCTGCACGCTCAACATCATAATCTGCTGCCTGAATCAGCTTAAGCAGAATATTCTCAACATCCTCGCCGACATATCCCGCCTCAGTTAAGGTTGTAGCATCTGCGATTGCAAATGGAACGCCCAGAACACGAGCCAAGGTCTGAGCAAGTAAAGTCTTACCAGAACCTGTTGGTCCGAGCATAAGAATATTACTCTTCTGAAGTTCCACATCAAGGCTAGGGCCTGCGAGAACTCTCTTATAGTGATTGTACACTGCAACCGAAAGAACCTTCTTTGCCTGGTCCTGTCCAATGACATACTGATCCAAAAAGGCCTTCAATTCTTCTGGCTTTAAGAGATTAATCTCAGTACTTTTTCCAGCAGAAGAAGCTGGCATTTCCATCTCTTCTTCGATGATTTCGTTGCAGACATCGATACATTCATCACAGATAAATGCACCATTTGGTCCAGAAATCATTCTGCCTACCTGATGCTGATTTTTACCACAAAAGGAACAGTATACTAATTCCTCATCATTTTTCTTTCCTGCCATGTTAACTCCTATGCACGGTTTGTGATTACCTGATCAATAATGCCATATTCCATTGCTTCCTGAGCAGACATATAGTGGTCTCTCTCGGTGTCAGCACAAACCTGCTCATATGGCTTTCCAGTGTTTTCAGCGAGCATCTCATTTAACTTCTTCTTGGTCTTTAAGATGTTCTCTGCCACAATTTCAATTTCAGTAGCCTGGCCTTTTGCTCCGCCTGATGGCTGATGAATCATAATCTCAGCATTTGGAAGTGCAAAACGCTTGCCCTTTGCTCCACCTGCTAAAAGGAATGCACCCATGGAAGCAGCAAGACCAATACAGATAGTTGATACATCACACTTGATGTACTGCATGGTATCATAGATTGCCATTCCAGCAGTTACCATTCCACCTGGTGAATTAATATAAAGATGAATATCCTTTCCAGGATCCTCAGACTCTAAGAATAAAAGCTGAGCAATTACAAGACTTGCAGTTGTCTCATTTACTTCTTCTCCAAGGAAGATAATACGATCTTTTAACAGACGTGAGTAGATATCGTAGCTGCGCTCTCCTTTTCCAGTCTGTTCGATGACGTAAGGTACTAAACTCATAATTTCAAACCTCCTAATGACACTATTATATATCGAACGGGGTGGGAAGAAAATAAACCTAAGGTTAAATTTTTATGAAATTTCAACAGGTATTCCCTACTCCAAAATCAAGGAAAGACCGGCACAGAAAACTGCGCCAGCCTATCTCTTTTTAATTACATCTTATGTTGTGCAACGCACGAATCAATTATTCAGCGTCCTCTGCATCAGCCTTCTTCTTTGTAGACTTTGCACGCTCTTTTACGTTTGCCATAACGAAGTCAGCAGCCTTGGTAAGCATTAAGTCTTTCTTCATGCTTTCCCTCTCAGCCTCTCCCATGTACTCCTTAAGCTTGTCAGCTTCCATTCCGTACATAGCAGCCATCTTCTCAACTTCTGCATCAACATCAGCATCAGAAACTTCAATGTTCTCAGCCTTAGCAATAGCCTCAAGAACTAAAGTGCTCTGAATACGGGTGATTGCTTCTGGACGAACCTGCTCCTTGAACTGCTCCATGGTAGTTCCTGAGAACTGCATGTACTGCTCAAGTGAAAGACCGCTCTGTGCAAGTCTCTGAGCGAACTCATCTAACATGCTGTCGCACTGAGTATCGATCATAGCTTCTGGGATGTCCATCTTAGACTTGTCAATGATCTTCTGGATTGCTTCGTCTTCCTGATCCTTCTTAGCACTGTTTACCTTGTTGTTCTCAAGACGGGTCTTAAGATCTGCCTTGAACTCATCAAGAGTCTCAAACTCAGAAACTTCTGAAGCGAACTCGTCATTAAGCTCTTGAAGCTCCTTAGCCTTAATCTCGTTAACCTTTACCTTGAATACAGCTGGCTTTCCAGCAAGATCAGCAGCCTGATACTGCTCTGGGAAGGTAACGTTTACATCGAACTCGTCTCCAACATTGTGGCCAACAATCTGATCTTCAAAAGTATCGATAAAGCTGTGTGAACCGATCTCTAATGGATGATTCTCACCCTTTCCACCTTCGAATGCAACTCCATCCTGGAATCCTTCGAAGTCGATGACTGCGGTATCACCCATTGCTACTGCTCTATCAGTAACAGTGATGGTACGTGCATTCTTGTTGCGCTCCTCTTCAAGAGCTGCGGTAATCTCATCATCAGTTACAGTGGTGTCAATCTTAGTTACGGTAACACCAGCGTACTTTCCAAGCTCAACCTCTGGACGAACTGCAACTTCTGCAGTATAGATAAATGCTTTTCCCTTTTCGATCTGTACAACATCGATTTCTGGACGAGATACAGCATCTACTCCGCTCTCCTTAAGAGCATCTGCGTATGAATCCTGCATTAATTTATTTGCAGCTTCCTCATAAAATACAGAAGCACCATACATCTTCTCGATCATAGCTCTTGGAACCTTTCCCTTACGGAAACCAGGTACGCTGATCTGATTCTTCTGTCTGTTATAAGAATAATCTAATGCCTTCTCTAATTCTTCAGCTGAAACTTCGATGGTAAGCTTCGCCATGTTGTGCTCAAGATTTTCAACCTTAACGCTCATTCTATCAATCTCCTTTTGATCTTGTTTTTTGATCTGTATTATCGATCGTTTTTTCATAATCCGTACGCCGAAACGCACATTCTGTAGCATTATAGCACAGGTTTCGCCGCTTGGCTAGACTGTAAATTTGACGATGTTGAAGATGTTAACTCCAATCATAAGTAGCATAAGTAGCAAAAAAAGCTTTTCAACAGTCTTGTCATTGATATATGTATTAATTTTTCTTCCAACAATGCCGCCAGCGATTCCGCCCACAATCATAAGAATCAGAAGTAATATCATCAAATCCGCTGGAACACTCTTTGTTACAAAGGTCGCAATCAAATTTGCGATCTGTGAGAAAAAGATAATATACAGTGAATTCACTGCCGCCACCTTTGTTGTCATGGAAAAGAAGAAATACAGCACGACAATATTCATTGGACCTCCTCCGATTCCAAGAAAGGAAGACATCACGCCCAAAAGAAGCCCAATCACTACACAGGCAAAGAGATTGCTCACCTGCTTTGTATTAATTTTGTCCTTAAACAGGGTGTACGCAAAGGTACCGATGATCACCAGCAAAAGAGCAACCGCCTGCCAAAGCCCTGCCATATTCTCATTCCCGCTGCGTGCCTTCACATAGGAAAACAATTCCTTTCCTATCACACCGCCGACTGCAGCACCAATGGAAAGTGGAAGACTAATTCGAAGCTGAAAGCTGCTCTTTCGTTTTATTAGATTCTGAGTCACCGCATAGGTAGTCATTGCAAGCACCGTGCAACCAGAGCAAAAGCTGACCGCCGACACACTCATGATTCCAAAGGAATCCACAAGCGGCTTGATGATGATTCCACCGCCGACTCCACAAATTGCGCCGATGAGTGATGCCCCAAAACAAATGGCGAAAATTAGTATTTCCATAATTCCAGTCGCACCTCTATCCATTGCTTGAACACAATTCAATCATTGTAAATTCTATATACATCATTCTCTCAAAAATTCTATTTGCAGTATGCTGCAAGCAACTTGAAGGTGTTTTCCACACCGTCTTTATGGCTTCTCTCATATCCATGCGATGCGTACACGCCAGATCCAATCAGTCCATGACGGATTTCATAGCCTGCAGAAAGTGCACAGTCAACATCTGATCCATAATATGGATATACATCCAATGCAAAGTCTATCTTATTTTTCTTTGCCGCCTCTACCAGGCCTGAGACAACATCATAATGATATGGTCCGGCAGAATCTTTTGCACAGATGGAAACCTGATGTTCAGTACAGGTAAGCCCCTCGCCAACACATCCCATATCCACAGAAATCATCTCTGTTACGCCATCTGGAATAGAGGCTGCGCCGCCATGACCAACCTCTTCAAACACAGTGACATAGTGATACATCTTATGCTCTAATTCGATGCCTTCATCCTTTAAATATTTCGCATAACCAAGCAGAATTCCAACGCTTAATTTATCATCTAAGAAACGGCTCTTGATATATCCGCTTTCCGTCACGCGGCATCTTGGCTCGAAGCAGACAATATCTCCAACCATGATTCCTAGTTTTTCGGTGTCTTCCTTTGAAGATACCTTCTCATCGAGAACCACCTCTACGGTGTCCCAGTCGCGCTTAGTCTCACTGTATTCCTTGTTCACATGCACCGAAGGATTTACCAGCTGTAGCGTTCCCTCGTAAACCTTTCCTTCCTTTGTGTAAATACGCACATTTTCTGCCTCTCCATTACATGGGCTCATTCCACCGAGCGGAGTGAGTTTGAGATAACCATTTCCCTTGATTTCCTTTACCATTCCACCAAGAGTATCACAGTGCGCTGCTAATACAATCGCATCGTCTCTTTTCTTTCCACCGAGATCTACAAGTACACTTCCCTTTGTGGTCATCTTTGCTTCATATCCAAGCTTCTCATACTCTCCCTTAACATATTCTGCTGCCTTTTTTGTAAAGCCCGTAGGACTGTCTATCGCAAGAACTGCCTTTGTCTGCTCCACAATATAATCTACGTATTTCTTTGTATCCATAATTGCCTTCCTTTCGTCGCACCTGGATGATCGTCTAATTGCCAAGTCTTGCATCAGCATAATGACAATTTCGGACATTTTATGACAATTCCAAATGCGATTTTCTTTATTTGTTTATATATTTGTTTAAATTTATTTGTTTAAATACTCATTTACTCTTCTTATCCAGTCCGAATCTACTTCGCTACATCTTACTAATATCGAGATTTGCTGTAGTATCAGATTTTCAATTGCTTCTGGCTTTGTCGCAAGCGATTTCATTGTTTCAACAGATTCATACATCGTCAGATACTGCTCTGTTTTGTTTTTGAATTCGTTTTTTAATACCGATGGAAGCACCTGCTCCTGATATAACTGTTCAGCCTCCTCATGTATTTGATTGGATGTCTCTATCTGATTTGTCAGCTGTTGCTGTAATGATGCTAAATCCGCCATAAAGCCTCCTGCATAAAATTTTTTCGTGCGGTAAAAATTATAACATAATAACGAAGGTTCTAAAAGATGTGGGGATAATCTGCGATATTTATATAAAAAGGCCCAATCGCCGGGTGCGATTGGGCTTTTTTGCGCCTATTTCCGCTGATTTGACCCAATCGCCAGGTGCGATTGGGCTTTTCTCGCCTGTTTCCGCTGATTTGACCCAATCGCCGGGCGCGATTGGGCTTTTCTCGCCTGCTTTCGCTGATTTGACCCAATCGCCGGGTGCGATTGGGTCTTTTCTCACCTATTTTCACTAATTTGACCCAATCGCCGGGTTCGATTGGGCCTTTTGCGCCCATTTTCGCTGATTTGACCCAATTGCCGGGTTCGATTGGGCCTTTCTCGCCCATTTCCGCTGATTTGACCCAATCGCCAAGCACAATATCGATTTTCCAACAGAGGTGAAACTCGCTTCGCGAGTTTCATCTCTGTTGAGCGGTCGTAGAATTGCCCCCTGCACAAGTGCAGAGACAATTCTCCTCTTCGCCATAATAAAAAACGACTTCTCACAAGAAGTCGTTTTTGTTTGCCCCTATAAATCCTTTTCCATACCAATCATGACAAATCAAGCAATACACATTTACATTCCTTACATACATATCCTGCCGTTCGATTGTTTAAAGCACCATTGCCTAATTTGATTTTCATTCCCCCTTCTGCTTCTGCCTTCTTTGCTGTAAGCGTTCCCGGAAGCAATCTGTTAAACACCTGCTTTGGTGCCCAAAACAACGTTGGCATGCCTCTTGAAAATGCATCAACACCAATTTCACCATATTCCATTTCTTTTCCGCATTTTGGACAAATCATAACAAATGTCTCCTTCTATAAAAATCCTTTTTAACACACATTACGAATATGCTAGCAACTGTCTCACGATACTTTCTACGCGTCGTATTGCTTCATCAACCTGACTGCGAGCTTCATTAATTCGATCCTGCACCAGCCAGTCTGCGATGAAACCATCAAAGAACCAGTCTGCGAAGGTTAAAAAATCATGTGTATCTATATTTAGATTCACTGCCATATTTACATCACTTAGTTCCCTGCTAAATGAATTTAAATCGTATTTTGCCTGCTCCATATAAGCCTGGGCATTGTCCATTTTATTATGCTTGATCAACGTAGATATAAATCCGCCGCCAAGCAAATCATAGATGCCCCAGTTTCTTGCGCTGGAGAGTTCTCTCTGAGCCGCTCTTAAACTAGACAAAGCTCTTTCTCCTGCATCAATTGCTTCCTGTGTCTCTTTATAAACATCATATGCCATAATCTTTTACCTCTCTTACGCTATAGTAAATGCGTTTTGCTATTTTCCCAAACGCCAACCCCTTTGATAAATAGAATTTTACTCTATTATTTAATTCGATAAAATGAAAATTAAGGCGAAATAGAATCCATTATTTCGCAAGTCTCCCTGCATGCAAGCATGCAGTCTATTTTCCTCGTCGCCATAAAAATAGAGTTTCGCTTGCGAAACTCTCGCGCCGCTTTTGCGTCGCCAATGCGCCATTTTCATCTGCAAAAGCGTGCTCATCCTCTCGGAGCCTTTTTACTGTATAGGAAATTGCTCCAATTTCCTATACAGTAAAAAAGCTCAGTACCCAAAAGTACTGAGCTTTCTTTTGCACTATGCACTCTTTATCCTATAATGTTTTACCATTAAAAGTCTTCTGTCCCATATCAACATCTAAATCCAACTCAATCTCATCGATTGATCTAGGAGAAGTCACTTCAATATTACCCATAGAGCACTTTGCGGTAACTCTATCAAAATCTCCATCGACCTCAATATTTCCCATATCTGCCTTTGCGGTAAATGACTCGCAATGAATTTTATCGAGCTCGATGTTTCCCATATCTGCTTCCACATACAAATTCTTGCAATCAAGCTTTCCAAACTCGATATTTCCCATATCCACATCAATGTCTACATTATTTAATGAAACGCCTGCTGGGAGTATCAAGGTCAGCTTGAAGGTCTTCCTTCTTATGCCATGAAGCTTATAATTTCCTTGCTGCTCCACATATAATGTATCTCCCTTTACATAAACCTTTGGTTCCATATCTCTTGGGTATTCATATGCTACACCATAATGATCACCATACTCAATGCGAAAATCAGTAAGATCAAGATCAATATCCACATTCGAAAAGCTTTCCTTCACTACTATAGACTCACTCTTTTCGCCCTCATAAAAATATCCTCTAAAAACATGGACAAAAAGGCCAAAGAGTACTGCCAAAATTGTAACAATTGATAATAAAGTTAAATATAATGTTTTCCCTGTTTTCTTTTTGTTTTCCATAATTGCTCCTATCTATTTCTGAACCAGATTGATGTTAATAATTTTTTGAATGACTGCTGCTACAGGCCAAATAATCCAGGTAATGTACCAGTCAAAGGTTAAAAAGCTCCAAATGAAATATAAACAGGTTACTGTTGGCCAGAATACTTCCATCACAGTCGCTACTGTGTCATTAATATACTTTGGACTGTTTTCTGTATGGTATCCACCGCTAACGGTTCTTTTATCATTCAAATTCAAAATAACATCATAGGATTTTCGAACAGCTGATGTATATATGATCATGCAAACACCAACACCAACCATAACGAATAATGCAACGGCTCCTGCGATTTCTCCGACCCACATGCCATCCAAAAGTGCTGCTGGCAGCCAGCACATCACGCACAAAATGATTCCAATGGTTAGGCGAAGCGCATTCGTGTTTGCGTATTTATTTCTCTCGTCCATCACATAATTTGCAGTATTTATATCAATCTGACATGCTTCCTTCTTTAAATACTTCCACTTTTCTGAAGTCACACTGGTGTAAACAAAAATGCAAATAGCTACTGCAAGCATTACAAACATTGCAAACACTCCAATGCGCTCGTAGGCTTCGGTTTCGCTTGTGATTACAGGACCAATTGTGCAGGTAATGCAAAGTAAAACTCCAATACCAATTGCCAATCCGCGTCTTGCGCGATCAAAAAGATATTCCTTAACGGTGTCTAAGCTAACCAATCTTCTAGGATTTTCGCTTTCGTACGCACGACCTTCCCTTACTTCCTGCTCTAAGCCTAAGGTTTCTGCAAGTTCATCTAAATTTCCAAATTCTGCAATCACTGTTGCTACTGCTTCATTTTCATTTTTTCCATCTTCGCGGAGTTCTGTATATTTGTCCTCCATCATGGAAAGAAGCTCTGCTTTTGCCTTTCTTACCTCTGGGGTATTTGGCATATTCGCAAACATTGTCTCTAAATAATTCTTTATAGTTTCCATAACCTCTCCTTTTGTTGTCTAACAACTGCTAATAAATTTCTCTACCACATCTTTTGTAATTTGCCATTCTTCACATTTTTCGCTGTAATAAGTCTCTCCAGCCTCTGTGATTCTGTAGTAGGTTCGCTTTTTTCCGTTTCCATCCGCGCCGGGTTCCACCACATAGGATTCGATATATCCATTCTTCTCCATTCTGGTAAAGGCAGAATACAATGTCGTTTCCTTGATTAAATACTTTTCGTTTGATATTTCTTTGATGTTTTTCGAAATTTCATAACCATAGGATGGCTGCTGCCTGAGAAGATACAAAATCATGGTGTCGTTATAGCCGCGAATGACATCACTGCTAATTTCACTCATATTTCATTTTCACCTGCTTTCCTTTGAGTTGCATATAATTTTTACTTCATCTATCGTACTATGTCTGTCGTACTACGACTATCGTAGTATGTCTGTCGTAGTAAATATATCGCTATAAGGATTTAATGTCAATAGGGTTTTTGAAAAAATTTTTTTTCAACAGAGGCGAAACAAGTTTCGCCCTGATTAGCGGTCGTCAAATCTCCTTGCATGCAAGCATGCAGTCGATTTTCCTCGTCGCCATAACATAAAAGGACGATGCATTTATGCACCGTCCTTTTATCTATATACTTCAATTAACTGTTTGATATTTTTTATATCCTGTGGAGAAAGTGTATTCTTTTTTGAGTGAATTGCCCAATTAACATCTCTCGCATTTCGTAGCAATGAATCTACTTGAGCTGGGGAATTACCGTTTACCATAAGAACATGTGCATCAACACTTACTCTCGCCAGGTTTTTCGCAAGGTATTTTTTTAGAATATTTCTTTGTCTGTTTACCTGATTAAGCGGATTTCTTACTTTTGAAGTGTATACATTCCCAGCACTTGTTGTCTTGTACTTCATCCATTCTTCATCGTTCGGACCACCTACAAGTTTTCCGGAATAATTCTTAACCTCAATAATATATACGCCACCGCTGTTAATAATAATATTGTCATATTCCGCCACCTTGTCTCTATACTCTATCGTGACATTTTGAAACCATACATCATCCGCTCTGATAACGCTTTGGATCATTCTTTTTGCACGCAATTCTCCGTTTACTCCGGCTGCTCGAATTGCTTTTTTTCGATCAACTTGTTCCAGCTTTCCTAAGAAATTTATAAAAAGGACAATCCCAAATATTCCTAGAAAAATCAATAAAACCGCCTGTATATCCTCCATCTTTTCTCCTAATTACATTCCAGTCTTTTTCTGTATTATACCACACCAAATGTTTTCGTTTTGCGGGATAATTTGATAAATATAGTGCTTCTCAGCAGATTCCAGAAAAGTCTTCGCCTTTTCTGTCTCTTTCCGCTTTCAGCAGTTTCCAGAAAAGTCTTCGCCTTTTCTGGAATTGCTTGGCAGGCGCCAAGCAATTCCGCATAAAAAAACACCATACACTTCCCTTATGCAAGCATAGGAAGATGTATGGCATTTTTTATGCGAATCTGCTTTTCTTGTTGCTTATGCAAACTGTGCCATATACAGGTCGTAGTAGGCTCCTTTTTTGGCCATGAGTTCTTTTGGGGTACCGCTTTCTAATATTCCACCCTTGTCGATTACAAAGATGCGGTCTGCATTCTGTATCGTCGACAGGCGGTGTGCGATTACAAAGCTGGTTCGGCCTGACAAGAGGACCTCGATTCCCTGCTGCACCAGCATCTCTGTGTGCGTATCTATCGAACTGGTCGCCTCGTCTAGAATCAATACCTTTGGCATCGAAATCATGGTACGTGCGAATGCAATCAGCTGACGCTGTCCAATGGACAGGCCTGCTCCACGCTCTTTGAGCACGGTGTCGTAACCATTTTCTAACTTCATGATAAATTCATGCGCGTTGACTGCCTTTGCAGCCTCGATTACCTCTTCCTCTGTCGCATCAAGCTTTCCGTACATAATATTCTCACGCACGGTTCCCTGGAAGATGAAGTTATCCTGAGTCATGACACCCATCTGACGACGCAGGCTGTTAATGGTTACATCTGTCAAATCATAACCGTCTATTTCGATGCTTCCCTTTTGAATATCATAGAAACGGCTGATTAAGTTTACGATGGTTGTCTTTCCAGCTCCGGTTGGACCTACTAACGCGATGGTCTCACCTGGCTTTACCGAAAAGCTTACATTCTCGAGAACTCTTGTCTCATTTTCTGTTCCTGCATCGTAGGTAAAGCCTACGTTTTTAAACTCAACTGCTCCTGTTACCTCAGGAAGCTCACCTGCTCCCTCCTTATCCACCAAATCAGCCTCGGTGTCTAAGATATCAAACACTCGCTCTGCTGCAGAAAGGTTGGTTACCAGCTGATTATAGAAGTTTGAAAGCGCCATAATTGGGCTCCAGAACATACTTACATATGCTGAAAATGCTGTCAGAATACCGACGGTGACCATTGGAAATCCAAGCACCTTTACCCCCACCAGATAAAGCACCATATTGCCGATTGCCCAGCTCATATCAATCGCAGGTCCGAACAAATCTACGATGCGGCAGGCGCCAACATAGGCATCTCTGTGGTCGTTTGCAAGATCCTCAAATGTCTTCTGCGTTTCTTCCTCTGCGTGGAAGCTCTGTACGACGGTGATGCCTGCAATGTCCTCATGCACATAGGCATTTAAGTTAGAAACCTTCTTTCGTACATTCATCCAGCGTTCATGTCCATACTTGCGGATGATGCATACCGCAATTGCCATAATTGGAATAGAACACATAGAGGCAAGTGCCAGTCTCCAGTTCTTTACCAGCATAATTACGATTACACCAATGATTGTAATAAAGTTCGGAATCAGATTTGTAATGGTGTTTGCCATTACATCCTTCAGTGAATTTACATCTCCAATAATGCGGGCCAAAATCTTACCTGTTGGTCTGCTGTCAAAGAAGGAGAAGGACAACGTCTGAATGTGCTCATACACCTCCTGACGAATATCCATCAGAATCTTGTTGGACAGTAAATTCATGACATACATACGAACCTTAACAACCAGTACATAAACAATACCGAGTGCAACAACGATACCCGCCATAATAAACAGGCCCTTCATATCCTCGTTTGCAACATGCACATCAATCGCTCTCTCAATCAAAAGAGGACTAATCAGGCTGACTGCAACGGATATTGCAAGTGTGAGTAATACCAAAAAGATTTTTCCCTTATGTGGCAGTAGATATTTAATCATTCTGCGGATAATCTTTTTTCGGTCGGTGTGGTTCATTTTTTCATCTTCGCGAAATGAATTTGCAGCCATTATGCACTCACCTCCCCATCTAACATGCTGCCGTACTGAGCCATATAGGTTGCATAGTATAGGCCCTTTTTCTTCAGCAGTGTCTCATGCGTTCCACGCTCTGCGATTTCTCCGTCCTTTAAGTAGATAATTTCATCTGCTTTGCGGACTGCAGAGATACGATGTGCAACCACAATGCGTGTCACTCCAGTAATTTCATCAAGTGTTTTTTGAATTTCGCGCTCTGTCTCCATATCAAGCGCTGAAGTAGAATCGTCGAGGACTAGTATTGGAGCATTCTTAGAAAGCGCTCTCGCAATACTGATTCTCTGCTTCTGGCCTCCGGAAAGACCAACGCCACGCTCACCGATTACGGTCTCATATTTATCGTCTAGCTTGTCGATAAAATCATGTGCTTTTGCCATCTGTGCCGCGCGCTTAATCTCCGTCAAAGTCATATCCTCACGACGTCCCATACGAATATTTTCCTCAATGGAATCCGAGAACAGAAATACATCCTGCATAACAACCGCGCTCGCGCCTCTTACCTGCAGCAGATCCATATCGGTGATTGGTGTGTCATCCAAAAAGATGCTGCCCTCAGTTGGATCATAAAAACGCTGAAGCAGATTGATGATGGTTGACTTTCCGGATCCTGTCTCTCCCATGATTCCAAGCGTTTTTCCAGGCTCAAGCTTAAAGCTGATATCCTTAAGGATTTCCTGATCTTGTAAGGTCAAAGAAACATGATCAAAGGTAACACAGCCATCGATGTGATCCTTTTTCACAGGGTCAATCACTGCCTTTAATGTCGAATTTTCCTTGTAAATCTTTTTGATTTTCTTTAAGGATGCAATTGCACTTGAAAGCTCATTGGTTACCCATCCTAACTCTTCCATTGGTCCAGTACAGTTTCTTGCATAAAGGACAAACATAGAGAGGGAGCCCAGACTCATATTTCCATTGATTACAGAAATCCCGCCGATTACTGCAACCATAACAGGAAGCAGCATTCCCAAGAGCTGAAACACTGGATAATACTTAATCAGCGTTCTTGCCTCTTTCATATTCAAATCGGAATATCGCTTGTTGTGTACGCGGAACTTCTCAATCTCATATTTTTCTCTCGCAAAGGCCTTTACCATTCGAACGCCTGCAAGATTTTCCTCAGCAATCGTGGTGAGGGTCGCATTCTCCTCACTGATTTCCTCGTACACTGCATCTAACTTCTTTTCCATAATCACCGCAACCACACCTGCGATTACCATTGCAACAAATGGAATTAACGCAAGCTTCCAGTTTTCACGGAACATTAAAAATAAAATTCCAACGCAGTTGATGATGATAATGAGTCCAACCATCGCAATCATGCCAACCATCTGAAAGACCTTATCTACGTCATCCTTCACACGTGCCATAAGTTCTCCAGTATTGGTATCATCAAAATAATCTAATGACAGCGTCTGGATGTGCTTGAACAAGTCCTTTCGAATTTCTGTTCCAACCGTGATACAATTGCGGTCAAAAATAAATTCTCTGTAGTAACCAAAGACACTCATTCCAATTCCGATTACAACAATTGCAATCAGAAGCTGCAAAAAGCGACTGTCATCACCCCCGAGAAATACCTCGTTGATAATCACCTTGGTCACCTGCGGAAAAGCCAGTTCTAAGCCCATGGAAACAAACACAAAGATAATTGCGGTCAGATAGCTTTTCCAATGTTTTAAAACATACCTTCCTAATTTCATTTTCCTCTTCTCTCCTCCTTTAAAACTAGTAATACAAAAATAAAATAGAGTTTCCGAAACTCTCGCGGAGCCTTTTTACTGTATAGGAGATCGGATCAATTGCCTATACAGTAAAATAACCCAACCACTATGAAGCTGCTGCAATCATAGTAACTGGGTTTTCAAAAGAAAAACCCGAGCGTTCTTTTACACTCGGGTCATTTATACAATGCTATTCACGAAAAATACAATAAAGCCATAGGCTACGGCTCATCACATTTTCACTGAAATACCCGAGGTAAGATTTGTATAATTGCGCGCGTCGACGTGCATAAATAAATCGTTAAATTTTACTACATAAGTCATAGTTCATTACCTCGCTTTCTTTGATATTTATCGATGTGTAGTAGCATCGACATAACTAATACTAACACTTTCGATTCATGTGTCAACCGTAAATTTTAAAAATTTTTCATCTTAAGAAGATTCTTTATTTGTGATATACTGATTACAGTTTTTCATCAGACATCAGGTATCATATCAAGGAGAATTCTATGGCTAAAATTGGTATTTTTATGGCAGACGGATGCGAGGAAATCGAAGGCTTAACGGTGTTAGACCTCCTTCGTCGTGTTGGAATCGAAGTATGCACCATTTCAATCAATGGTACAACGCAGATTACCGGTTCACACAAACTGACCTTCTTTACTGACGACAGGAAAGAGACTATCGATTTTTCTTCCCTCGACGGCATTGTTCTTCCTGGCGGAATGCCAGGCACTGTCAACCTGGGAGCAGATTCCACTGTCAATAAGGTCATCACTGAATTTGCAGCAGCAGGAAAACTTGTCTGTGCAATCTGCGCAGCCCCAAGTGTACTTGGTAAGGCAGGCCTTTTAATAGGCAAAAAGTACACCTGCTATCCATCCTTCGAAGAGGATGCATTCTGTGGAACCTATCTGTTAGACCGCGTCGTAGTGGACGGCAATCTCATCACTAGTCGTGGCCTTGGCACCGCAATTGATTTTTCTGCAGCAATCATTGAGTATCTGGCAGATGCCAAAACTGCCAAAGACGTTTTGGAAAGCGTGATGTATTTATAAAAACACGAAAGCCCAAAGTATATTTCTATACTTTGGGCTTTCTTTTTGAATTACAGATTCTCAATTTCCTGCTCTAGATTAATGATATCCACCATCACATCATATTCGTAAATCGAATCATTCTTGTGAGCATTAAAATATGCTTTTCCAAGTTCTGCATATTTATTCTTTAAGTCAAGCTCCTTCGATTTCTTATCTACTGCTTCCTTTGCCTCTGATGCGACCTTCTTTACCGCATCGGATGCCTCCTTTCCAAATTGAAAAACTGCATCTCCCCATTTATCAAAATTACTACTCATATCTCAACCCCCATTTCCTTAGTTCTCTATCTCAGTCGATTGGACTGCTCATATTTCTGTCTTGTCGCAATGATTCTTTTTAATTCATCATAGCGCTTGATGATATCCCCATCCTCAATGACAACGTCGCAAACCACTGCCATGGAATCAATCATCTGGTCCGTAATCTCATCCTGCATGGAAATTAAAATATTATAGCGCTCCTCTAAGCTGTCAGCGTCTAAAAACTGCATTAACTTTGGAGACACTCCATCCTCCTGTGATTCCACAAGTTCAAATCTCCACTTCTGTGTAACCTCTGGATACTTCACATGATCGACCTCGCTGATAAACATCTCAAGCGGACGCACATACATTCCAAAATCATCGTAAAGAGCCTGGTAAACCACCATTTCTTCCTTTGTCTCAGAGTGCTTTGCCACTCCGATAATCTTGTACATTTTATCTTTAAAATGACGATAGGTCTCGCCAGCTTCTGGTTTTCCCTGCATAACTAAATTCTCCAATCCCTTTTTATGATCTATATTCTCTTTTTACAGATATCATTCAACACGCAAAATTCACAGCGTGGCGATGTTCTTGCACTGCACACAGCCCTTCCGTGGTCCACTAAGCGATGACAAAAATCATTGCTCTCCTCTGCCGGAAGAAGCTTCCAAAGCGCTTTTTCTACCTTTGCAGGTTCTTTTATTCCATCCACAAGCCCGATGCGATTACATAGGCGAATACAGTGCGTGTCTGTCACAACCGCTGGCTTATGATATACATCACCCATAATAAGATTTGCGCTTTTTCGCCCTACTCCCGGAAGTTTTAACAGTTCTTCCATGGAATCAGGGACCTGTCCATCATATTCCTCAAGCAGCATACGCATGCAGGCATGGATATCCCTCGCCTTACTTCTTCCAAGTCCACACGGACGTACAATCTCTTCAATCGCCTCCGGCGTGGCATTTGCAAGCGCCTGCATTGTTGGATATACCGCATATAAATCCTGGACTACCACATTCACTCTTGCATCCGTGCACTGTGCTGCCAGTCGCACGCTTACCAAAAGCTTCCAGGCATCCTCATACTCCAGGCTGCACCCTGAGTCAGGATATTCTTTTTTCAAACGCGTGATTACCTCTAGCGCCAATTCCTTTTTGGTCATAAATCAAAGTTCCCGCTAAAATCTGCTATACCACAAAACGGTTAATCATATCCATTCCCTCAGAAAGAAAATCTCTCTGGAAAGAAAGATTTCCATCGAAGCCCTTAACCATCAAATCCTCTGTGGAACCAAGAAGATTCTCCCGATCAAGTGCTTCACTGTCTCCAAGATGATAGGCTTCATGTGCAAGTCTTCCCTTTTCTTCTGCAGCCGTCTGCGCTGCTGCCACATGCTCACTGTGCTGATGTGTTTCCTCTAACTCATTTAAGGTGACATCTGCTGAGTATTTCTTTGCATTCTGCTTTGCACGCTCTACAATCTCCGGCTTTTTTGACGAAGCCATCTGTGGCTTCACTGCCTTTGGAGTCTTTGGTGGGGCAGGCGTTTTCTTTGGCGACGGAACTCTCGTCTGTGGAGGCACACTCGTCTGTGTAGGCATACTCGTCTGTGGAGGCGCGCTCACCTGTGTAGGCACACCCGGCTGCGGAGGCGCACTTATCTGAGTATTTACCACGCTTTTCATACTGTTTTCAAACATAGTCGTCGCCCTGTTTACAGGAGGTTTTTTCTTGCTCCTTACAACGGCAAAAACAATGATGATGATAATCCATATAATTATGCCTTCCATAATTCCCCCTAAGCTTTCACTCCTGTCATCTCTTCAAACACCTGCGCAAGTCGCGCAAACGAAGGATGACCTTCTGCGTTCTGCAGTTTTTCAATGACAGGCAAAATCAGTTCTTTTCGATACAGATTCAAAATATACTCACATTTATTTTCGTTGGATAAATCCTGTAATTCTGCGTCCTTATGCGCAATCAGGAAATATGCATACGCATGTAAATCTGGCCTTTTGTGTGCAAGACGTTCCTTCAGCATCGAAATCAAATTTTCCACCTCGCTTTGCATAAACAGACGATTGTCTGCATGCTTTGCAAGTTCAGGAAGCTTTTTGATCAGATTATCATAGGTCGAATGAAACTCACTGTCATTCGATGACACAATAAACTCATGATTTGCACGATTCTGTAGCTGCTTTAGCTGCTTCGTGTAAGCGGAATAATCGATTGACTGTTTCTCCACAAAGCCCTTTTCCAAGGCCTCTAGCAGCTGAAGCATCATAGTCCCGGCTTTGCCCGCCTCCAGATAATTCTGGCAGCACTGAGGATAGTATTTTTCCATCTTCTCGTAGCCTGGTTTAAAATTCTTAAAAACAGAAGCTTCACAGCCCAATTGGGCCAGAAGCTCCTTTAATTCTTTTTCGTTATTGTCCATTCCGAACATAATTTTCACCTAATTAATGAAGTGTACAGGTTTCCGAAATTGCGCCAAACTCACCTTCACCCGAACCTGGATTTACATCCACGACGCACATTCTGGTTACTGCCGGGCATCGAGGTCCAGCTAACATATGAGTTTCACTACAAACGGTTACCACCTTATGTTTATCACAGACTCCAATTCCATCTGAGGTTTCTCCATCCTCTCCTGTAATCTCGTCTGTCGGTTCGTCCGTATTTTCATCCTCCGAATGGCCGCTTCCCTTTGTGGTATCGAAATATTCCACATGAATCTGCGAACCTCTAGGATCCATATCACACATGCCATAAATTGGCGCCTTACCAGATTTATAGCACACTTCTCTCTGCACGATTCCCGCAGGCATCTCAAAGCCCTTATACTCAAGGCCAGTGTGAACACGAGCCATGATAGCCTTCCAAAGATGCTTAGAGTAGGTGGTGCTGCTCTGAATTGCATTATCATCATAGCCACCCCAGATTCCGCAGGAATAATATGGTGTAAAGCCCTGGAAAATGGTATCTCTATTGCTGGTAGTTGTACCAGTCTTTGCAGCCTGTGCCATTGTTCCACCAAAGTATGCAGGTGTACCAGTACCTCTGGTTAATACCTCCTGCATTGCAGAGGTTAACAGCCAAGCTGTCGTCTCCTTGATTACTCTGTGACTCTCCTGAGTCTTGGTAACATCCAAAAGGACGTTTCCATCGTGATCCACTACCTTAGTATAGAACTTAGGCTGACGATACTCGCCTGCGTTTGCAATGGTTGCATACGCTGCAGTCAGCTCTAAATTGGTAACACCGTAGGTCAAACCACCAAGACAGAGACCTGTATTTTTATCGTCCTCCACGAGAGTGGTAATACCAAAGCTCTCCGCGTACTCATATCCAAGATCCACTCCGATCTGATAAAGAGTCTTTACTGTGACGATATTCATTGAATGAACAATACCCTCTCGAAGAGGTGTGTAGCCCTGGTAAACCTTATCCCAGTTGCTATACTCCTTCTGTCCAATGGTAAGTGGGGCATCATCCTGAGTTGAAGCTAAGGTGAGACCACCAGCGTCAAGCGCTGGAGCGTAGGCTGCAATAATCTTAAAGCACGACCCCGGCTGTCTTGACGTATCTGTCGCACGGTTTAAGGTTCTGTTTCCTTCCTTTTCTCCGCGTCCACCGGAAAGTGCTACTACATATCCATTTTCATTGTCAATTAAGGTAACCGCAACCTGTGGCTGAAGGGTGATGGATACATATTCTGAACCAGCCACCAGCTCGCCGCCTTCTGCCAAAACAGCCTGCTTGTATTCCTCGATTGCCTCGAGACATTTTTCTTCGCTTGAATAATTGATGGTTGCATCCTTAATCTTCTTTACCGTGCGGAAATACTTGAGCATTGTCTGATGAGAATAGGTCTTTGTATTTCCCTCTGCGTCCTTCACCTGGAAGCTCATGGCAAAGGAATATTTGGTAGCACCAGAGTAGTTGTTTGGATTGTTTACCTCCTCATCTACAATCGACTGAAGACTGCTGTCCTGCGTTGAGTAAATGGTAAGACCACTCTGATAAATTGCCTTATACGCCTCTGATTCAGAATAACCAAGCTCTGTAATCAGGTCATTGTATACATCATCAATCATGGCATCTACAAAGTAAGAGTTTACAGAGCTGCCATTTCCTGTGTTATATTCTGCAATACGCTCATAGACGTTATCTGCCATTGCAGTTTCATACTGCTCATCATCAATGTAGCCCTGAGAGCGCATCTCTGAGAGCACCTTCTCACGGCGCTTTGCATTGCTTTCCGGATGTGTGATTGGGTTGTACTGTGATGGATTCTGTGTAATTCCCGCAATCACCGCACACTCTGAAATTGTCAGATCCGCAACATCCTTGTCAAAATACTTCATGGAAGCGGCCTGCACACCAAGGGTATTTGCGCCAAGGTTAATCGTATTCAGATAGTTTTCTAAAATCCACTTCTTGTCATTTACCAGCTTTTCAAGCTCAATTGCAAGATACTGTTCCTGAATCTTACGCTGAACCTTTTCAATCATGGAAGCCTCGCTGGTCCAGCTGGTCAAAACGTTATTCTTGATGAGCTGCTGAGTGATGGTACTCGCACCCTGTGAGAACTCTCCGCTTTTTACACCAACCGCAAAAGCTCTCATAATACCTGCCGCATCGATTCCATTGTGCTCGTAAAATCTCGCATCCTCGATTGCAACAAAGGCATTCTGTAAATCTTCTGGAATTTCATCGATGGTAACATATTTGCGGTTCGCACCGGCTGCTACCAGAGTAGAAATCTGATTGCCATCGCAATCCAAAACGGTGGTTGAATAACCATTTGGTGTAACATCTACATCCTCAATATTTGGTGCAGAATCAATGATTCCCTTCCATAGGCCAAAACCTGCACTGATTCCAACAACCGCACATAAAACAAGCAGGACCAGACAAACATTGCCCAGCCAAAGTGCGATTCTGTTTCTTATTTTAATCCCCTTCGCCTCAAAGGATACTGTCCTGCGCTTGGTGGATTCTTTTCCGTAGTTCATATATGCCTCCTAAAAAATGCCTATACAGAGGATATTATACCATTTCATTTAGCAAATAACAACTTTGCCCCCGACCAGCGCAAAGACGCATTCACCAGTCTTTTCAATTCCGGCGGTTGCTGCAGTTGCCTCAGTAATTTTCTTTTCCAGTCCATGGGCCAAGGCTACAGCGATGACAAGCCTGATGGTCACCTGGTCCGTATATTCTGTGTCGAGAACAGGGACCTCCTCCTGCGCAAAGAGATACTGCAGTTTTCCAAGCCCTGTGTAATCTGTTGTGATGGAATATAAAATTCCAGGCTGTTTTTCAATGAGCGCACAGTTTTTTAGTCCTTCTATCACCGCCTGCTGATATGCTCTCACCAGTCCGCCTGTGCCCAAAAGGACACCACCAAAATAGCGGGTCACTACCACTGCCACATCTGTGATATGCTCCTTAACCAAAACATCTAACATCGGTCTTCCCGCCGTTCCAGAAGGCTCCCCATCGTCGGAGGAACGGGTCAGTTCCTGCTTCTGTCCCAAAACAAACGCAGTACAGTTGTGCTTTGCGTCCCAATATTTCTTTTTCATTTCCGCAAAAAAGGCACTCGCCTCCTCCTCTGTTTTCACAGGGCGGATGGTCGCGATAAAACGGGATTTCTTTTCAATTATTTCTCCCTCTCCACCTTCGTAAACGGTCTTTATCATTTCTTCCATAATTTGTTTCCTGTATCTGAAATATCATGTTTCTTCTTTTTATGCAGATTCTCAAAGCTCAATTTCGAGCAGATCATCAAAATTGATTTTTGTGTTGACCACCTGCAGAATTCTTGCATTTTCATCAATGCGGGCCACCATACCCTTGGTTTTGATATATTCTCCCTTTTGGTAATATACCACGGTAACCATATCTCCCTTTTTCACCTGATGCATGACTTCGTCGAGCTCATTTAGCATCTCCTCAGAAAGTTCCTTTTTGGGCACAATGATTTTTTCCACTGCCGCAAGAGCCTCGTCAAGTCCCCTTAACGCTGCGAAGGGCATAAACTGCTTTGCGCGCTCTTCCCTTGGCATTTTTTCTCTAGCCTTCGTTGCCACTGCGGTGCCCTCCAATCTGATTATTGCGCTCGCGGGTAGTTCCTGATTCCTCAAGATTCATTCCCTTTAAGATTGCATTTTTGCCAAAGCGGTCCTTGATGCTGATGACTGCTTTTTGCATCTTTCGATTGCGTTCAAGTTCATTTGCATCAGCAAAAAAGCTGTACTGATAGTTTTCCTCCGGCACCACCTGATTGCAGCTGATATTCACACGTTTGATTTTCAATTCTGGATTTATAATTCTTTCATACAGCCGCTCCACCGCAGGAATAATCAAAATATCTGCATTTGTCTCCGAGTCCAAAGACACGGTTCCATGAGCCGCCTTTTCGTTATAAATATTGTCATAACCGATGTGAAGCGTAATGGATTTTGTCACAAGATCCTTTGCAACTAAATCAAGACAGAGCAAATCCATCATCTCCTTGACAATCAGCTTTCCTGTCTCAAAATCGTACCCATGTGCAAGCACCTGTCCACTGGTAAGTGAATTGTGCTCCGGTCGAAAACTCTTAATGTCGGCGATGGTTGTGGTTTCCCTGCCCCAGGCATGGTCAATTAAAAGCTCTGCATCGATTCCAAAAATCTGATATAAAAAGTCTTCCCTCGCCTCCGCAATTTCGCGCATGGTCGTAATTCCATAGCGTGCCAGACGATTGGATATCCCCGGCCCAATTCGCCAAAAATCGGTTAAGGGTTTATGATTCCAGAGATGCTTTCGATAGCTCTCCTCTGTCAGTTCTCCAATAAAATCAGGGGAACGCTTTGCCATAATATCGAGCGCAATCTTGGTGAGGTACAGATTGTCTCCAATGCCACAGGTTGCTCGAATTCCGAGTTCCTCATAGATGGTGGAAATCATTTTTTGCCCCAGCTCGCGCGCGCTCATCTGATACAAATTCAAATAATCCGTCACATCCATAAACGCCTCATCAATCGAATAGACATGAATGTCCTCCTTTGCGATAAAGCGCAGATAGATGGAATAAATTTTTGCCGCATAATCAATATATAGCTGCATGCGAGGCACTGCAGCTATATAGTCTACGTCTTTTGGAATTTGAAAAACACGGCATCGGTTTTTGATTCCCATCGCCTTCATCGAAGGTGTGATGGCAAGACAGATGGTCTTTTCCGAGCGACTCATATCCGCAACCACAAGATTGGTTGTCATTGGATCAAGTCCGCGCTCCACACACTCTACGGAAGCATAAAAGGATTTTAAATCGATACACAGAAAGGTTTTGTTTTTTCCCATATATCACCAGTATTATTTACAGAAATTTGCCAGAGTTTCCTCAAGCAGCTGTGGTTTCACAGGCTTTGGTAAAAAGTCTGCAAATCCCATATTCAAAAATCTCTCTTTTAACTCTTCACTGACATTTGCGGTAAGCATAACCATAGGCGTATTCTGATTCGGGTTATTGTGATCGGCCTTCAGGCGCTCTAACACCTCATCCCCATTCATTCCAGGCATCAAATGATCCATAAAGATGACATCATACTTTTTCGTTGCAAGAATCTCAAGAGCTGCCTGTCCGCTGTTGCATACATCAATATGCAGCTTTGTATGCTTAAGAAGAATACAGAACACGTCACAGTTCATCTCATTGTCATCCACCAGCAGGACTTCCTTCTCACTGAGAGGATCCAACTTCGATGCTGCCTCCATTTCACGCTCCTTCATGTATTCCTCGTAGGTAATAATATATTCGTCTGACATAGCAGGCTGCCTGATTGCAAAGGAGAAGCGACTTCCCTTGCGGTATTCACTCTCCACCTCTAATTTGGAATCCATCAGCCTAAGGAGCTGATCACAGATGGTAAGACCGAGTCCTGTTCCCTGAATTCCATGAATTCTCGCCTCGTCAATGCGATTATATGCATCCAAAAGATGAGGAAGGGAATCCTCACGAATTCCAATTCCTGTATCCTCTACTTCTACATGGAGATAAAAATCATCATAGCGACGCTCTCCATACACTCTGAGCGTGATCATTCCTGTCTCTGTATATTTCACAGCATTCGAAAGCAGATTGATAATAATCTGCTGTACGCGAAGCTCATCTCCCAGAAGAACCTTTGGCAGATACTGGTCTACCTGCACATCAAACTCCAGACCCTTATCTGTGATTTTTTGCTTCATCAGCGAATCAATATTTTTTAGCAGATGCGAGGTCTCATAGCTGTTTGGAATAATCTGCATTCCATCTGCGTTAATTTTTGAGAAATCGAGAACATCATTAATCAGCGAGATCAGAGCCTCCGTTGCAATCTGGACATGTCTCGCATAGCCCTTTACGTCCTCATTGTCGCTCTCTCTCAAAATCATTTCGTTCATTCCGAGAATTGAATTGACGGGAGTGCGCATTTCATGAGAAATATTCGCCCAAAAGCGAGACTGCTGCTCCGCGCTATTCTGTGCCTCCGCCAACTGATCCTGATGTGCCTTCTCTTCCAGGGTTCGGTCATAGTACAGAAAGTACACCCCAATCAGGTGGTGATTATCGTCGAAAAGCTTTTGTGCATTGATATCGAAATATACCGTTTTCCCATCCAGCACAAGTTCTTCCTTCCAGGTATTGCGAGGTTCCTCGTCCATCCCATAGGTGTGCTTCCAATTTCGAAACTGCTGTGCCCAGTAATCCATACGCTGAAGTTTTTCCATTAAGTCCAGCGCCTGCTCATTCGCATAGATGATTTTTCCATTAGAGTCATAGCAGACTACAACATTATGTAAATCGCGGATAACAAACTTAAGCATATTCGCCACTAACGCTTTTGGAATATAAGAAAGCGAGATATAGGTTACCACAATCGCTGCGACTGAGTAGGCAATGATAGAAACATTAAATGGGCTGTGAAGGAATACAGAACCAGCATCCAACACTAAAAGCACGATAAAGCTGATTAATACAATCAGATACTTCTTACGATAAAACGAAGTTGCTTCAATTGTTTTCTGCAGAAGAATCACAAAAATATAGATACTGATGATATAGCAAAAAACAAGATGAGCTGTATAGAACAGGGAATGCGCATCAATTGGGAACGCATGCAAATCATATTTTTCGTAGTAACGTCCTGGCAGCGAAAAAACATGCTCGTAGCGAATGTTTAGCAACATCGATACCGAATCTATGACTGCAAGGATATGTAAACAATATACAAATGGTCGAAATTTAAACAGCGTATCCGTGTACTCACGAATATAAGCAAGAAGCATCAAAAGCAGCCAGTCAATGGAAAGTGAAAACACGCTCATCCAGGCCAGTGCGTAAAATTGTGTCATAGAAAGCACATGCAACGCATTAAAAACAGTGGTAATTAAGGTAACTACCAATACTCTGCGCAAAGCTGCCGCTACTCGCCCTTTCTTTTTGATTGTAACCATGATACAAAACAACAGCGCAAGCGCCGTAATGCCAAGCGCAATTGTAAAAGCAATTTTAATGTTCATATAAAAACCTCTATATTGCTACTCCGTCTCCATGTATATATCATACCAGCTCAAACAGGCATTTGTGTACTCACTCTCGCAGATATCTATCTGCGCATCTTCCCCATCGATAAGTGCCATATCCAAGGCTTGTCTTGCCCTGTCCAATGGCTGTTTTGCAAGCCCTCTTTTCCAGTCCACATAGGCAAGCTCCGTGTTCTGCTCCCGCAGACGGTGTCGTTCTGGTTTTGGCACAGCGCGCAGGGAATCGACCATCGCCTGATCCTTTGCCGTAACCAAAGCAGATATATCCTTCGTATCGACATCCTTCGCATGTTCCAAATAATGTTTATAACCAAAGGGATAATAAAACACCTCTCCATTCTCAAACAGCAAAATTGCATCTGCGACCTTCGAAAGAAGATATCTGTCATGAGAGACAAGGAGCATACTTCCCTTGTAGGCACAAAAGGCCGATTCCAAGGTTTCCTTTGAAGGAATATCCATATGATTGGTCGGTTCATCCAAAACCATAAGGTTTGGACGATTCATAAGCAACATCGCCAGATACACTCTGGCGCGTTCGCCACCGGATAAGTCCGAAATTTTGCGATAAACCATATCCTTTGTAAAAAGGAAGGACGCAAGCGTATTTCTTAATTCCTTTTCCACAAGATTCGGAAACGCCTTCTTGAAATAGTCATAGATTGTATCATCAATCATAAGTTCCGCAGAACTTTGATCAAAATAACCGAAGAGCACATTATTTCCCATCTGGCTCTTTCCCTTTATCGGCTTTTGTTCCCCAATCACAACCTTTAAAAAGGTACTTTTTCCAGCGCCATTTGCACCAATAATTGCAATCTTCTGTCCTCGTCTAAGGCGCAGGGTGATTTCCGCCAGCACCTTTTTCGAATAGCCAATTTTTAGTTCCTCTGCCTCGTATACCAGCTTCGGACCTGGATATTCTGGTTCGATTGGTGCCTGAAAGACATGTCCAAACACCTCTTTAGGCGCAGTGACCACCGGCATACGATTCAGCTGCGAAAGCTTTGCCTTTGCAAAGCTGGCTTTACTGGCCTTATTTTTAAATTTGCGAACCAAATCCTCCAAACGTTTTCTCTCCTCCTGCGATTCGAGATAGCGCTTTTTGTTTATTTCATAATTCGCTCTTTTTTGTCTTCTGTATTCCGTATAATTCCCGGCATAGTGGGTCAGCTGTCCATCCTCAAGCTCATAGACACTTCCTGCCACACGATCCAAAAAGAATCGGTCGTGCGAAACAAAAACGACTGCCTTTGGATAGGATTTCATATAGTTTTCCAGCCACTCCACCGCCTCTAAATCGAGATGGTTGGTCGGCTCATCTAACAGCAAAATATCTGGCTTTTCCAGCAAAAGTCGAATAAAGAAAATCTTGGTTTTTTCTCCGCCGGAAAAGGATGACAGTGTTCGCTTTTTATCCTCCATCAAAAATCCAAAAGCGGTAAAAATACGATTAAATTCCACCTCGTAGTCATATCGTTCTCTGGAGAATTCCTCAAACTGATCTGCAAGCTCAAGCAGATAAGCTTCTACTGTTTTCCCGTCATCTTCCTCTGCAATCTGACGCAGCATTCCCTTTGTCACGCTTCGGGTTGTTCTGATCCCACTTCCCTGTCGCTTGTCATCTAAATCCGGTGAGATTTCACCCATGATCAGTTTTAAAAGAGTTGTCTTTCCAGTTCCGTTTCCACCTACAAGCGCAATTTTATCATGCTCTTTGATGTCCATGGATATGTGAGAAAAAATTGTATTTCCTCCCAGCGAAACTGTCACGTCCGATATCTGATAAAGCATTAATTAGCCATGTCCTTTAAGCTGTCAAGAAGCTCTAAGTCTTCCTGCATCACCTGCAAATTCCCTGTAACAGGCTCCTGGCCTGGTTTTGTAACTGTAATCTCAATGACCGTACCAACCGGAAGGCCACCGCGAAAAATATAACTCAAAAAGCTTGTGAATTTTGGATGATTGGCCTGAAAATCATTCTTTGCCTTCATCATCTTCATAAGGTCACCTGGTTTAACCATTTAACTGTCTCACTTTCTCTACATTCGCAAAATTCATTTTTGTAATTTTGGGGAAAATATCCTCTCCAAATTCCTCTAAAAGCTCGGCCCCGAAGCCGTCCACACCCGGGCCTGCTCCAAAAGGAAGTCCTTCCGGATGTCCATATTCCTCACCGAGCGCTTTCATTTCATGAAGAAACTGATAGCGGCTTATGATCGATGCACACGCAACTGCCATGCAGGAATCCTCTGCCTTTGTCATAAAGGTAATCTCGGATACCACCTCCGACTCGCTAGAAAGATGTCTGTAATAGGCCTGCGGAGGTTCAAACTGGTCAACGACCACCTGATTACCTGGTTTTCTTTTTGACAGGCGAAGCAGGCATTCATTGTGCAAAATCGCCTTAATCTGATTCATATTATTGCCCGCGTCTTGCATCGCATTATACTCAGGGTTTGAAAGAATTTTCGTTTCATGTGCGATTTCTTCGATCAACACTGGCGCAATTTTTAATATTTTTTCATCGGATATCTTTTTGGAATCACGCACTCCAAGCTCCATCAGTCGATCAAACTGCGTTTCCTCCACAAACGCAGCGGTCACAACAACTGGTCCAAAGAAGTCACCTGTACCAACCTCATCAGAACCAATGGCAGTGCCATCCACAAAATCATTGGTAGAACTTCCTGCAGCCTTCTTTGCTGGTGCACCATGAGGCGTTGCGGCCTTCTTTGCTGGTAGTCCCTGAGGTGCTTCGCCCCTTGCCTCTAAAAAGGCTGTCCATATGCTGCTCTCCTCCTGGGCACGGTTCCCCTGAAACATCAGCTTTCCAGATTCATATAAAGTAACCGTACAGGCATCAACTTTTGCCTGAAAGACAGCAAAATTAGGCGTTTTCTCACAGAATTCATCCTGATAAAACGCCTTAAGTTTCGCTATTAAATTTGTGTCTGCTTTCAAAACAACAGTGTTTATTTTATCTGCCATTGATTAATTTATAATCTCCAACAAAATTTAATCACTTATAACAGGGTAATCCCCGCTTCCTTACACTTTGCTTCCATCTCATCTGGCCAAAGAGAACTCTGTACCTCGCCAATATGAGCTTTTCTCAAGAAGAACATACAGATACGGGACTGTCCAATACCACCACCGATGGTGTATGGTAGCTTCTTTTCAAGAATATCCTTCTGGAATGGAAGTTTTGCACGCTCTTCACAGCCTGCCTTCTTCAACTGCTCTGCCAATGAGTTTTCATCGACACGAATACCCATAGAAGAAAGTTCAAGTGCAATATCCAAAACTGGATAATATACAATAATATCCGCATTCAAAGCCCAGTCATCATAGTCTGGAGCTCTTCCGTCATGAGGTTCTCCGTTGGCAAGCTTATCTCCAATCTGCATCAGACAAACAGCGCCTTTTTCCTTGGTAATCAGATACTCGCGTTCCTTGGCAGTCTTGTCTGGATACATCTCAAGCAGTGCCTGAGTGGTGATAAAATAGATATCTCTTGGCAAAATCAAATCTACAAAATCATACTGAATTGCCATATACTGCTCGGTCTTACGAAGGCATTTATAAATGGTGCGCACGGTATCCTTTAAGGTTTCTACTGTACGATCTTCCTTTGCAATAATCTTTTCCCAATCCCACTGATCAACGAAGATGGAATGAATATTATCTACCTCTTCATCGCGACGAATCGCATTCATATCTGTATATAAGCCTTCGCCTTCAGAAAAATGATAGCGATTTAATGCATATCTCTTCCATTTTGCGAGAGAATGCACAACCTCTGCAATTTTTCCATCCTGTTCCTTGATATCAAAAGCAACTGGTCTTTCGTATCCGTTTAAGTTGTCGTTCAATCCCGTCTCTGGGTCAACAAACAAAGGTGCTGACACACGATGAAGGTTTAATCTCGTTGAAATCATTCCCTGAAAGAAATCCTTCACGGTCTTAATTCCAAGCTGGGTCTCGTATAAATCCAAATCGCTTTTATAGCCTTCTGGAATAATTAACTTGCTCATTTTTAATCCTCTTACTTTTTCCTTTTTCGTTAAATAATTTGATATTATTTTACGCTTTTTATAAGGCAGATACAAGAAAGAATCACCTCATGCACCCACACGAAATATACCAATTTTCAATATTCATTATATATGCAAAGTTATAATAAAACGAAGTTTAATGCTCCCTGCGCATAGCTGCCTCAACCACATGCTTTACAAGCAAAGAGGTTGTCACAGCGCCCACTCCGCCTGGCACAGGAGTAATTCCTGAAACAAGAGGTTCCACCTCATCGAATTTCACATCTCCACAAAGCTTTCCCTTTTCCTCATTCCAGCCGATTCCAACATCGATGATGGTCTGCTGTCTGTCTGAATCTGTTGCTACATATTCAGCCCCAACGCTTTCCATCTGACCGGACGCAGCAATAATAATGTCTGCCTCCTTTGTAATCGCAGGCACATCTACCGTCTTTGTATGGCAGGTGGTAACTGTCGCGTTCTCATGCATAAGAAGCATCGAAACTGGACGTCCAATCACCAGTGAGCGTCCAATCACTGCAGCCTTCTTTCCTGCTACAGGAATCTGATAATATTTTAAAATTTCCATTGCCGCCTCCGCGGTGCAAGGTGGAAATCCATTTTTCACATTTGCGAAAACTCCAGCCAATGAACCATCGGTACAGCCATCTACATCTTTATTCGGCGCAAGCATCTGGCGCGCCTTCTCGCCGTCAATCTGCTTAGGCAATGGTCGAAACATCAAAATGCCATGAACCTGATCATCCTGGTTCAGCTGCGTTAAGGTATCAAAAAACACTGCTTCTTCCACGTCCACAGGAAGAACCACATTTTTTACAGCAACACCACAGCTGTCACAACGTTTCATTGCACCTCTCTCATAGGACAAATCATCCTCACGTTCTCCAACTCTTAGAATTGCAAGCGTAGGGATAATCCCTTTTGTTTTTAACGCCTCTACATCCTCTATTATTTTCGCGGTAATCGCGTCTGCAACTGGTTTTCCTTTTAATAACTCTGCCATCTTTCTTTCACCTTTAATTTAATACTTTTGATAAATCATTTCATAAACTGCATCTGCGCGTTTGGTATATTCAGCAACCAATGCATCCACCTCAGAATTCATCTTTTCCGCATACTCACGGTCTTTCATGGATTTTGTGTTAATCTTTACATTCACCGCTGCTCCTAAAATAGCAGCCTTACACATAGCAGCTCCCGTTGCCGCATCACTGACAACGATGACACTTCCCTTTTCTCCAAACACTTCCTGAAGCTTCACTGCCTCACAGGAGAGTCTTAAAATTTCCATAGGTACCGCTGCAGCATCCTTCAGACACTTTTCCATAATCTCATCGCGCCCCTCTTGTTCTTTTGGAATCCCATAGGCTTTCGACAGCGGTTCAAACGCCTCTGCGTCCTTCTCAATACAGGCCAAAAGCTTTCCTCTTAAATCCTGTGCCTGCGCCATCAGTTCTCTTATTTCATCCTCTACATCCGCATACTTTTTCTTTCCAATGGTAAATTCGCCGACCATATCACCAAGTGCAATGGCAATTGCTCCCACAAGAGCACTTGCTCCGCCGCCTCCTGGGACAGATGTCTTTGATGCCAATGCCTCTGTAAATTCTTCTACCGAAACCTTACTAAATCCCATATATTCCTCTTTTCTACCACCCAAAGGGCTATGCATTATTACTGTTACATAATTTCAATAATTATACCATAAAAAAACACCCCTGAATATTCAGGGGTGTTAAAAATCTTATTAGATTGTTGGGAACTTGAGTTCCTTGTACTTAGCGTACTTAGCCTGAACCTCTGGCATATGCTCAAAGAAGTCAATACGAGTCTTGATAATCTCGTTGAGGTGCTCACCACGTGCCTCGTTTAAGTTACGATCACGGATTAAGCCGTTCTCAGCAAGTACAAACTTGTAGCTTCCCTTTCCGTCTGGCTCTAAATCTCCACCAGCGCCACAAACTGCACACTCGAATGGGAACTGAATTCCATCCCAATGTGGCTCGCCCTTGAAGATTAATGCGCTATGGCAGTTAGGGCAAAGTCCGTCGTCATCACCAAGCCAGGTTCTCTCTTCAACAGGAGTCTGGATTGCCTTACAAACGTTAGCACCAAGTCTGTGAGCTCTTTCGAGCTGCTCATCACGAAGTAAAACGTTTCCTGGACGACCATTTCTGGTTGCCATCATCTGATCAACTACGCGAACTGACTGAGTAAACATGGTTGCTCCGATTCCTTCAAGAGCAAGTGTCTGCCAGTCATGGCAAGAACCACCAACTGCAATTACACCAGCAACTGTATGTGGATCCTTCTCAACATCACCGATACGAATACGGAATGCTAACTCATATGCTAAGAATCTCTGAGCAAACTTTAAGTAAAGTGAGCTTGGGGTTAAGTCGTAGGTAGGAACAGCAACGATGATACCTTCACAGGTCTGCATCTCGTTAACGATCTTGTCCATATCGTCCTTGTTCTTAAGAACACAGCCGTCATACTTCTCTCTCTTGCCCATCTCAACTTCGCCCATCTGCATGGTACAACCTTCGCAGCCGATGCAGTGCTCGATGTGATAGTCAAATAAGTTAATCATTTTTACTTCAGCGCCTGCCTCCTGGCATGCAAGAAGTGCTTCCTTAGCAAGGATTTCGCCGTTACCATTCTTACGTCCGGCACAAATAGCTAATACTTTCATTTAATCTCTCCCTCTCCATATATGGATCTGTTTATGCAGCCTTACCAGGCCACGGTTGTATATATATTTTATCATGTATGCTTGCAAATAGCATTAAAGTATTTCTTTAGAAACATTCTTTTATTGTATATATCTATTACTTTTGGTAATATAAAAATGTATTTTTAGTATGTATCACGTAGGAGCAAAACAATGACCTTTAATCAGCTAAAATATTTTACAACACTTGCGGAATCCAAAAGTTTTACCGAAGCAGCCCGTTGCCTTTTCATCACACAGCCGGCGCTGTCTCGCCAGATTCAGGCGATGGAGGAGGAGCTTGGGGTAGAGTTATTATTTCGTCAGTCAAGAACCTTCAAGCTAACTCCCAGCGGAAGCATTCTCTATAAACGCTTTTCAGAAATTTTAGAAAGCTACGATACCGCGATTGATGAGGCTATGGAGGCAAGTAAGGGCTACGATGGTGCACTGACCGTTGCCATACTTGATATCATCGATGTATCAGAGCTATTTCCAGCTGTGGTCCGTCGAATGCATGAGCTTCATCCAAACCTGGAACTTTCCATGAAACGCGGCTCCCTAAAAAAAGTAATCCAGGAAATGAACTCCGGAAATGCAGATATCATTTTCACCTACGGCTTTTCTCTTTATGACCAGCCAGACCTTATCACCTTTGATATCGATACATTTAATTCCTGCATTATGCTGCCAAAAAGCCATCCATTGGCAGATAAAAAAGACATTTCTCTCTCTGATTTTAAGGATGACACCTTCTATCAGCTAAAGCCGTCCATCTGTCAGGAGGGTGCTCGCTTCATCGACTCCCTTTGGGAGCGCGCAGGTATTCATCCCGCCTCTCGCTGGGTTGACTCCATGCGAGATATTATGCTCTGGGTTGAAACTGGAAGTGGTGTATCCATCACCTCCGACTGCTCCACCGAAAAAAACAATCCAAACGTGGTCATTCGTCCGCTCGATATGCCAGAGGCAAAGGGGCACGATTTGACCTTTGCGTGGAAAAAAGATAACTATAATCCTGCAATTGCGCTCTTCATGCAATGCATGGAACATACCCACAACAAATAAACGGCTGCCATGGCATTCCCTTTTGGCAGATTCACTTTTAAAGGACTTCTTTTGAGGTCCTATTTTATATTTCTATCGTCTTCTTTCTTCCATAACCTTCTCTCATGTGACCTCCTCGTTACTCAAAACCCACGCAACGGATTGTTCTTCTCCTATTCACGAATTTCGTTTTGTCGAATTTTTTCGTGGTGATTTTTCTAAAGCTTCCAGCCTCCTCTACCTTAGGGATGCTCTTTCGTTAGAGTAAAGTGTGCAGTTCTCAGTGCCTGAAAAAACTGATGCACCGCAACCGCATATGGAAATGCGGTTAGACCTGCATAAGCCAGGGATGGCGGTTCAGGTCGTGCGGTGCAATATCAGTTTTTCAGACACATAGAACTGCTAGCTTTACGGCCACAAAGGCACCCTAAGGTAGAGGTGGCTGGAAGCTAAGAAAAAGCACACTCATCAAATTCGAAACGAAATTCGTTAGAGAGAAGGACAATCCTACCTTGCGGGGTTTTGTAGTAGTCGTCGTAGTTGTCACTTAGAGAGAAGGTTATGAAAGAAAAGACGAATTGATAAAAAAAGAGGACCTCATAAAAAGAAGTCCTCTGAAGTAATTGCGCCAAAAGGAATACTATGACAGCTGTTTATTCTGTTTCTGGAAGTATGATTCCAATGAGTTCATTGATAATCGGGTTAAGGGGCTGATACATAAAGAAGCGCCCCATGTAGCCTGGAATCATAGAGTACTCGTATGGGAACCCCTTCTTTTTGCCCTCAAGCTTTGCACAGGCGATAAATTCATCAAGAATTTCCTTTGGATATAATCCCTCAAAATGGCTGAGCAAAAAGCCTTCAAAATCTAACTTTCTCGTGCGCTCCAGTGTATCTCGATATTCCTCTAGGGTAGCCTGCCCTCCTAGGAAAAGACACATCTGTGGAGAGATGGCATCTCCTACCAAAAGAATTTTCTTCTCTCGAACTAATGCACCAAGTGATCCTTTGGTGTGTCCTTTCAAATCCACGACATCGATATGAATCCCACCTAAATCGAATACCTTTCCTGGCTTGACATCACATAAAAGGGAAAGATTTTCACAGCTCTTTCTGCAACAAGTCATATCAATTTCCTTGTTGTATATGGTAAAGGTGTTATCATAGTTTTCCTTGATAATTGGCCAGTCAATGTCATTGCAGTAGACCTTGTCAAACTGCGCATTTGCTCCCACATGATCGAGATGAAAATGACTGTTCATGACAATGAGAGGCTTACTTGTAATCGCACTTACATATCCTTTTAAATCCTGATCTCCCATCATGGTATCAAACAAAAATGCTCGTTCTTCCCCTTCTACCAAGGTGGCACGATTATTCCACTGGTCCTTGATATGATAAATGCAGTCTGCATACACTTTATGTTCTAACATCAATATCTCCTATCCAGAGACGAAACTCGCTTCTCGCGTTTCGCAGATTTCATCTCTGATTAGCGGTCGTCAAATCTCCTCGCATGCAAGCATGCAGTCGATTTTCCTCGTCGCCATAACATGTGCGAAACAAGTTTCGCCCTGATTAGCGGTCGGTAAATCTCCTTGCATGCAAGCATGCAGTCGATTTTCCTCGTCACCATAACATGTGCGAAACAAGTTTCGCCCTGTTTAGCGGTCGTCAAATCTCCTTGCATGCAAGCATGCAGTCGATTTTCCTCGTCGCCATAACAAAATAAGCACCTTCATTATACAATGAAAGTGCTTATTGATAAAACTATTTCCTTAAGAGAATTACTTGTTCTTGCTTCCTGCTGCGCGTACAGCTGAGATAACAATATTTCCCTTAATCTCTGATACAGGGGCTCCACGTGAGCAGTCACATACGACGCTGTTGAATCCCTGAAGCATTGGGCCATAAGAATCAGCATGACCGAACTGCTGGATTAATTTAACTGCAACGTTTCCTACGTTAAGGTCTGGCCAGATAACAACGTTAGCCTTTCCAGCTACTGCGCTTTCTCTGTTAACCTTCTTTGCAGCAACTGCAGGAACAATAGCTGCATCAAGCTGGAACTCTCCATCGATAGCGAGGTCTGGACGACGCTCCTGAGCGATTGCAAGAGCTTCCTTAACCTTGTCAATTAATGGTCCCTGGCCTGAACCAAGGGTAGAGTAACATACCATTGCACATCTTGGGGTCCATCCAAGCAAGTCGTGAACGGTGTCACAAGCTGAGATTGCAATTGATGCAAGCTGAGCTGGGTCTGGATTGGTGCATACTGCAGAATCTCCGATTGCAAGAAGCTGTCCTTCTGAACCTTCGTATCCTGGGATATCACATAATCCGATTGAAGAAATTGTATCAATACCTTCCTTAAGACCGATTACCATCTGTCCAGCAAGTAATACATCTCCAGTAGTGTTGTCGATACCAGCGAAGGTAACATCAGCATCGCCAATCTTCTGCATAGCCATTGCATAGTAAAGTGGATCTTCCATACGACGGCCAAGAGCCTTCTCTTTTAACTTGGTATCTTCTAATGCTACGTAGCGCTCAATTACGCTATTCTTGTAGCTTTCCTCAGCGATATCAATGATAGTGAAGACACTCTCATCATATCCGCGCTCTGCAGCGAGCTTCTTGATGGTCTCTGCATTTCCTACGAGTACAGGAATGATAGTTCCTTCCTGCCCACACTCGTATGCAGCCTGCATCATCTTCTCGTTCTCTGCTTCTGGGAACGCAACCTTCTGAGGATTTGCTTTTGCTTTTTCATAAATCTGATCTAATACGCTCATTTTATGTCCTCTTAGAAAATTATGATTAATAGTTACAAAAATATTCCTTGGCTAAAAGCAGCCTGTGGCGCTAATTAAAGCTCTGCTTCTACTAAGTCAACTAACTCAGCGATGGTCTTGCAAGCTGCTGCTTCCTGAAGAGCAACCATAGCATCTAACTCGTTCTCGATTTCTGAAACAAGTCCAACCATCTGTACTGAAGAACCAGTAAGGTCCTCGCCAAATACAGAATCAACAGAAAGCTCTGAAGCGTCCTTTCCGTATGAGTTTGCAACTAATTCGATAACCTGTGCTTCTAATTCTTTACGATCCATTTTTTCAATCTCCTTTTGTCATTTAATATAATATTCATCGGGCAGGGCAAAGCCTCTGCCCGAAAACATTTAACACACTTTTTTGCCAAAAATCAAGCGATAATTATAAATACTTCTCGTCAAGATCAAATACGACAGTCTTATAACGCATATCGTCTGGCTGTCCTTCTGGCTGATAGATAGCTGCATGTACATCGATGTCAAGAGCTTCCTTAGTGGTGTCAACCTGCTCCATAATTGACTTACGGATCTTCTTGGTCATACCGCGTACAACACCATTGAACTTAGCGCCTTCTTCAAGCTCGATCTCGCCATAAGCAAACTTGCCCATAGCCTTGTACTCTGGCTTTGATGAAAGTGCTGCAGGCATAACGATTGAACGCATCTTTGCCTTACCAGAAATTTCATACCACTCGGTATGTAAGCATCCGCATGAGTTACATGCATATACAGGAGGGAACTCTACAGCTCCACAATCTGGGCACTTACGTCCCATGATTTTTCCTTCTTCAAGAGCCTCATAGAAAGGCTGTACTAATTTTTCTAATTTAACTTCACCCATTATGGTACCTCCTTAATTAATCCTGAGCCTGAAGAATAACAGCAGCTACGTTCTGAGCTCCGCCGTATCCTCTTAACATAGCGGTCTTTGGAAGCTTCTTAACCTGACGCTCGCCACACTCGCCTCTCATCTGCTTGCAGCACTCGTATACGTCTGCAAGACCTGAAGCTGCGTGAGCATGACCAAATGAAGTACGTCCACCGTTAGTATTGATTGGCTTATCTCCATCGTAAGCAGTACGTCCTTCACAGATGTACTTCCAGCCTTCACCGTATGGAAGATATCCAGCGATTTCAGCAGAGATAAGGTGTGAGGTAATAATGAAGTCGTTTGAGTAGAATACATCAAGCTCTTCTGGCTTAACACCAGTCTTAGCATAAACCTCTGCACAAGCGTCCTCAGTTGCCTTGTATTCAAAGTGTGGATTGATTGCATTGTAAGAAGATGCTCCAACTCCAAGGATTTCGATTGGCTTATGCTTTAAGTTCTTGCAAATTTCTGGAATCTTCTCTGTTGCGCAAACGATAACTGCTGCAGCACCATCGCACTTCTGCTCAAGACAAGCAGCGCGAAGGAAATCACCCATACGAGGATTGAATGGTGAGCGAAGGAATTCAAGGTCTGTTGCAAATCCATTCTGCTCTGCGATTTCCTGATAGGTAACTCTCTCGATTGCAAGAGGGTTCTTAGATGCGTTACGACGGTTGTTGATGCACATCCAGTTTAAGGTGTCATCCATCTGCTCTGCAGTAATTCCACGAGTTCTTACATACTGCTCTGCAGCATCATCATAGATGAGCTCCATTGGAGCCATAAATGCACGAGCATAAACACGGTCATATAACCACTTGGTTGTGAAAAGGAACTTCTCCATAGAAACCTTTTCTCTCTTATATGGATGCTTAACTCCATCGATTTCGGTATTTGGATATGGGTTTGAATCACCAAACTCAACTGCACCTGTCATTACACAGTCATACTTGCCTGATGCAACATAGTTAGCAGCAAGATCAAGTGCTAAGTAACCAGTACAGCAAGCCTCAGAATGATGGATAGATCCCTTTCCCTTCATTCCAAACCAGTTTCCACAGTGAATGTTTGGAGTTAACTGGTTTGATCCAGCTAAAGGTGATGCCTGTCCATGGAAATAGTATTCTACATCAGTAGCTCTGATTCCTGCATCCTCCATTGCTGATAATGCTGCGTATCCTAACAGCTCATGCTCAGTGATGTTGTTATACTCTTCACTCTCGATTGTGTACATGAATGGGGTACATCCAACACCAATGATTGATACGCTTCTTCCGTACATACTCTTACTCATAAAAGAATACTCCTTTCAAATTTTATATAAATTCTTCTAAATAAAAGTCAAATAAAACACTAAGAATTATAAATTCTCAAGTTCTGCTGGAGTCCAGCAAGGATTTCCAGTGTAAACCTTAGGCTGCTCAACACCAGAAAGAACACGGATAGCACCAGCTGCCATTGCCTCAAGTTCAAACTCACCTGGATAAGCAAATACAGGTGCAATCCAAGAGCATGATTCAGTAAGGGTAGCAACAAGTTCCTTGTTGTGAACCATTCCACCACCGAGAAGGATTCCGTCTACCTGTCCGTGAAGCACACCAGCCATAGCACCAATGCACTTAACTAACTGATACTCAAAGGTTTCCCAGATAAGCTTTGCATATGCATCGCCTTCTTCTGCGCGCTTGGTTACCTCGATACCATCAGAGGTTCCTAAGTGGCTTACGAAACCACCGGTCTTTGTTGTAAGTCCTAAAACTTCCTTCATATTTCCGTTGTCAAATGCATAGCGGATTAAGTTTGCAGCTGGAAGAGATCCTGAACGGGTAGGAGCCATTGGTCCTTCACCGCCAACGATATCGAAACCGTCAATCATCTTGCCCTGCTTGTGAGCAGAAACAGAAACACCTCCACCGATATGGCATACGATGTAGTTCTTCTCATCATACTTATCACCCTGTGAATCAGCATGGCGAATCGCGGTTTCCTTTAAGTTTAATGCATGTAAATGTACATTTCTGTAGATTCCCTTAACACCGGTCATACGAGCATGTAAGCAAAGCTCATCGGTATCAGGAGAGTTAACAATATATGCTGGCTTACCAAACTCAGTTGCAAACGCATGTGCAATCTGTGGTCCAAGCTGAGCAGGATGCTGAACTCCGTTAGCTCCACGAACAGAGTGATCTAATAAAGTATCATTAATTTCGTAGGTACCACCCTCGATAGCGAGAAGTCCGCCACCGCGGCCAACAAAAGCATCAACAGAAGCAAGGTCAACATTTGCCTCCTTTAATGCATCTAAAATCATGCCCTTACGATATGGAAGCTGATCTGAAACAGTTGCATACTTTGCAAGGTCAGAAGCCTCATGAGAAACGTTCATAGTAAATACTTCTTTTTCTCCATCAAAACATCCTAACTTTGTAGATGTAGATCCTGGATTGATAGTTAAAATACGATATGCCATGTGGATATCCCTTCCTTTCCCGGATAAATGTTGTTAAATTGTACAAATTTCTAATCTGCACACAGATTCATTGTAACAAGATTTACAATAATTCGCCATAGACAAAAAATATGTGTTTATTGCTTAAACAACATATGATACAATTAATGTTGTTTAATCAACACATACAAATCTATTAGTATAAATCAAGGAGTTTTTATGTCAAAAATAGATCCTCGCGTCATTAAAACCTTACGCCAGATTGATGAGGCACTGCTGCTCAATTTACAGAAGAAATCCATTCAAAAGATCACGGTTGATAACATCTGTAAAACAGCGCTGATCAATCGTTCTACCTTCTATAAATACTACGAAGACAAATATGATTTGCTGGATAAATATATCGAGCGAGTGCTTGAAGATTTTAAAGAATATATTATGGTAGATTTTGTTGACTCCACCGTACAAAATGTTGACGACCATCTGTTTGTTGATCAGTTCGACGACCTGATTACTCACATCTACGAACACAAGGAAGAATATCAAACTCTCTGGCGCTCGTCAATCGACCGTAACATTTATGAGGAGATGACGATGATCATCCATCATCAGCTCTATGAAAACCTCTTAAAAACTACGCCGGGCGACAAAAAGAAGAAAGCCTACTGTGATTATTATGCATATATCCTCTCTTCCAATGTCATGGCTTTAGTCCATTGGGGCTTTATGAATATCAACCTGGTAAACCAGCGAGATCTTTTGAACATCATGTCTGCCAATATGAAGGAAGGCATTTTTGCATCCCTCAAAAAAATAACAGACGCAAACCTGTAAAAGTAGAGCTTCGCTCTTATTCGCGAGCGACACCGAGACGAAACACGCTTCGTGAGTTTCACTCTGATTAGCGGTCGTCAAATCTCCTCGCATGCAAGCATGCAGTCGATTTTCCTCGTCGCCATAACAAAAAAGGCGAAACACGCTTTGTGTGTTTCGCCTTTTTTATTATACACTCACATGTCTGACATATAAAAATACCTTCTGATTATCATCCTCATAGTCTGGCGCTTTATACAACTCAATTACGGTCTTAACGTACTCATCCCCATTTTTCTTGCGGTAGGTAAACACCTTTTCTGTATACCCTCTCTTAAACCAGGAACGAAGATATTCCATATTCATACGCTCCAAAAAGTATTCCTTGTCATCTTCATGAATCAAATCGGATTCAACAGTGTGTGAAATCCAAGCAGTCAGTACATTGCTGTAATCCATCTGCTCAAGATTTTCCTTTTGGTCAATCTGAATAATTTCATAGCTGTCCTCCGTCAGATTTACCTTAAGAATTTTTTGGAAGGACTTACAGATAACATTAAACGCCACCTGCTGCCCCTTTCGATTAATGCCATATTCAGAGTAGTGAATTGCCTTTGATTCATACATTCGCTGGTCCGCATAGTTGAAAATTCTGCGTGCCCCAGCTTCTGGGGTTTCCTCTGTGCTCGCATATCCAACAGCAACTGAAAGTTCTTTTACTCGCACACCTTCCCAATCCAGACAGGTCTTTTCAAAATCCTTTACCAGGGTATCTAGATGCTGTACCTCGATTTTTAGAATTGCAGCAAATTCGTCTCCTCCAATACGATAAAGAGTTCCATAGGTTCCAAAGCACTGACGAATACAGTTCGCAGCTCCCTTTAACAGCTCATCTCCTGCGGAATGCCCCATAGTATCATTGATATCCTTTAAACCATTGACATCAAAGGAAACAACCACAAAATCCGTCTCAAAACGATGTTTCTGCAGTTCTTCCATCTTATCTTCGAAGGCCATTCGATTCAGAAAACCAGTCAAAGAATCTGTTGAAATCTGACGAATATAATTCTCTTCTTTTTGTTTCAGCTGTTTATTCTTAGCCTGCTCTGCCAAAACCTCATCATTGATATTTCTAAAGCAGACAATGACTTTACGAAATCCCTCGGCATTTTCCTTTTTTATGATACGGGTTTCATACCACAGATTTTTTTCATTGCCAATGTTATCGATGTGCCGAATCACAAGTATCTTGCCATCCTTCACAAAGTCCCAGACATGTTCCTTTTCCATCATTGACTCAAATTCTTTCTGACAGGCTGGGATAATATATTTTTCAGAATAACTCTTCACTCGATGCTCATAATCAATGTCCGGAATATTTTCCATGAAATCTCCCGTAAATTCTCCCTGAATACGATAGATTTTTTCATGGAAGCTGTCTAAATCCACCTCAAAAATCAGATCAAACTGCTTGGTCAGGATATTTAGTACATTCTCAAAGGAATCTCTCTCAGCCAGCTCAATTTCTTCCTTTTCTCGCTTAATCAGGTAGCCATGAATCACACAGATTCCTGCAAAAAATCCAATTGTGTGGAATGGCATATCGATAAACCAGACCTGCAGCACACCTGTGATAACAGGTGCAAGCACAAATACCAGAATCGTTCTGTACTGAACGCGAACTGGTCCCTTCGAGCGAAGAATTGCAAAGATTGAAAGAACTGCTATCGCAATATAAAACAGATACTGGACAACAAAGTTTACCGCGCCAAACACACCTCTTCGATAAATTCCGAGGGAGTCAACATAAAAGACATATTTATTCCATGGATTCGAAATCAAAAGAATACAGTCAAAAAGCCATACGCCCAGGCCCACATATCGATAGGTAAATACATGCTTCACCCACTCCTTCGAGTAGACAACCGCAAACTCCATCCACAGAAATGCCATTGTCACGGAACTTAGATGAAAGATCATAGATGACACAAAAAGCGCCGTATTATATTTTCCGTCAAGATTGATGCTCGATATGATTCCCCAGGCCGTATCCTGCAGGCAAAAGAAAACCACCCATCCTAACAGCAGTTTGTAAACCCTTGCGACACGATTGCTGTGCAAGCGAACGTGAAAGTCGCTTTTCAAAAGCAATGCAGCACCTAAAGCTGCCATAATTGTTATTACATAATACATTGGATTCGTCATAGAGTCCGTCCTCAAAAAATAGTATTCAAAAAAGTCGTTAACAAATAGTTCGAAAGTCACGTTAATTATATCATATTCCATTTTATTCACAAGGCAATCTGTTGCGAAAGATGAAAAAAGATGGTACAATTTTCCTACTTATTGGAGGTTTTACTTATGCTGGATATGAAGACGATTTTTATTAGAACAATTGTTTCTACCATTTTATACATTATATTCTGTTATCTGCATTTTCTAAGGTACCGCAAACCTAAGGAAATTGTGATTGGTCTAGTCTGGACTGTCGTCACCTCCTTTAGCGTCTTTTATGGAATTGCCAGAACCCTCAGTGTTGTCATTTCCGATCTTATGATTAAAGCAAATCCAGGTATCGGAAATATTGCTTTGTCTTCTGCTGCAATGGTTCTATTTACGATTCTTTATATTGGCTTCATCAGCCTCTTTTGTGCAACTGTTGGAAAACGTGGCAAATACAATCGCATCATACCGGTTGGCTACTCCTTCTTTGTATACACGCAGTATCTGATTATCAATTATCTTGCACTCATTTTTTCTATGCACGATTGGGCAGTCCCAATTGTACAGGTGATACTGCTCGTACTCTGGTTCATTATTTTCAAAAATGAATTACCAACCATGAATTACATTTATCCAAAGAATCGCCTCTCTCCAATCAATCTTTGCATTGTGATGGAGTATATCTTCGTGCTGTTCTTCTGGACCTCACCACTGATGATTCAGGCGATCATCGCTCCAGAGCATATGCTTGTTTTCGAACTCGTATTAAGTGTTTTAGCTGGTCTGTTTTTCATATTTTCAATTCTGATTCAAAAACTGATGTTTCAGGAAGCGTATCATGAATACCGTGAAATTCAGTCCATCAGTTCAGATGAATTAACCGGATTGACCAGCCGAACCTTTTTCCTTACAAAGGCACAGGATTTCTTAAAGAACGAAGAAGAACGTTTTGACCATCCTATGGCAGTGATTTTCTATAACCTGGTTGAATTCAAGTATTACAATGAATTACACGGCAAGGCAGATTCAGATCAGCTACTGGTACAAATAGCAAAAATTCTGCTCGAAACCTACGGAAGCACTTCAGGCATCTCCCGCTTATCAGATGACCATTTTGCTGTGTTTACCACAAGACATGACACGATTGAAAAGGATATCGAACAGGTTCATAAATACATCTCACAGCGCTTCCCTGGCGCAACCATAAAAGCAGGTATTTATCCTGTTACCTCAGAGGATACTGATATACATCAGATTATTGACAATGCAAAAATTGCCTGCGACTGTATCAAGCTGCATTCCGGTGTCATCTATAAATTCTTTGATGCTGAAAATGCAAGAACCTTAAAGCTAAAGCATTATGTCATCAACAATATAGACCGCGCAGTACAGGAACAGATGCTAACGGTTTATTATCAGCCAATATTGGATGTCGCCACAGGAACCATTACAGGACATGAGGCATTAATCCGCTGGTTTGATGATAATTTCGGATTTCTTGCTCCGGATGAATTTATCCAGACTTTAGAAGAGCAGAACCTGACCTACAAAATAGACTGCTTTGTGATCGAACAGGTTTGCAAGGATTTACGTACTCTACGCAGGATTGGAAAAGCTCCTATGACAGTGGCTGTCAATCTTTCTCGCAAGGATTTCTTTACTGATTTTGATATTGTAGAGCTGATCAATGACACTACTGCCCGCTATGAAATTGAGCATCAGTATTTAAATATCGAAATTACGGAAAGCGCATTTACTGAGGATAACAATCACATTCGCGATAAGGTTAAGGAACTCAGAAGCTGTGGGTACAAGGTTTGGATGGACGATTTTGGTTCTGGCTATTCCTCTCTCAACATGCTCGGCTCCCTTGAATTTGACGGCATAAAGCTTGATATGGTATTCCTTCGCAATATGAACACCTCTACTCGCTTTATCATTCAAAGCATTGTAAACTCTACTAAGGCGCTCGGGCTCTCCGTACTTATGGAGGGTGTCGAAACAGAGGAACACTACAGCTTCCTACAAGAAATCGGATGCGACAACGCGCAAGGCTTTTTATTCGGAAAGCCCGCTCCAATGGATGAACAATAATACGAAAAGCCCAGGATTATTCCTGGGCTATATTTTTATGCAATAAGCCTGCGAGGATGTGTAGTTCCTCATGGCCGCTCTCCTCGTTGCTTAAAATTGCAGCAACGGTTTGTTCTTCGTTTATTAGAAAATTTCGCTGACAAATTTTTCCGCGACGATTTTCCCAAGGCTTTCCATGGGTTCCAGCCTACTGGCACATGATTTAAAGTAAAGTGTGCAGTTCTTAGTGCCTGTGGAAGTGAATGCGCCGAAAACCCGCAAGGATGCGGGTTTAGACCTGCTGTAGCCAGGGATGGCGGTTCAGGTCGGCGGCGCATATTCGCTTTCACAGACACTTAGACCTGCTAGCTTTACGTCTATGAATGTCCAGTAGGGTGGGACCCATGAAAAGTCAGGAAAAAGCGCGCTCACCAAATTTGGCGAAATTTTCTTTCGAAGAACGAACCTACCTTGCGCAATTTTTAAGCAGTCGTCGTAGTTTAGCGGCCATGAGGCTACACACCTTCACAGGCCTTTTGAAAATAAACAAGCCCAGGAATAATCCTGGGCTTTTCGTCATATTATTTTCATCCTAATATCGCGGTCCGAATTTGATATCGCCGCCACCTTTTCGTAGGCAGTTGGTACAGTATTCCCCAAAATTAATTTTTCGTCCACACGCACGACAGTGAATCGAAAATTTTGTCGCATCATCCTTATACTGAATTCGCCCCTCGCGAATCCACGCATGAATCTTGCGTCGTGAAATGCCAAAATGCTCAGCCACCTGTATCTCGTTGACGTCATGCTCCCTTATAAAATCGCGCACTCTGTCAAAAAGTTCTGTATCTTCGCAGGCAGCACACATCTCAAAGCGATAGTCGTTCGGAAGTGGCCGTCCACATTTCACACATGTTTTGCATCTACTAAAGAAATCTCGTTCCATCTTGATACCCCCAACAAAGCTAGACCTCAATTTCTGTCCACAATCTAAGGTTCCCTACCTTTAATAAATCCTTTTAATTCATACAGCGTGTCTTTAATTCCTGATTCAGACTTGGAACTGCTTGAACGTTATTCAAAAACAGTACATCCGTAACCCCGTATTCCGCAATCATTGACTGCACGCTGAGCGCTGTCGTTCTGCAGTCCACGACAATTACCTTAGAATAATAATCTATCATATATGGTGCAAAGCAGTTTCCATAGCTTTCCTTGAACATCATTAATACTTTCCCATTGGAATTTCCTGTGGTAAACACCTCTACTGCCTGATCTCCCATGATAAAGGCAGATGCATAGCCAGATTTTTCCGTATCGAATACTTTACCGCTCTTAAATCCAGCTCCATTTGAGTACTGCATGGTATAAGCCACATGTGGATAATGGAAAACTGTATAGTCTGGATTTGACTTCAGTGTGCTGTTTCCACCGCTGTAATGATACAGTGTTCCTGTAAATCCGGTCTGTATGGTTGTCTCATAATCACTCAGCTCATATGGTGCAATTCCATTTGCCTGACAGTAAGCTCGACTTGCGTAATATGCGCCTAAGCTGGTCCAATGATGATCTGTTCTGTAAAACATATACTCTGTTTCATGCTGATCCATTTCCCCCATCGCATCCGGAGTGATGATTCCATCATTTAACAGCGCATAGGTTTCTGATATATACTGTGCGATATTATCATGCGGATTCGTATAATTGGAAGGCGTATGATATGCAGCACATTTTGGGACAATCATCGCTGTCACATTTACATTTGGATATTTCTCCGCAAAACGATTTACGACATCCGCCCACGCAGTACATCCGCCTGACTTTGGTCGAAAATATTCGAGACCGTAATCTCCGCCAATCATTACAGATTTTGAATAATAGCCATTATCACTCATCTCATAATGGCCGCTCAAAGTCTCCTCGATGGCACCTGAGGTATCATCGCTTGTTGCATTTCCTGCCCCAGCCGGATAAACCGTACAGCCCGCAGGAAGAATCTGCTCATTACAGATGCTGCAGACTCCATTTGCCCCAGCATCATGATTGGTAGTCGCTTCAAAAGGCAATCCACAGCGTTGACACTCACCACCCGGCTGACAGCTTGGCTGTCCTTCTACCAGATGTCCTAATGCTTCTTCGAGCACTTCTCCACAAACTTCGCATACCATTGGCTCCGTACAGGTTGCAGCCGCCCCCTCAGTATGTCCGAATGCCTCCTCAAGCACCTCACCACATTCCTCACAAACCTGATCTGTGGTGCAAGTCGCTTCCGGTCCAGGAGTATGCTTATGCCTTGTCAAAATAAAAATTACAATTCCTACAATCACCAGCACCACGATTGCTACAAGAATCAGTGGCCCCGTGAGATTTCTTTTTGCTTTTCTTTTTTTACTGCTTGTCATTCTTTCATTTCCCCATTAATTTTTGCAGTTTCTCTTGCAAAAAAAACTGCTATAAATTATTATAACCCAAGCACACAAGATTATTCAATAAAATGTCTGACAATTCACTTCATTGTTTTTGCATTTTTTCGTTCAATAAGGAGGCTTACCATGTTTAGAATCACAAAAGAAACACGCATCGGAGAACTATTGGACAATGCTCCAGATCTCGCTGTTGTATTAAACAATATAGGAATGCACTGCACAGGCTGTCCATCTGCCCGCATGGAAACCCTCGAGCAGGCTGCAATGGTACACGACATCGATATCGATGACCTCATCGAAGATCTCCGCGGCTTTATGGAGGCTATGTAAGCCTTTTTGCTGCATCAGGAGATTTGTGCAACTTCCTTTACAGTAAAAATAGAGTTTCGCTTGCGAAACTCTCGCGCCGCTTTTGCGTCGCCTATGCGACATTTTTCATCTGCAAAAGCGTGCGCATCCTCGCGGAGCCTTTTTACTGTATAGGAAATTGGAGCAATTTCCTATACAGTAAAAA
>JAZUGV010000081.1:0-14874 GCA_045641385.1 Agathobacter sp. | reverse complement strand
TATCCTTCAGTAAAATACTTTGGAGAGTCGTGAGTTCCATCTCTTACGTCACAAACATCGCCTAATAAAACTTTTTCCCATCCATTTGGATTAAGAATCATATCTCCAAACAGCTCGACAAATCGGGCTTTGATGAGATTGTCTAACAGCCGTAATTCCTTTTCTCGCTTTACTTTAACTTCTATTACTTTCTTAAATAAATCTGCTATATATTTTTGTTCATCTATACTTCGCATACGAATTGGAACACTCAAAATATCTTTCTTACTTACATTTAACTGAACTCCACCACCAGCAAATCTTTTTAAATAGTTTCTTACATTAGTACATTGCAATGCCAGTTTTAAATAGTCAGCATTCACACCGTCTTTGATAAATCTTAATTTACCAACACGTTGATTCAATAAAAGATTATACCCCTGCGTATTCACAACAGTTGGCACTCCAAGAATTTTAGGATCACCAGCCATATCTGTCATGGCAATAATTAAATCGCCATCCTTAAGGAGATAATCCTTATATTTTTCTGCAAATTCATCCGGCAAATATTTTGCACTGTATAAAATATCAAACGAACCATCTGGCCTAATGTTACTCATCCTGCAGTTTAATGTATTAGACTCATCAATATAGTCATTTGATTTAAAGGCATATCCATTATCTAAATCACATATTTCACCTAATCTAATTTCCATTGTTATCCCTTTCCAACTCTTCAGTAGTTTCATTCACTAAATCTCGAAGTGTCAACAACGTACTTTCTTTCATGACAGCTCTACCCTTACTTTTTCCATCATGAATATTTTCAAGCATATAGTATTTAGTATTATCACCATATACGCTAAATCCCCCATGCGCTAAGGAACATCTTATAAAATAATATAATCCTGTGGTTGGGTTTAATTTATCTTTTACATAATGTAAAGCAAATTCAAAAGATAAATCTGTCTCAAAATGAACTCCAATCCCAGCATACCGGTCCTCTAAATTTTCAATTGTATCAGTATCCCAATTATCTGCAAACTCAGGTAATCTTTCTTTAATTTTATTAGTAAGTCTGTTTACATAGTTTTTTCTGATTCCTCTCTCTTCAAAGGATCTACCTCTTACACTTACATCCCTAACTGGAGATTCAATAACAAAAAACTGAATTATTTCCTTTAATTCATCATCGTAATCAATATTTGAATATTCATCCCATCTAGCCATCTACATCATTCCTACAAATCCGAATTTGTAGTTTCCTCCTTTCTACTCACCAAGCATTTTTCTAAGCTCTGCTGTTTCCCTTGCAATCTCTGCATTGAGTCTATCAATCTCGTCTAAGATTTCACTTGTAGGAGGATATTCAACAGCAACATACTCTGTCTTCTTATATTTATTAATTGATAAATCCCAATCATTATCTACGATTTCTTGAACCGGAACCATAAAACTCTGCTCAGTTCTTTCTCTCTCAGCTTCCTTATCAAGATTATGGAATCTTTCAATAATATCCGGTATATCGCTCTGATCAAGTGGAGTTCTCTTATCATCCAAAGAGTATCCATCTGACTTCATATCGTAGAACCAAACTCTATCTGTTCCGCCATGTCCAGTCTTAGTGAATATAACTATAGCTGTTGAAACACCTGCATATGGCTTAAACACACCTGATGGCATTGAAATTACAGCTTCTAATCTGTTGTTTTCCACTAATTCCTGCCTGATAGATTTATGCGCCTTAGATGAACCAAAAAGTACACCATCTGGTACGATCGATGCACAACGACCACCAACCTTAAGTGCCTTAAGAAACAATGCCATAAAAAGCAACTCAGTCTTTTTAGTTGCTGCAACCGAGGTTAAGTCTTTAGCAATTGTTTCTTTATCCAAACTTCCTGTAAAAGGCGGATTAGCCATAATAAGAGAATATTCTTCTCTGTGTGTATTATCTTCTGACAAAGAATCACTCCAGGTAATATTAGGAGCTTCTACTCCGTGAAGCATCATGTTCATGGCACCAATACGAAGCATTGTCTGATCTGTATCGAATCCTGAGAACATAGATGTAGTATAGTGCTTTTTGTTTTCAGCTTTCATCATTTCATTCTTATAATGTTCAGATACATACGCAGCTGCTGCGCAAATGAAACCTGCAGAACCCATAGCTGGATCACAGATGACATCTTCCATCTTAGGCTGCATAAGCTCTACCATCATATTGATAATATGACGAGGTGTACGGAACTGACCGTTTGTACCACTCTGGGCAATCTGTGAAAGTAAATACTCGTATACATCTCCCATGATATCTTTGTTATTAAGATCAAGACTATCCAGAGCATCTACTACCTTTACAAGGACACGCGCAGTAGGAACCATGAATATTGCATCCTTCATATATCTTGCAAATGCAGTATCCTTTCCATCATTCATCTCTGTCTTAATGAATGGAAACACCTTATCAGTCATATTCTTGAACATAGCATCCGCTTCATAATGTCTGAAGTTGCTCCATCTACAATTCTGATGCTCTTGGTCAAAAATAGGATCTACAACTGGCATGTCAAAAGCTGCTGCATTAGCTTCTTTACGTAATTCATTATCATCAAGAATCTTTATAAACATTAAATATGTAATCTGCTCGATAACAGTAAGCGGATTGGTCATACCACTCGACCAGAAAATATCCCAAATACCATCAATTTTGTTTTTTAATACACCTGTAACCATTTGCATTTATCTCCTTCAATTTGTATTTTGATACATTACAACCATCATAATCTGATTATACAAACCTATGTGTCCCAAAATCAGGACTCCTTCTCAGTAAATTCCATAATCTCATCAATTGTACAACCTAAAGTTTTACAAATTTTTCCCAAAACTTCAGTTGATACATCTTCATCATGGCTTAACTTGTTCATTGCATAATGACTGATTTCTGCCTGTTCTTCTAGATCTTTTTTCATCATGTCACGGTCAAGTAACAGATGCCAAAGTTTCTTATAACTTACTGCCATAAATTGTTCCCTTTCTCGAATATGAGCAATATTAATTAAATACACTTTTACATAATCAAGAATAGCACAAAAGCATTCTTTTTTCAAATGAAAAGTATGATTTTCGAACATTAATCTATCAAAAAAGCTCTTTATTGTCATAAATCCGCACCAATCCGCCCAACTCATACACTATTACAAATACCTATAAAAAAAGACCCGTCTCCACTACCGGAAACAGGTCACACACATCATCATTTATTCTATTTTCACAGATTGTCATTTTATCCTCATATTTTCCATTTTAACTCTTAGCGTCTTACATCCAAGCTAGCGCCGGACTTAAACTCTATCACAAATTTGTCATCGTATATCGTTATTTTCACAATCATTTTTCTCACAAGTTGTTCGTCATATTCACTAATTCTATCAGTCTGATTTTCCAAGAATTCCTGCATCTCATTGATACGCATTTTCAAGCCTTCACGTTCGGCTTTTTCTATCATTGCATTTAACCTTTGCTCTCGAAGGTTATCAATTTCATCTGCCAGATCTTCATAATCTTGTCTGGCTCCCGCCCTTTTTATTAACTCCTGCTGGAGTTCTTCCAGTTTAGCATCTATAAAATCAATCGTAGCAGTATCTTCTTCAAGAAGTACCTGCTCAATATTTTCCTTAAGCTTTGTCATCATATTATCTCTACCACTAAGCACCATATTAATGCCTCGTAAAACTGCATTTTCCCAAAAAGGGAAGGCCAATATCAAAACATTGGACCTTCCCTTAATAAATACAATATGATTTACCGTATTATTCCTCTATGTTTCCCGGAACGACATCGACAAAAATTTTCACATGAATTTGCTTTTTTAGCACTTTTTTCTTCGAGAACATACTAGTTTGTTCAAAACTGAAGTGGTCGAAAAACTGCGTAAAATCAAGGATTTTCACTAATTTCGCTTCGTCAATAATACCACAGTCTCCACATGATACGTATTCGGGAACATATCCACGCACTGTATCTTCTTCACCTCATAGCCTCTTTCGATAAAGATTTCCAAATCTCTGGCGAGTGAACTTGGCTTGCAGGAAATATAAACCATGCTCTTGACGCCATAATCGATAATCTTCTCGATTGCCTTTGGATGAATGCCGTCACGTGGTGGATCAAGAATGATATAATCTGGCTTCACCTCAATTTCGTCGAGAACCTTTAGCACATCTCCAGCTAAGAATTCACAGTTCGTGAGATTATTTAGTTTGGCATTTTCCTTTGCTGCTTCGACGGCTTCCTCGATAATCTCAACACCGACCACCTGGCCACAGACAGGCGCCATCATCTGAGCGATTGTTCCTGTTCCAGAGTAGAGATCATATACCACATCGCAAGGCGCGCCATCCTTTACACTTTCCATGATGAACTCTCGCGCTGTCTCATAAAGTACCTCTGCGCCGAGGGAATTGGTCTGGAAAAAGGAGAATGGAGAAATTTGGAAGCGAAGTCCTAACAACTCTTCGTAGAAGAACATTTCGCCAAACAAAATTTCTGTACCATCATCCTTAACCACATCTGCGAGACTGTCGTTTTTGGTATGAAGAATTCCCTTAAAGCTTCCCTCCAGCTTACCAGTCTCCTGAAGAGAAAGTAACGCTGTCTTAAACCCTTCCATCAGGGCACTCTCATCCCCAGCTGTCGCTGGAATACACTCCACCTGAGTCGTGGTGATTAAATCCACCAAAATTTCCTTTGTCTTTACGGCCTTACGGACAAGCAAATGTCGCAGATATCCCTCGTGACGCACATTGTGATAATAAGGAATATTTAATTTGCCAAAGTAATCGCATACTGTAGTAAGAATCAGACGATAATCTGCATCCACGATATTACAGTCAGAAACGGTCACAATATCATAGTTGCTACCGCGCTTATGCATTCCAAGCGCAAGCGGGCCATCCTTATATTCATCCCCAAAGGAAAATTCCATTTTGTTGCGATAAGCCTTTTGCGTTGGGCTGCCCTTGATTGGAAGAAACTGATACCCAGCCTCCTCGCTACCTCCAATTGCATCTGAAATCAGTTTTCTGACCTGCTCTTCCTTCATTGCAATCTGTTTCTCATAAGGAAGTGACTGATAGGTACATCCACCACAGAGTCCAAAATGTGGACAGCATTCTTCCACAGGAAGTTCCTCCGCAGAGCGCTCCACCACCTCAAGAAGTCGTCCCTCATATTTCCCATGACGAGCCTTATTGCAAGCGAAAGCCACTTTCTGTCCAGGAATCGCATTTTTTACAATGATGCTCTCCCCTTCTTCAGTTTTTACAATTCCTTTGTTGGGGAATTCTACACGTTCAACAATTCCCTGTCCTCGAAAACCTTTTTTCATTGTTATCCTCTCTACAGTAAAATAGGGGTCTGCACTGCAGACCCCTTGTTTTCATAGCTTTGCACTGATTATGCTTCGGTAGTAGTAGCTTTCTTTTCTGCTGCTGCCTTTGTGGTTTCGCTCTTTGTATCGATATCGTCGTCCTCAAAGAAATCCTCATCAAAATCGTCGTCAAAATCATCTTCGAAGTCATCAAGATAATCAGGAGTTAAGAATTTGTAGATACCATAAGCAGCTGCTGCAATTGCAACAATTGCACCGATTACAGCTAATACAATTACAGTCTTAGAAACCTTTTTCTTTTCAGGCTCCTTCTTTCCCATAATCTCGTTTAATTTTACCTTTGCTAATAATTCTTCAACTTTTTCCATATCGTTCCCCCTCCTTGAAAAGTGTTACGCTCTCTTAATTAAAAAAATTATAGCACACCTGTTTTTTGTTTCATAGTGCCATTTGCTTAGAAACAGCCGTTTTTATAATTTTTTAAGTTTTGCAAAGCTGGCAAACATTTTCTTGGTTCCGAAGCTGTCAAAATCGACGGTCACCTCGAAATCTCTTCCGCCCGAAACAATCGCTGTTACCGTTCCTTCGCCGAATTTCACATGACGTACGCGGTCCCCCTCGCCATACTCTAAAGACGCTCCAGCCGTCGATTTGCTCTCAAATTCACGCTGTTTTGATGGCGGAACATATTTGCGCAGGAAGGAATCCTGATTGGTTGCAGAATATTTGCCGCCAAAAGGAACGGATCCTTCTCCTGATGAATAACGAGACTGCTCCGGCTCCTTTTCCTGATAGTAATTTCCCTTCAAAAGTTCTGTCGGTATTTCCTTCACAAAACGAGAAAGTCTTGCATACTGTGTCTCCCCTCGCACCATGCGCATGCGCGCAGCTGTAAGTGTAAGATGCTTCTTCGCACGGGTAATTCCAACATAGCAGAGACGTCGCTCCTCTTCCACTTCTGCATTTGCACCACTGCCATCAATCTCATCAGAGGTGATGGACATATAGCTTGGGAACAGGCCATCCTCCATACCAGTTAAATATACATTTGGAAACTCAAGTCCCTTTGCAGAATGCAGAGTCATAAGAACAACATAATCGGTATCATTCTCAAGACTGTCAATGTCAGCAACTAATGCAACTTCCTCTAAGAAACCACTTAAAGATGGTTCTTCTGCAGTTGCATCATAATCAGCTGCCTTTGAAATCAATTCATCGATATTCTCAATGCGCGCCTTTGCCTCGTCTGTGCCCTCTGCAATCAGTTCCGTCACATAGCCTGTTTTATATACAACCGAATTAATCAAATCCATGATGGACATCGTCTTTGCTTCTTCACGGAATTCTTCGATCAAATCAACAAACGGCTGAATCTTTGCCGCTGCCTTTCCAATGCTTGGAATGGACTTTGCACGCACAAGTGCCTCATAAAAATCAACATCCAGCTCAATTGCGGAATAGCTAAGCTTACTGATGGTCGTTGCACCGATGCCACGCTTAGGGACATTTAAGATTCTCTGTACTGCAAGGTCATCCTTTCCATTGTTGATGGTCTTTAAATATGCAAGCACATCCTTGATTTCTTTTCTGGAATAGAAATTCACGCCACCAACAATCTTATATGGAATATTCTGCGTCAAAAAACGTTCCTCAAACAAACGCGACTGCGCGTTTGTTCGATAAAGGATGGCACAGTCCTTATATTCGCATTCCCCATTTCGCACCTTGCGTGCGATGTCGCGAACAACATAATCCGCTTCGTCGTAGGCAGTATCTAACTGTTCAAGCGTGATTGGCTCGCCCTCGCCGTTGTCGGTCCACAGCTTCTTTTCCTTACGGCCAATATTATTCTTGATCACTGCATTTGCAGCATCGAGAATATGCTGAGTAGAACGATAATTCTGCTCAAGCTTAATCACCTTTGCGTCCTCAAAGTGCTTTTCAAAATTGAGAATATTATAGATGTTTGCACCACGGAATTTATAGATAGACTGGTCATCATCACCGACTACACACAAATTTTTGTACTTCATTGCGAGCAGACGAATCAGCTCGAACTGAACTGTGTTGGTGTCCTGATACTCATCCACCATGATATAGCGGAAACGCTCCTGATAATTTGCGAGCACCTCCTTGTCGAGCTTAAGCAGCTCAACCGTAAGACATAGAAGGTCATCAAAATCCAGTGCGTTGTTCTGCTTTAGTGTGCGCTGATATTCTGCATAAACCTCGCCCTGCTTGCGCTTCATATAGTCGCCAACCGCATTATTCTGGAATTCGATAGGACCAATCATCTCGTTCTTTGCCGAAGAAATGACGTTTAAGAACATCTTTTCCTTCATCATCTTGGTGTCGATTTCGAGACGCTTGCAGACATCCTTAATCACTGACTTCTGATCGTCTGTGTCGTAAATGTTAAAGTTGGTATCGTAGCCTAGACGGTCAATGTAACGGCGCAAAATGCGCACACACATCGAGTGGAAGGTGGATACCCAGATACTCTCGGAGCCAAATCCCACCAGCTGGTCGATTCGCTCTCTCATTTCACCTGCCGCTTTGTTGGTAAACGTAATCGCTAAAATATTGTATGGGCTTACCCCTTTTTCCTCAATCAAATAAGCTGTTCTGTGAGTCAAAACTCTTGTTTTTCCAGAACCAGCACCCGCTAAGATCAACAGCGGTCCCTCTGTTGTAAGCACAGCCTCTCTCTGTGGTTCATTCATTGAATCTAAGTTCATTCAAAAACTCCTTTGGTCTTCTTTTTCATAAATGTCTAACATAAATACTACCATAAAATAATCAGAGACGAAACCAAAAGCGCCCACTTTCGTGGGCACTTTCGCGCTTAATTTTTTCTCTTTTTTACCCGCTTGATTCCTTCTGGAATCAGCACTGCTGCAACAACAAACGGAATTGCCGAAAACAGCAGTCTTCTAATAATCTCCGAGGTTGTCGGTCTCGTATCCTTTGGATGATTTGCATTATAGTAGATGGTTACCGTCTCTCCCAAATCATAATAATGATTCATCGGCTTATGAACCACATAATACGCTTCTTCATCCACCTTATAGCTAAGGTCTGCCGAGTAAACAGAACTTCTATGTTCTGGAATATCCCACTTATACCGCTGCTCAACAGTCGCTGTCACGGGCCTGTAATCTTTGAACGGAATTGCATAGGTGCGATAATTCGCGATCAGAATGATGAACACACAAATCGCTGAAATCACAAAATATGCAATCGTTGTATGCCTTTCTTTCTGTTCTTTTCTAATAAACTCCGCCCGATAATTGCTGCTTTTCTTTGTTGTATGTTTTATGTGTTTTGACAGATTACTCAAATAAAATTTCTCCAATCATGCATATTTCTGCGGTGATTCCTTTTGCAGTCCTCTTTACGCCAGCATCCGCAAACTTCATATGCTCTCGTTTATTATACTTTTATTCCGCTTGAATTTACAACTTTAATATGCTAAAATCGAAAAGTGTAAAAAATATGGAGGACCTCATATGAGTAAAAATATAAGAACCGAAGAAGTAGATCGTTTATTTGATGCAATTTTATCTCTCGAAAATCGTGAGGAGTGCTACAGCTTCTTTGAAGATGTATGCACTGTAAATGAATTATTATCAATTTCGCAGCGCTTTGAGGTTGCTCGTATGCTCCGTGCCCAGAAAACCTATCTGGATATCGCAGAAAAGACTGGAGCTTCCACCGCAACCATCAGCCGAGTAAACCGCTCTTTAAATTATGGCAGCGATGGCTACGATATGGTATTTGCCCGCATTGGGGATGAATAAATCTACGAATTTAAAAAGCAGACTCTGATGAGTCTGCTTTTTCTTTATATATAGATATCTAATATCCTTCGACCTATTTTGAATCCTCTTTCTTTAAATCTTCTTTCTTTAAATCTTCTTTCTTGGATTCTTCTTTTGTGGCCTCATCCTTCATCTCATCCAGCTTTGCCTGCATACGGTCGACAATCTTTTCAATAATCATTCGCTTCATGAAAACATCAAAGCTCAAAATACAGATGAAGCTGTAGGTATGAAGCAGCTGCTGATCCTCTTCCGGGAAATCAATAAAGGTTTCCTGTGCACGCTGATATTTCTTTGCAATATCCTTTAAAAACTTGTTTGCCTCTTCATCCTCAATTTTGAAGATTTCATCGTAGACATCTTCCATATTGAAATCCTTTCCGTTAAAGTAACGGTCTGTGATTGGATTTAAGATGGTCTGAATATCACTGATACTTAAAATGTTTTTAAAGTAATAAATAAAAAGCAAAGTCAGCATATGATCCTTTGAATACTTCTTCTTTTCCGGAGAAGGCAAAAGATTGTTCTTTGCATAGTTATTGATCATGGTCTTAGTTAATATTTTATCCTCTTCACGGCGCTTGCAGCCCTTTAGCTGCTCATCCATAAAGGTTGTAACCTGATCCATATACAGTTCGATATTTGGCACATCAATGGATTTGACGTAATCCATTTCATTGATGACCCCAATAACTTCAGTTAAAAATTCTTTCAATTCACGCGATTTATCTGCCATAGTTCACCTCACAATGACATTTTATAGTATTTAAAACTAGATGTAAACAAAAGAACTCTCACTTTTTATAACAAAAGAAGTCAGGACATCATATCCTGACTTCAAATTTAAAACGATAATATCACGAGATACCTTCATCCCATATCCGCTTAAAATAGTTTTGCCCTCATTTTTTCGCTGGTACAGTTTATGCAATGTAGTTCTCTAAAAACGCAATCAATGCTTTCATCTCCTCATCGGTACCAATCGAAATGCGAAGATATGGTTTGATACGTTCTGGGCTGTTGAAGTGACGCACAAAAATATGTGCTTCACGAAGTGCCTCAAACAGTGCCACATTATCTAACTTTGGATGTGTTGCAAAAATGAAATTACTCTTGGAATCTCCAAACACAAAACCAAGTTTCTTCAAATCCTGTTTTACCCACTCTCGAGTGGCAATAATTTTATCTGTGCACTCCTTAAAATATGCTTCATCCTCCACTGCTGCAGTACCAAGCTCAATGGTAAGCGCATCCATGGTATACGAATTATATGAATACTTCACATCGTTAAGGTATGCAATCAGCTTTTTGTTTCCAAAGCAGTAACCCACGCGGCTTCCTGCCAGTGAACGGGACTTTGAGAAGGTCTGTACCACCAGTAGATTGTCGTATTTTTCAATCAGCGGAAGCGCAGATTCTCCGCCAAAATCAATGTAAGCCTCATCAACCACAACCACAACATCCGGATTTGCTGCTACAATCTCCTCCACTGCAGAAATTGCAAGCAATTCACCTGTTGGCGCATTTGGATTTGGGAATATCACTCCGCCATTTGGCTTTTTATAATCCTCAGGATTAATGCAAAAGCTCTCATCCAATGCAATCTGCTCATAAGGGATGCGAAGCATATTTGCCCAGACATCATAAAAGCTGTAGGTGATATCCGGGAAAAGAATTGGCAGCTGTCCATTGAAAAAGGTCATAAAAATCATTGCCAAAACGTCGTCGCTTCCAACCCCGACAAAGGTCTCCTCACGGCTTACGCCATAACGCTTTGCAATGGCATCGCGAAGCTTTGCCACCAATGGATCTGGATACATACGAAGCCTGTCGGTATCAAAGGTTTCCATCACGCGCTTCACTCCCGGCGCTGGCGGATATGGATTCTCATTGGTATTCAATTTAATCATATCAGCAAGCTTTGGCTGCTCTCCTGGTGTATAAGGCACAACCTTTCTTACATTTGCTTCCCAGTTTCCCATAATTACTCCTCTTATATCAAAAAAACTATTATCATCACCGTCATGCTTTAGCACGATAAAGTGATTATAATAGTTTTTTCCGATAATTGCAAAGCATAGTTTTTGATATAAACGATTATTTGCAGTTATATACAAATCTAAGGAATGCTTCGCGTCCTTCTTCGGTACACTTGAACACTCCTGCGTCCTCTAACACCTGTGAAAAGACCTTTCCAACCTCCTCACGGATGATGTCCATAACCATTACGTCGTTCATCTTTCCAGCTTCAATTGCTTCTCTTGTGATCTGATGCGCTCTCATAAATTCCTCTGCCCAATCCGCGTGGCTGGCAAGTGTCGGAGTACTGCGCAAATCAGCACCAGACATGATGGCATCGCAGAGTTCAGCCAGTTCCTCCTTTAATCGCGCTGGAAGCACCGCAAGTCCCATAACTTCAATCAGACCAATGTTTTCCTTTTTGATATGATGAAGCGATGCATGTGGATGATACACACCCAGCGGATGCTCCTCTGTCGTAATATTGTTGCGGAGCACTAAATCCAACTCATACTTTGCCCCATTTCGCCTTGCAATCGGGGTGATGGTATTGTGTGGTTCGCCGTTTGTCTCTGCGAAAATAAATGCCGACTCATCGGTATAGCTTCTCCAGGCCACAAGGATTTTATCCGCAAGTTCAATCAGACGATCTTTGTTGTCTGCGGACAGACGAATCACAGACATTGGCCATTTTACAATTCCTGCTTCCACATCCGAAAAGCCCTCAAAGCTAATCTTCTTTTCGATTGGTGCCTTTGCCATTGCAAAGGAATAGTTGCCTCCCTGGAAATGATCATGACTTAAAATGGATCCACCCACAATTGGAAGATCTGCATTCGACCCAACAAAATAATGTGGAAATGCCGTCACAAAATCAAGCAGCTTTCCAAAGGTTGCACGCTCGATTTTCATTGGCATGTGCTCTGAATTAAACACGATGCAGTGCTCATTGTAGTATACATAAGGCGAATACTGAAAATACCACTGGCTATCGTTGATAGTCACAGGAATAATTCTGTGGTTCTGTCTGGCCGGATGATTCAGGCGGCCAGCATATCCCTCATTCTCAGCACAAAGCTGACATTTTGGATAAGCCGACTGTGGTGCATTTTTCGCAGCAGCAATTGCCTTCGGGTCTTTCTCCGGTTTCGAAAGATTAATGGTAATATCAAGGGTTCCATAGTCTGTCGCTGTGGTCCACTTCAAATCTTTTTTGATGCGCTGTCTGCGAATATAGTTGCTGTCACAGGAAAGCTTATAAAAATAGTCTGTAGCTTTTCGCGCGTCTTCTTTGTAGAAGTCCTCAAAGGTCTTTCGAATTTCACTTGGGCGTGCCACCATACAGCTCATCAGTTTGGTATCAAACAAATCTCTGTAGGTGATGGTATTATCCTCCATCAGCCCCTGCTCATAGGCATAGTCCATCAGATCCGAAAGAATCGATTCTAACTCAAGTTCAGCCTGTTCCTGTGTAAATGGAGGAAGTGCCTTTAAAAAGGCCTCCTCTGGGAGATCCTCAAGCTTTAATACCTCTAATATGCGATTTACGGTATAAATCTCGTCTTCTTTGTTCACAAGTCCTGTGGCAAGACCATAATTTACTAAATCAAGTACTCTGCTCTGAATCATTGTATCTGTCCTCTTTTATAATTTCTGTGGTCCATCTCCGGCTTCCACAACATAAAATTCTGGAGTCAGCTGATGCTTCTTCTCATAAACCTCGGTCAGTGTCTGCTTGAAAGTCTCAATTGCCTCATCTTTTACCAGGCTGACGGTACATCCACCAAAGCCGCCACCGGTGATACGGCTGCCAAGCACACCCTCCACGGTCCATGCTGCTTCAACAAGAGTATCGACCTCCTCGCAGGAAACCTCGTAATCATCACGCAAGGAGATGTGTGATGCATTCATAAGCTGACCAAAGGCTGTCAAATCATTGCCCTTTAGCGCAGCTACTGCCTTCATGGTACGCTGATTCTCATACACCGCATGCTTTGCCTTTAAGCGGTCATCGAAATCCTTGATGGAATTCTTTGCCATCTCAAACTCTTCCTCTGACAAATCGCCTAAGGTTGCAACTCCGCAAACCTCCTGAATATCCTTAAGTGCTCTCTCACAGGAGCTGCGGCGATCATTGTAGGCGCTATCCACCAGCGAATGCTTCACCTTGGAGTTTGTCACAACAATCTTGATTCCCTCGAGGTTGAGTGGTGCATACTCAAAGGATAAATCTGCGGTATCTAAAAAGATTGCATTGTTTTTCTTTCCCATGGCGGAAGCAAACTGATCCATAATTCCACAGTTACATCCATTAAAGTTATTCTCAGAATACTGGCCAATCAGCGCCAAATCCTGATTGGTCAAAGAAAAGCCAAATAGGTCTCTCAAAATATATCCTGTCAGCACCTCAAGCGAAGCGGAAGACGACAACCCCGAGCCGTTTGGTATATTTCCAAATAACAGTAAATCCATTCCAAAAGGAAGCTTCATTCCACGCTCCTCAAAGGCCCACATCACGCCCTTTGGATAGTTGGTCCAGGCGGCCTGTTCGTATGGCTTTAAATCCTCTAAAGAAGACTCAATCACACCAAGTTCTTCAAAATTCATGGAATAAAAACAAAGCTTATTGTCCTCTCTTTTCTTTGCAACTCCGTAGGTTCCAAGCGTCAGTGCGCAGGGAAACACATGTCCACCATTGTAATCCGTGTGCTCACCGATTAAGTTTACACGGCCTGGCGCGAAATACACCTGTGCCTGATTTGCTTCACCAAAAATTTCATCAAATTTCTTTAATAATTCGTTCTTCATTTCTGCCCCCATAAAAATAGAGTTTCGCTCGCGAAACTCTCGCGTCGCTTTTGCGTCGCCATTGCGACATTTTTCATCTGCAAAAGCGTGCGCATCCTCACAGAGCCTTTTACTGTATAGGAAATTGGAGCAATTTCCTATACAGTAAATAAGCCTCTGTTTGGTTTCATATTAACACCAACAGAGGCCCTCTTCTATATGATTATCGAGCAATATATATGTAATTTTGTTGCATCAATCCTCTTCCACATGCTCTCTTCCCATTGCAATGATTGTGCGAACATGATCATCTGCCAGAGAATAAAACATATTCTTCCCATCACGTCTGGTCTTTACCAGGCGGGATGCCTTTAGCAGCTTAAGCTGATGAGATACAGCGGACTGGGTCATCTCAAGCGCCTCGGCCAAATCCCCAACGCAATACTCGGTTTCAGACAATGCATCCAGGATACGGATTCTTGTGGAGTCTCCAAACACCTTAAACAGCTCCGCCACATCATATAAAATTTCAACATTTTTTTCTGACATAGTATCTCTCCTCGCATCATCCTTTGTCTATATCTTCTTCACAAGAAGTGCACGAATCGCGTTAAGCACCGCAATTACCATAACTCCGACATCTGCAAAAATGGCCACCCACATATTGGCGATTCCAAGAGCGCCCAAAATCAGGCAGATCACCTTGATTCCAATGGCAAAATAGATATTTTCGTATACGATGCGCATGCACTTTTTCGCAATGCGGATTGCCTTTGAAATCTTAGCAGGATCATCATCCATCAGCACGATATCTGCAGCCTCTATTGCCGCATCACTGCCCATTGCTCCCATTGCAATTCCAACATCGGCTCT
>JAZUGV010000080.1:0-9407 GCA_045641385.1 Agathobacter sp. | reverse complement strand
CTTCCTTCTGAGTTCGATGTTGGGCATTTTTATGGAGGCGATTTAGAAGGAGTCCGTCAGAAACTGTATTATCTAAAGAGCCTTGGAGTAGAAGTAATCTATTTCAACCCAATATTTGTTTCACCTTCGAATCATAAATATGATACACAGGACTATGATTATATAGATCCTCACTATGCGAAGATAGTTGTTGATGGAGGCGATGCGCTAAAGGATGGGGATCATGACAATGCTAATGCAACAAGATATAAGGAGCGTGTAGCTAATCTTACAAATCTGGAGGCATCTAATAAGTATTTTGCAGAATTTGTTGAGGAGGCACATCAAAAGGGCATAAGAATTATTCTTGATGGTGTGTTCAATCATTGCGGTTCCTTTAATAAATGGCTGGATCGAGAGCATATTTATGCTGGGCGTGAAGGATTTGAACCAGGAGCGTATTCTGAAGAAAACAGTCCATATAAAGAATATTTTCAGTGGCATGATGAAAAAGCCTGGCCAGATAATCATTCATATGACAGTTGGTGGGGCAATGACACCTTGCCAAAGCTTAATTATGAAGAGTCTGAGGCATTACAGGATTATATAATTGGTATAGGAAGAAAGTGGGTATCTCCACCTTATAATTGTGATGGCTGGCGACTTGATGTTGCAGCTGACTTAGGGCATTCAGAAGAATTTAATCATAAGTTCTGGGAGAGATTCAGAAGAGAAGTTAAGGATGCTAATCCAGATGCGGTTATTCTTGCTGAGCATTATGGGGATGCGACCAGATGGCTTCAGGGTGATCAGTGGGATACAATAATGAATTATGATGCTTTTATGGAGCCTGTTTCATATTTCCTTACTGGTATGGATAAGCATAGCGATAAGTTTAAGGCAGATGCGCTTTGCAATGGAGAGCAGTTTGAACTTACAATGAGGCATACAATGACTGCGTTCCTTACGCCATCACTTTTTTCTGCAATGAACCAGCTTTCTAATCATGATCATTCAAGATTTATGACCAGAACTAATCATACGCCAGGCAGAGTGGCAACTCATGGCAGTGCTGCGGCATCTGAGGGAATTAATCCTTCGGTTATGAAGCTTGGAACAATGATGCTTATGACTTGGCCTGGTGCACCAACAATTTATTATGGTGATGAGGCTGGTGTCTGCGGTTTTACTGATCCAGATAATCGTCGAACCTATCCATGGGGTGATGCGGACTATCCACTCATAGATTTTCATAGGGATATGATTCTATTACATAAGGTGAATCCAGCACTTAAGCGAGGATCTTTTGTATTCCTTAAATGCGAGAAGAATATAGTGAGCTATGGTAGATTTATTGCTGAGCAGCAGATGGCCGTGGTTATTAATTCCAGTGATGAAACTGTGACTACAGAGATTCCTGTGTGGAAAGCGAATTTCCCTAGGACATGTGAGATCACTCAGATAATGACTACTTATATTGGCGGTTATTCAATTAAGCCAGTCAAATACAAAGTTTACGATGGTTATGTAGAGGTTGAACTGAAGCCATATTCAGGAATTGTTTTAAATAGGGAAAAGCCGGGAATGGTTTAATATCTAAGGGGTGAGACAATTAGTTTTGCCCCTTATTTTAATCCTGAAATATTGGACTGGAAAAAATACATTGCAAAAGACAAACTATATGATATACTGTCATTGTTAAAAACTTAACGAAATTGGTTTTTTGAAAAACTCAGGTTATATGAAATTTAGGAGGGAAACTATATGATTACTGCAGATGCGGGAATACTGAATCTGAAGCACAAGATTATAGAAGAAGTTGCCAAAATGGCGTGGGAGGAGGATCTTACAGATGAAGCTAAGGACCGCCTCGTATATGAGATTAGTCCAGGACCAACAGCACAGTATCGTTGCTGTGTATATAAAGAGAGAGAGTTAGTTAAGCAGAGAATCAGACTTGCTACAGGTAAGTGCCCTGTTCCAGGTAAGGAATCTGCTAATGTTGTACAGGTACTTCCACCAGCATGTGAGGAATGTCCTATTGCTTCATATACTGTAACTGATAACTGCCGACTCTGTATGGGAAAAGCATGTCTTAATGCGTGTCAGTTTGGAGCAATTACAATAGGTGAGCATCGTTCACATATTGATCCTAATAAGTGTAAGGAATGTGGTAAATGTGCTTCAGCCTGTCCATATGGTGCTATTGCACATCTTATAAGACCTTGTAAAAAAGCTTGCCCGGTTGGAGCTATTAGTTACGATGAATATGGTGTATGCGTAATTGATGAAGATAAATGTATTCAGTGTGGACAGTGTATTCATTCTTGCCCATTTGGAGCTATTTCTTCTAAATCATATCTTGTAGATATTATTAATGATATCAAGGCGGGAAAAGAGGTTATTGCAATGGCTGCTCCAGCAACAGAGGGACAGTTTGGCGAAGAGAGAACAATGGCGTCTCTTAAGGCGGCTCTTATTGAGCTTGGTTTCTCAGATATGGTAGAGGTTGGCCTCGGTGGAGATATGACAGCAGCTTATGAAGCGGCAGAGTGGTATGAGGCACTTGAAGAAGGTCGTAAGATGACTACATCATGCTGTCCTGCGTTTGTTAATATGCTTAAGAAACACTTCCCAGAGATTTATGAGAATAATATGTCTAGCACAATTTCTCCAATGTGTGCTATTTCAAGATATTTGAAGCTTACACATCCTGGCTGTGTTACTGTATTTATCGGACCATGTATTGCGAAGAAGGGTGAGGCTCAGGACCCAGAGCTTGAAGGCAATGCAGATTATGTTGTTACTTATGGCGAGCTTAGAGCAATGCTTCGTTCTAAGGGAGTTGAGCCTAAGCCAGTAGATGAAGAGTATCAGGAGTCTTCTATTTTCGGTAAGAGATTTGCAAATGCCGGTGGTGTTGCAAAGGCTGTACTTGAAGTTATGGAGGAGAGAGGACAGGATACATCGAATATTAAGCTTAGAGCCTGCTCTGGCGGAGATGAATGTCGAAAAGCACTTATGCTTCTTAAGATTGGTAAGTTGCCAGAGGATTTCCTTGAGGCTATGGTCTGTGAAGGTGGTTGCGTAGGCGGACCATCAAAGCATAAGACTGTTCAGGAGACAGCTAAGACAAGAGAAAATCTTCTTGCAAAAGCTGATGATAGAAAGATTCTTTCAAATCTTGAGAAATATCCTATGGATCAGTTCTCAATGTTCCGCGATGGACATATGTAAAATATTTTGATTATTTGCAACCAGCTCATTAAGGGCTGGTTGTTTTTTTTGTGGCAGTGGGGATGGTTCTTTTTGCCTTGGGGACGGTTCTCTCTCCCAGGAGAACCGTCCCCACTGCCACAACCATTATTACAAAAAAGTGTTGACAGCATGAAAAAAACATGGTATCGTTTTCATATCTTCTGAAAACGATTTCAGATAACGGTTTCAGAAATGCCGTAAGGCGAGGTTATTTTTTCATTGAATATTGGAGGGAAAAACATGAAAAAGAAAATCATGGCACTCCTGATGGTAGCTTGCATGGGTGTTGCATGCTTCGCAGGATGTGGAAACAAGAGCGAGTCAAGCGCTAACGGATCTGTTTACTGGTTAAACTTTAAGCCAGAGGCTGATGAGGCTCTTCAGGAAATCGCAGCTACTTACACAGAGCAGACTGGTGTACCTGTAAAGGTTGTTACAGCAGCTTCAGGTAACTATGAGTCAACTCTTACTGCTGAGATGGACAAGTCTGATGCACCTACACTTTTCGTAATTGGTAACCAGGCTTCAGTTAAGACTTGGGGTGATTATGCAATCGACCTTAAGGGCACAGATGTTTACAATGAGTTAACAACAGATGACTTCACTCTTTATGATGCAGATGGCAGAGCTGTTTCAATGGGTTACTGCTACGAATCATTTGGTATCATCACAAATACAAAGTTACTTGCTGAGGCAGGTCACTCTGTAGATGAGATTACAAACTTTGAGTCATTAAAGGCAGTTGCTGATGACATTCATGCTCGTTCAGCAGAGCTTGGCTTTGATGCTTTCACTTCTTCAGGTATGGATGATTCTTCATCTTGGAGATTCTCTGGTCACTTAGCTAACATGCCTCTTTACTATGAGGAGCAGGCTGACAACTGGACAGAATGTCCTTCAGAGATTAAGGGTACATACTTAGATCTTTACAAGAATATCTGGGATCTTTACATTACAGATTCTGACATTGATCCTGCAACTCTTGCTACAGGCGGATATGACGCTGAGGCTGAGTTCATCAATGGTGAGGCTGTATTCTTCCAGAATGGTACTTGGGAATATTCAAACCTTAGCGCAGCATGGAATGATGATGAAATGCAGATGATTCCTATCTACTGTGGTGCTGATGGCGAAGAGAACGCAGCACTTTGCTCTGGTACAGAGAACTGCTGGGCTGTAAATGCTAACGCTTCAGAGGCAGATCAGCAGGCAACTCTTGACTTTATGTACTGGTTAGTAACTTCTGAAGAAGGAACAACTATGATGGCTGAGCAGTTCGGTGAGATTCCTTACAAGAAGGCAGCAGCTAACGAGAACAAGTTCTTCCAGGATGCTAACGCTCTTCTTGCTGATGGCAAGTATACTGTAGACTGGGCATTCAACTACACTCCAAACGTAGATGATTGGAGAGCAGGTGTTGTTGCAGCAATGAATCAGTATGATGCAGGTGAAGACTGGTCAGTTGTTGAGTCTGCAGCTGTTGCAGGTTGGGCTGCACAGTATCAGGCTGCAAATGCTCAGTAATTGCAATTAGCAAACAGGATATGTGATAATATTGGGGCAGGCAGTGTCTGCCCCATTTTCACAAAAGAGAGGAACCATAATTATGGCAAAGCGAAACAAGTCGGACGGAACAGGCACCAATTCAAAAATGATGCGTACATCCATTAAAAAGTGCGCATGGCTGTTTTTATTACCAACATTGGCAGCCTTTATCATGGGATTTATTTATCCATTTTGTCAGGGAATTTATTTATCACTCTGTAAATTTACGTTAATAAAAAATGCCAAGTTTATCGGATTTGGCAATTATATAAAAGCATTTCAGGATGCTTCCTTTATGCACGCTTTCTGGTACACAGCTTTATATGCAGTCGTATCAGTGGTATTAATCAACGCAATCGCATTTATGATTGCTTACGCTTTAACTCAAAAGATAAAGGGCGCAAACATCTTTCGAACAGCGTTCTTTATGCCCAATTTAATCGGTGGAATCGTTCTCGGATATATCTGGAGCATGATCTTCAATGGTATTCTGAGTAAATATAATACATCAATCCTTATGGATACCAAGCTTGGTTTCTGGGGATTAATCATTTTAATGTGCTGGCAGCAGATTGGTTATATGATGATCATCTACATTGCGGGACTTCAGGCAGTTGCTGAGGATATGCTCGAGGCTGCTAAAATTGACGGTGCGAGCGCAGGTCAGACATTATTTAAAGTAATTATTCCAAACGTAATGAGCTCTATTACCGTTTGTATGTTCCTTTCTCTTTCAAATGCATTTAAACTGTTCGATCAGAACCTGGCGTTAAATGGTGGTGGACAGCCTTATGTGTTCCAGGAAGATGGAACTGTTGTAAAGACTACAGAAATGCTGGCAATGAACATCTACAACACCTTCTATGGACAGAACCATTCTGCAAGAGGCGTTGCTCAGGCGAAGGCAGTAATCTTCTTTGTGCTGGTTGCAGTGATTTCTCTTGTTCAGCTTAGTATTACCAAGAAAAAGGAGGTACAGCAGTAATGAAAAAACAGTCTATTGGAAAAATGATTTTATCTGTTGTATTTACCATCCTTTCTGTTATCTGGATTCTTCCAGTACTTTTGGTATTCATGAATTCGTTCAAGGTGAATACCTTTGTAAAGACAGCTACCTTTGCATGGCCAAGGGGAGAGGCGTTTAATGGATGGGCCAACTATTTAAAGGGCTTTACCTTTGGTAATTATCCATTCTTTAAATCCATCGGATACAGTTTTTTGATTACGGTATTATCTACCGCGTTGATTTTAATTTGTACCTCGATGGCTGCATGGTATATCGTTCGTGTGAACTCACTATTCAGTAAGCTTTGCTACTATTTATTTGTGTTCTCAATGATCGTACCTTTCCAGATGTTAATGTTTCCGCTGGCAAAGGTTTCGGATTCTTTGAATCTGAACACTCCATGGACCATCCCAATCGTTTATCTTGGATTTGGCGCAGGAATGGCAACCTTTATGCTCAGTGGTTTTGTGAAGACCCTGCCATTAGAAATCGAAGAGGCTGCTGCAATTGACGGTTGCGGACCAATTCGTACCTTCTTTATAGTAGTACTTCCAATGTTAAAGCCATCATTAATCTCGGTTGCAATTCTTGAGATTATGTGGATTTGGAACGATTATTTACTTCCTTATCTGGTACTTGATGGAACCTTATATAAGACAATTCCAATCCATATTCAGTATCTTCAGGGAAGCTATGGACAGATTGATCTTGGTGCGACCATGGCGTTGATTGTACTCAGCATTGTACCGGTTATTATTTTCTATCTGTTATGCCAGAAGTACATTATCAAGGGTGTAGCTGCAGGAGCAGTAAAGGGTTAGTTAGGAGTTAAGTTATGAGAGCAAGTGGAATTCTTTTACCAGTATTTAGTTTGCCGGGGAAATACGGAATTGGATGTTTTTCAAAAGAGGCATATAAATTTGTTGACTTCCTTTGTGAAAGCGGGCAGACCTACTGGCAACTTCTTCCATTGGGACCAACCAGCTATGGAGATTCTCCATACCAATCGTTTTCAACCTTTGCCGGAAATCCCTACTTTATCGATTTAGAGAAGCTGATTGAAAAGGGATGGCTTTCAAGAGCAGCGGTAAACAAGCTTGATTTTGGTCAGGACATCGAGAGAATTGATTATGCAAAGCTTTATGAGCAGCGTTTTCCAATTTTATATAAGGCATATGAAAACAGCAATATTGCAAGCGATAAGGAATTTGTAAAATTCTGTAAGGAAAATGCGTATTGGATTAAAGACTATGCGATGTTTATGGCGCTTAAGGATCTGTTTGGCGGAAAGAGCTTTTTTGAATGGCCAAAGGCAATCCGTGAGCGTGACGAAAAAGCAATGGCTGAGTATGAGAGACAGCTGGCTTTAGAAATTGAATTTTATGAATTTTTGCAGTATGAATTTATCTGCGAGTGGAAGGATTTAAGAGCCTATGCCAATGAGAAGGGTATCAAGATTATTGGAGATATTCCAATTTATGTAGCCTCTGACAGTGCAGAAGTTTGGGCACATCCAGAAATGTTCCAGATGGATGCAAAAGGCAATCCTTCTAAGGTGGCAGGATGCCCTCCAGATGGCTTTTCGGCGACGGGTCAGCTTTGGGGAAATCCTCTTTATGACTGGAAACAGCATGAAAAAACTGGCTTTGAGTGGTGGCTGAAGCGCATTGGAAAATGCAGCGAGCTGTATGATATTCTTCGCATCGATCATTTCCGTGGATTTGATGAGTATTATGCAATTCCAGCAAAGGACAAGACTGCAGAGCATGGAAAGTGGATGAAAGGACCTGGAATGAAGCTCTTTTCCGAGGTAAAAAAGGCTTATCCTGATACCACGATTATTGCGGAGGACCTTGGCTTTATCACAGATACTGTACGCAAGCTGGTAAAGGACAGTGGATATCCGAACATGAAGGTTTTAGAGTTTGCTTTTGATTCGAGAGATAGTGCTGGAGCCAGCGAATATATGCCATGCAATTATGACAGTAACTGTGTGGTTTACACAGGAACTCATGACAACGAGACCTTAGCTGGCTGGGTTGGCAGTATCACAGGAATCGAAATCAAAAATATTCGTGACTACGTTGGAAATGCGAAACTTAAAAAATCTGAGATTCCAGATGCCTTGATTCGTCTTGCACTCAGCTCTGTTGCTGATATGTGCATTATTCCACTACAGGATTACATGGGGTTAGGAAATGAAGCTCGCATGAATCATCCTTCTACATTAGGTGGAAATTGGCTGTGGCGATTTACCGGAAGACAGTTGAACAAAAAACTGACTTCAAAAGTTGGAACTCTTACCAAAATATATGGTAGAACGAATCAATCAAGTTTATAATAAATCGCAGAAAGCGAGTTTTGTATAGAAATAATGAGCACATTAACGATTAAAGATATTGCTAAAATTTGTGGAGTCAGCACCAGTACGGTATCACGCGCGATGAATGGTGATTCGGGAATCAATAAGGAGACAAAAGCCCGCATTTTAAAAACCATTGAAGAGTATAATTTTGTGCCTAACAACAGTGCACGAAATATGCGAGTGATCGAATCCAATACCATTGCTCTCTTGATTAAAGGCATTGATAATCAGTTTTTCCAGGGGATGATTCATATTTTTGAGCAGGAGTTGGATAAGCTTGAATATTCCTTTGTGATTCATGCGGTCGGAGAAGAGCAGGATGAGATTTCTGTTGCGGCCGAACTGATTAAGGAAAAGAAATTAAAAGGAATTATTTTCCTTGGTGGACGTCTGGAAAATACACAGGAAATACTTAAGCCGATAGGGATTCCTTTTGTGCGCTGTACCGGTGCAACAGATATTACAGACAGTCATTGGGGTGGAAGCTCCATCACGATTGACGATGTCAAGGAGAGCTGTAAGGCAGTGGATTATCTGATTAGTCATGGACATAAAAAGATTGCTATCTTCACCGCAGCACCTGAGGATCATTCGGTAGGCCGGTTGCGACTGGAAGGATATAAGAAAGCTTTAAGCAAGCATAATCTTCCTGTAGAAGAGCAGTTGATTCGCTATTCAAAAAGAGAAGACAAGGCTTATTCGATGGAAAACGGATATATCCTTGCTAAGAAAATGCTTCAGGACAAGGTAAAATGCACTGCAATTTTCGCTGCTTCGGATATTATGGCTATGGGTATTTACAAGGCTATCTACGAAGCGGGAAAACGAATTCCAGAAGATTATTCAATTGTTGGCTTTGACGGTGTTGAGATGACAAGATATTATCATCCATCGTTAACGACCATTCAGCAACCGGTTGAGGAGCTGGTAAAAGCATCCATTGATCAGCTGATGAAGGCAATTAACGGAAATGATTCTCATGCCAAAATTTTCTATGATGGTAAATTGCTTGAACGTGATTCTGTAAAGACAATTTCGTAAATTTAATAACGATATCATTGGATATGATGAGAGGGCCTAAGTTTTAGGCCTTCTTTTTGCTGTATAGGAAATTGCTCCAATTTCCTATACAGTAAAAAGGCTCCGCGAGGATGCGCACGCTTTTGCAGATGAAAAATGTCGCATAGGCGACGCAAAAAGCGGCGCGACAGTTTCGCAAGCGAAACTCTATTTTTAGTAGGATGATAATATATG
>JAZUGV010000079.1:0-213501 GCA_045641385.1 Agathobacter sp. | reverse complement strand
TTTGCTGTATAGGAAATTGCTTCAATTTCCTATACAGTAAAAAGGCTCCGCGAGGATGCGCACGCTTTTGCAGATGAAAAATGTCGCATTGGCGACGCAAAAGCGGCGCGAGAGTTTCGCAAGCGAAACTCTATTTTTATTTCGTCTCTGCTGTACCTGTTAAATATTTATGTGAATAATTAATATCCAACGAAAAATGAGTAGGATTCAAAGCGCACGAGTTAAAAAATCATCTGCAGGAGGTTAATTGTTGTCAAGGGGGAAACAGGAGGCTGTGCTAGTATGATAATATAAGAGAAGATTTTGCTTATAAGGGGGAAATATGTGCGTAACAACAACAAAAGGAATGATTGAGGGCGTATTCTGTGACGGCTACACTGTTTATAAGGGAGTGCCATATGCGAAACCTCCAGTTGGAGATTTAAGATGGAAGGCTCCAGTAGAATTAGAACCATGGGAGGGTGTGCTTAAGGCAGACAAATTTGCAAATAAATGTTGGCAGGATGAACCATCTGCAGATACACCATGGGGAGGATTTTTCTTAAAAGAGTTCTACTTAAATCCTGAATTTAATGTTCCAATGAGTGAGGACTGTCTGTATTTAAATATTTGGACGCCAAATAATTGCGAGAACAAAAAGCTTCCGGTTGCCTTTTGGATTCACGGCGGTGGATTTGGTGGAGGCTATAACTGTGAAATGGAGTTCGACGGGGAAGCCTTTGCAAAGAAGGGGGTTATATTGGTGACCATTCAGTATCGTGTAAATATCTTTGGTTTCCTTGCACATCCTTGGCTTGATGCCGAGAACGAAAGAGGCATTTCAGGTAATTATGGAATTTTAGACCAGATTGCCGCGCTTAAGTGGGTAAAGGAGAATATTGAAGCCTTTGGCGGAGATCCAGAGAATATTACCGTTTTTGGTCAGTCCGCTGGCTGTATGAGTACACAGGTGCTGATGAGTAGTGAACTTACCGGGGATATTCCGAAAAGAGCAATTTATCAGAGTGGAATTGCGGCAGAGTTTGATGCCCTTTTATATACTCCAACGCTGGAGGAAGAAGAAATCGTTGGAGAGCTGTTTGTAAAGGAGACTGGCTGTACGAGTCTATCAGAACTTCGTGCTCTTTCGGGTGAGGAGGTTTTAAAATATAAAAACAAATTTGACGGTAAGGCGATGGATTTAGGCCATGGATTATGCCTGGTTCCAAATGTCGATGGCTATGTTTTGAAGGATACTGTCAAAAATATTTATAAGCAGGGTGGCTTTAAAAAGGTTCCATATATGATGGGGTGTAATCTGGATGATTTGGGCTCGACACCGGATATGATTGAGGCAGGAACACCTGGAGTTCTCTATCAGGAAAATAAGGCCTATGCGGCAAAATGTGAGGAACTTGGTCTGCCGGCCTACGTATACTATATGCCTCATGCTCTTCATGATGAGGGGGATGCAAAAAAGCCATGCTTCCATTCCGGAGAACTGTGGTATATGTTTGGAACCCTTGACCGCTGTTGGAGAGAGATGGACGAAAAAGATCATGCGCTTTCAAGGGAGATGATTGCCTATTGGACTAATTTTATGAAGACTGGTAATCCAAATGGCGAGGATGTATCTGAATGGAAGTCTTATACAAAGGCAGAGGAGTTCGTAAAGGTATTCCAGTAATCGGCATACAATTTCGATATACCAAAAAGATTATAACGAAAACGCTAATGATATTAGAACTTTATGTTTGATTGGGATAAAATCAGATTAGAAATTATGTAGTTATTTTAATTTTTATATAACAGGTTAAAGGAGAGGGAACATGGAAAGAACAGAGATTATTGAAAAGTTAATTGAATTTGCGGCACTTGCATACAAGGTGGATGCTGCGGAATTATCTGCAGAGACCAACTTAAATGAGCTTGGAACTGCTTCTATGATGCGTGTTGCAATGTCAGCTTCCATTGAAAATGAGTTTGATGTAATGATTCCAGTTGCAAGATTTGGACAGTTTGAAACCATCAATATGCTTGCAGACTACATCGAAGAAGAAGCATAGTATTTACAAAAAAGGAGCATAAAATGGTACATAACGTAAAAGTTGGAAAGAATATGAGAAGCGTTTCCATCGTTGGTGTGGGTGCGACTCCATTCTTTAATTCAATCACCAATGAAACCTATCACGGATTAACTCACGGAGAGTTGTTTGGTCACGCTGCACTTGATGCAATGAAGGATGCTCATGTGACTCCAAAGGATGTTCAGTACTTCTTCCACGGAGCTGCAAATCCACATGTGCTTGAGTCGGCAATTACTCCAAACCTTCAGGTGGCTGACTGGATGGGTATGAGAGGAAAGGGGTCGCTTTCTCATTCAGAAGGCTGCTGTACAGGATATATCGCGTTGGAGGAGGCCGTGTTTGCTGTTGCTTCCGGAGCGTATGACATCGTGTTGACAGGATCCTGTGATATGGGAACAGGTATGCCTGATGGAAATACTCCAGCCTGCAACCGTGTTGAGCTTTCTACAGAGGTGTTATTCCCAGATTTGGATTCGATTTTTGATCGTGCCTATGGCCGTTATCTCGGTGGCGGTCCTGGAATGAATCATGATGACTGGATTAATTTATATGCACATGAAAACAACCTGACTCCAGAGCAGATTGACGATGTATTAAACCATCAGTCATACCATATGAGAAGAGCTGGAGCATTAAATCCTCGCGCAATTCGTCGTAAAACCTTTGATGAGATGGCAAAGGAAGCTGGCTATGATGATGTATGGGAGTTTATGAAGAGCCCATATAACCCAAAGATGACTCAGTATCTTAGAACCTCTAGCGACAGCTGTGTTGCGGATGGCGCTGCTGCATGTATTGTTGTTCCTACGGAAATTGCGCATCAGTTTACGGACAAGCCTGTTGAGGTTCTTGCAACAGGAGCTTCTGTTCTTGATGCAATTGTTCCACATCTTGAGAAGAAGGCGACCGCAGAGGCTGCACGTCAGGTGTTCGAGGCAACTGGTCTTACCGCTGAGGATATGGATCTTTTGTTTGTAAATGACTTTATTGGATCTTCTGCGTTCCTTGCAGCAGAAGAAATTGGATATCTTCCAAAGGGTGAGGGCTGGAAGTATGTTCTGGATGGAAGAATTGCTTACGATGGAGATAAGCCAATCAATCCAAACGGAGGAAGAACCTCATATGGTCACGCCTTTGGTGCATCAGGAATGGCAGATGTTTTTGAGGCAGTCACACAGATGAGAGGCGAAGCTGGTTCTCGTCAGATTAAGAAGCTTCCAAAGCATGTATTCTTACGTGGCTTTGGTGGTGCACAGAATGTGCGCTGCCAGATTTTAAAGGCAGGATTTTAAGGAGGATTTGAAAGATGGATATGAATACAATTTCAACAGAAGAATTCTGGAATCCTGAACATGTTGTAGAGAAATTCTGGAATGGATTAAAGGAAGGAAAGATTCTTGCAAAGAAATGCAAGGACTGTGGAGAGGTTGAATTTCCACCACACCTTGCCTGCAATAACTGTGGCTCCCCTGCGGAGTCTATGGAATGGGTTGAGCTGAGCGGAAAGGCTACCTTAAACAGCTTTGTGTTTACAGGAATTTTAAATGCCAGACTTGAGCTTGAGGACCGTGGACTTAAGTATGTCTGCGGAGAAGTGCAGTTTGAAGAAGGACCTGCAATCAATGCTGTCATCCTTGGAATCAACAAGAAGAAGGGACGCGAGATTCAGGATAAGCTTCCACTCGCTGTTCGTCCAGTATTCTATGATATGGGTAGATATACAACCTTATTCTTTGAACTTGATGAGTAGAACAAAAAACCACCGGTCAGAAGCCGGTGGTTTGCTTTTACTGTATAGGAAATTGCTCTAATTTCCTATACAGTAAAAAGGCTCCGCGAGGATGCGCACGCTTTTGCAGATGAAAAATGTCGCATTGGCGACGCAAAAGCGGCGCGAGAGTTTCGCAAGCGAAACTCTTTTTTTATTTGGCGGATAATAACGCTTTTAAATAGCTTTCGCAGAATGGGTTGACCATTAGTTCTGGATCCCAAACAGCATAATAATCCGTTGTGAGGGATGTCTTTATGGTTGCCAGTTCGGTCGTCTGATATTCTAATCCCCATTCATTGCAGAAGCTAAAGCATCTGCCTGAGCGCAGAAACAGAAGTACAGAATCGACACTGTCGAGATACATGATTTCACTGGGATGAAGATTTGCTTCCTCAAGATAGTTCAGATAGGCTTCGCGAATCTGTTCAGGTAAATCCTTCGAAAGAAACAGTGCAGTATTGTCTAACAGCGAAGGATTCTCGCTGTGATCCAAAAAGGCTGGATGATTTTGTGAAGCTATCATATATACCCTGATTGGTGTTGGAGTGATTTTCATCGAGCGATATTTTTTGTAGGAAGGCAGGTATTCCTTTGGGCAAAGCAAAACCTCTCCGCGTTCAAGTGCCCGCCCCAGAGAATCCGCATCAATGAAATTCATGAAATGCCGAAAGTTCGGATGCTCCTTCATATAGCAGTCTGTGGCATAGACAAAGGCATCAGGGAATCGGGTTCCGCGAAGCAGATTTAAAATGAGAGGACTCTGATTGTTTTTTGAGTGTATCTTTTCCAGAGTTGCAAGGTAGGTATCGTTGCACTTTTTAAGCCCCAAATAATAAATTTTTCCTGCTTCTGTAAGGATTACCTTTCTGCGCACGGAGCGGTCGAGAAGCTGAAAGCCGAGTTCGCTTTCGAGCGCATTTATGTGTCTTGTGACTGCGGGCTGAGAAATAAAAAGAATCTCTGCAGTTTTTGTGAAATTTAGTGTTTCTGCCAATGTGATAAAGCAGTTAATATCTTGTAAAGTCATGACGTCATTATAACAAGTTTGTTATAACGAGTAAAGAAGGACTGTCGTGAAACGCCGATGTATCTAAGGCTTGTTTTTCAAGAACAAATGGATTTTTATCTTTTTAAGATGATATAATACAGATATGCAAAAATTAAACTTACATGCCAGACAAAAGAAAATATTATCGATTCTGAACGCGAAGCACGGTGTGGCTACAGGAAAAGAAATTTCCAACAAGATTGGGGTTTCAGAGAGAACCATCCGCACGGACATTAGCGAGATGAACGAAGCCTTAAAAGATTATGGGATTTCCATTGTTCCGAAGCATGGCAAGGGGTATACCCTGTCCATCGCCGACCGCGGAGCTTTTTTGGAATTGTTTTCAGAGAAGGAAAGCTATGTGACGAAGGAGGACCGTTTGACGACGCTTCTGCTTCGTCTTTTGCGTGAGGAAGGATGGAGTGATTTGGGCATCTTAGAGGATGAGATGTTTGTCAGCCATACTACCCTTGAAAAGGATATTAAGGCAATAAAGAAGCGTGTGTCAGAGCATCATCCTTATCTGGCCTTAGAGCGTAAGGGCAGTCAGATTCGCTTTGAAGATAACGAGTGGAAAAAGCGTGATCTGTTTACCCGCTTCTATGCAGAAAACTGGGACTATGATTCGAAAGAAGGGATTGTATTTTCCAGAGATGAATTTGGCGGAAAGATGATTAAGGAAGTTCAGACCGCATTAAAGGAGCAGCTGCTTTCTTCTGCGGTGCATTTGGACGACTATGCCTTTATTTATCTGACGCTTGCAATTGATGTCATGCTATATCGTGTTGGAATTTCGCATGCGATTAAAACGGAACAGCTTCCAAATGGAGCAACCTCGATTGATGCAGACATTCAGGTGGTTTTAGATCAGTTGAAGCAGTCGACTGGACTTGATATTCCAGAGGCAGAATATATTAATCTTTCTGAAATTAAAGAACAGCTAGTGTTCTTAAGTGAGAAAACCTACTCTAAAAATTATGTGCTTGAAAAGACAGATACATTTTGTCACCACGTGGTCGACGAGGTATTAGAAGAACTGTTTGACAAATTTGGAATCGACTTTTTGGAGGATGATAAGCTTTTTGTAGATTTGACCAGACATGTGCAGGCGATTATGAATGGTATCGTTGCACCATCTCTGCAGAACCATGTTTTGGGTGATGAGCTGAGAAAAAAATATCCGTTCCTTGGCGATATTGCGCATGCCCTCCGTCTGATGATTTGTGACAAGTGTGGGGCTGAGCTTGGAATCGAGGAAGAGGATTACCTTTTGCCGTTTATCATTTTGGCAGAGGAGAATCTTTATAAAAAACGCAGGGGGAAAGGAATTCCGACTGCAATTATCAGCCATTATGATGAGAGTATGACGCAGTATCTGATGGAGAATCTGCGCAGAAGATATGGGGATGTGTTTGACCTGCGTGGACCGTATTCCATCTATGAGAAGGAGATTATCAACACCAAAGAAGTGATGTTGATTCTGACGACGGTTCAGATTTCTTCTTTTGACAGGATTTTTCAGGTTCCTGTGCTTACGGTTTCCCCGCTTTTGGAAATCAAGGACCAGATGGGGATTGACTTGTATCTGACAAGTTTAAAGAGCAGCTATCTGTACAAAACGCCTGCGCAGCAGATGGTGCATTATTTCCCGGCAGAGCTGACCTTAAGAATGGATGGAAAGAACAACCTGCTTCCTGCACTTGATAGTGTGCAGTCGCTCCTGAAGCAGTATGTGTGCAACTGTGCAAAGGAAGAGGCAGGCACAAATGGAAAATTGGCAAATGCAGATGTTACGTTGTTCTTGCCTAAGATGAATCTTGAGGAAGATTATTTTTGTAATCTGATGAATGGATTTTTGTTCTGCTATCATGTATGCGATGAGATTCCAAAGACCACGGTCAGTCTTGTGGATTTTGGAAAAGAGATTTCCTGCAAATATGTGCGAAACATCAAAACAGTGATGTATATGGTCATTCCTTCCTCAGAGCTTGCAACCCTTGGCTGGTTTTATTATATTGCGATGGCGTTGTCTTCACATCCAGAGGAATTAAGGGCGGTGTTTGATGGAAAATCTTTGGAGGATTTGTCCATCAATATCAGTCGCGGAATAAAGAGAGATTTAAGAAAACCTTAAAATTTGGTTTTGCCTGCTTGTGCTACAATGAACCTGCAGAGAGGAAATTCTTATTGCAGGAGGGATGATTATGAGAAGAAAGATAGTCGCAGTCTTGCTTGGGCTTTGCCTGTTGTCGGGCCTGGCAGGATGTCAAAAAACTAACGGAGAGAATCCGATTGGAGGAGGCTCTTATCAGCCTGGCGCAACAGAAAATACAGAAGGAAGCGCTGAAAAAGAAACGGAAGTGAAGAAAGATCCTGAGGCAGATTTATTCCAGGAGTCGCTCGCTATTATTGGTGAATATGGAGTTTACGAAAGCGGTTATTCCATTTTAAGTTATCGGCTGGAGGGAAAATCGCTCGCAGACTGTGGGGATTACTTTGAGATTCAGGCGGTATTTAGAAAACCAATCGAAATTGAAAAGCCAGAGCCTGGAAAGAGCATCACCATTGTCACCAACGAGTTTACTGGGGAAAAGGTGGAGTTGAACTACCTGAGTGAGGGAACTCTAGTTGATGCTGATGAGAGAGAATATATATGCTATGAGAGTCCCAGAGAGAATGGAAAGTACATTTTGACTGTGGACAGCGATGACCGTGTAGATGCAGATTTCTTCAACGGTGTTCTTCGCATCAGAAAGGATGCCGTGACAGGCTATTTCCTCGAAGGAAACTACAAAACGGTGTCGAAGGAAACCTTTGCCAATGATTTTGGCCTTTGGTTTAATGGCGTGGCATTTGATGAAAACGGATATGTCACAGAGTTGATTTATATCGGAGATTAATATTTATTTGCAAAGAAATGTAAGCTCTGCCTCCAATTTTGGAGGCGGAGCTTTTTTCGTCTCTGATTTCCACATATGAACGGAAATATAGTATTTGAATCATAAAACGAAAATCTTCTATACTGTATTTAGTGAAAAAAGATAGGTATGGGGGAGAAAACTATGTCAGAACGATTTCCTGGAAAAGATTTATATCCAAATCTTTTTAAATCCATTCGAATTGGAAATGTGAAATTAAAAAACCGCATCATTGCTGCGCCTACCAGCCCAAGTATGATGACAACAGAGGGATTATTCACTCCGGAGATGGCAGCATATCTTGAGGAGAAGGCACTCGGTGGATGCGCGGTTGTCACCTATGGTGAGGCAATCCCACATTCAAAGACGGGAAAGAGCCATAACAAGCAGTTGCAGTTAGATGCCTTTGGAGTACGTCAGGGACTGACGGAATCGACCAGAATGATTCACAACGCAGGAGGCCTTGCAAACATTCAGCTTTCACATGGAGGAATGTACGGTGGACTTGCTTCCGTTGGCGGTGAGATTGGTACCTGCGAGACTGCGTATGGACCAAGTGAGATGGATATGCCAGCTGGCCATGTCTATGAGATGCCAAAAGAACTGATTTATGAAATTATCGAATCCTATGGAAAGGCAGCAAAACTCTGTAAAGAGGTTGGCTATGATATGGTTCAGGTGCATGCGGCGCATGGATGGCTCTTCAACCAGTTTCTTTCGCCTCTTTTTAACAAAAGAGAGGATGAGTTTGGCGGTTCTTTGGAAAACAGGGCACGCTTTTTGATGCTTACCTTAGATGCCGTTCGTGCAGCAGTGGGGCCAGGCTTTCCAATTGAGCTTCGTCTAAACGGAGATGACTTCCAGGAGGGAGGACTGGCGCTTTCTGATTACATTGAGGTTGCGAAACTCGTGGATGATAAGGTTGATATGTTTAATATTTCCTGCGGCAATCATGAGGATCCAGCGATGTTCTGCAGAACTCATCCAAATTCATTCTTCCCAAGAGGAGTGAATGTTTATCTTTCCGCAGAAATCAAAAAGCATGTCACAAAGCCGGTTGCATGTGTGGGTTCATTGAACGATCCTGCCCACATGGAGCAGATTATTGCTTCGGGACAGGCGGATATGGTAGAAATTGGCCGTGCTTTGGTGGCGGATCCATATTTGGCAAACAAGGCTTTATGCGGTCAGGCCGACGATATCAGTCCTTGCCTTCGCTGTTATGAGTGTTTTGGAGCAACAGGCCAGCTTGAGATGATCAAATGTACTGTAAATCCGACACAGGGGCATCAGTTAGAAGAAAAGTATGGCGTGCCTGCGCCTGCGATGAAAAAGAAAATTCTGGTTGCCGGAGGCGGTCCAGCGGGTATGGAGGCTGCAATTACTGCAGCAAAGCGTGGACATGATGTGACAATCGTTGAAAAGGCAGATAAGCTCGGTGGAAATCTTTATCCGGCTGGAAGTGCCAGCTTTAAGGCAGATATTCTGGATTTATGCGAAGTACTGAAGCGTCGCGTGGACAAGGCAGGTGTCAAGGTTGTACTAAATACCGAGGTGACTCCGGAATATGTGAAAAACTTTGCTCCAGATGCTCTCTTTGTCGCAATTGGCTCAAATGAGCTTAAGCCACCAATCAAGGGAATTGACGGAGATAACGTCATTATGGCAATCGATGCAGAACTTCATCACGAGAAGCTTGGCAAGAAGGTTGTCATCATGGGTGGCGGACTTGTCGGCGCAGAGGCAGCTTGTTCCTTTGCAGAGGAAGGGCGTGAGGTTTCCATTGTCGAGATGCTTGATGATGTAGCGTTAAATGTGAACAGCTTTTATCGTGGCGGTCTTATGCCTCATGTTTATGAGAGCGCAAAGTGCTACACAAAGACAAAGGTGGTTGAAATTCTTCCAGAGGGAGTTAAGGTATCCAATGCGGATGGAGAGTTTGTCATCGAGGCAGATACCGTAGTCTGTGCACTTGGATTTAGAGCACCTTTTGCAGCAGTGGATGCTCTCTGCGAGGAAGTGGACGAGTATTATATCATCGGCGACTGCAATAAGGTTGGAATGATTTATCAGGCGATTGATCGGGGCTATCATGCAGCCTACAGAGTATAGAAGGAGAATAACAATGGCATACAATTATTTTGTTCATAGCGATATTATGTTTGGAAAGGATGCGGCGGTGGAACTCTCTGGGATTTTAGAGAGAGAAGGCATCAAAAAGGTCATGGTCATCTATGATGGTGGCGTGAAGGCTGCCGGAATTGCTGAAAAGGTTTTGGCAGAGGTGAATAAGGTTGCTGGAATTGAAGTGACTACTTTTGATGAGGTTGAGCCAAATCCATCGAACCAGCTGGTGGAGAGAATCTACGAAATCGCAAAGGCAGCAGGCATTGAGGGCTTTGTTGCAGTTGGTGGCGGATCTTCCATCGATGCGGCAAAGGCAGCAAACGTGCTCATGACAAACCCAGGACCAATTGGTCAGTATGGTGGACTTCAGATGGTAAAGAATGAGGTTCTTCCTCTGATTGCAATTCCTACGACAGCAGGAACCTCCTCAGAAATTACCAATGTGGCAGCACTCACAGATACAGTTGCTGTCTGCAAGTATGTTGTCATCGATAACAAGATTACTCCGAAGTATGTAATCTGCGATCCAGAGTACACTCGCACAGTTCCAAAGAGTGTTACCGCGGCAACAGGTATGGATGCGATTACACATGCGGTAGAATCCTATATTTCAAATGTATCAAATCCACTTACCAGATATAATTCCATTGAGGCATTAAAGATTTTCTATGAGAATCTTCCTAAGGTTGTTGCTGATGGAAATGATATGGAAGCGCGTGAGAATATGATGATGGGCTGCGTCATTGTTGGATATGGCTTCTCGAATGCAAACCTTGGCTTTGTACATGCGATTGCCCACACCTTATCAGCTCATTTTGGACTTGCACATGGAATGGCAAATGCGGTTGTACTCCCATATGTTATGGAGTTTAATGCATCAAGCTGCCCAGAGCAGATGATTGAACTTGCCAAAGCAATCAACCTTCCACTGTCAGGCAATCAGGATGAAGATATGTATGCACTTTCTAAGGCACTCCTTCAGATGACGAAGGATCTTGGTATCAAGACCTTATCAGAACAGGGCGTTAAGAAGGAAGACTTCGATATGCTTGCAGATGAAGTATTAAAGGAGGTTCCACTTCTCTTTAATCCACGCCAGGGCGTTACCAGAGAGGACGTCATCGCAGTACTAGAGAAGGCTTTCTAAAAATTTGCCTGATAGAGCGAAAACTCAGAAAAATATTATGCGAATAAAAAGCTCCTGCATTTGCAGGAGCTTTTGCAGATGAAAAATGTCGCATTGGCGACGCAAAAGCGGCGCGAGAGTTTCGCAAGCGAAACTCTATTTTTACTGTATAGGAAATTGCTCATTTCCTATACAGTAAAAAACGCTCCGCGGGGATGCGGCTGATGCGCAGTAGAAGATGCAAGCTAGAGCTTGCGCGCATCAGCGCGCAAAGAGTGCAAAGCACTCTTTGTTCTTTATTCGTTTGTTTCTGCCGCCAAATCTCTTGCGGCTTTTAGACCAGCGACACTCTTTGCTGCCTTTGCAGCATTTCCGATTGCCTTTCCCATAACATAGGCTGCCATAGGGCCAATCAAATTGACATTTCCATTGACATCCCCCGTTGAAACTGCATAAATGCTGTCGCCGTCTGCCATTGTGTGAACAGGGCGAATGGCACGGCCAAAGCCATTGTGAGCCATCTGAGAAACCTTGTTGAGTGCGGTCTTATCAAGCTTCGCATTGGTAAATATGATACCGAGGGTTGTATTTCCGTTAAACATATTTGCGATGTGGTAGGAAGCCTTAAAGAACTCCGTTTCATCAGCAATGAGTTGACCTTCTTCGCCTAATGCTCCTGCAATTGCCTGGTTGGTGTCAATATCATAGATGTCTCCGAGGGCATTGACAGCAACTAAAGCACCGACCTTTACATCTCCAAGAGAGACAGCATAGGTTCCAATTCCGCTTTTCATTGCAAACTGAGGGCCATGATATTTGCCAACAGTGCAGCCCATACCTGCACCATGGTTTCCTTCCTTGATTGGCTGATAGCCTGCTTTTTCACAGGCCTGATAGGCCATCTTTTCATCAGGACGAGCATATTTGTCGCCTATGGCAAGGTCAAAAAGACAAGATTGACATACCAGAGGAACCTTGGTTACGCCGACATCAAAACCGATGTTTCGTTCCTCCAAATATTTCATTACTCCACCTGCAGCATCGAGTCCAAATGCAGATCCACCAGAGAGAAGAATTGCGTGGATGCCAGCGGCGTCAGCGACGGGATTTAAAAGAGGTGTTTCGCGGGAAGCAGGTCCTCCGCCGCGAACTTCACAGCCAGCTGGGGTAACCTGGTCAAATAAAACGACGGTACAGCCGGTCATTCCCTTGTCATCTGTGGCCTGTCCAATTTTGAAGCCTTCGATATCCATCAAATTAATTTCTTTCATTTCAAGCTGATTCATGAGATCTCCTTAATACTGTTTGAAAAAGTAAAGCGGACTAAATAAGTCCGCTTTGTTGTTATTTATTATTTTTGTTAACAGTCAGCCAAAGAACGTTGGTGATTGCGGTGCTGATGAAGAGGCAGGATAATGCTTCAACAATTGCGTTGACAGCAACTAAAGCAAGTACAAAGCCTAAGAATGCGAATCCACCCTTTCCGTCGTAACCGAATGCACCTCTTGCAAGATCCTGTACTAAAAATACCATACATCCTAAATATAAAACGGTGTTGGTAATTGGGGCAAGGACACATGCGATTGCGGTGTTGATGGTGCGCTTCTTGCAAATCTTCTGTAAGCCCATAAATACCAGTGCTGGAACAACACCAACAAGAATTCTAGGGACGATACAAACGATGGCGGTACGGATTGGAGCCTGTGCAAACATCATGGTTCCAAAAACACTCATACCAAAGCACTGAGCGAAACTGGTTAATCCAAATACTAATCCAAGAAATGCTCCAGCGCCAACTCCAAGGAGAACAGCTCCAATAGCTACAGGAATCACAATAAAGGTGATTTCAACAGCTCCTACCTTCAGATAACCAAGTGGGGTGAAGGCCATTAAGATGACAATGGCTGTTAAGAGCGCAAGCTCTGTCATCCATACAACCTTGGATTTGCTTCCGACGCGTCTGGTCTGATTTTCTGTGTTACTCATATGAAATTTTCCTCCTACTTCCGTTTCCCAGATGGGAATACAGTGTATTTATTTATGGATTTGCAAATCGAATCGTTCGGCCGTCACAAAATCTCCTCCCTTAATCGTTTCCGGGTAGGAGTTTTGGTGTTACCAAAACACATTTGCACATCCTTGTCTATTATATACTTTCTGAGATGATTTTCAATAAAAAATGATGACCGCATTTCTGCGGTCACCATATAGTTTTGTCTCTTATAGATAATGATTTTCTTGTCAAATATACAAAATTAGTCCTTTAAACTATTTAGCAGGCTGATGGTGTTTCCTTCCTTCGCGTTCTTGGCGACTTCCTTGCGGAAACGTTCAGAGAAGCTTAAATTTTCATCGCCTGGCTGAATACGTTTTTTTACCTCGTGATCGATATTGGCGAAAGTTGACTCCCGCAGTTCCTTTTCTTCGATGAGGTACCAGTTCTCAAAGAGTTCTTTTAACATATCGGCACCGCCATCCCTAGATCCTTTAAAATTGCACAGGCGAAGCATGATCAAAGAGGTTGCGCGCTGCATGATGATTTCTCTGACCTCAGAGGTGACGAGCGCATTTGGATGCTCCTTCTCGTAGTGTGTGATTTCTGAATTTGCAACAAAAGCTGCCTTTTCCGTTGCAAGCTGTGTGATTTGTGCTAAATATTCGTTGCCTGTGAGTTCACTCATGGTGCTACCTCCGTGTGCAGTATTTAACAGATTCTCATTTTTTTAATTATACCAAGATTTAGTCATAATTGTCCAATTTAAAGTGATAATATTCTGTGCGGATGCAACATTTTTTGATATAATAACTATCAAGGTTTTTGTTAAAAGAAAAATTATTTTAAGGGGAAATGTATGAGTAAAACACTTGATTATGTAAAAAAGCCTGAGCCAATGCTTACCGCAGAGCAGGAGAAGAAGGTTCAGGATTTGTTGTCAAAGATGACATTAATGGAAAAGATTGGCCAGATGAATCAGGCATCGATGTCCATTGTTGGTGGGTTTGATGTTCCTTTTTCTGAACTGATTGAGATGCTGACAGACGGCCGAATTTCCAATGAAGAATTTGGAAAGATGATGGCGACAGCCGAAAAGGATTATCATGAGGATGATATCAGAGCTGGATTGGTTGGCTCGCTTATGGTGCAGGATCCCCATAAGGTAAATGAACTTCAAAAAATCGCTGTTGAGGAAACCCGACTTGGAATCCCTCTGATGTTTGGTCTTGATGTTATCCATGGATTCCGCAGTGTATATCCAATTGCAATTGCAGAGGCAGGCGCCTTTGATGATGAGCTATTTGTGAAAACAGCACGCATGGCAGCAAAGGAATCCCGTACACAGGGAGTAAACTGGCATTTTGCACCTATGCTTGATATTGCCAGAGACAGCCGTTGGGGACGTGTTTCAGAAGGCCCTGGTGAGGACCCATATCTTGCGAGCAGGTTTGCCCGCGCAAAGGTAAAGGGTGTGCAGGGAGATACCTCTTCTACAGAAAACTATGTTGCTGCCTGCTTAAAGCACTATGTGGCTTATGGTGCCTGTGAGTCCGGTAGAGATTATAATACAACTACGATGTCGCCTTCACAGCTTCGAAATGTGTATCTGCCATCCTTCAAAGCAGCCGTCGAGGAAGGTGCAGCGACTGTTATGGCATCCTTCAATGACTTAAATGGAGTTCCATGTACAGTTAATTCCTATACCCTTCGTGATATTTTAAAGAATGAGTATGGCTTTGACGGTCTTGTAGTCAGTGATGCAAATGCGATTCGCGAGTGTGTGGCTCATGGAATTGCGGCAGATCACTTTGATGCAGGGGTACAGGCTGCGAATGCAGGAATGGATATCGACATGGGTACCGAAATTTATAAGGATCACCTCCAAAAAGCGGTTGAGGATGGCCTTGTAAAGGAAGAGGTAATCAATGAGGCAGTTGCACGTATTCTGAGAGTAAAAATGTGGTTAGGCCTTTTCGAGCATCCATATGTATCAGAGGAGGCAATGCATCGATACGATGAGCTTCCAAAGGAGCATACAGATCTTGCGCGTGAGGCAGCTGAAAAATCAATCGTGTTATTGAAGAATGAGAATCAGATTCTTCCACTCAAAAAGGATACAAAAATTTCGCTGGTTGGTCAGTTGGCAGATATTCCGGAAGAGGTAATCGGGGCCTGGGCTCTTAGCTGGGATGTCAAGGATTGTGTATCCATCAAGCAGGGCTTTGAAAATATCGGTGCGAACTATAAATACTTTGGCTGCTGTAGCCCAGAGAGCGAGTTGAACGAGGATGAAGTAAAGGCCGCTGGCGAATATGGTGATGTCATTGTTGCAGTGGTAGGCGAGCTCATTAACATGTCTGGTGAGGCTTCCTCAAAGGCGGATACAACACTTCCAGGTCAGCAGAGAAAGATGCTTGAAAAGCTTCTTGCGACAGGAAAGCCTGTTGTAGCCCTCTTTATGAATGGACGTCCACTTGCCATGAAGTGGGAGAAGGAGAATCTTCCTGCCATGGTAGAGTGCTGGCATCTTGGTATTCAGATGGGAAATGCTGTGGCAAATGTCGTATTTGGAGAGAAGAATCCAGAGGGCAAGCTTGCAAGCACCATTCCACTCGTGACCGGACAGTGTCCAATCTACTACAATCATCCAAGCACAGGCAGACCAGGCAGCAAGAGCAAGTTTACTTCCCGCTATCTGGATGTTGACTTTAGACCAGCCTATCCATTTGGCTATGGCTTATCATATTCTGATTTCGTTTATGAGAATATGACGGCAGAGGAAAGCGGCAATCAGATTGTTGCAAAAATTACCTTGAAGAATCAGGGGACAGTTGCTGGAACAGAAACAGTTCAGCTTTACATGCAGGATGTGACGGCTTCTTTGGTTCGCCCAGTCAAAGAGCTCTGCGGCTACAAGAAGGTATCCTTAGCACCAGGAGAGAGCACGGTTGTAGAAATCGCTGTTGATAAGAATGATCTTGGCTTCTATAACAATGATGAGGTTTATCTGCTTGAGGATGGACTCTTCAGATTCTATATGGGTGGCGATTCAGATGCTACCGAAATGGTAGAACTGAATCTGGTATTTTAAATAATTACATAAACACAAATTGCAACTTCGTAGAGGAAATCTGCGAAGTTGTTTTTGTTATGAAAGCAAATCTATAATGGGATCATAGGAAATATGAAATCCTATGGATTTCACATCAAATTTTATTTCAAAGAGAGGTAAAACCATGAATTACGAAACAACCAGAAAAACCGTATTATCAGCAATTCTTGAGGCAGTAGACAAGGGATTAATCAATGGTACTTCAGGAAATATCACTATGAGAACTCCAGAAGATCCAACCATCGTTTGTATCACTCCATCGGGAATTTCATATAATGGAATGACTCCAGAGGACATCGCAGTAGTTAAGATGCATGAAGACGGAACCAACGAGTGGATCGAGGGAAACTATAAGCCTTCTTCAGAACTTCCAATGCATACCGAGGTTATGCGTCGTCGCCCAGAGGTAAATGCGACGGTTCACACACACAGCATGAACGCAACCATCTGCGCAATGGGAGAGAATCCAGAACTTCGTCCAATCACTCCTCCACAGTGCGAGTTCTATCCAGTTGGTATCGTAGGATTTACCATGCCTGGATCAAACGAGGTTGCTGTTAAGGTTGCAGACACACTTGGAAAAGATGGTCTTGTCTGCTTAATTAAGAATCATGGAATGTTTGCCTGCGGAGACAGCATGAAGCAGGCTATGCATGCAACTGTTTACACCGAGGAAATGGCACAGACTACTGTAATTGCCAAGACTCTTGGAACCTACGAGCCAATGCCAATGGAAGCAGTAGAGGCTATGCTTGAGTTAATTGCAGCAGATAAGGCAGTTTAATCAAAGATTATTAGGAGAGAATATTTCATGAAAAAGTTAGCATTATGTACTGCTCTTCCAGAGCAGGATTTGGAAATCATTAAGAAGACCTGTGAAGTTACCATCGCAGGAGAGTTAAAGAACGGCAAAGGAAATTACACAGACGAAAGTGTTCGCAAGGAGTGCATGGGCGCAGAAATTATCGTCTTAGGCGACGAGGAAGTTTCTGATGATACCTTAAAGGCATGGATTGATGCTGGAATGAAGTTTATCGGTGTTGCAAAGGGAACCCCTGTAACCGTAAACAACGAAGTGTTAAAGGCTGCTGGAATTCAGCTTACCTACACTCCGGGACGTAATGCTGTTGCAGTTGCAGAGTACTGCCTTGGTATGATGATTGCATCTACCAGATTTATGTCTCGCGCAGTTGCTGGCCTTTTGATGGGAGAGCATCTTGGTGCTCCTGTAGAAAATGTATACGATGTTCCAGATGTGAAGAATGTTATCTGGGGACCTCTTGATGAGAACCATCCATACACCGATTATGGCATCGGCTTTGAGCTATATGGAAAGAAGTTAGGTCTTGCCGGCTACGGAGCAATTGGACGCGAGGTTGCAGTTCGTGCAAAGGCTTTCGGTATGGAAATTTTAGCTTACGATCCTTATCTTGACGCTTCCGTAATTGAAGCGACGGGAGCGCGTGCAGTAGACTTAGATACCATGCTCTCAGAGTCAGACATTGTTAGTATTCATCTTCCAGTTGTTCCATCAACCAGAGGAATCGTTAATAAGGACTGGTTCAGTAAGATGAAGCCATCTGCTTTTGTAATTAATACCGCTCGTGCAGCAGTCATTGACCAGAAGGATTTTGTAGAGGCGCTTGAAAACAAGACCATTGCAGGTGCAGCAGTTGATGTTTACTGGCAGGAGCCAGTTCCAGCAAACCATCCACTCCTTAAGATGAAAAATGTATTGTGTTCTCCTCATTTTGCAGGCCTCACCACAGATGTGGATGGATGGTCAGGAAGAAAGATGGCAGAAAATGTACATGCTTATCTTGAGGGCAAGCCATTAACTTATGTGTGGACAAAATAAGATAAAACCTAGTAAACTAGAATATGTTAACTAGTAAACACACATAAGAAATGATTGGACGAGCAGGAAACGAATGAGCAAAAAAGTATTATTTTTAGAATGCAAGACTGGCGCGGCTGGGGACATGCTGATGGCAGCACTCTTTGAACTTTTATCAGAAGAAAAACAGAAGGAATTTTTGGATTTGATCAATTCAATTTCAGAGGATGCCTCTGTTACAGCAGAAAAGGTTGTTAAGAGTGGAATCGGTGGGACACATATGAAGGTTTTAGTGAAGGGGACAGAGGAAGGCAATGAGCATACTCATGACCACGAGAACCATCATGAGCATCATCACGATCACGAACACCATCATGACCACGAGCATCACCATGACCATGAGCATACGCATACTCACAGCCATACTTCTTATACAGAAATTCTGGAGAGAATGGCAAAGCTTGCACTTTCTGAAAATGTTAAGGCAAATGCGACTGCGGTCTATAAGCTGATTGGCGAGGCTGAAAGCAAGGTGCATCGCACAAGCTTAGAGCAGATTCACTTTCATGAGGTTGGCACCTTAGATGCCTTTGTGGATGTAGTGGGCTGCTGCCTCGCAATCGAATTATTAGGAGTAGATGAAATTATTGCAACTCCTGTCTGCGTGGGAAATGGTACTGTGCGCTGTGCACATGGACTGCTTCCAGTTCCAGCGCCTGCAACAGCAGAGATTATTAAGGGCATGCCAGTTTATACCAGCTCGTTTGACGGCGAACTTTTGACTCCAACCGGCGCAGCCGTGCTAAAGCACTTTGTAAAAGGCTTTGAGAAAAGTGTCGCCATGACGATTGAAGAGGTGGGCTATGGAATGGGAACAAAGAATTTTGAGGAACCTTCCTTTGTACGCACCTTTTTAGGAACAATGGAATAAGAAACAAATATGAATAAAAAATATAATTTTAGCGGACGGCACTGGCTTACGATTGCGATTTGCTTTCTTTTATTTATGCTTGCAAATGCCGTGACCTCCGACTCGGAAAATTTAATTCTCCCAATCTGGGCATCGGATCATCAGATTGATTACGCTCTGATTTTACCGCTCATTACAGTGGCGGGATGCGTGAGCATTATTGGAAATCTGATTCTTGGCAAGGTGTGCGAAAAAATGGGAGCAAAGTTTCTGATTATACTTTGCTTAATCGCGACCGCGTGCTTCGTGTTTATTTATGGTACCTCAACAAACCGCATCGTTCTTTTGATTGGATTAATCGGAACGGTTTGTTTTGGACAAAGCTTATCTTATCTTGGAGCGAATGCGGTAATTGCAAACTGGTTTCCTCACAAAAAGGGATTAGCGATGGGATTTGTCTCTGTCGGTCCACCAGTTGCAACTATCGTTATGATGCTGGGATTAAAAGCCGTGATTACTCACGCAGGTGTGCATGGAGGAATCTATACAATCTGTGCGGTGTTAATTGTAGTAGCAGTGATTTGTGCCATCTTTATCAAAAACACTCCGGAACAGATTGGCTGTACTCCTGACAATATGACAGAGGAAGAGCTTGAGCTGTTAGCGAAGGAAGACCTGACAAACGAGGCAAAGTCGACGGTTCTTACAACTGGTCAGGTATTAAAGAGAAAAGAATTTTGGCTGATTGCCATTATTATTGGAATTTGCAGTATAACACAGACCGGATTGATGGCCCAGTGGCTTGTACGCTATCAGGATACAAGATTTGAAAGTATGGCCGGTCTTTTGATGTCCATCTGTGCAGTTGTCGGAATTTTTGGAAGTATGATTGCGGGCTACATCGAAAATCGTATGGGGACGAAAGGCGGATTTGCCTTCCTTGCAATCTGGTTTGCGGTGGCATTGGTTTTGAATTATACCAGCATTCCAGTACTTGTGTATATTTCAATTCCTATGTTTGGATTAATTATCACTTTATTCCAAATCTTTATGCCAGCCTTTGAACTATCCTGCTTTGGACGTGATAACTTTAAGCAGGTGAATGCAATTATGTTCCCAATTCTAAGCATTTGCGGACAACTTTCTTTCTTGCTTATTGCGGCATGTATCAAAATTTTTGGAGAGGTTCGCTATGTATATCTGGTGTTTGCAGTATTGCTGTTCATCTCTCTGATTCCGAATTTTTTATTACCAATTGGAAAAAGGAAATAAGTATTTATTTGTGGCAGCCTATATGGCTGCCATTTCTGTTAATATGGGAAAATGGTACTTGTAATGGTACTTATGTCACGATATAATTGTATTAATACTATCGGTATTATTTTTTTCGTAAAGGAGAGCTTTTTATGAAGAATCAAAGAAACAAGACAATTGGAACAAAAATGATGGTTGTCTATGCGATTTTGATTTTGTTTATCTGCTTCACTCTTGGTGCAGTGGTATTTACAATGTCAAAGAATGCATTAAAGAGCAGAGAAGAGAAACAGGATTCTTACCTGGCAGAGGAATTGGCAAAGACTGTCGAGACACATATTTTGTCAGATCTTTCTACGCTTGATGCAATTTCGAGACGTCCAGAATTATCTGATCCTAATGTGCCAGTAGAGGTAAAGAGTTTATTGATGATGGGAGAGGCTGAAAAGGCTGGCTTCTACTCTATTATGTATGCAGATATTACAGGTCATGCGATTCTTCCACTTGGCTTTACGACCTTAGAGTTTGAACTTGCGGATCAGCCAGATACGCTCTTTATTCGTACTAAGGAAGCTAAGCATAGTCTTTATGAAACAAATCGACTTCTCAGTGGAACTGAGCTCATGGTATCCTTTGCATCACCAATTCTTGACGAGAATGGTAATGTTATGGCTGTCATTGTTGCTACCACAAGAGCCATTGATTATGCGACTCTTTTTGGAGAAGGCGTTGATGCATTCATTATTGACCCAAATGGTGATTATATTGGACATAGCAATGCTGCTACCTTCGAAACTGGTGAAACTGGTGATAATATAATGGGCGAGGATGGAAATCTGATTACCAACAGCGAAGGTGTAAATATCAGTATTAATCCAATTAGAGAAGCTGAAAGAGATAGCAGCTTTGCAGAGACCGCCGCATTATTTACAGAGATGTTGAACAATGAATCTGGTGTGGCATCATGCACCAATATGCTGACAGGAAAAGAGCAGTATGTTGCATATACAACCGTTGAGACCACTGGATGGAAGGTTGCTTACTGTTCAGACAAGGATGAAATTAACGGCGTTATTGGTGGCCTGACCAAGGGTATGGTTGTTGCAACTGTTATTCTTATCATTGTTGGTGTTGTTGTAACCTATCTGCTTTCACTGATTATCTTAAAGCCATTAAAGAAGGCAACCAGTGATTTGGATGAAATCATTACCAACATTCAGAATGGGGAAGGAGACTTAACTGTTCGTATTCCTTCAAAGACAAACGACGAAATTGGTCGTATTACTCAGGGTATTAATAAGTATACAGAGGTACTTCAGGATGTTACTGGAAAGATTAAGACTGGTACTGTCAGCCTGAATGATTCTGTAAATACTGTATTCGAATCTATTATTGCATCAAATTCACAGGCTACTGACACCTCTGCAATTATGGAAGAGCTTGCAGCCAGCATGGAAGAGGTAAATGCAACTACCGAAAATATTAAGAGCAGCGTAGAGGGTATCTACGATGAGATTAATAATATTGCAGAAGAAACCAAGAAGACCATGGAATTTGCTGAGGGCATCAATGCAAAGGCACTCGAAGGAAAGAACTCTTCTGAGATGAACCAGCAGCATACCAGAGGTATTGTTCAGAAGTTTACCGATACTCTTAAGGTTTCCATCGAAAACAGTAAACAGGTTGATAAGATTAATGATCTGACGGAAGACATTTTAAGTATTGCCAGCCAGACAAACCTTCTTGCATTGAATGCTTCTATTGAGGCTGCTCGTGCAGGTGAAGCAGGTAAGGGCTTTGCAGTCGTAGCTGAGGAAATCCGTATTCTTGCAGATGACTCAAGAGAGACCGCAAACAACATTCAGCAGATTAGTAATCTTGTAAATGAAGCCGTAAACGAGCTTGTTAAGAACACGGGAGATCTGCTTGAATACATGAATACAGAAATCATCGCTGATTACGATGGCATGGTTTCAAGCGGAGAGACAAACGTAGAGAATGCGCTTGAGGTTAAGGAGCGTATGATCGAGCTTCAGAATAGCACAGATTCTATTAAGGAGAATATCCAGTTAATCGTCGATATGATTAATGGAACCACTCAGGCAATCAATCAGAGTGCACAGGGGGTTTCTGTTGCAGCAAATAACACCTGCAATCTTGTTGAGAGTATTAGTACCATCAATGGAGAGATGGAAACCAACAAGAACGTTGCAAACAATCTTGCGGAAGAGATTGAGCGCTTTAAACGTATCTAATCAAATTTATAATGACATGAAAAAGGCAGTCGCTTTCGCGGCTGCCTTTTTTTACTGTATAGGAAATTGCTCCAATTTCCTATACAGTAAAAAGGCTCCGCGGTAATTGTGAAAGTTACATTGTTCGAATCTGTGCTTTTAAGAAATTATGTGATAAAATTATTTTATTAGAACGATATATTAATAGGGGTTTATTTATGACATTAACGCAGATACAATATTTTTTGGAATTGTGTTCAACCAAAAATTACACCAGAGCGGCGCAGAATTTGTACATTACGCAGCCTACCCTGAGCCGACAGATTCAGCTGATGGAGGCAGAACTTGAGGTAAAGCTTTTAAATCGTACCAATCGAGAGGTGGAGCTGACTGAGGCGGGAAAATGCTTTTTGGAGGAGTTTACAAAAATTCAGGAGCAGATTGATGCTGCGTTTTTCCGCGTGAAGAGCGCAGGAAAAAAGAAAGAGGCAATCAGAGTAGGATTTTCTGGGGCGCTTTTTCCATTTCATGTATTAAATTTTGTGGGAAAGATGAGGGAATACTTCCCTGGATATCATGTGTTGATCAATCAGTATTCTGATTATGAACTGCACAGAGATTTTAACAATGGGACAATTGATATCCTAATCTCTTTGGAAGATAGCGATTATTTGGAAAAGGATATACAGGATAACAAAGCTGACAGTCGTATCAATAAGTATAAGTTTTGGGATTTGCCGGCCTATATTGTATATTCCTCACAGATGTTTCCGGAGGGCTATTACCCAACCATCGAGGATTTTCGTAGTAAAAAGTTTGCATGCACATCAAAGACAGGATCGAATTTTATTATCGAAAAGCAAAAATCAATTTTGGCGAGCATATGTCTGAATGTGACAGAAGAGATTAAAGAAGAAAACATTCCGTCATCTCTGATGTTTGGAGAGAGTAAGGATATTTATTCTGTGTTTATCAATTCCGTGGAAAGTGGGTTAGAGACACTGGAACTGCCGGGAAATGCCAAAAAGTTTAATCTGGTAGCTTATTGGAAGAGTGAGGACTTGCCATATTTGGATTTCTTTGAATCTTCCTTTGAAAGAAAGTAATTGTGGGTAGCACTATACAGATTCTGTATAGTGCTATTTTTTATGTCTATTGTACATATACGGGTTTGGATGGTACAATTTCATAGTACTAGGGAGTATAATGATTTAAATAAATGTACATTGTGCACAAAAAAAGCGCTTACCTTTTGGTAGGTTGTCATATAGATGAGCGCAGGGCACTATTTAAATTATGTATTACTAGTACTAAGGTACTTGGACACTATTAGTATAGTATGGGAGGAAAGAAAAAGAATGAAAGCAAAAAAAGTAACAGTGTTACTCCTTGCTGCTTTGACCGCACTTTCAATGGTTGCATGTGGCGGTAAAAAGTCAGACTCGGATAACGCAAACAATCAGGAGATTCCAGCTGGACTCCTCGCGCCAAATCAGGAAACAGGAAACACTACCAAGTCTGATGAGACCTTAGTAGTAAACTTTGGTTCTATGCCAGCTGATTTATGGCATCCAGCAACAAAGGGTGGAAACTCTTCAAACCAGGAGCAGATAGTTAATGCTGCATTTCTTGATCGTCTTGTTGATCTTGATGAGAATACTGGTGAAGTGATTCCAATGCTTGCCACCTCTTGGACCTGGCTTGATGGAACACACATTCAGCTTACATTAAGAGAGGGTGTTAAATTCACAGACGGACATGAGCTCACCGCTGACGATGTAGTTTACACTGCAAATATTTGGATGGAGAACTGTGGTCTTGATGAAAATGGAGAAGGTGGAAACGATACTGGTAAGTATTTCGTAGGCGTTACAAAGGATGACGATATGACTGTTACCTTTGAAATTAACTGTGAAGCTCCAGAATTCATTAAGATGCTTACCTGGGGTAACTTTGGTATCGTATCAGAATCTGAGATTAACGCATTAGGTGGCTTAGAGGCTGCAAAGATGAATCCTGTAATGGGAACCGGTAAGTACAGATTCAAGGAGTGGAAGGATGGAGAATATATCCTTCTTGAGAGAAATGATGATTACTGGGATGCTAACTATGTTGGATATTTCAAGGAAATTAAGTTTGTAGCGATCAACGATACTGGATCAGCAGCAGCTTCTGTTCAGTCAGGCGATATTGATGTTACCTGGCAAATGCCTGTTGCTCAGGCTGCTTCATATGCAGATGATGAGAAGGTTCGTACCTATGTATACTCTAACGGTGAAGTAGAGCACTTATGGTTCAACATGGGAGAGGGACATGCAACCTCTGATATCCGTGTTCGTCAGGCAATTGATTTAGCATTAGATTATGACCAGATTGCAGCAGTTGGTACTGCTGGACTTGGTTCAAAGTGCTACTCATATACTACTGTTAATGCTCCATATTACTCAGCTGATTATACTGATGAAGAGCTTGCTGTAAATGTTGAGAAGGCAAAAGAGCTTCTTGCTGAGGCTGGATACGCAGATGGACTTACTATTACAGTTCCAACTCTTCCAGACCTTTTAGATGTATATCAGATTATGCAGAACAACCTCAAGGAAGTAGGAATTACCCTTGAAATCGCTCAGATGGATATGGGTGGATTCGTTCCAGCAATGCTCTTTGAGAAGTCATATGATATTGTAGCTGTAGGTGATGCAACTGGATTTAGAACTCCACAGCTTCCACAGTTCGTATCTGGTGGTATGGTATTTGGTGGTCCAAATGCTGTATTAGACAAAGAAGTAGCTGTTCTCAATAACCTTATGGTTGCACCTGATGATGCAGCTGCGAAGTCAATTCTTCAGGAGTACAATGCTCTTGTAAAAGAAGAATTACCATGCGTAAACCTTTACGAGGCATATCAGGCATCTCTTGTTAATGCATCTGTAAAGGGATTTGCAATCAGAGAAAGAGGTTACGTAGATGTAACAACTCTTTACAAATAATTGTTGATAAGATTTACAATTTGAAACAACATCGTTAAATCTTTACTGCCCGAGGAGTTTTCTCTTCGGGCAGTAATAATAGGAGAATGGAGTATGTTTAAGTACATTATTAAAAGAATTCTTTTCCTTATTCCTATTTTGCTTGGTGTATCTGCTATTATTTTTGCTCTGAAAACCTTTACACCAGGAGATCCGGCGCGATTACTTCTTGGTAATACTGCTTCGGAGGAACAGGTTGCAGAAAAAAGAGTGGAATTAGGATTGGATGATCCTGTTCCAGTACAGTACGTAAAATATTTGGGTAAAATTGTTACCAAATTTGATTTTGGTACTTCATATACAACAGGAAAACCAGTTACAAAGGAAATTATGCCTAGACTTTGGGTTTCCGCAAAAATTACACTTGGTGCCGTTTTACTTGGCGCTGTTATTGGTACTTTACTCGGTATCATTTCGGCTTTGAAAAAATATACATGGGTGGATTCAGCAGTATTAGTCATATCCATGTTTTTCCAATCCATTCCTGAGTTCGTAGTAGGTCTTGTGCTTATTATGATCTTTTCCGTAAATCTTGGCATTTTGCCATCTTTCGGAATTGACTCGTGGAAGGGATATATAATGCCAATGCTTTGTATAGGGCTCTCATCGATTGCGAACTATACACGTATCACTCGCTCGTCTATGCTGGAGGTTTTAGGAGAGGATTATATTCGAACCGCAAGAGCAAAGGGGCAGACCGAGAGAAATATTACAATGCATCATGCTCTTCGTAATGCGATTATTCCGGTTATTCAGTCTTTAGGAACTCACCTTGGAAATGCAATTGGTGGTGGAATGGTTCTTGAAACTGTATTCGGTGTGCCAGGAGTTGGAAAGTATATTGTAGATGCGATTTCTTCAAGAAACTATCCATCAGTACTTGGCGGTGCGTTGATTATTGCTATGATTCTTACAATTATTAACCTGATTGTTGATATCAGCTTCGTAGTTGTAGATCCACGTTTAAAGACAACCGTTATTTCAGGTGGCAAGAAAAAAACACCTGCTAAGAAAGCTGCATAGGGAGGTAATACGATATGTCAAAAATGCATACTCCCGCAATGGAGAAAATCGCAAAGAAAAATGCAAAAAGAAAGAAAGCTTACAAGTCAACTCCTTCAAAAGAGGCATGGAAGAGATTTCGCAGAAATCCTACCGCAATCGCAGGACTTGTTGTTGTGATTATTCTTATTTTAGTTGCGATATTTGCAAACTTTATTGCAAGATATGGCTATGAAGATATGGTCAATAAAACCTTTGATATCAAGACTGGTGGATTTGGTTCAAAACCAAATGCAACCTATTGGTTCGGCGCAGATAACCTGGGACGAGATTTGTTCAGCCGAGTCATCTATGGAACCCGTTATTCACTTGTCATTGCGCTGTTTTGTACAATTGCAGCTCTTTTTTCTGGTGGACTTTTGGGTGTCATCGCTGGCTATTTCGGAGGAAAGGTTGATACGATTATCATGAGAATTATGGATATTTTCCAGGCAATTCCTATGATTATGATGGCTATGTGTATCGTATCCGTACTCGGTACAGGTATTCCTCAGTTAGTAGCCGCAGTTATGTTTGCTTCCATGCCTACCATGGCAAGAAACAACCGTGCTGCGATTCTGCGAGTTCGTGGCGCAGATTATATCGAGTCATCGGAAGCGATTGGCGTTAGTCAGGTTCGCATGATTGTAAAGCATATGATTCCAAATGCTGTAGGTGTAATGATTATCTTCTTCGTTGGATTTCTTGCAGTTTCCATCATGATGATGTCATCAATGAGTTACATTGGCGTTGGACTTACACCACCTACACCAGAATGGGGATTATTGATTAACGCAGGTAAGGATTACTTCACTTCAGCACCATATTTGATGCTGTTCCCTGCATTATTTATCATGATTACCTGTTTTGCATTCAACCTTATGGGTGATGGTCTTCGCGACGCATTTGATCCAAAGATGAAGTAAGGAGAGAGTACTACAATGAGTGAAAGTTTATTAAATATCAAAGACCTTGTCATTCATTATGAAACCGACGAAGAAGTTGTTGAGGCGGTTAATAATATTTCCATTGAGCTTGGTAAAGGCGAGGTACTAGGTCTCGTTGGAGAGACTGGTGCTGGAAAGACAACCACAGCTCTTGGAATTATGGGACTCCTTCCTGACAAAGTAGGACATGTAATTCAGGGTTCCATTGAATTTGAAGGAGAAGATCTTTTACAAAAAACAGAAAAAGAAATGCGCAAGATTCGTGGAAAGAAAATTTCTATGATTTTCCAGGATCCAATGACCGCATTAAATCCGGTAAAGCCTGTCGGCGATCAGATTGCCGAGGTTGTATTACTGCATGATAAATGTTCAAAGGCTCAGGCTTTAAAGAGAGCACAGGAAATGCTTGCAATGGTAGGAATTGTTCCAGAGCGTTATAAGGATTATCCACATCAGTTTTCTGGCGGAATGAAGCAGAGAATTGTCATTGCAATCGCATTGGCATGTGAACCAGATCTTTTGATTGCGGATGAGCCAACCACTGCGCTTGATGTAACAATTCAGGCACAGATTCTTGATATGATGCGTTCACTTCAGAAGAAGCACGGTACATCTATGATTTTAATTACTCATGACCTCGGTATTGTTGCTGAAATGTGTGACAAGTGTGCGGTTATGTATGCTGGTGAAATTGTTGAGTTTGGTACCGTTGAGCAGGTATTTGATAACCCTAAGCATCCATATACAAAGGCGTTATATCGCTCTATCCCTAGCTTGGACAGGGATGTTGACCGTCTTGAGGTTATCCAGGGTCTGGTTCCTGATCCATCGCAGCTCCCAGAGCACTGCAGCTTCTTTGAGCGTTGTTCAGAGAAATGTGCAAATTGCGAGCATTGTGACCCTGCGAGAACAGAGATTGAGCCAGGCCACTTGGTAAAGTGTGCACAGTTTACGTCTGATTGGAAGGAGGATTAATTAGATGGCTGAAAATTTAATTGAAGTAAAAAATCTAAAAAAATATTTCTCCACTCCAAGAGGAATGCTCCATGCAGTAGATAATGTTACCTTCAACATTGAGAAGGGAAAAACCATTGGTATTGTAGGTGAGTCTGGTTGTGGTAAGTCTACACTTGGTAAAACTTTGATGAGACTCCACGAGGCAACTGACGGAGAGATTATCTACAAGGGGACTGATATTGCAAGTATGCCAATCAAACAGTTCAAAAAGGAACATCGTTCTGAAATTCAGATGATTTTCCAGGACCCATACGCATCTCTTGATCCACGAATGAGCATTCTTCAGCTGATTGAAGAGCCAATTAAGGTAAACAATAAGCATATGAAGAAGGATGAAGTTCGCGCAAAAGCGCGTGAGATGATGGAACTGGTTGGACTTGCTGCTCGTTTAGAGAGCTCATATCCACACGAATTAGATGGTGGACGTCGCCAGAGAATTGGTATCGCGAGAGCACTTTCTCTGGATCCGGATTTCATTGTTTGTGATGAGCCAGTATCAGCGCTTGATGTTTCTATTCAGGCACAGATTTTAAATCTTCTTCAGGACCTTCAGAAGGAGAGAGGCTTAACCTATATGTTTATCACGCACGATATGTCTGTAGTTAAGCATATCTCAGATGATATCGCGGTTATGTATCTTGGACAGATGATTGAGAAATGTGAGGCAAAGAGTATCTTTAGGGATACCATTCACCCATATTCTCAGGCTCTTCTTTCTGCAATTCCAATTCCAGATGTACATGCGAAGAAAGAAAGAATTGTCCTTAAGGGAGAGCTGACTTCTCCAATCGATCCAAAGCCATGCTGTCGTTTTGCGGCTCGATGCCCATATGCAACAGAGAAGTGCTATGCAGAGGAACCAGTATTGAGAGAGATTCTTCCAAATCATCATGTAGCATGTCACTATGCTGAGAATTTTGTGAAGTAATATTTGTTGTATTTATTTGAAATATGTGAGGTTGCTAAAATGGCAAAAAAGATATTAGGTCTTAACTTTGGCCGTGTAAACGGAAATAGTAAAAAGTTTTTAAATGCAGCATTAGAGGCTGCAAAGGCAGAGGGTGCAGAGGTTGAAATTATTGATACTATGCCTCTTAAAATTAACCACTGTATCGGATGTGGAGCATGCTCTAGAATGCTTCAGTCTGGAAAGGGACAGATTAGCTGTATTCAGAAGGATGACTACGAGGCACTTTCAGACGCAGTGCTTGCTGCAGATGCAATTATCGTAGCTGCACCAGTATACGTTCTTCAGCCAACAGGACAGCTGATGAACTTTGTACATCGTTTTGGACCAGCACACGACAAGTGCTATATGCTCTTTGAAAATGAGCTTCGTAAGGATACTGGCGGGGATGAGTTAAACCCAGACTGCTTAAAGAAGCATCTTGTTTCTTACATTTCAGTTGGTGGTGCTACCACTCCTAACTGGGTATCATACGGAATTCCAGGATTAAATCTCTTTGGAATGAGCTTGAATATGAAGGTTGTAGACCAGTTAAATGCGTATGGCTCATATCATCCAGACCGTCAGGAAATGCTTCTTGCTGAGTCTGCAAGAATGGGACGTCATATGGTAGAGGCTATGGACCAGAAGATTAGCGAAATCGAATGGCAGTCAGAGCCAGGTGTATGCCCAGTTTGTCACTGCAATGAGATGACGCTTGATCCAAATGGAACTAACAATGTAAGCTGCCCAATCTGTGGTATCTATGGAACCCTTGAGATTAAGGACGGCAAGGTAAGTGTTACCTTTACTGAGGAAGAAAAACGTCGTAGCCGTTTAAAGTTTACTGGTGTATTAGAGCATCAGGTTGAGCAGGGTAGAAAGGATCGCTATCCAAACTTCGACAAGTATGTTGAAAAGTTTACTGCTATGCAGGATGAAATGTAATATTGATTAGTAAAAGGCCCCAGCAATGCTGGGGCTGTTTTTTTTTACAGCTGAAAGATGTCGCATTGGCGGCGCAACAAAAAAATGATACCAAAATATAACGTGTGAACTTATACGACAGTAAATTTTGTGAGATATTATCGTTAGAGAATTTTCGCATTTGGATACACGGGAGGATAAGTTCGTGAGAATTTCTAAGAAATATTTCGCACATATTATGATAGGAGTGTGTATGATTGGCTGTCTTGGAGCCTGTGGGAAAGGCAAGAACGAAGACGCGGCTGTGGAAAGAGACGGGTACACCCTGGTGTGGCAGGATGAGTTTGAGGGCGATTCCCTGGACCTTACCAAGTGGAGTTATCAGTATGGCGATGGCTCTGATTATGGGAATGTAAATTGGGGAAACGGCGAGTCTGAATGGTATACCGACAGCGAGAATAATGTGTATGTGAAGGATGGAAATCTGACGATACAGGTGCAAAAGGAAAGCGTTAGCCGGTATTCTTATACTTCTGGACGAATTCGAACGGTCACAGATGATGGCGATGTGCTGTTTGCAACGACCTACGGGCGCGTAGAAGCTAGAATTAAGATGGAAGGCGGTTCGGGAATCTGGCCAGCCTTTTGGATGCTTCCGGTAGACAGTGATACCTATGGAACCTGGGCGGCGTCTGGGGAGCTTGATATTATGGAAGCGAAAGGGCGCGTTCCAAACGTGGTTGGTGGAACTGCTCATTATGGTCTGGAATGGCCAGGGAATACCTATACAAACGAGGAGTATGTATTTTCGAAGGATCAGAATATAAATGACTACCATGTTTATGCAATAGAGTGGGATCCTGATCAGATTCGCTGGTTTGTGGATGAGGAGTGTTACTTTACCTTGACCGACTGGTACGCAAGGGAAAGTGGATGCGAGAGTGATTACACCAAGCCGGCTCCATTTGATGTTCCATTTTATATTCTGCTCAATGTTGCGGTAGGGGGGAATTATGATCCGCAGGCAGTTCTTTCAGCGGAGAGTTTGCCGGCAAAAATGATGGTGGATTATGTTCGTGTGTATCATCGAAGCGAGGGCTATGATGAACTTGAGAACACGGTGAATGCATCTGGAAATGCACATAATGTTGTGGGCGAAGGCCATAATAATGGGAACATGGTCTACAACTATTCATTTGACCAGGGACCATCGCGCTTGGACTATTGGGTAGTAAGTCAGTGCGAGGCCAGTGTGAATCCATCTGATTTATCAAGAAAACTTCATATACAGGCGACAGGAAATGCTGCGACACTCTCTCAAAGTGGATATACCTTTGAAAAGGGCAGTAAATATGGAGTTCGATTTGAGGCTTCCTCTGAAAAAAAACAAAAAATGACAGTAAGAATCTACGGTGGCAAGGAAGGCCTTGAAATTCTTGCGGAGGAGATTTTTGAGCTGGATGCGAAAAACGATTATGTATATGCGTTTACCTTTGACTGCGAAAAGGTTAGTGAAAATACAGGTGCAATCAGCTTCTGGTTTGAGGACGGAAGCGAGCTGGATCTTGATCAGGTTATTATGATGAAAATCGGCTAAACAGTTGCGCAATCATTTGTTTTTGATTACTCTTAAAGAGAAATAAAAATCTTTGATGAGGAATTAGTAAGATGCTGTCCTATGATGATGCTTTAAATATGAATTATTATAAAAAGACTTCCTTTTCTGGTTGGATGGGCGGAATGAGATTCATTCTAAAGAAGGAAACAGTCGAGGAGACGGAGGAGACAATCTTTCACGCCTGGGTATGGCCTGGACCATACATTTTTTCAGTTACAGCCGAGGACAAAAAAACGGATGCGACCTTCACTTTTGATGAGGAGGGAAGGAAGGCGGCCGTTGACTGGATTAATGAGCAGTATGAAAGCCGCATCAAGGAATGGCCTGGCGTAAAGATGGATAGTACTAAGATGTAGTTGTGATGACATTTGGGATAGGATGTTCGAAAAATAAGAATTGGTATAAATAACTTAAATTTGCAAAAGAAAAAGCACTCTCATAGAGAGTGCTTTTTTAGTGGGCTTGAGAAGACTCGAACTTCCGACCTCACGCTTATCAGGCGTGCGCTCTAACCGGCTGAGCTACAAGCCCATTTCAACAACCGAAAGATATCATACAATAGATTTTATAGTTCGTCAAGGTGCTTTTTTGACAATAGGTGTGCTGCTTATGTGCAAAAGTTCTATGAAATAGTGGGAAAGAAAATGAAATTTAAAGAAGCTGTACATTTACAAAAAATATATATGGTCTATAATAAGAACGTAATATTAGAATAGGAAAAATATACTAAACATAAAAGGAAAGAAAGATGAAAAAGATTGTAAGATTTATTTTGGTTTGTGGCTTGGCTATGTTTGTATTAGCTGGATGCGGATTATTTTCTTATGATACTTTCCCAGAAGAATATACATTTGGCGGAGTAAAGGTTGGAGGAATGGATGAGGCAGAAGCGAAAGCTGCCTTAGAGGATGCTGCGTTAAATTATTCATTACACCTGAACTTTGATGGCTATGATCTTGAGCTTACAGGCGAAATGCTTGGCTTGACATATAACAGTGAGCTTGATTTTGCGGATATCATCACAAAAGCAAATAAGAAGGAAGAGCTGGGGGATGCACCAGTTTTTGTTGTGAGCCAGGAGGTTTCTGTTGCGGATTTAGTTCGCGATATGTATGTTGCTGTGCTCTCTGAAGAGGTTGCTCAGCAGACTCCAGAAACTACCGATGAAGTTGCAGAGCCAACCGAGCTTGAGAAAAAACTTTCGCTCGCAGGCTCATCAAATCGTCCTTACATTGTATATAGTAAAGATGCAAAGGCCTTTGTAGGCGTAGATGGTGTTTCCTGTGAGATGTATGATTATGAAGAGGCACAGAATGCTGTACTTGCAGCTGTCTCTGATTTGACTGCAGAAGCATCTGCCAGTCCTGCTTTGATGACGGCAGAGGCAATTCCAGCTGCCGGAAATGAAGAAGTTGAGGCTGCACTTTTGGCGGCAAATGAATACCTGAATCTTAACATTCAGATAAATTTTGTTTTAGATGGATATAAACCTAGTACAACCGTATTCGAGCCAAAGGAGATAGCAAAGTGGCTTGAGGTTGCTAGTAATGGATTAGATGTCACTGTCTCTGAGGAGGCCTTATCTGCGTATATTGCCGATGTGGCACATAGCCATGATAAGTCTGTGTATAAGGCTGCAAAATTCCATACCACAGCTAGTGGAGATATTGATATTAAAGTACCAGTGACTGGAAAGTCAGTGGATGCGAATGCGTTGTACGAAGCGATTTTGGCCGGATTGACTGATAAAACAGATGTGAATGTAGACGCTGTCTTTGTAGAAATTGATCCAGGCACCTATAGTGATGTTGCAGATTTTGGCGGAAACTACTGTGAAGTAGATATGAACAATCAGAAGGTGTATGTATATAAGGATGGCGAACTGGTTGTAGAGTGTTCTGTAGTAACTGGATGTGTCGCAAATGGTCATGCAACGCCAACCGGTGTTTATACGATTTTTGCGAAGAATAGAGACCGTTATTTAAGAGGTCCTGGCTATGAGAGCTGGGTAAACTTCTTCTGCCCATTCAACGGTGGTATCGGATTCCACGATGCTACCTGGAGAAAGAATTTCGGTGGAAATATTTATGTTTATAATGGAAGCCATGGCTGCATTAATATGCCTTATAATTCTGTAAAGGTATTATATGCAAATGTGGAGGTGGGAACGAAGGTTGTATGCTATGGTGGTTTAAAGTCTGTTCCTAAGAATCCACAGAACTGGTATGGCCAGGTTTATTATGCATTGGGTGCACCAGGTGGAGTGTTCCAGCTGTATAACTACTGTGAGGAAGGCCCTGCCTACAGCTACAAGAGCTCAGATCCAAACGTTGCAACGGTTGATGCAAATGGTGTTGTCACCGCGACAGGAAATGGAACTTGTGTGATTACAATTACTTCATCAGAAACGCCTAACTTTGCTGCGTCAAGCCTTGATGTCACCGTTAAGGTTGGCTTTTAAAAAAAGATAAAAAACTTTTTAAAAGAGGTTGACATTCAACAATATGGTATGTATAATACCATTTGTTGACAACATTGGCCCATCGCCAAGCGGTAAGGCAACGGACTCTGACTCCGTCACTTCCAAGGTTCGAATCCTTGTGGGCCAGCTAAACCTCAGTGATTATCACTGAGGTTTTTTGTTTTTAGCGACGAGGAAAATCCACTGCATGCTTGCATGAGAGCACATTTGACGACCGCTAAGCAGAGCGAAACTCGTGAAGCGTATTTCAGCTTTGTCTATAGAAAATTGTTTCAATTTCCAGTCTTTGAGGAATATAAGATGTCATATAGTTTTAACAGTAAAATCAGATATAGTGAAGTGGATTGCGACGGCAAGCTTACCTGGATTAAGTTATTGGATTATTTTCAGGACGCATCGGTGTTTCATTCAGAAAGCTTAGATGTCGGTGTTGATTATCTTGCAGAGAGAAATCTGGCATGGGTGCTGAATTCCTGGCAAATTTGTCTAAACAGAATGCCAAAGCTCGCAGAAGAGGTTTGTATAACAACATTACCTTATGAGCTTCGTGGATTTTTTGGAAGACGAAATTTTGTTATGGAAACGCTTGATGGAGAGCGTCTTGCTTATGCGAATAGCATTTGGACCTTCTTTGATTTAAAAAACAATCGTCCAACAAAAATTACTCCGGAGATGGACCGCTATGGAATTGACGAGCCTATTGAGATGGAGCACTGTGAGAGAAAACTGAGTCTGCCAGAAAATATGCAGCCACTGGATCTGATTCCTGTGACTCGCCATCTGCTGGATACCAATGGACATGTAAATAATGGCCGATATGTGGAGCTTGCTTTGGCATATCTTCCAGAGGATGTGTCTATTCGTGAGGTTCGAGCTGAGTATAAGATGCAGGGCATGTTGGGTGACACCTTCTATCCATGGATTGGGCAGGACGAGGAAAAGATTACGGTTATGTTAGCAAATCAGGAACAAAAGCCATATGCGATTGTGCAGTTTCTTGGAAATACTAATAAATAAGAAGAGAACGGAAAAACCATTGAACGGAGAGACAGGAGAATGAATATGAAATTAGGTGAATATCAGGAACTTACCATAATAAAGAAAACAGATTTTGGAGTATATCTGGCAAGAGAGGATAAGACAGAAGAGAAGGTTTTATTACCTGCAAAGCAGGTGCCAGCAGATGCACGATTGGGAGATCGACTGAAAGTCTTCTTATATAAAGACTCTCAGGATCGACTGATTGCAACAACAAACGAGCCTAAGCTGGTACTCGGAAAATATGCAGTGCTTTCTGTAAAGGAAATTACAAAGATCGGAGCCTTTCTTGATTGGGGATTGGAAAAAGATCTGTTCCTTCCTTATAAAGAAATGGTAGGCCGCATTGATGCTGGAGATGAGGTGCTTGTTTCTCTTTATATCGATAAGAGCGAGCGTCTGTGCGCAACCATGAGAGGCTTATATCATCTGCTTTCCACAAGAGCCCCTTATCAGGCTGGAGATATGGTGAGCGGACGTGTTTACGAGTTCTCTGATAACTTTGGAACCTTCGTGGCTGTGGATGATAAATATTCTGCCAGAATTCCAAAGCATGAGGACCACAGCTTTTTAAAAATTGGTGACGTCATTGAGGCAAAGGTTGTCGCTGTGAAGGAAGATGGAAAGCTGGATCTGACACTGAGAGAAAAGGCTCATATCCAGATGGATGCGGATGCATCAAAGGTGCTCGAAATCATCAATGACTATGCGGGAGTACTTCCTTTTACAGAAAAGGCATCTCCAGAAGTGATTGCGAGAGAAACAGGCCTGTCAAAGGCTGCGTTTAAGAGGGCCATCGGACGCTTATATAAAGAAAGAAAAATTACGTTGGAAGGCGGAAAAATCCGTCGTAACGATGAATAAAAATAAGGAGAATTGATATGAAGAATGTGATTTCGACAGAAAAGGCACCTGCAGCAATTGGACCATATTCACAGGCGATTGAAGTGAATGGTATGGTATATACTTCTGGTGTGATTCCAGTGGATCCAGCAACCGGAGCAATCCCAGAGGGATCTGTGGCTCAGGCAAAGCAGGCATTTACCAATCTTTCTAATTTATTGGAGGCTGCTGGCAGCAGTACAGCAAATGTCGTTAAGACAACTGTATTTATTAAGGAAATGAATGACTTTGCTGCAATCAATGAGGTATATGCGGAATTCTTTCCAGCGCCATTCCCTGCAAGAAGCTGTGTAGAGGTTGCAAGACTCCCTAAGGATGTCATGATTGAGATTGAGGCAATCGCAACTAAGTAGTTTTATGGAATTATCTTTGATGAACAGGGAAGAAAAGTAAAAAGAAAAGCGCTTCAAACGAAGCGCTTTTGTTTTGCCTTTTATTATATAGAAGAAATCGATTATACGGACATATCAAAATTCGATCCAATGTGTGGATTCACAGACTGTTCCATCATTTTGATTAATCCGGCGGTTTCCTCTTTACTGGTATCTAAGGCGTTGTCTAACATCTTAAGGCCAACCTGTCCGGTTAAGCTTGAAGAAGATGTTGCCTGCTGTACAGCTGAAAGAGCTGCATTGACTGGTGAAATATTCATAAGCATCAACTCCCTTCGCGGTAACAAATTGATTCTGTGTGACTGCATTATAGCTCGAAATGCCAAAAAAGTCAATGTTTATGCGGTTTTTCGCCTATGACAATTGGTCTATTGACACAAAAAATGACATTTGCTATAATCACATTGTAACAAATTGTAATAATTTTGTAACAAACAAGAACATTAAGGATATAAAAATGAAACATAATAATATAAAGGTAACAGCAGTTGTGCTTACATTAGTAATGGCACTTGGTAGTTCTACCGGTGTTTTAGCAGAGACTCCTGTTGCCGGCGTATCAAATTATAATGCAACAGGATCCTCAAGTGGCTCATTGCCAAACGCAGGATTTTCAGCAAACATGATGGAAATTGCTTTGAACTGTGAAGTGAATGCAAAGATTGCGGCAAACAATCCACAGATTGAGGCAAATGAATATAATATGGCAACCAGCGAATATACTGATATGGCAGTTGCCAATGTCTCTGAATGGGTTTACATTCGCGTAGAGCCAAATGAAGAGAGTGATTACGTTGGAAAGTTATATGCAAATTGTGTATGTACTTTGATTGACGAGGTTGATGGCTGGTATCAGATTCAGTCGGGTACCTGTTCAGGATATGTAAAAGCAGAGTATTTAATCGTTCATGACACTGATGCAGTAAGAGCTGCAAGTCGTAGAGTTGCAACTGTAAGTGTTGATGGACTTCGTATTCGTAGCGCAGCAACTACGGATGCAACCGTTTTAGGTCGCGTAGGTGCTGGCGATGACCTTACCGTTGTAGATGAAAATAGCATCGAAGGCTGGGTTAAGGTTTCCATTGAGGAAGGTGACGGCTTTGTTGCAGCAGAGTATGTAACACTTTCTACTGAATTTTCTTTTGCAGAGTCAAAGGAAGAAGAGCAGGCTCGCCTTGCAGCAGAAGCAGCTGCGAAGAAAAAAGCTGAGGAAGCAGCAAAGAGAAGAGCTGCTGAGAAGAAGAAATCTTCAGGAAAGACTTATTCTGCACCAGCTGGATCAAATGGTAGTGCAGTTGCTAATTATGCGGTTCAGTTCGTAGGTAATCCATATCGTTATGGTGGATACAGCTTAACAAACGGAACAGACTGTTCAGGATTTGTAATGTCAGTATATGCACAGTTCGGTATCGGACTTCCACACAGCTCATCAAGCTTACGTTCCTGTGGAGCAAGAGTAGATGGTGGCCTTGCAAATGCACAGCCAGGTGATGTAATCTGCTACTCAGGACATGTTGGTATCTATATTGGAAATGGACAGATTGTTCACGCAAGTAACAGAAGAGACGGTATTAAAATCTCTCCTGCAACCTACAGATCTATCCTCGCAATTCGTCGAATTGTATAATCAATATCATATGTATTTTAAATCCCAGCCGCGAGGCTGGGATTTTTTTGTTCCGCTCTGATTAGCGGTATTGTATGTTAAATTTGGTCAAGTGAAAAATGAAAAATAGCAAGTTGCACAAAACGTTAAAAATGTTTCACATAAATGGACAAAAGGTGGACAAAAGTAAATAGCATTTATCCACGGATGAACACTGAAAAAAGGCTTAAAATCAAGTTATACACGAAGTTATGCACATTATCCACACGCTTTCTTGGTGGAAAAGTCGTGAAACATTAAAGTTATCCACAATGTAAATTTTGTAAAAAAAGAATAAAATTTCACATTTTTAAAAGATTTTTCGTGAAAAAAAGGATGGGTTATGGTGACTTGCACATTAAATTTTATTTTGTTATACTAGGGAACGCTATGATAAGAAAGATAGATATTGGGGATGTTCAATTAGATAATAATACCGTTCGCGAATCCGTTATGTTGGTGGAGAGAGCAATCACAGAACAGGGATTTGTTGCGATGGAAGAGGTGACTCTGAAAACCCTGCTTTTGGCAGAGGAAAACGATAAGGTTTCAGAGGGACTAAAGATGCTTGATCACACTGTCATTGCGGACAATGAGATTTTAGTGGCTGCAAAACAGGGAAATATGCAGCGTAAATACGAGATTGAAGATCATACCTTCTTTTTTGAATTGATGAAGCGCCTGGAGAGAAATGGAAAGCGTGTATTCTTGCTTGGTGAATCCAAGGAAAAGATTGCAGAGCGAGTTCCGTTCTTTTTGTCGCGCTATCCAAAGCTTCAAATAGCAGGGACTGGAGCAATCGAGGACTGCGCTGGAAATGATGAGGCATTGGTAAATCAAATCAATAGTCTTTCGCCAGATGTGATTATTTGCTTGTTGCCAGCACCATTTCAGGAGGTATTTCTGCTCGAGCATAAGGGAAAAATATCTGCGAACCTATGGTATGGGATGGGGGAAATCAATCCTTCGGAGGAAAAAACCAGTCTGTTTGAGCGTTTAAGAAAGAGACGCCAAAAGAAAGAACTGGAAAAAGTGATATGGGCAAATTAAGATCATTTTGGAGAAAATTTCATTTAGGACAGTATCTGCTGATTATAATCGGAACTGGAATTATGAGTTTCGGTATTTTAAATCTGTATGATGTTGTAAGCCTTGTAACAGGTGGCTTTTCTGGCCTTGCAATTGTAATTAAGTACGCGACAGCTGGCATCCTTGCCAACGCGCCATCGATATTCAAGGGTGGTATTCCACTTTGGTTTACAAATATTGTTTTGAATATTCCAGTTTTTATTATCGCATATTTTGTGGTGGGAAAACGTTTTGTCAGAAAGACTTTGCTTGGCACTGTTATGCTATCAGTTTGGTTGGCAGTGCTTCCAACGATTGATGTTGCTCAGGGAGATATGCTGCTGGCAGCTGTATTTGGTGGAGTGTTCTCCGGAGCTGGAATCGGTCTGGTATTACGTGCGAATGCGACCACTGGCGGAACAGACATGGTTGCGGCAATTATCCAAAAGAAATTTATTCGCCATTACAATGTTGCGCAGATTATGCAGGTGATAGATGGTGCGATTGTGGTCATTGGTTTCTTTGTCTTTGGATTAAGACCAATGCTTTACGCGATTATTGCAATCTTTGTAACGACTCAGGTTTCTGATTTGATTTTGGAAGGTTTTAAGTTCTCACGAGCTGCATTTATTATTTCAGACCAGTACGACGATATTGCAGCACAGATTATGTCAGAGCTAGACCGAGGCATTACAGGCATACACGCCAAGGGGATGTACACGGACAGCGAAAAATGCATGTTATACTGTGTTGTGGCCAAAAAACAGATTCCACAGCTAAAGGAAATTGTAGCTGAAATCGATGATGATGCATTTGTAATTGTGTCGGATGTCAGAGAAGTTTTAGGCGAAGGTTTCCAAGAGTATCAGTAAATATATACAAGTTTCATAAAAACGGAAGAGGATTTGCGTATAAAATGTACATTTCCTCTTCCTTTTTTTGTGTTTTTGCATTAAAATGGGAACAGATATTTATGCAAATTGCAAATACAGATGGAAAAAAGGAGAAGGATTTCATGATTTCCAATCAGATACTGCAAAATACAATTGATGGATTAAAAAATATTTCAAAGACAGATCTTTGTGTTATGGATCCGGATGGAAAGGTTATGGCTGCAACATTTGCTGAGGCAGAAAATTATGGGGCTTCTGCAAAGGCATTTTCGGCATCACCTGCAGATTCACAGGTTGCAAACAACTGCCACTTTATCAAAGTGTTTGACGAGCATCAGATAGAGTATATTGTTCTTGCGGTTGGTGAGGCAGAGGATGCTGGTATGGTCGGAAAGATTACCGCCTTCCAGATTCAGGGACTGTTAGTTGCCTACAAGGAGAGATTTGATAAGGATAACTTTATCAAAAACCTCCTGTTAGATAATCTGTTGCTGGTAGATATCTATAACCGAGCAAAAAAGCTTCACATCGACATCGAGCAGAAGAGAGTTGTCTACATTGTTGAGACGAATCACGATCGTGAGGACAACGAGCTTGAAAAGATTCGTGGACTCTTTAACGGAAAGCAGAGAGACTTTGTCACTGCGGTAGATGAGAAGAATGTCATTGTTGTTCGCGAGGTGGGCGACAATGAAACACAGGCGGATCTTGTCAAATCAGCAGAGAGCATCATGGGCTTGTTCAAGGGTGATGCAAAGACAAACGCACACGTTTCCTTTGGTACCGTGGTGAACGAGTTAAAGGATGTTTCCCGCTCATACAAGGAAGCAAGAATGGCGCTTGACGTTGGAAAGATTTTCTTTGAGGAACAGGATGTCATTCCTTATTCAGAGCTTGGAATCGGTCGCTTGATTTATCAGCTTCCAATCCCTCTTTGTAAGATGTTTATCGGTGAGATTTTTGATGGAAAATCTCCAGATGAATTTGATGAGGAAATGCTTACTACAATCAATAAATTCTTTGAGAACAGCTTAAATGTGTCTGAAACCTCAAGACAGCTGTATATTCACAGAAACACTTTGGTATATCGTCTGGACAAGCTGCAGAAGAGCACCGGCCTTGACCTTCGTGTGTTTGAGGATGCAATTACCTTTAAGATTGCACTCATGGTTGTGAAGTACATGAAGTATATGGAGACATTGGATTATTAAGGAGAAGTAGTTTTGATTACCTTAGATCATGTTAGTAAATCGTATGACAGTGGACGCCCTGCGTTAAGCAATGTCAGCTTGCATATTGAAAAGGGTGAGTTCGTATTTATCGTTGGTGATAGTGGATCGGGAAAGTCAACCTTTATCAAGCTTCTGTTAAAGGAACTTGAGCCATCCGAGGGAACCGTCACCATTTCTGGACAGGATTTACGTAGAATTAAAAGAAGACATATCCCAAAATTTCGACGTAAAATTGGAGTCGTATTCCAGGATTTCCGTCTTTTAAATGATAGAAATGTTTATGACAATATCGCGTTTGCGCAGAAGGTCATCGGCGAGTCTAACAAAAAAATCAAAAAGCGTGTACCACAGATGCTTTCTATGGTGGGGCTTGCGCCAAAATACAAATCCCGTCCAGATCAGCTTTCCGGTGGAGAGCAGCAGCGTGTTGCGATTGCGAGAGCGTTAATTAATCAGCCTGAAATTCTTCTCGCGGATGAGCCAACGGGTAACCTTGACCCAAACAACGCATGGGAGATTATGAAACTGTTAGAGGCAATCAATAACGAGGGTACAACCGTTGTTGTTGTTACTCACAACATGGAAATTGTCAAGGTTATGAAAAAACGTGTAATTACAATTAATAAAGGAACGGTTGTTTCTGATAGCCGTGCGGGTGATGAAAATGAGATTTAGTACATTTATGTTCACCATAAAGCAGGGAATCAAAAATATTTTCAGAAATAAAATGTTCTCTCTTGCATCAGTGGCTACCATGGCTGCCTGCATTTTTATGTTTGGCGTGTTTTATATTATCGTAACAAACTTTAATGCGATGCTGATAGAAGCAGAAAAGAATGTCGGCGTCTCTGTCTTCTTTGAGGAAGGGGTTGATGACGCTACCATTCAGGAAGTTGGCAAGAAGATTTCTACGCGTGCAGAGGTTTCACGCTATAACTATGTTTCTGCAGATGAAGCCTGGGAGTACGTGAAGGAAAATCTTTTGGATGGAAGAGAAGACCTTGCGGAGGCCTTTGAGGGGGACAACCCTGTTGCAAATTCCATGCATTATGAAATCTATTTGAATGACGTTACAATGCAGGACAGCCTGGTTTTATATTTAAGAGGGCTCGATGGCGTTCGAGAGGTAAAGCAGTCTGAGCAGGTGGCAAATACTCTGTCAGATTTTAATAAATTAGTAGCTTATATTTCGGCTGCAATTATTCTGGTATTACTTCTGGTATCCATCTTCTTGATCAGCAATACGGTATCTACTGGTATCTCTGTTCGTAAAGAAGAAATTGGAATTATGAAGCTGATTGGTGCCACAAACTTTTTTGTCAGAGCGCCATTTATTGTAGAAGGTATTATCATTGGACTGATTGGAGCAGCGATTCCACTCATACTATTGTTCTTTATGTATGACTGGATTGTAATCTATATTACAGAGCGCTTTAATTTCATCGGTTCTATGATGAATTTTATATCTACCCAGCAGGTGTTCAACGGACTGATTCCAGTGTCAGCTCTGCTTGGCGTCGGCATTGGCTTTATCGGAAGTTTTACTACTACCCGCAAGCATTTAAAGGTGTAGGAAAAGGAATTCTTAGGGGTTAAAATCTAAAGAATTACAGGAAGTATCAAAATGGATCAGAATTTAAATCCAAAAGAAAAAAAGTCTGGCTTTGGAAAGGGCTTAGGACTTGGCGTCGTCATTGGTGCGATTGGCATTTTACTGTGCTTAACATTAGTTGTGGCTGGTTACACCAGGCTTTCAGGAAATATCATTGCGATTGGCAGCAAGTCAGTTAAGACTGTGACTACAAGTCAGCTGATTGATCGTCAGACGGCTCAGAAGCTTGATGAGATTATGCATGTAATCAATGTCAACTATATGGATGAGATTGACGAGCAGGCCCTTCGTGAGGGAATGTATCACGGATTAGTCAATGCATTAGGCGATCCGTACACGGTTTACTATACAAAAGAAGAGTTTGATAGCTTTTCCACCAGTTCCTCTGGCAATTATGCTGGCATTGGAGCGGTTTTAACCAAAGAAGAGGATACTGGAAGAATTCGTATTACTAAAATCTATCGCAACACTCCTGCAGAGAGTGCAGGCTTGCGAGAGGATGATATCATTACAAAGATTGACGGTGTGGATTCCTCAACCTATGAGGAACTTGCGGAGGCTACTTCACATATCAAGGGAGAAGAAGGAACAACCGTTACGCTGACCATCTACCGTGGATCTACTTCGACAACCATGGACGTTGTGGTTGAACGACAGATTATTTCACTGCCGAGTGTTGAGAGCAATATGCTCGACAATGGAATTGGGTATATTCAGGTGATTCAGTTCCAGGAAGATACTACCAATCAGTTTTCTCAGGCGCTAAAGGATTTAGAGGCGCAGGGAATGGAAAAGCTTGTGATTGATTTGAGAGACAATCCAGGCGGAATGCTTTCTACCGTATGCGAAATGCTTGATATTGTACTTCCAGAGGGAACGGTGGTTTCCACCAAGGATAAATATGGAAACGAAAAGAGTTATCCTTCGGATGCGAGATGCATCAATTATCCGATGGTTGTGCTTATAAATGAAAATTCAGCCAGCGCCTCAGAAATTTTTGCAGGCGCAATTAAGGATTTTGAGTATGGTACATTGATTGGAACCAAAACCTTTGGAAAGGGAATTGTTCAGTCGGTATTACGCCTCAGCGATGGCGATGGCATTAAGGTTACCACCTCAAAATATTACACTCCAAATGGGTATAACATTCACGGCATCGGAATTGAGCCGGATATCACCTTGGAATATGAGTTTTTAGGTGGAGAAGAAGATGTATATGAGCAAAGATTTGATAATCAGCTAATTTATGCTCAGAATTATTTATTAGGATTAACAAATTAAAAGAAATGGGACCGGCAACTGGCGCCGGTCCTATTTGACACTTTACAGAGATAGGAAAGAGGTGATTCTGTGGTAGAACTTGACGAGTTTAAGCGTATCTTAAACAGCTATAAAAATCCACTACAGGAAGTGAGGGATTCACTTTGACCTCCTGAATAAGGAACAAAAGATTCAGGAGCTTGAGCGCGAAATGGAGGCACCAGATTTTTGGAATGATGCGGAGACCTCCCAAAAGAAAATGAAGCAGCTCAAAAGCATGAAGGACGATATCGAGGTTTATCGAAATCTTGAGGTTGCCTTTTCAGACATCGAAACAATGATTGAAATCGGAAACGAGGAGAATGACCCTGAACTGGTTCCGGAAATTGAGGAGATGTTAAATGATTTTATAGAAGTTTACGAAAATATTCATCTGAAAACTCTTTTGTCAGGAGAATACGATGCAAACAACGCGATTCTTTCCCTGCACGCAGGTGCAGGCGGTACTGAATCCTGCGACTGGGCTGAGATGCTTTTTCGAATGTATTCGCGCTGGTGCGACAAGAAAGGGTTTTCACTTGAGGTTTTAGATTCTCTCGATGGAGATGAGGCTGGCATAAAATCGATTACCTTTCAGGTGAACGGAGAAAATGCTTATGGATACTTAAAGTCCGAAAGAGGTGTTCACCGTCTGGTTCGCATTTCGCCATTTAATGCCAATGGAAAGCGCCAGACCTCCTTTGTGTCCTGCGATGTTATGCCAGAAATTAACGAGGATATTGACATCGAGGTAAGGGACGAGGATATTCGTATTGACACCTACCGCTCAAGCGGCGCCGGTGGACAGCATATTAACAAGACCTCTTCTGCAATCCGTATTACTCATTTTCCAACAGGAATTGTAGTTACCTGTCAGAATGAGCGTTCACAGCATATGAACAAAGACAAGGCGATGCAGATGTTGAAATCCAAGCTGTATCTGCTGAAGCAGGAAGAAAATGCAGCTAAAGCGGCAGGCATTCGCGGTGAAGTGACTGAGATTGGATGGGGAAACCAGATTCGCTCATATGTAATGCAGCCTTATACCATGGTAAAGGACCGCAGAACAGGAGTGGAGAGCGGAAATGTTGATAATGTGATGAATGGCGATATTGATCTATTTGTCAACGGATATCTGAAGTGGATGTCATTGGGATGCCCTAAGAATCTGGTGGAGGATGACGAATAAAATACAGATGCAGTGTGTAGGTGAAATTGCTCTAAATTGTTTGGAATGATGCAAAAAATTAGGGCAGAAATATTACTTGTCACACTGCATTAACTATGTTAAAATCTTCCTCATGAAAACAAATGTAAGCGATAGACAGACAGAAAAAGAGATGTACTACGTATTAAAGGAGCGTGCTGTTCCAGAGGTTTTGATTAAGGTTGCCGAGGCAAATCGTTTGTTGGAATCAGGAAAAGTGGAGTCAGTGCAGGAGGCTGCAGAAGAGGTTGGCATCAGCAGAAGCTCTTACTATAAATACAAGGATGACATCTTTTTATATCATGAAAATTCACACGGCCGAATTTTAAATATGGTAATTCAGCTGAATGATGAAAGAGGAATGCTCTCGCGTGTGCTTCAGGTTATGAATGAATCCCAGGTAAATATTCTTACGATTCATCAGTCAGTGCCTGTTCACGGAATTGCATCTTTGATTCTTTCGTTAGAAATTCCGCCTGAGGCAAAGGATATTGACCAGCTGGCAGGGAAAATTGAAAGCGTAGAAGGAATTCATTACGTGAAAATACTTACAAGGGAGTAATTTTTAAGGAGTAATATAGAATGAAAATAGCAATCATGGGATACGGCACCATCGGTTCAGGTGTTGTTGATGTTCTGAAAATAAACAAAGATAAGATCACAGCAAGAGCGGGCGAGGAAATTGATGTAAAATACATTCTTGACCTTCGTGAGTTTCCAGGGGATCCAATGGAAAAGTGTGTTGTTCACGATTATATGACCATTGTGAATGATCCTGAGGTAAAGGTGGTTGTTGAGACTATGGGCGGAGTTGAGCCTGCTTATACCTTTGTAAAGGCTATGCTCGAAGCAGGAAAACAGGTTACAACATCGAATAAAAACCTTGTGGCTGCAAAGGGGGCAGAACTGATTCGCATTGCTCGCGAGCATGGCGTGAATTTCCAGTTTGAGGCATCTGTTGGCGGTGGCATTCCTATTATTCGTCCACTGAATAAATGTCTGACAGCAGATGAAATCGAAGAAATTACAGGTATCTTAAATGGTACTACCAACTATATGATGACAAAGATGACAGAGGAAGGCACCGACTTTGATGTGGTCCTTAAGGATGCCCAGGACAAGGGCTATGCCGAGAAGGATCCTACTGCGGACATTGAGGGTCATGACCCTTGTCGTAAGATTGCAATTCTCACCTCGCTTGTCTGCGGAAAGCAGGTGAATTTTGAAGATATTCACTGTGAAGGAATCACAAATATTACCTCAACTGATATTGCATATGCAAAGGCTATGGGACGAAGCATTAAGCTTCTTGCCTCAAGCAAGAAGGTGGGCGACAGCTATTCCTGCATGGTAGCTCCTTTTATGCTTCCTGCAGAGCATCCTCTCTGTGGGGTAAATGGCGTATTTAACGGAATTTTTGTGCACGGAAATGTGCTTGGCGATGCAATGTTCTACGGCAGTGGCGCAGGAAAGCTTCCAACTGCTTCAGCAGTTGTTGCAGACGTAGTTGATTTGGTAAAGCATCAGCATACCAATATTGAGGTAGACTGGTCAGAAGAGAAGATGGCGTTATTAGACTATAAGGATTCTACCAATGCTTTCTTTGTACGTACTACTTCCTCAAAAGAGGATGTACGCCGTGCATTTGGCGAGAATACCATCACATTTATCGACTCACTTGTGGACGGTGAGGTCGCTTTTACACTTGCGCCTATGCATGAGCATGACTTTGAGCTCGCATCAGAGCATATTCAGGTGGTAAACAGAGTTCGCCTTGGATAATTATATAGATTTGCTATAGTTTTAGCCCCGCGCTATGTGCGGGGCTGTTTTTACTGTATAGGAAATTGCTCCAATTTCCTATACAGTAAAAAGGCTCCGCGAGGATGCGCACGCTCTTGCACATGAAAAATGTCGCATAGGCGACGCAAAAGCGGCGCGAGAGTTTCGCAAGCGAAACTCTATTTTTATGATAAAATAATACAGGTGTCAGCTTCTTGTGACACTTTTTGAACGCAAAGGCATGGGAATGGTTATGATTAAAACAAGATATGATGCCTGCCGGATTTTAGGGGTGAGCAGCTTTGCTACCGATGATCAGGTTAAGGCAGCCTATAAGGCACTTGTAAAAAAATATCATCCGGATTCAAACGCAAACGATGTCTCCAAATATCATCAGGTGGTGGAGGCATATGAATTTTTGCAAAAGAATAAAATATACCAGAAGCCTACGGATGCAACCAGAGTGTTCGGACAAAAAAATAATCTTGCGCAGAAGAGGAGCGAAAAAGAAGCCTTTGACCGGTGGTACGAAAATCGAAAAAAGGAAAAGCAGAAAGAACTTCTTCGCCGTATGGAGGAGGAGAAGGAAAAGCAAAGACAAAAAGAGCAGCAGGAGGCAGAATATCGAAGAGCGATGGAGGCTATCAATAATATTATTCTTGCTGAAACAATAAAGGCGATGATTCGAAGTGGACAGGATTTGAGCGAAGCAAAGAAAAATGAAGACTAACGACAATCTGACTGATTTTTAGGGGAAAATATGATAAAAGCAATCTTTATAGATATTGACAATACGTTATTAAATTTCGATGCATATGTGAAGGAAACCATGAAAAAGGGCTTTGCAAAATATAATATTGCAGAGTACGAGGACTGGATGTATGACACCTTTCATGTGGAGAATAATAAGCTCTGGAGGCAGATTGAAACAGGTGAGTTAGTATTTTCTGAACTGGAAAAAATACGTTGGAATCGTGTTTTTGAGGCAATTGGAGTATCCTTTGACGGGCCTGTTTTTGAGAAATTTTTCCGTGCAGAGCTATATGACAGCGCAATCGCTGAGCCAGGGGCTTTAGAACTTTTGCATTGCCTTTCTAAGAAATATATTCTTTGTGCGGCAAGCAATGGACCATATGAGCAGCAGCTGCACAGACTTGAAATTGCAGGAATGGCAGAATACTTTGATCAGATTTTTATTTCTGAAGATATAGGGGCTTCTAAGCCATCCCGCGAATTCTTTAAGGAGGCCTTTGACCGTCTGGAGGATTATCTGGATGAACACGAGGAGGCTTTGCAAAAGATTTCTGACCGCATGGGGGATTCTCTGGAGGAAATGTATATTTCGCCTTCTGAGGCAATGATCATCGGAGATTCACTTACCAGCGATATTGGCGGAGGCTTTGGCTATGGGATGCTCACCTGCTTCTATAATCGCGAAGGAATCGATTTGAAATATTTGCCTGCAAAAAATATTATTGGTGTTTCTTTTGGAACACTCGCTGAAATCGCAGAGTATTTTTCATAGAGCCAGTCTTTTAGAATAGTGAACAATTATTGATTCAAAAATTTGTCTAATACGTAGAAAAGCAAATGTCGGGTTTTCATGTGGCCCGGCATTTGTTATAATCTTTTTGTCGAGAAGTGAATATTGTGATTGGAGAGTGGAGATAGTAAAGAGGAAGTTTTTTCCTTTTTTAGTTATGCCCACTTTTTTATTGCATAAAAATAATCGTTGAGCACATAGGTATGTGTGATTGGGAGGACAAATGGCAAAATATATTATGGCACTTGATGCCGGAACAACATCAAACAGATGTATTTTATTTGATCATGAGGGGAATATTGTTTCCATGGCGCAGAAGGAATTTCGCCAGTATTTTCCAAATCCAGGCTGGGTAGAGCATGATGCGAATGAAATCTGGTCAACACAGTTTGGCGTGGCAGTGGAAGCAATGAGTATGATTTCTGCAAAGGCTGACGATATCGCTGCGATTGGAATTACAAACCAGCGTGAGACAGTCATTATGTGGAACAAGGAAACAGGAGAACCTGTATATCATGCAATTGTATGGCAGTGCCGCCGTACATCGGATATTGCAGATTCTCTGATTCAGAGAGGATTAGAAGAAAAATATCGTCAGAAGACGGGGTTAAAGATTGATGCCTATTTTTCAGCAACCAAGATTAAGTGGATTTTAGACAATGTTGAGGGCGCAAGAGAACTGGCAAACGAGGGAAAGCTTTTGTTTGGTACAGTGGACACCTGGCTCATTTGGAAGCTTACGATGGGCGCGGTTCACGTGACCGATTATTCAAATGCGAGTCGCACCATGCTCTTTAATATCAACACCTTAGACTGGGATGATGAAATTTTAGAAGAACTTGATATTCCACGCAGTATTTTACCTGAGGTGAAACCGTCAAGCTGTGTTTATGGAAACACGGAAAAGACCTTATTCGGTGCTCCGATTCCAATTGCTGGAGCGGCAGGAGACCAGCAGGCAGCTCTGTTTGGACAGACCTGTTTTAACGAAGGCGAGGCGAAAAATACCTATGGTACTGGATGCTTCCTTCTTATGAATACTGGTGAAAAGCCAGTATTTTCACAGAATGGTCTTGTGACAACAATTGCATGGGGCCTGGATGGAAAAGTGAATTATGCGCTGGAGGGCTCTATTTTTGTGGCTGGTGCAGCCATTCAGTGGCTTCGTGATGGAATGAAGTTAATTGATTCTGCAGCCGATTCTGAGTATATGGCTACTAAGGTAAAGGGAACACACGGATGCTATGTTGTACCAGCGTTTACCGGTCTTGGTGCACCTCATTGGGATCAGTATGCAAGAGGCACTATCGTTGGAATTACGCGCGGTACCACCAAAAACCATATCATTCGTGCAACGGTTGAATCGATTGCACTTCAGGTTTGTGATGTAATTGATGCTATGAAAGCGGATGCGGGCATTGACATTCGCTCGCTGAAGGTGGATGGCGGAGCCAGCGCCAATAATTTCTTAATGCAGTTTCAGGCGGATATGTTAGATTCTCCGGTCAACAGACCTTCCTGTGTGGAGTCTACTGCGCTTGGTGCAGCTTATCTCGCAGGTCTTGCAGTGGGTGTTTGGAACAGCAAGGAGGAACTGGTAAAGAACCAGCAGTTAGATTGTGTCTTTGTCCCAACCATTCCAAAGGAAGAAAGAGATGCAAAGCGAAAGGGCTGGAACAAAGCAGTCAAGTATGCCTACGGTTGGGCAAAGGAGGAAGCTGACGAGGAAGAAGCATAGTCTGACCACTCATTGTGGGAATCTCAATACGAAATATCATTGGATGCAATGGTTTAAAACGATTAGTCGCCTTGTGAAGGATTTATTCTTTCCAAGGCGATGCTTTGTCTGTGACCAAATTCTATCTTTTTGGGAATATGAGAAGGGAGTTCATGACAGCTGCACGACGGAGTATATGCTGACGGGGAAGGTGGTCTGTGCACATTGTGGAGCAAGACTATTTTCAGAGTCTGAGTACTGCAGTGCATGTGGCGGAGAGCATCGAGAGTATTCTTATTTTGAGCAGGGGAAGGCGGTCTTTGTGTATCAGAAGCGCATGAAAAAAACAATGTATCGCTTTAAATATTACAACAGGCAGGAGTATGCCCTGGCATTTGCAAAATTTGCTGTCCAAATGTACGGCGACTGGATTGAAAAATCAATGGCCAGTGTGATTGTGCCTGTGCCAATACACCCGCGTAAGATGCGGCTTCGAGGATATAATCAGGCAGAGGTTTTTGCGAGAGAATTGGCGTGCGAACTTGAGAGGCAAAGAGGGATCAAACTTAAGGTGCTGACCAAAGGGATTACTCGCAGTAGCGATACGGCGCCACTTAAGACAATGCAAAAAATAGACCGCTATTTTAATTTAAAAAATGCTTTTCAGATATCTCCATCCGTGTTAAAATATGGGAAGATAGCACTAGTGGTGGATGACATTTATACGACGGGGGCAACCGCCAATTCGTTGTCTTCATCCCTGCGAAATGCGGGATTTCAAAATATATATTTCCTGAGCATATGCATTGGAAATGGACTTTAGGAGGTTTGTTTTTCATGAACGTAATGAATTGTAAAGGCTGCGGCAGATTATTTAATCAGTTTGGTAGTGAGAAAATTTGTCCAGAGTGTACACAGAAACTTGAGGATAAGTTCCAGGAGGTTAAGGAGTACTTAAATGCCAACCCTATGACATCTATGGATACTCTTGCAAAAGAAACTGATACAACTACTAAGCAGATTAAACAGTGGGTTCGTGAAGAACGCCTTGTTTTTGCAGAAGGCTCATTAGATGGAATTGAATGTGAGCAGTGTGGTACCTTGATTCGAACCGGACGCTACTGCGATCGTTGCAAGGCTTCTATCACCAACAACCTTATGAGCGCAATTGACAGACCAAAGGTTCAGGCTCCACAGAAGAAGGAGCGCGAAAGAGAAAGAATGCGTTTCTTACAGAATTAAAATCGTTTGGATGTTCTATAAACTTTTTAGTTTTTGCGTCCGATATACCAGATACAAAAGCACAATTCATATAGCCAAGGATGGCGCAATTGACCAAGGAGGGAATGAAAATGAGTATGAACGCAATCAATGCGTACACCAGTGCAATGCCACAAACCGGTGTATCAAAAAACGAAAAAGTAAAGGTTAAAGATGCTTCTGACAGCAAACAGGCAGCCGAGAGCAAGGCAAATGCCACCGCAGGCAGCGATGGTGTCATTTATGAGCCTTCAAAGGAAGGTCTGGATCTTGCAAAGAAGTCTACAGCGGTTGACCGCAGTGAACTGGTGAAGCAGCTAAAGGCTGATTTGGATGCACAGAAGCAGTCGTTAATCAGCATAGTAAAGGATGCGATTGGACAGCAGGTTAGTTATGGCGCTGCAGTAAATGCAAGCGAGGACGATGTCTGGAAATTGCTGTCAAGCGGTGAGTTTACCGTGACAGAGGCTGCAAGAGAAAAGGCAAAGGAACTGATTTCTGAGGATGGCTACTGGGGCGTTAAACAGACCTCAGACCGTATTGTAGAGTTTGCAAAGGCTCTCTCAGGGGGAGATGTTTCCAAGGCTGATAAGCTTTTTGAGGCATTTAAAAAGGGCTACAATGAGGCTACAAAAACCTGGGGAAAGGCACTTCCAGATATCAGCAAGCAGACCTATGACGCTGTAGAAAAGAAGTTTGAGGAGTGGAAAAACTCAGCAAACAGCACAGAGGCATAAATGGAATATATCAATATGATAAATTGGGCAAGGATAGCATCCTTGCCCTTTTTTGCTGTATAGGAAATTGCTCCAATTTCCTATACAGTAAAAAGGCTTTGTGAGGATGCGCACGCTTTTGAAGATGAAAAATGTCGCATAGGCGACGCAAAAGCGGCGCGAGAGTTTCGCGAGCGAAACTCTATTTTTATTTAAGTGCGTTTACGAATCACAAAAAAGATGATAGTATGTTAGAAATACTGTATACAATGTGCACGGAAAAACATTTTTGGTACAAAGGATATGCTATGGATGAAATGACTTTAAAGGCGCTTGCAAAGATTAATCTGGGTTTAGATGTTATACGGCGCCGTGAAGATGGTTATCATGAGGTTTCAATGATCATGCAGACCATCAATATGTATGACCAGCTGACGATAAAAAAGACAAAGGATTCAGGGGTGAAAATTCACACCAATCTGAGATACCTCCCAGTAAATGAAAACAATCTGGTGTACAAGGCTGCGGTTCTTTTACAGGAGGAGTTTGGCATAAAAGAGGGAGTGGAAGTGGACCTTTCCAAACGCATCCCTGTTGCTGCTGGAATGGCAGGAGGAAGCACAGACTGTGCAGCAATGCTTTACGGAATGAACCGTATGTTTGAACTTGGTCTATCGGCAAAAGAACTGATGACAAGAGGGGCTAAGCTCGGGGCAGATGTACCCTACTGTATTATGAGGGGAACCGCTCTTGCAGAAGGGATTGGCGAGGTTTTGACGCCGTTGCCGCCGATGGTAAAGTGTGCTGTGTTGATTGCAAAGCCTTCTGTCTCTGTATCTACCAAGTGGGTTTATCAGAATTTAAAGCTGGATGAAACGACTGTTCATCCAGATATAAAGCAGCAAATCGAAGATATCAAAAAGAAAGATTTGGCCGCAATCTGTCGTGATATGGGAAATGTTCTTCAGGATGTAACCATTCCATCGTATCCTGTGATTGGAGAATTGAAGGAAAAGATGATAGAATACGGTGCCATTGGCAGTATGATGAGCGGAAGCGGGCCTACCGTGTTTGGCCTTTTTGAGAGTATGGACACTGCAAAGCGTGCGAAGGAACGTTTGAGGGAGACGCACCTGGCACAGACGCTTTATGTGACAAGCATTTATAATAATCGCGTTTAGTTATAGAGGGATAAATATGGCAGAATTAAAGTTGAATATGGACGCATATCTTCCATTGCGAGATGTTGTGTTTAATACATTGAGAGAAGCAATATTAAAAGAGGAGTTAAAGCCGGGCGAACGACTGATGGAACAGCAGCTGGCGGCAAAGCTTGGCGTAAGCAGAACACCAATTCGTGAAGCTATCCGTATGTTAGAGCAGGAAGGACTTGCAATCACGACTCCGAGAAAGGGCGCTGAGGTTGCGCAGATGACCCTAAAGGATATGGAGGATGTTCTTGAAATTCGTGAGGTATTAGAGGAACTTGCAGTAAAGATTGCTGGAGAAAGAATCAGCGAAGAGCAGCTAAAGCGTTTAAAGGCTGTGGCAGAGAATTTTGAGAATCTCACCCAAAAAGGAAGCGTAAAGGAACTTGCAGAGGCAGATGTTGCTTTTCATGACGTCATTTATGATGCGGCCAACAATCCTAAGCTTGTGACGCTTCTAAACAATTTGAGAGAGCAGCTGTATCGCTATCGTGTTGAATATTTAAAAAATCCTGAGGTCTATCCTAGTCTGATTAAGGAGCATGAGCAGATTTATGAGGGTCTAAAGAAACATGATATAAGTCAGGCCGTAAGTGTGATGCATCAGCATGTGGAAAATCAGGCGGTTGCGGTAAAGGAAATTATTGAAAGACAGACTAAGGCGGCAGAGGAGTAAAGAGAGGTTTATGGCAGAAGAGGTAATTGTTAAGATTCGTGGCCTTCAGATGATGGATCAGGATTCGGATACCATTGAAACGATATCGCCGGGAAATTATTATTTGAAAAATGGGAAGCATTATATTCTATATGATGAGGTGACAGAAGGCGTTGAGGAGCCTACGCATAATCGCATCAAAATTCAGCCGGGCTATATGGAACTGTTAAAAAAAGGAATCACGAATGTCCATATGGTTTTCGAGGAAGGGAAAAAGAATCAGACCTACTACTACACCCCATTTGGCAGTCTTTTGATTGGCATTGACGCGAGAATGGTCAAAATCAGCGAGAATGCGGAAACAATCTCCGCAGAAGTAGAGTATGCGTTAGAAATCAACAACGAGTTTGTGGCGGATTGCCATATATTTATTGAGGTCAGCTTTAATAAAAAGGTAGTTCTATAAGCGGATTGATTTTCAAAGAATATTTTGCTAGAATATCATTTATCGTGAAATTAAGGAGGACAGATTATGAGTCCATGGTTGTTAACTTTTATAATAATTCTTGCAGTTCTTTTGGTGGCTGTAATCGTATTATATTTTGTTGGAAAGAGATTGGAAAAGCGCCAGGCTGCTCAGAAGGAGCAGATTGATGCTGCTGCACAGCAGATTACACTCTTTATTCTAAAGAAGGATAAGAAGCGTTTAAAAGATGCAGGACTTCCACCAATTGTTATGGAGCAGGCAAATGCATTTATGAAGAGAGCAAAGCTTCCAATTGTACATGCTAAGATTGTAGGTGCCAATGTAAATGGATCAAAGATGATGACTTTTATCGCAGATGATGCAATTTATCCATTGATTCCTGAGAAAAAGGAAGTTAAGGCAACTGTAAGTGGTCTTTACATTACAGGCGTTAAGGCTCTTCGTGGACAGCTTGAAAAGCCACAGGGAAAGAAGAAGCTTGGACAGCGTTTGCGTGACAAGTATGACAGTTTAAGCGCTCAGACCAATACAGCGAACAAGACTAACAACAAAAAGTCTGGAAAAAAGAAATAACGACACAATAAAAAGGCACAGGAAGCGTGTGCCTTTTTTCGCTAGAAAAAACAGTATACTCGAATGACATTGAAATGGTGAGAGGTATCTAAATGAAATATATGAATGCAAAAAGAATGGTTACATTGCTTTGCGCTACAGCACTTGTTGTATCGTTTGCAGGCTGTGGAAAAAAGGATAAGTCAGCGGAGGTAGATTACGCAGAAATCACAATGAACGACCTGACGGATGGACTGAATGTGGATGAGCTTGTCACCAAGGTTGTAGATTTCACAAAGATGGAATACGAATTACAGAATGATTATTCTGTGACAGATGAATATGTTGAGAATAGTCTTGAATATATTATTTCGCAGATTTCCCGCTATGAAGAAGTGACAGGTCGCGATGAGATTAAAGAAGGTGACTATATTCTTGCAGACTATACAGGCTACCTGGATGGAGAGGCTTTTGCCGGCGGCACAGCGGAAGATCAGTATATTTTAGTGAGCGAGGACAATGGTTATATTCCTGGCTTTACCGACGGCCTTAAGGGAAAGAAGGTTGGAGAAACCGTAACAAATGATGTTACCTTCCCTGACCCTTACTTAAACAATGAGGAGCTTTCCGGAAAGGAAACGCAGTTTACCTTTGTAATTAAGGGAATCTATAAGCATGTTGCGGTGACTCTTGATACAATCACCGATCAGGATGTTGTAGATAATTATAGCGACTATAATATCAGCACAGTCGAAGAACTTAAGAGCCTTGTGAGAGAGCAGTGCGATAGTCAGGCAGACTATTACAAGAGAAGCGAAATCAGTGATTTCATTGTTGGATATATCATGGAGAACAGTGAAGTTACAATTCCTGACGAGTATTTAGAGAAGAGAATCGCAGAAGAAAAAGAAAAGGGCTCTACTGAGGATGACGAATCCATCAAAGAGTCAATGACCATTACCATTAAGCAGGAGATTCTTCTTTTAAAGGCTGCGCAGGATTTGGGAGTTACAATTGAGGAATCTGTGTATGATATGGCAGTTTCCAATCTTGCAGCGCAGAACTATTTACAGGATGCAAACGCATTATATGCATCCATTGGAAATGGAGATGCCAGAAAGGGAGAAATCACTATTCGTCGCTGGTATCTTATGAATGAGGCAATCAACAAGCTCGTTGATTTGGTAAAGGTAAAAGAGCCCAGTTCAGTGGCATCATAAAAATAGATATAGGGAGAGATTAGATTATGGAATTAGTAGATATCCGCGAGATATTTCGTAACAGAGACAAGTATGCAAACCAGACAATTACCATTGGAGGCTGGGTTCGCAGCAACCGTAATTCCAAGAATTTTGGATTTATCGTAGTAAATGACGGAACCTTCTTTGAGCCAATCCAGGTTGTATATTCTGATGGCCTCTCAAATTATGATGAGGTTTCTAAGGTTAATGTTGGAGCTGCACTGATTGTAACAGGAGAACTTGTGCCAACTCCTGAGGCAAAGCAGCCTTTTGAGATTCAGGCTAAGACAGTTGAGATTGAAGGTGCATCGACTCCGGATTATCCACTTCAGAAGAAGCGTCACACCTTTGAATATTTGAGAACAATTTCACACCTTCGTCCAAGAACAAACACCTTTGAAGCAGTATTCCGTGTTCGTTCGCTTTGCGCGTATGCAATTCACAAGTTCTTCCAGGAGCGTGATTTCGTTTATGTGCACACCCCAATTATCACAGGAAGTGACTGTGAGGGCGCTGGAGAAATGTTCCAGGTTACCACCTTAGATTTCAATAATCTTCCAATGACAGAGGATGGAAAGATTGATTTTTCAAAGGATTTCTTCAATAAGCCAACCAATCTTACTGTTTCTGGACAGTTAAATGGTGAGACCTATGCGATGGCATTTAAGAACATCTATACCTTTGGACCAACCTTTAGAGCTGAAAATTCTAACACAACCCGTCACGCAGCAGAGTTCTGGATGATTGAGCCAGAAATTGCTTTTGCAGACTTACAGGATGATATGATGCTTGCTGAGAGCATGCTTAAATATGTCATCAACTATGTGCTTGAGAACGCGCCAGAAGAGATGGAATTCTTCAACAGCTTTGTGGACAAGGGATTAATTGAGAGACTTCACAATGTAGTGGACAACGATTTTGCACGCGTTACCTACACAGAGGCAATTGATATTCTTTCAAAGAATAATGACAAGTTTGACTACAAGGTATCATGGGGCTGTGATTTACAGACGGAGCATGAGAGATATCTGACCGAGGAAGTGTTTAAGCGCCCAGTGTTTGTTACTGATTATCCAAAGGATATCAAGGCGTTCTACATGAAGCTCAACGAGGATGGAAAGACGGTTGCAGCAGTTGACTGTTTAGTGCCAGGAATCGGAGAGATTATCGGTGGCTCACAGAGAGAGGATGACTACGATAAGTTAGTTGCCCGCATGAACGAGCTTGGATTAAATGCTGAGGATTATGATTTTTATCTGGATCTTCGTAAGTATGGAACTGCCAGACACGCAGGTTTTGGACTCGGCTTTGAGCGTTGCGTAATGTACCTGACAGGAATGGGAAATATCAGAGATGTCATTCCATTCCCAAGAACAGTAAACAACTGTGACCTTTAATCTTTCGCGTGTCGGATGGAATGATATTTATCTGCACGGAAATGATTGTTGAAACTTGATAATTGGCAGGATAGATGCTATAATTATCACCATAAATGGGCTTAGGCCTTAGAGTGAGAAAAGGAGACATACTATGAAGCATGTAAAGACCTTAAATACAAAGAAATTACAGAACACTGTTAAGAAGGGCGGATGTGGTGAGTGCCAGACCTCTTGCCAGTCAGCTTGCAAGACTTCTTGTACCGTAGGAAATCAGACCTGCGAGCAGAGCAAGTAATTAAAAAGAATAACGATATGTTATAGACATAACGACCGCGCGCATGGCGAACGGTCGTTTTGTCGCGTATTAGGGGAAATGATAAATGTCAGTCAAAACTGATTTTGCCTCCCTTATATTCAGAAAATACGCATTGTATAACTAGTGTAAAAGTCACAAATATCAAGAGAGTGAGGAAATATTGTAGTGATTCATCAGTACAAAAATAACGGCTATAATATTGTCCTGGATGTAAACAGTGGAGCAATCCATGTTGTGGACTCTGTTACCTATGATCTCATCGCTTTGATGGATGAGAGTATTGGCGCTTCTGAGAACGAGATTATTGAGGCTGCCAAGGCAGCGGCAGAAGCTGCGAATCTGGTTGAAAGCGGAGAGGCTGCAACAAAGATGGCTGCAGAAAAAACCATACAGGTGGTGGATGCAGCATGGGACAACACAAAAGCTGAAATCCTTAAGAAGGTGAATGAGGGAGTCTACACAGCAGAGGGCCCTGTTTCAGAGGCGGACTTGGAAGAAGCCTTTGCGGAACTTAAGGAATTAATTAAGGATCAGACCTTATTTACGGTGGACATTTATGAAAACCGTATTATTGACTATAAAAATCGTAACACCGTAGTAAAAGCTCTTTGCCTGCATATTGCGCATGACTGTAATCTCGCCTGCAAGTACTGTTTTGCAGAAGAAGGAGAGTATCATGGCAGACGCGCACTTATGGATTTTGAAACCGGAAAGCAGGCGCTTGATTTCCTGATTGCCAACTCTGGCAGCAGAAGAAATCTTGAGGTAGACTTTTTCGGCGGCGAGCCACTTTTAAACTTTGAAGTGGTCAAGCAGCTGGTTGCTTACGGCCGCGAGCAGGAAAAGAAGCACGATAAGCATTTCCGCTTTACCCTCACCACAAACGGAGTTTTGTTGAATGATGAGGTGAAGGAATTCGCAAACAAAGAATGTGACAATGTAGTATTGTCCATCGACGGCAGAAAAGAAATTCATGACATGATGCGTCCATTTAGAAAAGGCGCAGGAAGCTATGATTTAATCGTGCCAAAGTTCCAGGATTTAGCAGAAAGCCGTAATCAGGAAAAGTATTATGTGCGTGGTACTTACACTCACTTCAATACAGATTTTTCAAAGGATGTCCTTCATTTGGCAGATCTTGGCTTCAAACAGATTTCTGTAGAGCCGGTTGTCGCGCAGGACACTGACGAATATGCACTTAAGGAATCCGATCTTCCAAAGCTGTTTGAAGAGTATGATGCTCTTGCGGCTGAGATGGTTCGCAGAAAGAAGAAAGGAAAAGATTTTAATTTCTTCCACTTTATGATTGACCTTGAAGGTGGACCTTGTGTTTATAAGCGTCTTTCGGGATGCGGTTCGGGTACCGAGTATCTTGCGGTTACCCCATGGGGAGATTTATATCCTTGTCATCAGTTCGTTGGAAATGAGAAATTCTTAATGGGAACCGTTTGGGGTGGCGTTACCAACACCGAGCTTCGCGATGAGTTTAAGGGATGTAATGTGTATGCAAAGGAAAAGTGTAGAAGTTGCTTTGCACGTTTCTATTGCAGTGGCGGTTGTGCAGCAAACTCGTACAACTTCCATGGAAAGATCACAGATGCCTACGATTTGGGCTGTGAACTTCAGAAAAAGCGTATTGAGTGCGCTATTATGATTAAAGCTGCTGAGGCAGAAGAATAGAAAGGAACAAAAGCAATGAAAAAGAGCAAAAGCCTGATTACTTTAATTGTAATCTTATTATGCTTAGGTCTTGTAGGATGGTTTTCATCAATCGTACTTATGGACACTAAGAATAATGGCAAAAACGAAATTAAGCTTGGTCTTGATTTGTCTGGTGGTGTTTCAGTTACCTATGAAATTCAGGATGAAGATTATACCCTTACAGATATTGAGGACACTAAGGCAAAGCTTGAGAAGAGAGCAGAGGTGTTCACTACAGAATATTCTGTTTACAACAGTGATGACCGTATCACCGTTGATATCCCTGGCGTAGAAAATGCAAACGAGGTTCTCGATGCATTAGGAAAGCCAGGATCCCTTTACTTCATCAAGCACTATGATGCTGAAGGGAATGCAAACTATGTTTATGACAGTAATACCCAGAAGTATGTTTTTGCAGAGGGAGTTAGCATCGAAAGCTTACTTGAGAAGAATGATGGAAGCATCATCTTAGACGGAAAGAGCGTTAAGGATGCTAAGGCTACCTATGATCAGGATACCTACGGAAACAAGAAGCCGGTTTGTTCCTTAGTATTCAATGAAGATGCTTCTGACACCTGGTATGAGGCAACCAAGGCTGCATACGAAAATAGCGGCGATACCATTGGTATTTTCTATGACAATACTTTCATCAGTGTTCCACAGGTTAAGGAAGGACCAATCAGTGGTGGTTCCTGCGTCATCAATGGTATGGAGAGCTTCGAAGCAGCAGAAAACCTTGCTACCTTTATCCGTATCGGTGGTTTCAATCTTGAGCTTGAAGTGTTAGAGGATTCTGTTGTTGGCGCTCAGCTCGGTTCAGATGCCCTCCACTACTCAATGATCGCTGGTGCAATTGGTATTGCACTTGTCATGATTTTCATGATTATTATGTATGGTATCTCTGGCGTTGCAGCAGATATCGCGCTTGCAAGCTATACCGTACTTGTCATTGCATTTGTACAGCTGTATGATGTAACACTTACTCTTCCTGGTATCGCTGGTATTATCCTTGGTATCGGTATGGCGGTTGATGCAAATGTTATTATCTTCGCGCGTATCCGCGAGGAAATTGCAAACGGAATCGGTGTTCTTCCTGCAATCAAGGAAGGTTACAAGAAGGCCTTTTCTGCAATCTTAGATGGTAACGTAACTACCTTTATTGCAGCGCTTGTTCTTTACATTTTCGGTTCAGGAACAGTAAAGGGCTTCTCTATCACACTTATGATTTCTATCATTGCTTCTATGTTTACCGCGCTTGTTGTTGCAAGACTCGTGATGCTTTCTCTTTATGGTCTTGGCTGCAAGAGCGAGAAGTTATACGGTCGTGCCAAGGAGAGAAAGACCATCAACTTCATCAAGCACAGAGCGGTTTACTTTACAATTTCACTTGTTGTAATCGCAGCTGGTATCATTGGTATGATCAGCTTTGGCGCTACCAAGAAGGGTGCGTTAAATTATGGACTTGAGTTCGTAGGTGGAACTTCTACGACGGTAGACCTTGGAAAAGAGTATACAGTAGAAGAATTAGACAGCATCTTTGTTCCTGAAATCGAGAAGGTGACAGGCGATGCAAATGTTCAGGCTACCACTGTAAACGGCGAGACCAACGTAATCTTTAAGACTCGTACCTTAAGCCAGTCTGAGAACGAGGAATTAGCTGAAATGTTTGCTGAGAAGTTTAACATTGACGAGAATAAGATTCAGCGTCATGGTATTTCTTCAACCATCAGTGGAGAGATGAGAAGAAATGCGATTCTCGCAGTCATCGCTGCCTGCGTATTCATGCTTCTCTACATCTGGTTCCGTTTCAAGGATATCCGTTTTGCATCAAGCGCAATTCTTGCCCTTGTACATGATGTTCTTGTTGTATTAGCCGCATATGCGTTAATCCGTATTTCTGTTGGTAACACCTTCATCGCATGTATGCTTACCATCGTGGGATATTCTGTCAACGATACCATCGTTATCTTCGACCGTATCCGCGAGAACATGAAGGGCCATACTCATATGAACAGAGAAGAGCTTGCTGATGTTGCAAACAAGTCATTAACACAGACTCTTGCAAGATCAATCAATACTTCGATCACTACCATTATCATGGTATTTATGCTTTATATCTTAGGTGTATCAAGCATCAAGGAATTCGCTCTTCCACTTCTTGTCGGAATGATTTGCGGTTCATATTCATCAATCTTTATCGCAACCCAGTTGTGGTATGGAATGAAGTGCCACCTTGGAAAGAAAAGAATCAAGGCTTAATAAAATAACACATGAGCTACCCTGAAAAAGGGTAGCTTTCCGTGTATATATTGTCTGAAGTATGTAGATACGCGTAATATTTCACAATTAATTTGAGAGACAACAATTAACTATGAAAAACGTATAAGATTCAGGAGGAGAAAATTATGTACACTTACGAGGATATTCAGAAGGTGGATCCACAGGTAGCAGCAGCGCTTACCGATGAATTTAACCGTCAGAACTCGCACATCGAATTAATCGCATCAGAGAACTGGGTAAGTCCAGCAGTTATGTCTGCAATGGGAAGTATTCTTACCAACAAATATGCAGAGGGTTATCCAGCACACCGTTACTATGGCGGATGTGAGCATGTAGATGTCATTGAGGATTTAGCTCGCGACCGTGCAAAGAAGTTATTCGGATGCGAATATGCGAATGTTCAGCCACATTCAGGCGCGCAGGCTAATATGGCAGTGCAGTTTGCAGTGCTTGAGCCAGGAGATACTGTAATGGGTATGAATCTTGACGACGGCGGACATTTAACACATGGATCTCCTGTAAACTTTTCAGGAACATACTTCAACATTGTGCCTTATGGCGTAAATGATGATGGATTCATTGATTACGATGAGGTTGAGCGCATTGCTAAGGAATGCAATCCAAAGATGATTATTGCTGGCGCTTCTGCCTATGCAAGAACCATTGATTTTAAGCGTTTTCGTGAGATTGCGGATGCTGTAAATGCAGTTCTTATGGTAGACATGGCTCACATCGCAGGACTTGTAGCTGCTGGTGTGCATCCAAGCCCAATTCCATATGCAGACATTGTAACCACTACCACTCACAAGACCCTTCGCGGACCAAGAGGTGGTATGATTCTTGCATCTCAGGAAGTTGCAGATAAGTACAAGTTAAACAAGGCTATTTTCCCTGGAACACAGGGTGGACCTTTAATGCATGTGATTGCTGCAAAGGCAGTATGCTTTGAAGAAGCTTTACAGCCAGAGTTCAAGACCTATCAGGAGCAGATTGTAAAGAATGCACAGGCGCTTGCAGCTGGCCTTACTTCAAGAGGCATCAAGCTTGTTTCCGGAGGAACAGACAATCATCTTATGCTTGTTGATCTTACCGCACAGGGCTTGACAGGAAAGGCAGTTGAAAAGCTTCTCGATGAGGCACATATCACTGCAAACAAGAATACCATTCCTAATGATCCACAGTCTCCATTCGTAACCTCTGGTATCCGTCTTGGAACTCCAGCAGCTACCAGCCGTGGATTAAAGGAAGAGGATTTTGACAGGGTGGCAGAGGCAATTGCCATGATTATTCTCGAGGGAGAAAGTGCAGTAGAAAAGGCTCGCGCAATCGTTGCTGAGCTTACTGCAAAATATCCATTAAGCTTCTAAGAAGAAGGATTAAGGTCTGGGTGAAACAGACAAATGACTAAATAAAGAAGGTAAAACAATGATCGATATTAAGTTTTTAAGAGAAAACCCTGATGTTGTAAAAGAAAACATCAAGAAGAAATTTCAGGAGCACAAGCTTGCTCTTGTAGATGAAGTAATTGAGCTTGATGCAAAGGCTCGTGCAGCTCAGCAGGAAGCAGATGACCTTCGCAACAAGAAGAATCAGATTTCAAAGCAGATTGGTGCGTTAATGGCACAGGGAAAGAAGGAAGAAGCTGAGGCTGTAAAGGCTGAGGTTGCTGAAATTTCCGCACGATTAAAGGATCTTGAGCCACAGGAGGCTGAGCTTTCTGGAAAGGTTACAGAAATCATGATGAAGATTCCTAACATTATTGATCCTTCTGTTCCAATCGGCCCAGATGATAGCTGCAATGTGGAAATTGAGAAGTTCGGTGAGCCAGTGGTTCCAGACTTTGAAATTCCTTATCACACTGAGATTATGGAAAAATTCAACGGAATCGACCTTGATGCAGCTGGAAAGGTTGCTGGAAATGGATTTTACTATCTCATGGGAGATATTGCCCGTCTTCATTCTGCGGTGATTTCCTATGCGCGTGATTTCATGATCGATCGTGGATTTACCTATTGCATTCCACCTTTTATGATTCGTTCAAACGTTGTAACTGGTGTTATGAGTTTTGAGGAAATGGATGCCATGATGTATAAAATTGAGGGAGAAGATTTATATTTGATCGGAACCTCAGAGCATTCCATGATTGGTAAATTTATTGACACCATCAATGATGAAGCTAAGCTTCCATATACCTTGACCAGCTATTCACCTTGCTTCCGCAAGGAGAAGGGTGCTCACGGAATCGAGGAGAGAGGTGTTTACAGAATCCATCAGTTTGAGAAGCAGGAAATGATCGTTGTATGTAAGCCAGAGGAATCAAAGAAGTACTATGATGTTTTATGGAAGAATACCGTTGATTTATTCCGTAGCTTAGACATTCCTGTTCGTACTCTTGAGTGCTGTTCCGGTGACCTTGCAGACCTTAAGGTAAAATCCTGTGATGTTGAGGCATGGTCTCCACGTCAGAAGAAGTACTTTGAGGTAGGAAGCTGTTCAAACCTTGGCGATGCTCAGGCAAGACGCTTAAAGATTCGTGTTAAGGGAGAGGATGGAAGCAAGTATTTTGCTCACACCTTAAACAATACCGTTGTTGCTCCACCACGAATGCTGATTGCATTCCTTGAGAACAACTTAAATGCAGATGGCAGCGTAAACATCCCAGTGGCACTTCAACCATACATGGGTGGAAAAACTAAATTAGAAGTCATCAATAAATAATTGATTTTTGATAAAAAGAGGTGCAAAAGCACCTCTTTTTTGTCGTATAAGGACTTATATGGTATAATATGATTGACTAAGTATGTATTGTGCTTGAAGTATGTACTTTCGGCATAGGAAGAAGAAGCATGGCAAAAGAAAAAAGTTTAAAACGCAATTACATATATAACCTGAGCTATCAGATTTTAGCAGTGTTAACCCCATTGATTACAGCGCGTCATCTCGCGAGAACCTTAGGGGTGGATCCGATTGGGGCATACAGCTATACAGCCTCTGTGGTTGCACTGTTTGGACTGTTTGCAACCTTGGGAACTCTGATTTATGGAAACCGTGAAATATCTTATGTACAGAAGGATAAAGCAGCATATTCAAAGGTATTTTGGAATATTGAATTCTTGAGCATTATTTCGGTTGTAGTGGTTGCCGTTTTTTATGGCATATTTATTGCCTTTCAGACAAACTACTTAAAGCTGTATCTGATTCAGAGCATTACGCTCGTCTCTGTTGCAGGGAATATATCCTGGTTTTTCCAGGGCCTTGAAGAGGTGGGGAAGGTTGCTCTTCGAAACGCAATCTTTCGAATTTTAAATGTGCTTTTTACCGTGATTTTTATACAAAAGCCAGAAGATTTGTTTTTGTATGTGGCTGGAGTTGTGATTCTTGAGCTGCTGGGACATCTGTCTGTCTGGGTGTATCTGCCAAAGTATGTCAATCGCCCACACATCAAAGATTTTGAGCTGATGAAGCACTTCAAGGGAACTCTGCTTTTGTTTATTCCTGCGATTGCAATTTCCATCTACACCATTTTGGATAAGACCATGATTGGCTGGTTTACGACAACGACCACTGAAAATGGTTATTATGAGCAGGCGATGAAGCTTGCAAAGGCGGCACTTACTTTAGTGACAGCGCTTGAGGCGGTTATGATTCCAAGAGTGAGCGCCATGTTTGAACAAAAGGATGAAGAAGGAATCAAAAAGCTTCTCTATGGGGCTTATCGATTTGTCTGGTTTTTGAGCCTGCCGCTTGCGTTTGGGCTGTTTTCAGTAGCAAACCACTTCATTCCATGGTTTTATGGAGAGGGGATGGAACCGATTGCAAGACTGTTAAAGATCTTGGCATTTCTGATTCCTGCAATTGGACTTAGCAATGTCACAGGGGTTCAGTATCTCATGGCCACAAAGCGTGAAAATAAAGTGACAATTACCATCTTTATCGGCGCAGCAGTAAATCTTTGCATGAATTTGATTCTGATTCCACGCCTGTTTTCGATGGGAGCAGCGATTGCAAGCGTTACCGCCGAATTTGTGATTTCTTTTGTGCAGCTGTTTTTGATTCGAAAGGAATTTCATGTGGGAAAGATTCTTCTTTCTGGTGTAAAAAGTCTGATTGCAGCAGTCGCAATGACCGTCGCACTGTATTTCCTCGGAAGGCTGCTTGCCTATGGCCTTGGATCAACATTGATTCTGATTGTAAGCGGAATGGCAATCTACTTTGTCTGCCTGATTCTTTTGCACGAAAAGCTTCTGTGGGATACGTTTGCAAAAATTAAGAATAGATTAATAAAATAGTGACGACTTATGAGTTAATATAGTACCTGGCAAAAAATATTTTGCCAGAAGAAGAAAGGATATTCCATGATTATTCGAAGTGTAAATTTGGAGACGGTTGTTGGTATTACCAGCGAGATCCCTGAAAATGAACTTCCTGAAATTGCATTTGCAGGAAAGTCAAATGTGGGAAAGTCTTCGCTCATCAATGTGCTGATGAATCGAAAGGGACTTGCCCGCACCTCTTCTTCTCCAGGAAAAACACAGACCATTAATTTTTATAATATCAATGAAAAGATGTATTTAGTCGATTTGCCAGGCTATGGATATGCAAGGGCAAATGAGGAGATTAAGGCACAGTGGGGAACGATGATTGAGAATTATCTCCATGAATCTCAGCAACTAATCGCAGTGTTTTTGCTGATTGATGTGCGCCACGTACCATCCGATAACGATTGTCTGATGTATCACTGGATGGTGGAACAGGGCTTTTCTCCAGTTATTATAGTGACCAAAAGTGATAAGGTTTCAAGAGGAGAACTGGCTCGAAATATTCAGGTAATCCGAAAAACGCTTCGCACGCCTTCGGATACCCCTGTCATTCCGTTTTCAGCAGAGACCAAGGCTGGACAGGAGGAAATTTGGGAGCTGATGGAGACGCGTGCCTTTGGTGCGCCTTTGGTGGAAGAGACAAAGGCACAGGAGAACGCGCGCAAGGCGCGAGAGAAAAAAGAGGCTGAGGCAGTGGGCGATGCACCAAAGAAAAAGGAGCGTTGGAAAAATACTGACCGCCCAGTTGCGAAGAACGCTATCAAAAAGAAGCAGGCAAAGAAAGCGTTGAAGCACAAGGAACTTGGAAAAAATCCAAATAAAAGAAAGTAGTGTTTTATGAAGACAAGATATTATGTGTGTCTGATGCTGGCTGTGATTTTGCTTCTGTTTGGCGGGTTTACAGCAATCTATGTGCACACAGGTGAAAACAGTAAAAATCAAAGTGATTTTCATATAGTTACTTCATTCTATCCGCTCTATGTTGCGACTCTATATATTACAGATGGAATTGATGGAGTCAGTGTAACAAACATGAGTGAACCGCAGACCGGCTGTCTGCACGATTTTCAGATGACGCCTGCGGATATGCAGCTTTTGTCAAAAGCGGATGTGTTTGTAGTAAACGGCGGCGGAATTGAGTCTTTTCTAGATGATGTTGTTGCGCAGTATAAAGAGCTTACGCTCATTACTGCAACAGAGAATATCACACTCCTTGTGGAAGAGGAGCACGAAGAAGATGAACAGGAGCATGAAGCAGACGAGGAGCATGCACATGAACACGGCAGTGAAAATGCACATGTGTGGATGAGCATATCCGGTTATCGTGAAATGGTAAGCAATATTGCAAAAACGCTTGCCGAGACCGATTCAGCTCATGCAAAGGCATATTTGAGCAACGCAAAAAAGTATGATGAGCAGCTGGCGGAGCTTGCTTCCTATGAGAATGAAATTCGTGGGCAACTTCAAAATCAGAGCGTGGTTCTTCTACATCCTGCATATGAATATCTTGCAGGGGAACTTGGACTTAACGTGGTTGCAACCATTGATTTAGATGAGGAACGGCAAATTTCTGCGGGAGAGATTGCAGATACCCTGAGCAGCATGAAAGAATGTGGAAGCGTTCTTGTGCTGGCGGAGGAAACCTATGGAAAAGAGATGTCAGAGATTCTAAGAAAAGAGGGAGGAGCTTATCCTTTGTACCTCAATCCTCTGACACGAAAAAGCGAGATATCCGATTTCGATTACTATCTGGTTGAGATGAGAAAGAATCTCGACCTGCTAAAGGGTTACTATGAAAAAAATAATTAAAGCCTGTGGCTTTCACTGTATAAAAATAAATCATTTGGGCGTTCGATTCGGGGAGCAGATTGTATTATCTGATGTGAATCTTCATGTACATTGCAATTCTCTGTTAGCAATTGTCGGAAAAAATGGAGCCGGCAAGTCTACGCTGATGAGAGCTTTGCTTGGAGATGTCAAGCATACTGGAACGATTGAGTTTCGCGATACGAAGGACGGACACATGGAAAAACTGCGCATTGGATATGTTCCGCAGAATCTCAATGTGGAAAAAAACAGTCCAATTTCTGTGTATGATCTGATTGCTAGCTATCAGTTTCGATTTCCAGTGTTTTTGGCAAAAAGACGCAAAATCTATGAGCAGATTCAGGCCGCACTTTCGGTGTTTGAGGCGGGGAATCTGATTGACCGCAAGCTTTGTAATCTTTCTGGAGGACAGTTACAGAGAGTACTTCTTTCGATGGCGATTATGAATAAGCCACATCTGCTGCTTTTGGATGAACCAGTATCCGGCGTAGATATCAATGGAATGGAGCTTTTTTATAAAACAATCACCAGGTTAAAGGAAGAGTATGATCTGGCAGTGATTTTGATTTCACACGATCTGGAATACGTGCGCAAATACGCGGACCAGGTGGTGTTAATCGACCAGAGTGTGCTCGCGTCAGGAACGCCAAAGGAAGTGTTTGCAACGCGTGCGTTTCATGAGATTTTTGGGATAAATGAGGTGGCTATGCCACAGTCAGAGGAACACAGTAAAGCAGAAGAAAAGACAAAGGCGGTGCGCATAGAGCACTATGATGCCAGCTATCGTGGAAAGGACCAAGGGGGTAACTGCTAATGGAAATTGCCTCTGTATTTCAATATGATTTTATGAAGATTGCATTTCTTGCAATCATTATTATTACGCCACTGTTTGCGCTTCTTGGAACCATGGTGGTGAACCGAAAAATGGCATATTTTTCAGATGCCTTGGGACATTCTGCACTTACTGGAATTGCGGTGGGTGTTATTTGTGGAATGAGCAATACCACTATTTCCATGGTGATTTTTGCGGTGCTGTTTGCGCTGCTTTTAAACTGGATTAATGCAAAGGCGTTTGCCTCTACCGATACAGTAATCTCTGTGTTTAGCAGCTGTGCACTTGCAATCGGCCTTGCGATTCTTTCAAAGGGTGGAAACTTCAGCAAGTATTCAGGTCTTTTGGTGGGAGATATATTAAGTATCTCAAAGCCAGAGGTGATTTCCCTTTTGGTGGTACTGCTTATTACTTTTGTGTTCTGGATTTTTGCCTTTAATGCGATGAACGCAATTACCATCAGCCCGGTATTGGCAAAGAGCAGATCGATTCGCGTCCGACTGATAGACCAGCTGTTTGCAGTGCTTGTTGCAGTGATTGTTATGTTTTCCATCAAGTGGGTGGGAATTTTGATTATAAATGCTCTGTTGATTTTACCTGCGGCATCAGCGCGCAACGTGGCAAAAAATCTGCGCAGTTATACGGCGTATGCTGTGATATTTTCCATGTTTTCTGGAGTTTTAGGATTATTTGTCAGCTACTTCACAAATGTGGCTACAGGGCCAATGATTGTGATTGTTGCAAGCATGATTTATTTTGGTACTTTACTCGGTCAAAAATTGAACTTGAAGTAGGTATGTGGTATAATACGAAAGAATGCATAAATATGCCTTTTAGGAGAAAAACATGCTAAATGAACAAAAAATCAAGGAGGAGTATCAGCTTGCTCTTCTTGATCAAAAAGAAAGTAAAAGTATAGAAAATAACCGCGTTTTTTACCGCAGTGACTACATTTCCAAGGAATTGCTAAAGAGCTTCTTTTCAGGGACTTTGGCTTTCGTTGGAATTGCCTTGCTTTGGCTGCTTTCTGATATGGATGCTTTGACTGGAAAAATTAGCTCCATCGACTATGAAAGCTTTGCGATGAAAATTATATTAATCTATCTGGCCTTTATGGCAATTTATTTTATTATTACCTATCTGGTATACATTTTCCGTTATGAGAAGCAGGCGTTAAAGGCAAAGTCCTATCGCAATCACTTAAAGCGCCTTAACAAGATTTACTCTCAGGAGGAAAAGTAGGAGGAAACATGGCACAGTTACTAGAAATAAAAGAAAAGATTTTACGCTTTTATGCAAAACGTGAGACCTACATTAAGATGGTGCTCAAATTTATATTGGCACTTGTGATATTCCTGTTGATTCGCGGATCAATCGGCTACATGGTGAGACTGAATTCGATTCCAATTTTGATTATTCTTGCATTGATTTGCTGTTTACTTCCAATCAACGTTACAATGTGCATTTCTGCAGTAGTGGTTTTATTGCACCTGTATTCGCTCACAATGGAGGCGGCGGTTGTTGGACTGATTTTATTCCTCGTAGTATTTTTCCTGTATTTTCGCTTCTGCCCAAAGGACAACGTGGTGGCATTGCTTACTGTTGTGTTTGGAAGAATAGGGGTACCTCAGATTTCGCCAGTGATTAGCGGACTGATTCGCCCAATCTATTCAGTAATTTCAGTTGCATGTGGAACGATTGTATTTCATTACATCAACGGTGTGCATAAGAATGCACCGATGCTGACATCGGCAGCTAAGACCTCCAGCAGTGAAAAGATGAAGGTCTGTGTTGGTCTGATTGCGGACAACAAGGAGATGCTTGTTTCGCTGATCGCAGTTGTGCTGACTTCCCTTCTTGTGTATCTTGTACGCAGAATGAAGAACGACTATTCATGGGTGATTGCTTTCATCGCTGGAGCTTTAGCACATGCGATTGTTACCGTTTTATTAAGCCTGATTTTAAGTGTAAAGATTAATGTGACTTCGTTACTGATTGGAACTGTACTTGCACTTTTGGTTGGCTATGTGCTGATGTTCTTCTGTATGAATTTAGACTATACAAGAGTTGAGAATGTTCAGTTTGAAGATGATGAATATTATTACTATGTAAAGGCTGTGCCAAAGCGCATTGTAGCTGCAACAGAAAAGCAGGTAAAGCAGTTTGGCAATACAGGAAAGATGCCACGAAGCCTTCAGCAGGGAAATTCGGCATCAGCTATGCCAAGGGCACCAAAGGCTCCTACGGGAGACACTACCGTGTTGGACCGCAAGGCGTTAGCAAAAGAGTTAGATATTGACGAAGATTTATTAAAGTAATTGATTTTGATGAAACAGTAGGCTGGCATAGATGGGAAAGGAGGAAATATGTTCACAAAACTGCATGGGCTGTTCAGCAATTTTATAGCGAAGGCATCTGGATTTGTAGGAATCCCTGATATCAGTATTTCCTTCATTGATATTTTCGAGATTTTGATTATATCGGTTCTGCTTTATAAGGTATTGATCTGGATTAAAAGCACAAGAGCCTGGAATCTGTTTAAGGGAATATTAGTGATCCTCTTATTCGTTTTAATTGCAGCAGTTTTTCAGATGAACACCATTCTCTGGCTGGCAGAAAACCTCCTGTCCGTTGGTTTGATTGCTCTGGTTGTAATCTTTCAGCCAGAACTTCGTAAGGCTTTGGAAAACTTAGGTGGTAAGAGAATCTTTGGAAGACTTTTCGAGGCTGGAAAAGAAGACGGCGGAAAGTTTACAGATAAGACGATAGATGAGCTTGTAAAGGCAAGCTTTGCAATGGGAAAGGTTAAGACGGGAGCTCTGATTGTTATCGAGGACGAAATTTTACTGAATGAGTATATTCGTACCGGAATCGATGTGGATGCCGTTGTCACCAGCCAGCTTTTAATTAACATTTTTGAGAAAAATACACCTCTTCACGATGGTGCCATCATTGTGCGAAATAACCGAGTGCTTGCAGCAACCTGTTATCTGCCTCTTTCAGACAGTATCAGCATCAGCAAGGATCTTGGAACCAGACACCGCGCAGCAGTCGGCATCAGTGAGGTTTCCGATTCCATGACGATTATTGTCTCTGAGGAAACTGGAAAGGTTTCTGTGGCAATTCATGGATATATTTATCATGATATCGATGAAGCGTTTCTTCGCGAAAAGCTCGAATATCTTCAGAATCGCAATCAGGAGGCAAAGGGCTTTGATTTATTCAAGAGGAGGTTGAAGAATGGGAAAAAGAATTCTAAAAACTCTGACGAATAATATCTGGTATAAGCTGTTTGCAGTAATATTAGCCTTTGTTTTATGGCTGGTGGTTTACAACATCAATGACCCAAATATTACGAAGACCTTTATTGCAAAGATTGTCACGGTAAACGAGAGTGAGGCAACCGCAATCAAGGATGTCTATTACTACGAGTTGAGTACAAATACAGTTCGAGTATCTGTCACGGGAAAGAGAAGCGTGATTAATCAGCTTTCCGATGGTGATATTGTTGCATCGGCAGATTTTAGTAGAGCAGAGATTTTTGAGGGCGTTTCGACCGCTGTAATTCCTCTTGAATTTTCGAGCTCCCGCTATAACAATCAGGTCAAAATCAGCTCGACAGCACAGTCGGTGGAAGTGAGTCTTGAAAATATTTTCATAGACAATTTTGCAGTGACTGCAGTGACAACTGGAGAATTAGCAGATGGATATGCGGTAGATACAGTTAGTGTTTCTTCGCCTACCATGCTAAAAATCAAAGGCCCTGAGTCTGTTGTAAAGAGTATTGACCGCGTTGAGGCTTCGGTTAATGTCTCAGGTTATGCAATTGACTTTGCTGATACAGTGACACCTAAGCTTTATGATAAAAACGGAGAGTTAATCAATACGAACAAGCTGACTTTGTCGAGCAATCAAGTGATTGTGTCGGTAACTGTGGTAAATACAAAGACGGTTCCGTTGAACTTTAGCTATATTGGAACTCCAGCAAATTCTCTCAGTATCAAGGGAATTACCTCAGATGTCGCTGAAGTGAAAATCAAAGGCCTTGCGGCTGATTTGAATCTGGTTAGCGAGATTGTAATTCCTGCAGAAGTGCTGAATATGGAAGGAAAAACGGATAGCCTTGTAACGACCATTGATATTTCTGAGTATCTTCCAGAAGGGGTATCACTTGTCAAAAAGTCGCAGGCTAAGGTGACTGTAACCGTGCATGTAGAAAAATACACGGAAAAGGAATACACCGTCGGAACCTCGACCATTCACATTTTGGGATTGGATGGAAGAACGCTTACCTTCTCAGATCCACTTTATAAAGTGGTTGTCGCTGGAAAAGAGTCAGAGCTGGATGTGCTGACAACCTCGCAGATTGTGGGAACGATAGATGTCTCTGGTCTGGAGGCAGGTGAAAATTCAGCAACAGTACTATTTAGCCTTGGCGGAGGCTACAGTGTTGGGACAGTAAACGTTGCTTTCACCATCACGGATGATGCTACAGAAAATTAATTCATAAAATGAATTTGAAGGAAAAGAACAATGATTAAGAAAGAAGTTGTAATTACAAATCCAACAGGACTCCATTTACGCCCAGCTGGAAATTTGTGCCGCGAGGCAATGAAATACAAATGCCAGGTTACCTTTGAATATGGAGACAATAACTCTGCAAACGCAAAGAGTGTGCTTTCTGTATTAGGTGCCTGCATCAAATGCGGAAATACCATTCAGTTGTGCTGTGATGGCGAGGATGAAGATGTGGCAATGAATGCGATTGTTGCATATATTGAGAGCGGACTTGGAGATTAAGCAGTGAGAAGAGGCCAATATAAACACTTATTAAATTATATTGCGAACCTGATTACGCTAATATTTCATACCACGGCCTTTGCTGTGATTTGGTATCAGGTTTACGCAAACTGGGTTGGTTATTATACAACCATCGTACCATTCGCCAAAAGAGGTAACTGGGCAATCATCGGTATTTATGCCTTAATTGTATTCTTCTTTACAAGAATATTTGGTGGATATCGAATTGGTTATATGCGGTTAGGAGATATCATCCTTTCCTGCGTACTGGCTCTGATTTTGTCAAATATAGTAGCCTATTTTGAATTGTGTCTGGTATGGCGTGACTATGTAAATGCAGTTCCACTTTTGATTATGACCTGTGCTGAAATTGCATTTTCCATCATTTGGAATCTGTTGATACGAGTTCTCTATAAGGCATTATATCCACCAAGAGATATGCTGCTTATCTATGGAAACTATGATCCAAGTGATTTGATTCAGAAAATGAATGGAAGACATGATAAGTACAACATCTGCTCTACACTTGATTTTACAAAGCACAGCTTTACAGAAATTTGCGAAGAGGTAGATAAGTTTAGTGCAGTTGTCTTTTCGGATTTGCCAGGTGAACTTCGAAACGATGTATTAAAGCATTGCTATAAAAAAGGAATACGAGTGTACTGTGCTCCAAAGATTACAGATATTTTGTTTAGAGCAGCCGATGATATACATCTGTTTGATACACCATTGTATCTGTTCCGCAATCAGGGACTGACCATTGACCAGCGTTTCGTGAAAAGATTTATCGATATTATTCTTTCCATTGTTGGAATCATTGTATCTTCACCAATCATGCTGATTATCGCATTTCTTGTGAAGGTATATGACGGAGGCCCTGTGTTTTATAAGCAGGAGCGTCTGACGCGAGACGGCGAAGTCTTTAGAATTATCAAGTTTAGAAGTATGCGTGAGGCATCAAAAGAGGATCCGGAGCATATTACCATGAAGGATGACGACCGCGTTACTCCAATAGGAAAGGTGATTCGAAACATCCATCTTGATGAGCTTCCACAGCTGTTTAATATCTTAGTTGGTCAGATGTCCTTTGTCGGTCCTAGACCAGAGTGGAAGATGACGACAGACTTGTACTCAGAGTCGGTTCCAGAGTTCCGCCTCCGCCTGAAAGTAAAAGCAGGACTCACGGGATACGCTCAGGTAATGGGAAAATATAACACCACACCATACGACAAATTAAAGTTAGATTTAACATATATTGAAAATTATTCAATTTGGTTAGATTTTAAAATCATTCTTCTGACGGTAAAGATTCTTTTCAAGAAGGAAGCTACGGAAGGAATCGATAATACACAGAAAACTGCTTTGAAATAAGAGCATAAAATAATGGCATAAAAGGAATTTTTATGAGTAAGATTTGCATTGTGTCTCTGGGCTATATGTGGTTTCCGATAGAATCAGGTCCATCCCGCTTTTATCAGTTGGCACAGACCTTTGCTCAGAAGGGCTATGAGGTGGAGATTGTCACCACCGATTTTCAACACTTCAAAAAAGCGCCAAGAGATCTTGAAGCAATACGTGCTTTGAATCTGCCCTTTCAGATTCATTTTATAGAGGCAAAGCCTTACAAAAAGAATATTGATGTTCGCCGTGTGCTAAGCAACAGAGATGCCGCCAAAAAGGTGGTCGCATTTATGAAGGAGCACATAAAGGAATATGACATAGTATATACCTCGGTTCCTGCGAACGATATTGCGGCAGAGGTTTCTAAAATCTGTGTTGCGAATCAGGTTCCATTTGTTGTGGATGTTGAGGATTTATGGCCAGAGGCGATGAGCATGGTGGTAAAAAACGATACTCTTCGCAAAATTATGTTTTCATCGTTTCAAAGAGATGCTGAAACCGTATACAAAAATGCGACGGCTGTTGTGGGAACCTCAGAGGATTATACCGGTCGCGCTGTAAAATATAACAAGAGAACAGACCTGAAAATGCATACAACCTACGTGGGCTGTAATCTGGACGATTTTGATGCTGGAGTCGATAAGTTTTCTCAGGAAATAGAAGCGCGAAAGAATCCAGAGGAATTCTGGATTTCCTACGCAGGTTCCATCAGTACCAGCTATGATATTATGAATCTGATTCAGGCAGCAATCCTTCTTGCAAAGACCAAGGATGAGAAACAGTATCACTTCCAGATTCTAGGGACAGGATCGCAAAAGGAAGAATTAGAAAAATTCGTGGCTTCAGAGCAGATATCGAATGTGCATTTTTGGGGATATACGGAATATCAAAAAATGGCAGCTGTTTTGTCAAAGTCAGATTTGGTAATCAATTCCTTTGTTAAGGGGGCGCCTCAGAGCATCGTAAACAAGGTTGGAGATTATCTTGCTGCGGCAAGACCAATGCTCAATACTCTGGAAAATCCAGTGTTTACAACGCTTGTTGATGATGGACATTTTGGTGTTAATCTTACACCGGGCGACAGTGTAGCGCTTGCGAATGAAATTCGTGCCTATGCAATGGATCAAAAGAGACTTGACCAGGAAGGACAAAATGCCAGAGCATTGGCTGAGACAAAGTTCGACCGAAAGGTAAGTTATCCAGAACTGGTGGACTGGGTGAGTGAGCTGATTGCCAGATAAAAGGATGTTTGTATGAAGATATTATCGTTGATTCTGCCGACCTACAATGCAGAGAATTTTTTGGACAAAGGGCTAAGCTCAATGATTTTACCTCAGGAATACATGGATAAGCTTGAGGTGATCGTAGTAAATGATGGAAGCCCAGATCAGTCCGTAGTAGTAGCGCAGAAATATGTTGACCGCTATCCAGATACCATTTGGATTTTAAATAAGGAAAATGGTGGACATGGATCTGGAATTAACGCGGGAAGTAAGGCCGCAAAAGGCAAGTACTTTAAGGTCGTAGATGCGGACGACTGGGTGGATACCGCGGCACTGATTAAGACAATTGATTTACTTGAAACGACCGAGTGTGATGCTCTATTGCAGAGTTATCGCACTTTTGACATAAGTATAGAGGACGAATCAAAAGCTGAGATTTCCTATCGTGTGAAATACTTTGAGGAAGAGACCCATCCTGACCACATCTACTCGCTGAAAGAAGTGGTGGAACATTGGGATGACTGCTTCGCTGGAATGGGACTTCATGGCTTATGTTTTAAAACTGAGTTCTATCAGAAGTTAAATTATGATTTAACAGAAAAGGTCTTCTACGAAGATCAGGAGTACAATACGATTCCACTTTCCAGTGCCAAGCGTGTCTGCTTATTCGATGAAGAACTTTACATTTACAGAATCGGCGATGTGAACCAGAGTGTTTCTACACAAAGCTCGCTGAATCGAATTTCTCATTTTGAGAAGGTAATAAAAAAAGAAATAGCGTACGAGCCATTGCTGTCTACCTGCCCGGAGGGGGCATATGAGCATTGGGTGCGAAAGCTTTCAAAGTTTTTGTGCGATTATTTCCGACTGCTATATATCAAGAGTGAGGACAAAAAGTGCTATCGCAAAGCGGCAGAGGAAATGTGTTCCTATGTCAGCAAAAACAGTCCAAGCCTATACGCAAGTGTTAAAACAAGATTTAATATATTCAAGTTTTTGAACCGTATGCATATGTCTGATGAGACCTATGAAAAGCTGATTGTATCTTTTCTTAAACGACGTAAGTCATAGAGCTGGTGAGTATGGATAAAAAAAGAATGCTATTAATAGCAACGACTCCATTTATTATGGATGGGTTGACCAAAGTAGAATTAGACGTTCTTGAATACAATGCAAGCGTGATGGATATTACCATTGCCAGCAGATTCGGGTTTGATACCCCAATAGGTCAGCAGTTGCTTGCAAATGAAAATTACAACTGTGTTTCGCTTCCTTCAAAGAAGCAACTTTCAAAGTACAAAAAAGCAATTACAGAGCTGGTCGAAAAAGGCAATTATGATGTTGTTTATATTCATGGAAACAGCTCCATGATGTACTTTGAGGCAAAGCCTGCGAAGGATGGCGGCGCCAAAAAGATTGTGACACACTGCCACAATACCAGGTCGAATTTTCCACTTCTCGATAAGCTGATTAAAAAGCGTTTTAACCACCTTGTAGATGTGAAAATCGCCTGCTCAAAATATGTTGCAGATTTTGCTTATGACGGCAATCGTGTAGAGCTCATTTTGAATGGACCGGATGTAAAAGCCTTTGCCTTTGATGAGCAAAAACGTTTGGAAATTCGAAAGCAGCTGGGATACACAGAGGAGGAAATTCTTTTTGGACACATTGGCCGCTTCTCTAAGCAGAAAAATCACAGTAAGCTGATTGAAATTTTTGATATTATTTATACTCTTCATCCAAATGCACGTCTGCTTTTGATTGGAGAAGGAGAACGTCTTGATGAAATCAAGGCACTTGTTGAGGAGAGAAATCTTTCAGAGGTGGTTTGCTTTTTAGGAACGACAAACAATGTGAGGGATTATTATCATGCGATGGATGCACTTGTGATGCCAAGCCTTCATGAGGGATTAAATTTGGTGGCACTGGAAGCTCAGGCAAATGGTTTGCCACTTTTTATGTCTGACAATGCATCTCCAGAAACCTTTGCAAGTATCAACGCCTATCCACTTCCACTGGAAAAATCAGCGGAAGAGTGGGCAGAAATTATTTTACGAAAATATACTGCCGGACGAGTGGACAATACGGAAGCTTTAAAAAAGGCAGGCTTAGATAAAGATATTATGATGAAGCACATTCAGGATGTGCTTATGAACTAGGAAATTACAATTTTTGGGAGCTTAGTATTATGCACACAAAAAGAAGTGAGGGCTGGTTAAAACACTGGGATTTTGAGCTGTTAGACTTAATCATGATTGAGCTGGCCTTTATTCTTGCATACCTCTTAAGACATCATGGCGGCGAAATGATATACCAGGATATGTATATCAGATTGTCAATCGTCATGGCGATTGTCGATATTGCAATCACCTTTTTCGCACAAAACTATAAGGGAATCATCCAAAGAAGATGGTTCAAAGAATTAATTGCTGTAGTTGAGCACACTACGCTGGTCTATGTGGCAATGCTGGTTTATGCCTACGTCACAAAAGAGGCAGAGGCGATGTCTCGAACGGTATTCCTTCTTGGCTGGGGAATTGCAATTGTTTTATGTTTTGCTGAGCGAATTATTTTAAAGCGATTTATCCGCTACTGGATTTCAAGAGAAAAACGTCAGTCGCGTCTGCTTTTGATTTCGACAGAGGACCATGCAAACAAAGTTTATAAGACAATCATTGATAAGGATTATCGAGACTATAAGGTTTGCTGCATTGCAATTCCGAATGCCAAATCAATTGAGGCAGAAAAGCTGCCTGGTGTACCGTTGATCTGTGGAAGAGAAAGTCTGATTGAATATATTCGTCAGGACGTTGTGGATGAGGCCTACATTGATACGCTCAATGAAATGGAAGAAACCAACTTTTGGACGCGGACACTTCTTGATATGGGTGTCACTGTAAATATTGGAATCGATTTTATTTCGGATGAGATTCCAAATAAAGAAATCAAAAAGATTGGTGAGGCAACAGTAATCACCACCAGCATTAAGACTATTGAGATGTGGAAGCTGGTGATTAAGCGATTTACGGATATTATTGGTTCAATCATCGGATTGATTTTTACCGGAATCTTCTTTTTGATTGTGGCCCCACAAATCAAGCATGCCTCTCCTGGACCTGTATTCTTTTCGCAGGAGAGAGTCGGAAGAAACGGCCGTATCTTCAAGATTTATAAGTTCCGTTCCATGTATATGGACGCTGAAAAGCGCAAGCAGGAGCTGATGGAACAAAATGAGATGAACGGCTTTATGTTTAAGATGGAAAACGATCCTCGTATCATTGGATCTCAAAAGGGACCAGGCAAAGGCATTGGTAACTTTATTCGAAAAACAAGCATTGATGAATTTCCACAGTTTTTTAATGTGCTTCGAGGCGATATGAGTCTGGTTGGAACCAGACCGCCAACAAAGGCAGAGTTTGAGCAGTATGACCTGAATCATAAGGTCCGACTCAGCATGAAGCCTGGTATTACCGGAATCTGGCAGACCAGCGGGCGCAGCGAAATCAAGGAGTTTGAGGACGTTGTAAAAATGGACCGAGCCTATGTGGAAAACTGGTCGCTGCTTTTGGATATCAAGCTTTTATTTAAGACAATAAAGGTGGTCTTCTCGGGAGAGGGATCAAAGTAAGGAGTAGTTGTACATGAAGAAGTATTTGCAGTTTATTCTTCCTATAATCTTATTCGTTGGAATGCTTTTGATTTATATTTTTCAAAAAGACATTCTTTCGGGTTATTTTAAGGCAGTTGGTCACACCCTGACCTTTAAGGGGGAGACCACGGAAGCTGTAAAAGAGGGAGAAATGATTGTTGATATATCAGATCTTTCGAAGTGTCCAAAGGGACGCAGCGCAGAGCAGGGGGGCGCAGCACTTATGTATGAGCTTCCAAACCCTGGCTCAGAAGGTCAGTATTATATTTATGTAAATACGCAAAAAGCAATCAAAGGGGGAAGCCTGGTCATTTCCTACGAGAATGAGGATGGTACCTATTTCGTCGAAAAGGTGCATGATTTTAGCAATGGAAAAACGGACTTTGGCTACATTGTGAATCTTGTTGAACCAATTACCCGCGTTTATTTCTTTTGGGAAGGTACAAACAAGACTCCTGTGATTACTGATTTTCAGATGATTCGTACGGAGGTAGAAAAATAATGGTTACTGAAATTTTATTTTTTATCTCATACATAATTGCTTTGATTACTGGAATTTTGGGAAAAACATTTCTGGTGGAAAGCGTTGGCCCATATTTGAAATTTGGGTTCATTCTTGCGTGGGCACTGATCGCCGCAAAAGAAGTTATCTGCATTGTCCGTCGCGAGTATACAAAGAGAACCTGGGGGATTGCAGTTGTCTGTGTGCTTCTTATCTTAATTGCATTGAAGGATAACAGCCTATATGGAGCCATTGAGTTTGCTACCTTTATCCCGCTTGCCTTTGCAGCGCGTGACATTGACTTTAAGAAAATTGCCAAGTACACCATCTTCTGTGAACTGGCACTTTTGATTGTGATTACAGCATTGGCACTTGGCGGTGTGATTACAAATCATGTGAGCGGTACCTATGCGATTGATGGAACCCTGGTTTCTACAAGAGTTCGTCTCTATTTAGGATTTTTATATGCGCTTTTGCCAGCAAGCTTAAGCTTCAATATTATCTGCATGACGCTGTTTTATTATGGCAAGGATCTTCCACATTGGGTGGCAATCTGCCTTCTTGCATTGACCGCAATCATATTTGTATTTACAGGAAGCAGATTATGTTTCTTTATTTCTGTTGCAGTTATTCTTGTGGTTTGGTGTTATACCATCTGGAAAAGAATCAAGCAGACAGAGGAAAAGGATTGCTCTGTCATTACCATTCTAACAACCGCTGTGCTTTTCTTCGCAGGTGTATTCTTTGCCTTTATCTATGATCCACAGATTCGTTGGATGGCAAAGTTAAATGATTTTGCAGAGGGACGCTTAGAACTTTCACATTCAGGTATTCAGGAGTTTGGAATTAAGCTTTTTGGCGACAACATCAAGATGATTGGTTCTGGAATCAATTTAGATGGAGTTACCGGGCGATACAACTGGGTTGACAATGCGTGGATGCATTTATTATTCCGCTACGGAATTGTTTTTGTACTGGTATTAATCCTTCTGTATATGCTTTTTGCAATTCGTATGGGCAAGGAAAAAAATAGTGTTGCATGCATTATTCTCTGCTTTATTGCAGTGCAGATGTTCATCGATGACTGCAATTTATTATTCTTCTGGAATGGATTTTTGGTTATGATGCTCCCATCGCTTTCACTGTTTGATGGAAGACGGGACAAAGAAATTCCAGATACCCAATAGGGAAAAGAAATAACTTGGTAAAGGATTTTTTTATGGAAAGGCATGTGTTTATCATTGGTTCGAAGGGAATCCCGGCAAATTATGGCGGTTTCGAAACCTTTGTGGACAAGTTAACTGAATATCGGGTGGATGAAAACATAATGTATCATGTTGCGTGCATGAATGCAAAAGAGGACCGCTTTGAATATCACAATGCAGATTGCTTTTCTGTAAAAGTACCTAATATTGGTCCGGCAAAGGCAATCTATTATGATGTGAAGGCATTAAAAGAGTGTATCCGCTATTGTCGCAAAAATGGCGTTGAAAATCCTATCATCTATGTTCTCGCCTGTAGAATTGGACCGTTCTTTGCAAGCTTTAAAAGAAAGGTTCACAAGTTGGGCGGACAGCTTTTTCTAAATCCGGACGGACACGAGTGGAAGCGCAAAAAATGGAAGCCTTATGTACGTGCCTACTGGAAATATTCGGAACGATTGATGATCAAATCTGCGGACCTCATCATTTGTGACAGCTTAAATATCGAAAAATATATTCACTTGGAATATGCCAAATATAAGCCAAATACTACCTTTATCGCATATGGAACGGAGTTGGAAAAGAGCACTCTTTCCGATGATGATGCAAGCTTCCTTGATTACTTAAAGCAGTTTGGAGCAAAGCCAAACGAGTATTATCTGGTGGTTGGAAGATTTGTTCCGGAGAATAATTTTTATACGATGATCAAGGAGTTTGGTCAGGCAAAGACGGATAAAAAACTTTTGATTATCACCACTCCAAACGAAAAGTTTGCAAATCAGCTGGACGAGCAACTGCATTTTCGTGAGGACGAGCGCATTGTGTTTGCAGGAACGCTGTATGACCAGAATCTGTTAAAAAAGGTAAGAGAGGAAGCCTTTGCCTACCTACATGGGCATGAGGTTGGAGGGACAAATCCAAGTCTGTTGGAGGCCCTTGGAAGTACAAGATTAAATCTTTTAATGGATGTCTGCTTTAACCGCGAGGTGGCAGAGGACAGTGCTATATATTTTGATAAAACAGAGGGAAGTCTTTCTGGTTTGATTGAATCGGTGGAAGGCTATTCGAAAGAAGAAATTGAGGCTCTTTCTAATGGCGCAAAGCAGAGAGTAAAGGAATTCTACAGCTGGAATTATATCGTTGATTTATATGAGGCAATCTGGCGGAACAACTAAGAGAGATGCTTTGAATTATGGAAAAGACAGATAAAAGCGTTGCTATTTGTATGGCAACCTACAACGGAGAAAAGTTCATAGATGAGCAGATTGCTTCCATTGTAAGTCAGACCTATCAGGACTGGGTTTTATTTGTGCGCGATGATAACTCTGTCGATCGTACCCTTTGGCATCTTGAAAAATGGGTGCAGCAGTACCCTGAAAAGATTGTGATTGTCGGAAGCGAGGAGCAAAAGATTGCTTTAAGCGGTGGCGGAGCCAAGAAAAACTTTGCGCGAATTTTAAATTATATTTCCCGCAATTATGACTTCGAGTATTTTATGTTTGCCGACCAGGATGATGTCTGGATGGACACAAAAATCGAAAAGACAATGAAGGTAATGCAGGAAGCTGAGGCGAAAGCAGCGGGCCCTGTTTTGGTGCACACGGATCTTCAGGTAGTAGATGAGAGCTTAAATTGTATCGGAGAATCCTTCTTTGCCTATCGAGCATTAAATCCAGAGGTGAAGGATTTGAATCACCTTCTGGTGCAGAATAATATCACAGGCTGTACGATGCTTTGGAACAAAGCACTAAATGAGTGTGTGGATTTGAGCAGTGACGCGGTTGCTATGCATGACTGGTGGATGGCGCTTGTGGCCTGTACAATGGGAAGAATTGAGTGCTTACATGAAGCAACCATCTGCTACAGACAGCATGGGGGAAATGTTGTCGGAGCCACAAAGGTGAACTCGCTGGGGTTTATCCTTAAGCGTTTGACTGGAAGTGCACATGTACGTGAGGTTATGAAAAAGTCAGTCGATCAGGCTGCGGCATTTTTGTCTGTGAATCGTAGTCGTTTGTCAGAAGAACAGATCAAAGAAATAGATGCGCTAGCTACCCTGTATCGACACAATAAAGTTGCCCGTATTCATATAGCTTTGAAGCATAATTTCTTGAAGCAGGGAATTGTTCAGAAGATTGGCGAATTAATGTTTATCTAATGAGGAATTTATGAAAAACAAAAAAGTATGGATGATTGTGATTCCAATTGTTGTGGTCATTTTGATTGCAGGTGTTTTTCTTGGAATCTTAATACATAAAAACAGCATAAAAAAAGAAGCGCAAAAAAGCGCCCAGGAAATTTTTGCCCTGATGGAGGAAAAGGGCAGCAAAAATTTAAAAGAGCAAAAAATAGCGATGCCAAATACCTTTTTGAAGGTTGAGGATTTGCTTGAAATTAGTTTTTATGCTCTTCCTGAAAGTCTTTCTGAGAATGAGTTAATTCATATGCTTCGAAGCGAAAAAATGGACTCCTTCGCATATGAAAAGGAAAAGCTGACGGAGGAATTTGAACGCCTGATTTTTGATGCGGGATATGAGAGGATCGGGGAAACATCTGAATATGCTGTATATGAAAATGATCGCCTGGATGCGAACGACTGGGAGGTGATTTCCCATGTGGATGCATCTGGAAACCAGGGTATTTTCTATACCCTGTATAACTATAAAGAGGACAAGCTGATTGTGGTAGACGGTGGGCAGCCAGAAAATGAGCAGAATGTTCGCGATGTGATTGCTTCCTATGGGAATAAGGTAGATGCCTGGTTCCTCACCCACTATCATATGGATCATGCGTCTGTATTTAATGCAATTGCAGCAAATCCAAATGGAATCGATATCAAACAGGTTTATGCACCAGAATATGATTATGACTACTTTAAGAGCGTTGCCTATGAATGGGATGATTTTGACTGCTATGAGCAGTCGCTTGCAGTGCTTAAGGATCTTGACTGCCTTACCTACGTAAAACGAGAGGACGTCATTTCGATTGCAGGACTGACCATAAACGTGCTTAACACCTATGATGACATCAGCGTTATGAGTACCGAAGACATCGGTAATGATGGCGGACTGATGCTGAAATTTAAGGGAGAAGAAAACGGCCTTTTGATGTGTGCAGACGTACACGGTCATTACATTGGAGAGTACCTCTTAGGCTGCTATTACAGTGACCTGGTAAGTGAGTACATTCAGTTAGGCCATCACGGAAACAACTCATTTTCAGAAAGTTTCTATGAATACCTGCTTCCTCATACGGTGATTTTTGATTCTCCTGCATGGCTGATGGAGGGGGATGAATATACTGCAAAGCAGTTAGAAGCATATTTCGATGGCAAAGGGGTAAGAACCATGGACTGGAGAACCGGTGACTTTATGTTCTTTATCCGCTAGAAAATGCACATAATTGATTGGAGATTGCATAAAAGCAGAAAAGATTATGCAGATTAAAAAAGTATTACGTTACACCAAAGAATACGGTGTGAGAGCAACTTTAAACAAAATATATTATAAAATCGGCGATCGCGCGATGAAGGAAAATATTAGCGCATATCATAGCTTTCTTTCACGTCATCCATTGACGGAGGAAATGTTAAAGGCGCAGAGAAGTGCAGAGTTTTCCTACACACCTGTTTTTAGCATTGTTGTTCCTGTATACAATGTTGAGGAGCGTTTTATAAAAGAACTGCTTGCTAGTGTGTTTGCCCAGACGGCGGAAAATTGGCAGCTGTGCTTTGCTGATGGAAGCGACACCGATGTCTTACGTCCTGTGATTACGGAATATGCGCCGAAGGATGAGAGGGTGATTTATCATCATCTTAAGAAAAATGGTGGTATTTCAGAAAACACCAACGAGGCCATCGCACTTGCGACTGGCGAATTTATTGTTTTATTAGATCAGGATGATTTGATTACACCGGATGCGATTTATGAGCTGACAAAGGCTGTAAATGAACATCCTGAAATTGAATGTATGTATTCGGATGAGGATAAGATTAATTCGGATGCATCTGTTTTGTTTTTCCCACATTTCAAATCGGATTTAAACATCGATTTGTTATGTGTCAATAATTATATTACGCATCTGTTCTGCTTCAAAAGAACATTGGCGGAGAGAACAGGTCTGTTTCGAAGTGAATTTGACGGAGCACAGGATCACGATCTTATCTTAAGATGTGTGGATGAGGCGAAGGAGACCTACCACATTCCAAAGGTGCTGTATCATTGGAGAACACATGAGAACTCAACCTCTTTTAATCCGGAGAGCAAGATGTACTGCTACGAAAATGGAAGAAGAGCGGTCGAGGAGCACTTTAAGCGTATGGGAGTATCGGCAGAGGTAACACTGTCTGCAAATTACGGTTATTACACCCCGCATTATCTGGTTCAGGGAAATCCTTGCGTTTCTGTCATTGTGACAGGAGAAGAACGCGACTGTCAAAAGACAAAGGAGAGCCTTTTAGCAACCTCAGATTACACCAATTTAGAAATTGTCTTTGCAAAGACAATGAAGGAAGGTGCCATAGCTGCGACAGGAGAGTATCTTTTGTTTTTAACAGCGGGAACTCTTGTCAAACAGCCAGACAGTGTTGAGAAACTGCTGGGCGTTTGCATGAGAGAAGATGTCGGTGTTGCTGGTTCTTATATTACCTGTGGACATAAGGTGGCTCATGCAGGCCTTGTGGTGGGTAACCAGGAGGTAAACTATAGCTTTTACGGTGACAGCACCGCCGACTTTGGATATTTTTACAAGAGAGTCTGTCTGCACGATTTGTCTGCTGTGGCAGAGAATGCAATGATGACAAGTCGCAAGCTGTATGATGAGCTTGGCGGTTTTGAAGAAAAGGATACAAAGCTGTTTTCGGCGGTTGACTATTGTCTGAAGGCAAGAAGGCATAAGAAACTTGTAGTATTTCAGCCATTTTCAGAGTGGCAGCAAAAAAAGTGTGAAAGAGAGCTTTTGTCACAGTCAGAGAAAAACTGCTTAAGAGAGCGCTATGAAGCGTGGTTTATGGGTGTGGATCCATACTATAATCCAAACTTCAATCAGCAGAGGGCAGATTATTCTTTTAGGAGCGATAATTAATGAAAAAAGTGATTACAAATGCAATCGCATTGGTATTATTAGTAATTTTAAATGTATATATCTGGTGCTTTCAGGGGCTTGTTACCTACCGTTGGAGCAGCAGCATTTTAGAAAACACGGTGCTGTTTCGCGTAATACTAACCGTGTTTGCCGATCTCATTGCAATCCTTTTGTATTGCAATCGCAAGGCGTGGACAGGTTTTGTGAAGGACATCTTCTCCAACATGAAGCTGATTTTAAGCCTGGCAAAGAACGACTTCAAAAAGAAGTACGCCGGCTCCTATCTTGGAACCATTTGGGCGTTTGTTCAGCCGGTTGTAACCGTGCTTTTATACTGGTTCGTATTCCAGAAGGCCTTAAATGTTGGATCTCAGCTGACAAAGGCAGGAATTGAGGTTCCTTACGTGCTTTGGCTGATTGCTGGTATTGTGCCATGGTTTTATTTTTCAGAAGCCTGGAACAATGGAACAAATGCGTTAATTGACTATAGCTTTTTGGTAAAGAAAATCGTATTTAAAATCAATACGCTTCCGTTCGTGAAGATTATTTCGAGCCTGTTTGTACACGTGTTCTTTGTTGTGTTCCTGTTGATATTATTTGCCTTGTATGGCTACTTCCCAAGCCTATATACGCTTCAGGTGATTTACTATTCGCTCTGCATGATCGTGTTTACCCTGGGACTGAGCTATATTACAGCGGCGCTTGTAGTATTCTTTAAGGATCTTGCGCAGATTATTACCATTGTGCTTCAGGTGCTGATGTGGATGACCCCAATTCTTTGGAATGTCAACGCAATCAATATGCCAGCCTGGTTAGAAAATATCGTAAAGATTAATCCGGTTTATTACATTGTGGAGGGCTATCGAGATGCCTTAATCAACCACGTATGGTTCTGGGAAAGACAGGATTTATCCATTTATTTCTGGGGAATCACTGGACTAATCGTACTGCTTGGAGTATGGGCATTTAATAAAACAAAGGTACATTTTGCAGATGTACTTTAAGAAAGGGCCTAATTATGGATCATTGTGCAATTCGTGTACAAAATGTCAGCAAAACCTATAAGTTATATGAGAAGAATATTGACCGCATCAAGGATGTGCTCAATATCGGAAAAAATAATTACAGTACCCATTATGCGTTAAGCGATGTTTCGTTTGAAATCAAGCGCGGTGAAACCGTAGGAATTATTGGAACGAACGGTGCTGGAAAATCTACCATTTTAAAAATTATTACCGGCGTTTTGACGCAGACTGAGGGAGAGGTGGAAATCAACGGAAGAATTTCTGCGCTTCTTGAGTTAGGAGCTGGATTTAATCCAGAGTACAGTGGAATTGAAAACATCTACTTAAATGGTACGATGATGGGATTTTCAAAGGAAGAAATCAACAAGAGAATGGATGATATTCTTGCCTTTGCAGATATTGGAGAATTTGTAAAGCAGCCTGTAAAAACCTATTCGAGTGGTATGTTTGTCAGACTCGCTTTTGCAGTTGCAATCAATATCGATCCAGATATTTTGATTGTCGATGAGGCACTTTCCGTAGGAGACGTTTTCTTCCAGACAAAGTGCTATCAGAAGTTTGAGGATTTTAAGAGACGCGGAAAAACGATTCTTTTTGTGAGTCATGATTTGGGAAGCATCTCAAGATACTGTGACCGCGTAATCTTTTTGAATAAAGGGAAAAAAGAGGCAGAGGGTTCGACCAAGGATGTCATCAATCTCTATAAGAAGGCATTAACCTCTTCTCTTGGCAGTAAGTTGAAAAAGGATAATCTGGTGAGAAGAGATAACACCAAGGTTGAGGCTTTCTGGAAGAATTATTTTACCATCAATCCAGATTTGGACGAGTATGGAGATGGAAAGGCTACCATCTATGATTTTGCTGTGATTGATGAGGATGGAGAATACACCAACATCATCCCTAAGAACACCCGCTTTAAAATCTGTGTAAAGGCGCTGATCAATGAGCCAATTTATAATCCGATTTTTACCTTTACCTTTAAGAGTATTCGCGGTGTGGATATTACAGGTACAAATACCATGCTTGAGAAGGTGGATCTCGGCGATTGCAGACCGGGTGATGAGTTTTTGGTTACCTTTGAGCAGGATATGAATCTTCAGGGAGGGGATTATCTTCTCTCTATGAGCTGCACTGGCTATGAGAATGGTGCGCTTGTGGCGCATCACAGAATGTATGATGTATTAAGCATTACGGTTGTATCCAATAAAAATACCGTTGGCTTCTATGATATGAACTCGGAAACCACGGTGGAGCGCATCGATGCACAGGCGCCGAAAGTGGACTAATAATAAACGACTGTGATATAATAAATATTCGTGTTTAGAATTTGATATAAAGGATTTTTTATGAGAAAGACAGAATCAATCAAAATAGTATATCGCTTTATAATGAATCTGGCATTGATTTTGCTGTTGGTCAGAACTTTTTATCCAATCTTCGTGAAGGATTTGAATATGATTATGATTCACTGGTACGGAGAGAAGGGCTCTGCCCTGGTAAGTCTGCTCTATGCAGCAGTGATATTCCTTTTTACCTATCTGTTTGATGGCTTTAAGGGATGCATCAACAAAACCGGTGGTGTTGTGCTGTCACAGATTTTGTCACTCATTATTTCCAATATCAGCTTTACCGTGGTACTGATTCTGATGTCGGCAAGCACTATGACGGTCGGCACTGTGATTGCTGTGATGTCAAAGCTTTTATTAGAGCAGGCAATCATCGTAGTGGTTTATACCTTTGTATTTTGTACAGTTTACGAGAAGGTGTTTAAGCCTTACAGTGTGCTGATTATCAATGGTGACCACAAGAACAATCTGACTAAGAAGTTCAGTACCAGAGGCGAGCGTTACGTCATTGACGAGGAGGTTTCCTATTTAGAATCCTTCGAGGTTTTGAGAGATAAAATTTCGAACAATGATGCGGTTATCATCAACGATGTACCTAGTGACAAGAGAAATAAGATATTAAAAATCTGCTTTGACCTTTCAAAGCGCGTGTATTTCACACCAAAGATTTCAGATATTATTGTAAGGTCCTCAGAGGAGCTGAATCTGTTTGATACTCCTTTATATCTCTGCAAAAATATCGGAATGTCGTTTTTTCAGAGAATGATCAAGCGCTTAGGCGATATCATCATTTCGCTGATTGGAATTATTATTACCTCGCCAATCATGTTGATTACAGCAATTGCAATTAACGCCTACGATGACGGACCTGTCTTTTATATGCAGGACCGCTGCACCAAAGGTGGCAAGGTCTTTAAAATCATGAAGTTCCGTTCCATGATTGTGGATGCGGAGAAGGACGGAAAGGCTCGTCTGGCATCTGCCAATGACAGCCGAATCACCCCAATTGGAAAGTTCATTCGCGCGACTCGAATCGATGAGCTTCCACAGTTCTTTAATATCTTAAAGGGTGATATGAGTGTTGTTGGACCAAGACCAGAACGTCCGGAGATTAATGAGAAGTACTGTGAGGTTGTACCAGAATTTGCATATCGACTTCAGGTGAAGGCTGGACTTACCGGCTATGCCCAGGTTTACGGCAAATACAATACCACCTCTTATGATAAGCTGAAACTGGATTTGATTTATGTTGAGAAGCAGTCGCTTTTATTAGATCTTCAGCTCATTCTGCTGACCTTGAAGGTTGTCCTGACAAAGGATGCAACGGAGGGAGTCGCAGAAGGTCAGTTTACAGCAAATGTCAATGAGACTCCTGCTGAACCAAACGAAGAGGAACCTAAGGATAACGAGTAATATGAAAAAAATGATGATGCTCACTACGACAGCTTATATGAGTGAGCGCTTTAACCGTGAGAATATCCTTCTTTTAGAGAAGATGGGATATGAGGTACATGTAGTTGCAAATTTTGATAAGGGAAATCCAATCGATGATGAGATCCTGCAGGAGTTTCAGACATGGATTGAGCAGCATCACGGAAAATGGATCAGTATCCCTATTACGAGAAGTCCTGCAGATGTTAAGGGCTTTCGCAAGTCCTATCAGATGACAAAGGAGCTGATTAAGAAGCATAATTACAGCTTCATTCACTGCCACACTCCAATGGGTGGGGTGCTTGGAAGACTTGTGGGACACAACACAAAGACCAAGGTGATTTATACGGCACATGGCTTTCATTTCTTCACTGGAGCTCCGAAGCCTTATTGGATGGTTTACTATCCTGTGGAAAAGTTTTTTGGCAGATGGACAGATGTGCTGATTACCATCAATCAGGAAGATGACAAGCGTGCGCGCAGGAAAATTAAGGCAAAAAAGATTGTCTATGTTCCAGGTGTGGGAATTGATCTTCCAGATGAGAATGTCGATCATCCGGCTGTAAATATCCGCGGAGAACTCGGATTAAAGGAAGATAGCAGACTGCTTCTTTCTGTCGGAGAGTTAAATGAAAATAAAAACCATGAGGTTATGATTCGCGCGCTTGCCAAGCTGATTTCTGCTGGCAAGGGAGAGGACCTTCATTATCTGATTTGTGGACGAGGCCGCTCGCAGGAATATTTGGAAAATCTGATTGCGGAGCTTAAGCTTGGTGAGCGAGTTCATCTTTTGGGCTTCCGTAAGGATATTCCAGCGGTTTGTAAGGAAGTGAATGCGTTTGTGTTCCCTTCAAAGAGAGAGGGCCTTTCGGTGGCTCTGATGGAAGCGGTCGCAGCACATTTGCCAATCATTGCATCAAATGCCAGAGGAAATTCTGAGCTGGTGCGAGTGGGCGAAAACGGTGTGCTATGTATGAACAACACAGTAGATGAGTATGTGGCTGCTGTGGAGGAGATTATGAGCTACGATATGAATCTGGTTCACTCCAGCAGTGCTGAGATTATTCATGGATTTACAAAACCAATTGTAAGTGACTGTATGCAGAAAATTTATGAGGATGTGACAGCATGAGTGCTCCTTTTTTCTCGGTGTTAGTGCCGGTATACAATCAGGAAAACTATATAAGACAGTGCCTTGATTCCATTCTTGCGCAGGATTTTTCAGACTATGAGCTGATTATCGTGGATGATGGCTCGACGGATGCCAGCGCAAAAATCTGTGATGATTATCAAAAAGAACATCCAGAGAAAATTACTGTGTTTCACAAGGAAAATGAGGGCTTGATTTTAGCCAGAAAGACAGCTCTTTCGTTTGCAAAAGGCGAATATATCCTTCACGTGGACTCGGATGACTATATTCACGAAGGTCTGTTTTCTTCTGTGGCCAGGGCCTTTGAGGAGCAGCAGGTGGATGCTGTGTTTTTCAACGCAGGCGTGAATGATTCACGCGAAAATTTCTTCTCTGTGCCTTGTGAGGCGAACCAGGTGGTTTCAGGAGAGGCACTGGAAGACTTAAAAAAGCAGATTGTAGCGACGAACTGCTTTAATAGTGTCTGGTCAAAATGCTTTAAGCACAGCGCATATCGTGAGGATATCATCTATGATGGCGCAAATCAGGTGTCCATGGGAGAGGATGTATATCAGATTCTTCCGCTACTTGACGAAGTTGGCAGTGTCTATTATCTCGATCGGGTTTTTTATGCATATCGTGTCAATGACAACAGCATGACACACAAGTGGAGAGATGAATATTATGTTTCATTAAAGGCAGTCGCAAAGCGCCGTATGGAATATGCAGCGAAGTGGAAATTAGATGAGGCACTTTTGGATGAAACATTTGGAAATAACTGTTATGTGTGTATGGATTCGATTCTTCGCGCAAGCAACCTTTCTCAAAAAGAGGTAATCGCAAAGGCAAAGCAGATGCGTAAGGATGAATTCTACAAAAAGTATCGCAAATACTATTTGCCAAAAGTATCTTCTAAGATGCGTCTGATCTTTGGGCTGTTAGAAATCAATGTGGCAGTTGCTGTTATTCTCAGCCGTACGTTCGAAAAATTAAGAGGAAATTTATGACTTTTTGGATTTATTATTTGGCAATTCTGATTGTCATTGCCGGCAGATACCGCTGGTCTTTTGCCGAAAACTGGCTTTCAGAAGAACAAGTGAATAAATGGCGATTGAATCTGGCGATTCTCATAATCATCGTGCTGTCTGCCATTCGCTATGATGTTGGTGCGGACTGGAAGAATTATGAATTCATCGTCAATGGCTATAAATTTGGCATGATTGACTACAGAGATGCACTTCCATCTCTCATCTTTTGGCTGTCAGCTAAGTTTGATTATTCAACGTTTCTCACGTTTTTAACTCTTTCCATCGTGACCTACGGAAGTATAGGACTTTGGATCAAAAAAGAGAGTAAAACGCCTTATTTGACGCTGATGCTTTACTTCTGTCTGTTTTATCTGAGATCCTTAAGTATCATTCGAGAAGCTGCAGCAATTGCGATTATCATTTGGGGATATCGCTATATCAAAGAAAAAAATATCTGGAAGTATATTCTGGTTTGTGTGATTGCAGCGCTGTTTCATAAATATGCTTTGCTTGCAATTTCGTTTTATGTTGTTTACTATCTTCCAAGCACAGCGCTCTTTGGACTGCTACTGTTCTTCGGGGTTGGAATGCAGGTTCTGATTGCGATACTTCCAAAAATCAGCTTTTTGGCGGACAGCAGCTTAAGTCTGTATCTGCTTAAATTTGCAAACTTTGGCGGAATGATGTATGCCATTTTCTATCTGCTGATTTTGTTGGTTGTTGCGCTGTTAATTCTTTGGAGGTGGCGTACCAAAAAGGATATCTCTGATGAAATCGCTGGTACCTTTAAGATTTGTCTGGTGGGTGTGGCCCTGCCATTCATTATTGGTACCCATACTGGGGGAAGAGTAGCAGATTACTTTTTGATTTATCTGATTGTGCTGATTCCTCTGGTTTTGGAAGAATATTCCATTTTCTTCCAAAAAATCATAATGATAGTATTCTATCTGTATTACATTGTATTGGTATATATGGATGCATTCCATGGAAGTAGTGTATTTACTCCATATAACGTGTACTACTGGTTGAAATTATAGATAAAAGGAAGGATTACTTATGGAAAGAAGACATTATATTGATAAGGATTTAAGAACAATTTTTCATTTCATTGTGAAAAGAATATATGTGGTAATCGCGCTTATGATTATTGTGGGTGTTGCCTTTGGTATCTATAAGGGGCGTTCCATTGCCTCTGTAAACGTTCAGCTTCAGCAGGCGCAGGGATATATTTCCATTGAGACTCTTGAACAGTATATTAGCGAGGAAAAAAAGAATGAGGCGTATGCATTCTATGCTACCTATCGCAACTATGCAGCCTTCTCTAACTATATGAAAAATGCACTGATCATGAAGGTCGATGCTTCTGCGGTACCAGAAACCATTATGTACTTTGATGTCACAGAGGGAGATGCAAATCAGATTGCTGAGCTTTTAAGAAACTTCTGCGATGCAGAGATTCAGACCAAGGTGGAGGGAATTGAGGTGGATCAGGTGCTCATCTCTACCACAGAGGATGCTGACTTTGTCTGCGTAAAAGTGATTGGATATGATAATGAGCAGGCCACTGCTCTTGCAAAAGAGGTTCAGGAAGCTATCGTGAATAAGGTTGCCAAGATGAACGCGGGCAGTCTTGTGTTAAAGAGTCAGGCCGATGGAGTATTCTTCGATAAGGATGTACTTGAGAAGCAGACTGCAAATGTTGTGGCATTTTCTGAGCTTGTGCCAGTCTCTAAGTTGGCGGGGGAAACCTTACAGGATGCACCTCTTCAGTTATACAAAGCCCTTTGTGTTCAGGCACAGGAGGAGGAACCAGTGGTGAACATTGAGGAGCAGCAGCAGGAGGAAATCCGTACTGCATTTAGTAAGGCTCATTTTGTAATCGGAGCTATTATTGGATTTGTAATCGGAATTGCAATTTTATTCCTGTTCTATACCTTTAGAAAGGTAGTGCTTTCTGAAAACGAGATGGAGCGTATCTATGATACCGACAGCTTTGGAAGCTGCGCAGGTGCATCTGCTGAGATGGTAGGCGCATATATGGCAGTAAAGTGTCTCAACAAAAAGGCTGAAAATGTTCTGTTTGTATCAACTCTTCAGGAAGAAGATGCAAAGGAGTCTGTGGAACTTTTAGTAAAGATTTTAAAGGAGCAGGGCGTATCTGCAAGCTTTGTGAATCAGGCGACCAAAACTGCAGATGGAATCCTTGCAATGGCAAAAACAGGCAATGTAATTGTTCTTGAAAAGAAGGACAAGTCCCTGTTAAAGGAATTAATTGATCAGAAAAAGGTTATTGAGAGCAATGAGATTTCTGTTCTCGGATGTGCATTTATCTAATCTGCAAAGAGGTTTATAAAACATGATTGCTGTTAATATTTTATGTACCATTGGTCTGCTTTTACTCGTGCCAATGATTTTAGGATATTCCTTCATGAGACTGCTTCAAATTAAGCACTTGAATCTTGGAAGTAGTGTTGTGTTTGGAATGGTGGTTCAGTGGGCTGCCTTTCTTATTGTTGCAATTCCTTTGATTGCATTACAGGCAACCTTCTCGATGCTTGTGATTGTATATAGCTCAGTGCTTGGAGTTCTGACAGTTGCGGGACTTGTGTATATGATTCTGCTGCTAATCAAAAAGAAGTTTGAGGTTGAATTCTGGCTTAAGGGAGATGTCTTCTATTACCTTGTAATTGCCTTTGTGGTGCTTTTGGTAGTGGCTCAGCTTTTCCTTCAGCACTTTGATGCGGATGATGCAGAATATGTTGCAATTGCAACCACTACGATACATACAAATTCGCTATTAAAATTTGATGCGTTCACAGGACATTTTGCGATGAATACACTGGCGAAGCGTATAGTATCACCATATTCTATCTGGACTGCATACTGCTCAAAAATCGTGGGCTTTCATCCGGCAATCTTTTGCCATACGGTATTGCCTGTGCTTATGGTGCTTTATACATACTGGCTGTATCGTCACTTTGCTCACCTTCTGTTCGAGGGAAATGAAAAGAAGGTAAGCAAATTTTTGGCGGCATTGTATTTGATGATATTATTTGGTGGATATTCCACCTTTACCATTTCTACCCGACTTTTGTTTCGAGGTGGACAGGGAAAATCTGTACTTGCCTGCATAGGAATTCCGTTCTTGTTTGCGATGGCATATAATTTCTCTGAGGCAAAACTAAAATGGAGAGGCTGGGTTACTCTTTTTGTAACGGTGCTGGCTGGCAATTTATTGTCATCGATGTCAAATATCCTGATTCTTATGGTTGTGGGCGCACTCGCAATCTGTCAGGGAATTCGACACAGATCGCTTGCAGAGTTCTTCAAATGGTTAACGCTTATCATTCCGTGCCTGCTGTTTATCGTGGCTTATATGTTTTTATAGGAGCTGGTTATGACAAATTTATATATGAAAATTGGTGATTATTATCAGATCATCAAAGGATCAGGCTCCATGATTCCGTTATGGATTCTGTCCCTGGTTTACTGCTTTAAAACAAAAAAAGAATCAAGATTTCATATGGTATATCCATTTGTTTTGATGCTGGTGCTTATCTTTTTCCCAGTCTCAGGTATTTTGATTTTGATGTTTTTGGACGATGGTTCATACGCGCGACTCATCTGGTGTTTTATGGTTGAGTTTGTGGTTGCGTATGCAATCGCGGACCTCTGGGAAGAAAAGAAGGGTGGAGAAAAGGTTGCAATCGGACTTCTTGCGCTTGCTTTGATTGCGACTTCAGGAAATTTTGTATTCAAGTCCGCTAATTTCAGCATTGCGACCAATCCATATAAGGTTATGGATGCAACAATAGAAATAGCAGAAAATATTGAGATATCGCATGCGGGAGAGGTTGTCATAGTTTCTGATCCTCAGCTAAATACTCAACTTCGACAATATGATCCAAATATTTTATTGTTATATGGAAGGTATGCGACTACAAGAATTGAGGATGTCCTGGCGGGTGACTCAGATCAAATCTATGATTATTTTCAAAATGGACCAGGAAGCGCTGCAATGTGCCTTATTATGCCAGAAGACGATGAGCTTGTGCAGAAAATGTTAATCTATGGGTGGAGTCGCAATTATCGACTTGCTGGTTATGATACCTATGAAAGAGTGCCAGGTCACCCGATGTGGGAAGGAATAGAATAGCGGTGGTTGACACCATAAAGGGGTAAGTCCATGAGTGAGACAAACAAAAGTATCCCAAGCGAGGAAGATCTTTCTTTGATAAGGAAAGTTCTTTTTTGCGTTAAGAGATATGGAATAAAAAATACGATTTTGCGCATAAGAAAAAAGCTTGCTTCCAGAAAACCATATGGTTACGCGGAATGGATTTTGGCCTATGAACCAAAGGAGAAAACCTTGCAGATGCAAGCACAGCGCGTTTTCGAACATGCGCCAGAGTTTCATCTGATTGTGGAAGGCAAAGAGGATGAGCTTGAAGCCTTAAAACAGTCTTTGAAAGCGCAGACTTGTCAAAGTTATAAACTTGATATTGTAAATTCGACGGATGCGTTAAATCAGGCAATCAAGGCTTCAACTTCAGATTATCTGCTGTTTCCAAAGGCTGAGGATACTTTTTCCGCAAATGCCATCTACGAGCTGACGGAGTTTGTGCTTAATCATCCGACTGCAGATTTTATTTATTTTGATGAGGATGAGCTTTCTGAAATGGGAGAGCGTGTGTCACCGAACTTTAAACCGGATTTTAGTCCGGAACTTTTGTGTGCAACCAATTACATTGGAAGTGCTTATGCGGTTAAGAAGTCTCTGCTAAAAAGGACGGCAGAAATCAATCCTCTGTATGAGGATGCAAAGATGCTTGACTATCTGCTTCGAATGACCGAAGTGGCAGAACACATCTGTCATATTCCAAAGATTTTACTGCATGAGGCTAAGAGAGAGCCTGCTATACAGACCTCATTTGAAAAGATGGCAATTCAGGCTCATTACGATCGATTGAAGCTTCCAGCAACGGTTAAGTCCTGCGGGAATCATATCTATCGTGCGAAGTGGAACTGGGACGAAAAACCGCTCATTTCCATTATTATTCCAAACAAGGATCACATTGAGGATTTAAAGGTTTGTCTTGCGTCGATTGAACATTCTTCCTACGAGAACTATGAGTTAATCATCGTGGAAAATAATTCGACAGAGGAGGACACCTTTGCCTATTACAAAAAGCTTGAGCAGGAAAACGAAAAGGCGCATGTCTTTTATTTCCAGGGTGAGTTTAATTTCTCCAAGCTGATGAATTTTGGAGCAGAGCACTCTGACGGAGAATATCTGCTTTTGCTGAATAATGATACAGAAATGATTGGCCCTGACTGTCTGTCGGAAATGTTGGGCTACTGCATGAATCCAGAGGTGGGCATTGTGGGTGCAAAGCTTTTGTACCCGGACGACACGGTACAGCACGGAGGCGTGGTTGTAGGTATTGGCGGAATCGCTGGACATACCTTCATCGGCTTTGATAAGGAAAATCCTGGTTATCAGAACAGACTGTTCTGTGTGCAGAATTATTCTGCGGTCACTGCCGCGTGTCTGATGACGAAAAAGAGCTGCTTTGATGAGGTAGAGGGCTTCTCGGAAGAATTAAAGGTGGCTTTTAACGACATCGATTACTGTATGAAGGTTCGCGCACTTGGAAAGCGAATTGTATTTAATCCGAATGCGCTACTGCATCACTTTGAATCAAAATCACGAGGTCTTGAGGATACTCCGGAAAAACTGGCTCGCTTTGACCGTGAGGTGGAGTTTTTCGCGAATCGCTGGGCAAAGGAGATGAGTGAGGGGGACCCTTACTATAATCCAAACTTAACCCTGGATAAATCAGATTTTTCGTTGCGAGCGCGTTACGATTTATTTTAATGAAATTCGAAAGAACAGGAGAATGACGATGGCATACCGCTATTATGAAGATGAGCTGGCAATGCGTTCAATGTATGAGCGATTGAAGGATTTGCCTGTGGATGCATGGGAAAATCAGATTCTCGAGAAAAAATCATATATGTACTATTATCACCTTTCGCATTTGCGTTCAAACCTGCTTTGCGCAATCTCCTTTCAAAAAGAAGATGTGGTTCTTGAAATCGGAGGAGAATGTGGTGCATTGACAGACTATGTTGCCAGACATACAGCGGAAGTTGACATGGTTGAGCTTGAGTCTGTAAAGTGCGAAATTGCAAAGCTCCGATTAAAAGGTCAGACGAATGCAACCGTTTACAATGCCAATATGAGGGACCTGATTGCAGGAGAATTAAAGGAAAAGCGCTACAGTGTTCTTCTTATGACCGGCAACTTAAAAGAGCTAGCCAACGAGCACGGCTATGGAACGGTGGGGGAGCTTTTAGGTGCCATTAAGGCGCTGCTTAAGCCAGGTGCACGAGTGATTCTTGCGATGGATAATCGTCTTGGACTGGCATACTTTGCGGGTTACGCAGCAGAGGATCAGAATCCATATGCAGTGATGGAGGGACAGAGCAGTCTTCTGACGAAAGAGGAAATTTCGCAGGAGATGAAAGAGGCTGGTTTTGAAATCGAGAAGTATTCCTATCCATTTCCTGACTATCGTTTTCCAACGGATATTTACACTGACGATTATCTCCCGACAGAGGGAAGAATGACAAATGTCGGTGCAAGCATCGGAGTGGAACGTGTTTCGACCTTTAACGAAGCCTTAGTGTGCGATGATTTGTCAAAGCGCGGATTGTATCCGCTGTTTGCGAATTCTTATTTGATCGAATGTATCTCGAAGGAGAATTAATATGAACCAGACGGTTTATACAAGAATATCCAGTGACCGCGAAAAGCGTTTTCGCGTCATCACGAAAATGATAAAAGAAAACGATGGCCTCGTGGCAATCAAGGCGCCAGAAAACCCTCAGGCAAAGGATTTTGTAATGTCACTTCCGCAAAAGTATCAATCACTTTGCAAAAAGTACGAGGGAAAGAATATCCGTTTTGCGGAGGCAAAAGCGGTTTCTGATACCGAGGTTTCCATTGAGTATTTCCAGGGGAAGGGCTTTGGCGCATATCTCGACGAGCTTTTAGCAGAGGGAGATTTTGAGCAGGCCTGCGCATTGATGCGTGAATATATCTCGCTGGTATTAGGGGAGAGCACTCCTTTTGCTTCATCAGAAGCTTTTTGTGAGGTGTTTGGCGATGCCTGGGGCACTACAGCGGCAGAAGGCTGCATGTGCTATGACATCGACATGATTTTTGATAACGTGCTCTATGATGCGAATCGCCGTCTCTGGATGGTCTATGACTATGAGTGGCTGTTTGATTTTGCAATTCCTAAGGATTATTGTGTCTATCGAATGGTATCCTACTATGTCACCCGCTCAAAGTATGCGCGTACCTATCGGGATGCCCTGTATCAGGCGCTTGAGGTGGATGAGTCAAGACAGGAGCTTTATGCCCGCTTGGAGGCTTCTTTCCAGGCCTATGTGAGGGGCAATGATGTGACTCGAAATGTGATTGAGGAAGCGGTTGGAAATCAGTTTACTTCTGTTGTTGATTTAAAGGAACAGCTTCGATTGAAGGAGAATCATATCCATAATCAGGAGATGATGATTCAGCTGTATCAGATTAAGGGTTATAAATGGAAAAACCGCTTTGCAAAGGTGAAGGCTATTATGCGCAAGCCTTTGTATGGAGCAAAATTAGTCTGGTGGAAGCTTTCAAAAGGAAAGTCAACGCCATATATGAGAGCGTTGCAGAAACGAAAGAATTTTCATCTGACAGCTGCGCAGGATAATGGATATGAGAACTGGATTGCAAGTGTGGAGGCTTCCTATGAAACAGGGGAAACCTTTGCAAACAACCCTCTGATTTCTGTGATTGTTCCTGTGTACAATGTGAAGGATGAATATTTGATTGACTGTATTGAATCGGTGCGAAGACAGACCTATGAAAACTGGGAACTGTGTCTGGCGGACGATGCGTCTACCTGGCCAAGTGTGCGAAAGATTTTACAGTCCTACGAAAATGATCCAAAGATCAAGATTGTTTATCGCGAGGAAAATGGTCATATATCAAAGTCGACCAACTCAGCCCTTGAGCTTGCAACGGGAGAATTTGTGGCATTCTTGGACTGTGACGACGTGCTGACAGATAATGCCTTGTATGAGGTGGTAAAACTGTTAAACGAGAATCCTTGCCTGGATTTAATTTATAGCGATGAGGATAAGGTTGATGAGGATGGACATAATCGCCATCTGCCTCATTTTAAGCCAGATTGGTCACCGGATACGCTGATGACACATATGTATATCTGTCATCTTGCGGTATATCGCAGATCGATTGTGGAGGAATTGGGTGGACTCCGCCCTGGCCTTGACGGCTCTCAGGATTATGACCTTGCGCTTCGCTTCACAGAAAAGACCAGCAGGATTGGCCATATTCCAAAGATTTTATATCATTGGAGAGAAATCGCTGGTTCGACAGCGCAGAGTTCTGACGCAAAACCATACATCGTTGCTGCGACAAGACGTGCAAAGGAGGATGCTCTTTTGCGCAGAGGCCTTGAGGGAAACGTGCAGCAGGTTGGAGACACCAACTGGTTTCATGTGGAATATGCGACTCCGGGCAATCCAAAGGTAAGCATTTTGATTCCGTCCAAGGACAATTACGATATTTTATCAAGATGTATCAGGTCTATCTATACACTCACCACCTATCCAAATTTTGAGGTGGTTTTGATTGACAACGGAAGCAATGAGAAAAACCGTGCACTTTATCAGTCGCTGGCAGATGAATTCCATTTCACCTACCATCACGAGGTGATGCCATTTAACTTTTCTGCCATCTGTAACAAGGCGGCGGGACTTTCGACGGGAGAATATTATCTGTTCTTAAACGACGATACGGAAGTGTTAGAGGGCAGATGGCTGGAGCTGATGCTTGGACAGGCAATGCTTAAGCACACAGGTGCCGTTGGTGCAAAGCTTCTCTATCCGGAGACCAACAGAATTCAGCATGTCGGAGTTATCAATATTGGAGATGGTCCGGCGCATGCGCTGCTCAATTTCCCAGACACTGAAATATATTATTTCGGGCGTAACGCGTTTGAGTACAATTATGCAGCAGTGACGGGCGCATGTCTGATGCTCTCGGCAGAGAAATTCCATGAGGTTGGAGGCTTTGACGAGGGGCTTGCTGTGGCGTACAACGATGTGGATTTATGCTTTAAGCTGATTGAGCATGGCTATTATAATGTGGTTCGAAATGACGTGACACTGCTTCACTATGAATCCGTCAGCAGAGGACAGGATGCGGCAAGTGCTGCGAAACTTCAGAGACTGTTCAATGAACATAATGGCTTGTATGAGCGCCATCCGATGTTTTATAAGAGGGACCCATTCTACAATCCAAATCTGATTCAGAACAATATGGACTTTAGCTGCGCCTATACGGGCTTTAAGTCTGAAAACGAGTATGCCATCTACAAAGGAAATCTTGCGGACAAGTCGCTTTGCTGTGAGAATCATTTGGAATGCTACAGCCGTCTTCCAGAAACCTTGAAGGTAAAGATGACAGATATGCTGATGCATATTGATGATGTAGAAAAGAAGGAACATCATCTTCATGTGAGAGGCTGGTTCATCTTCAAGGGCGATATTGGAACGAACAATTCGCTTGCCTTTGTGACCTTAAAGGACGCTAAGGGAAATATACACGTTTTCAATACCATTCGCCAAAGACGAATGGATGTACAGGCCAGATACCGTGGCGATTACGACTTGCCAGGTGTGGATTGTCTGTTGAACACTGCGGTACTCGAGGCTGGTGTTTATGAGATTGGAATTGCGGTTTACTTTGCAGGAAAGCCGGATCGACTATTTATTTCAATGTCTCAACGTACAGTAGAAATTTTTTAAAAATTGTGGTATCATAATGAACGGGTATGAGCATTTTGGGATGTTCATACCCGTGATTTGTGAAAAGAGCTTATAAAGCAAAGGAGATTTGTGAATATGAAAGGCATCGTTTTAGCCGGTGGATCGGGCACAAGACTTTATCCACTTACCATGGTAACTTCTAAGCAATTACTTCCAATTTATGATAAACCAATGATTTACTATCCACTGTCAGTGTTGATGAACGCTGGCATTCGTGAGATTTTAATTATTTCTACACCACAGGATACCCCACGCTTTCAGGAACTTTTAGGCGATGGACATCAGTTTGGTATCGAGCTTAGCTACAAGGTTCAGCCAAGTCCAGACGGACTTGCACAGGCCTTCACCATTGGCGCTGATTTCATTGGCGATGACAATGTAGCAATGGTATTAGGAGATAATATTTTTGCAGGTCATGGATTGAACAAGCGCTTGAAGTCGGCAGTTCAGAATGCAGAAAACGGAAAGGGTGCAACGGTATTTGGATACTATGTTGATGATCCTGAGCGTTTTGGTATCGTTGAGTTTGATGCAAACGGAAATGCAATTTCGATTGAAGAAAAACCTGAGCATCCAAAGAGCAACTACTGTGTCACTGGTTTATATTTCTATGACAACAGAGTTGTTGAATATGCAAAGAACTTAAAGCCTTCTGCACGTGGCGAGCTTGAGATTACCGATTTAAACCGTATTTATCTTGAAAATCACGAGCTGAATGTCGAACTGTTAGGACAGGGCTTTACCTGGCTTGACACTGGAACTCATGAGAGTTTGGTTGAGGCTACCAACTTTGTTAAGACTGTGGAAACCCATCAGCACAGAAAAATCGCCTGTCTTGAGGAGATTGCATACTTGAATGGATGGATTTCAAAGGACGACGTTTTAAAGATTTATGAGCTTGTAAAGAAAAACCAGTATGGTGCTTACTTAAAGGCTGTTATCGACAATAAATATCAGGAAAACTTATATTAATTTATAAAGGGATAAAAGGAGATTATACGATTATGACCATTATTGTGACCGGTGGAGCTGGTTTTATCGGCTCAAATTTCATTTTTCACATGATGAATAAATACCCAGATTACAGAATCATCTGTTTAGATTGTCTTACCTACGCAGGAAACCTTTCTACACTTGAATCGGTTATGGACAATCCAAATTTCAGATTTGTCAAGGAAAGCATCACTGATCGTGAGGCTGTTTACAAGCTGTTTGAGGAGGAACACCCAGACATCGTTGTAAACTTTGCAGCAGAGTCTCATGTAGACCGCTCAATCGAGAATCCTCAGGTATTCCTTGATACCAATATCATTGGAACCTCTGTACTGATGGATGCCTGCCGCGAGTATGGAATTACCCGTTATCATCAGGTATCTACTGACGAGGTATATGGCGATCTTCCAATTGACCGCCCAGACTTATTCTTCCATGAGGATACTCCAATTCATACCTCAAGCCCATATTCTTCATCAAAGGCTGGAGCTGATCTTTTAGTTCTCGCTTATCACAGAACCTATGGACTTCCTGTAACCATCAGCCGTTGCTCAAACAACTATGGACCATATCACTTCCCAGAGAAGTTAATTCCACTGATGATTGCAAATGCATTAAATGACAAGCCTCTTCCAGTCTATGGAACCGGTGAAAATATTCGTGACTGGTTATATGTTGAGGATCACTGTAAGGCAATCGACCTTATCATCCACAACGGAAGAGTTGGTGAGGTTTACAACATCGGTGGTCACAATGAGAAGACCAACCTTGAAATCGTAAAGACCATCTGCAAGGAGCTTGGTAAGTCAGAAGACTTAATCACTTATGTGTCTGACCGTAAGGGACATGATATGCGTTATGCAATTGACCCAACCAAGATTCACACGGAACTCGGCTGGTTGCCAGAAACCAAGTTCGAGGATGGAATCAAAAAGACAATCAAGTGGTATCTTGAGAACGAGAAGTGGTGGAAGGACATCATTTCAGGAGAATATCAGGAGTACTACGAGAAGATGTACAAGAACAGATAATTTCTGGAGGCTTTATGAAGATTTTAGTTACCGGAGTCGCAGGACAGCTTGGGCATGATGTGATGAATGAGCTGGCAGGACGCGGCTATGAAGGTATTGGAACAGATATTGTTCCTGACTATAAAAGCAAATATCCATATGTAGCGCTTGATATTACAGATGCAAAAGCAGTTGCAACGACCATAAATGAGCTTCAGCCAGATGTGATTGTTCACTGCGCAGCCTGGACCGCTGTAGATTTGGCAGAGGATGAGGACAAGCAGGCAAAGGTAATCGCAATCAATGTGGATGGAACCAAAAATATAGCGGAGGCAGCAAAGGTTGTGGATGCAAAGATGGTATACATCAGCACCGACTATGTCTTTGATGGTCAGGGCGAAAAGCCTTGGGATCCGGACTGTAAGGACTATGCTCCATTAAATGTTTACGGACAGACCAAGTTGGATGGAGAGCTTGCAGTATCAGGCTTGCTTGAGAAATATTTCATCGTGCGTATTGCCTGGGTGTTTGGCCAGAACGGAAACAATTTTATTAAGACAATGCTCAAGGTTGCAAAGACACACGATAAGCTTACTGTGGTAAATGATCAGATTGGAACGCCAACCTATACCTATGATCTGGCTCGTCTTTTGGTAGATATGATTGAAACCGACAAATATGGCTACTATCATGCGACCAATGAGGGCGGATATATTTCGTGGTATGATTTTGCAAAGGAAATCTTTGCACAGGCAGCGGCCAGAGGAGCAGATATTTACGGTGAGGACAGACTTCAGGTTTCAGCTGTGACAACAGCAGAGTATGGCGTGTCAAAGGCCGCAAGACCATTTAACAGCCGTCTGGACAAGAGCAAGCTTACCGCAAATGGATTTGAGCTGCTTCCAACCTGGCAGGATGCGCTGGGCAGATATCTTGATTTAATGTTGCCAGAGATTATGAATGAAGGAAAATAAAAATGGGACAGATTAAAGTTGAAAAGAATGTAGGTGGAATCGAAGGGCTTTATGTGATTGAGCCAGCAGTGCATGGGGATTCTCGTGGCTACTTTATGGAGACCTACAATCAGAATGATATGAAGGAAGCTGGAATCGATACAGTATTTGTACAGGATAACCAGTCATGTTCCGTGAAGGGCGTATTACGCGGCTTACATTTTCAGATGCAGTATCCACAGTGCAAGCTTGTTCGTGTGGTAAAGGGTTCGGTATTTGATGTGGCTGTAGACCTTCGCAAGGACAGCAAAACCTATGGAAAGTGGTATGGCGTTGAGCTTACAGAGGAAAACAAAAAGCAGTTTTTAATTCCTGAAGGCTTTGCACACGGATTCTTAGTTTTATCTGACATTGCAGAGTTCTGCTATAAGTGCTCTGATTTCTATCATCCTGGTGATGAGGGCGGACTTGCATGGAATGATCCAGAGATTGGAATTACCTGGCCACAGCTTACTGGTTCCTACAACGGAACGCCTTCCGCAGAGGGATATGAGCTTTCCGATGGCACCAAGCTTGTGATGAGCGACAAGGACCAGCTTTGGAAGGGCATCAAGGACACCTTCAGCTTCTAAAATGAATATCAATGCTATAAAAGCTCCGGATTTCCGGGGCTTTTTATAATTCTTTCATACACGTCTGATGGTTCTACTTTCCCTTTTGCAGCAAAATGAGACGACTGCTCAAAAATCACACAAGGTAAGATTTGTCTTCAAAGAAAATTCCGTTCAAATTTGGTGAGCGCGCTTTTCCTTAACCGCCCGCTGTCGCCATCCCACTTTGCCATTCATAGCCGTAAAGCTAGCAGGGCTAAGTGTCTATGAAAGTGAATTTACGCCGCACGACCTGAACCGCCGTCCGTGGCTTATGCAGGTCTAAACGCGCGTCCGGCGCGTTTGCGGCGTATTCCTTTTCATAGACGCTAAGACCTGCACACTTTACTCGAAATCATGGCAAAATGGGATGACGGCAGTGGACGGTTGTAGAAAAAGCGACGCGGAAAAATTTGTACAACGGAATTTTCTATAAAAGAAGACAAATCTGTTGTTGTGATTTTGAGCAACGAGTATCGCAGCAAAAGGGAGAAGTAAAATCACCAGACGTGCTTAGAAAAAAAGAAAAGCCCCGGAAATCCGGAGCTTTCATGGTTTGATATTACATTTTTGTGAGCTTGAAGAGGTTGATGTCCTCCGCAAAGTTGGTCATTTCGTATAGCACAAGAATTTGGTCATAGGATGCGATATCAAGCTCGTCACTGAAGTAGCGTAAATCGATGACGGTGACCTGTTCAAACTGTGTGCAGAGCAAAGGAATCATACAGTTTGCAAAGGAGTCTTTGATAACGAGTAAGCTTCCTTCACCGGTTCCAGCGAAATCAACACGCGCGCTGTTTCCACCGAGGAAGTATGCGTATTGATCCTTGGTAGAAAGCTTTGCTTCATCATAAAGTCCGTCTGGAAGAGCATTTTTGGTCTGAGCATCAAAGTTTACTCTGTCGATGAAATCATAAACCTTATTGCGAAGCAATACGCGGGAATATAAGGTTCCATGGAAATCATCGGAAATCTGTTCTAAGGATTCCTCAGAAGAGAGGGCCAGAGCAAGGTTGTTTTCAGGGAAAATTTCTTGAAAAGCAGTCAGAGCACTTATGGTAGTCCAATGATGGTCGGTCTTGTAATAGGTCTGTGTTTCCTCTGACAAGGTGCTTAGGGTGTTGCGCAAATCAACAACATTTGCATTGCCGTCGAAAACCATTGAGGCGAGGGCATATTTGCTGTTTGCATCATACATTGGTGCATTGGCGGGGAGTTTGTCACTCATAATAATGCCAGGGCTTGGAACAAGCACCAGATTTACATTGGTAAGCTCATATTTGTCGATGAGCATATTTAAACAGGTCAGATTGTTTTTGTACTGCTTTGCATTGAAATCGGTTTCGCTGCATTTGTCAAAGAGGTATCCATCTTTTCCAATGTAGGTATCATTGATTTCGCGTTCCCCAGCTACGTAGCGTGCGGTTGATGCAATGGTGAGCCAGCTGTCTCTAAGCGGGAACTGGTCAGCAAGGGCCCCTTCCACATCATCGGTTGATTTGATGGCTGTATATTTGCTTAAATAGCGATTCTCATTTTCTGAAAAGTCTTTCTCTCCAGTGAGAAAAATGCTGGCACCACCTAGAACCATAAGGGCGAGAAATATTCCGAAATATGCTTTTTTCATAATCTCTCCCTCCTAAAATCTAAAGTATAAAAATGGGTTGTAGCTTCCGTTGATTAAGAGTGCAACTGAAAAGCCAAAGCCGAGCAGTCCCAATATGAGCTTTACCCACTGTGGAAGCTTATTGTACAGCTTGAGTGGATATGAGGTCGAGAACACTCCAAAAATCACAAGAAGCAGGATGTACTGTAAACCATAAAAGGCTGCGCTGCCGTTGAAGAAACGGACTCCTGCACCAAACATTGCAGAAAGCTGAGAAGAAAGGCCAGCCCAGGTGTCATTTGCGAAGAGCACCCATCCAAACAGGACAACAATCACAGCATAGAGATGCTTGATGAACTTTGGCCAGTTTGCGCAAAGCTTTTTGAGCACAAATTTCTCAAACACAAGGAAAATAAAATAGTAGATTCCCCAGGCGATGAAGTTAAAGGCGGCTCCATGCCACAATCCGGTTAATGCCCAGACGATAAACAGATTAAGAATCTGCCTTGCGTTTCCTTTTCTATTACCTCCGAGAGGAATATAGACATATTCCTTGAAGAAGGAGCTTAAGGTGATGTGCCAGCGATTCCAAAACTCAGTAATGCTTGCTGCTTCATAAGGATGAAGGAAGTTTTCTGGGAAGTGGAAGCCCATCATCTTACCAATTCCAATTGCCATGTCTGAATATCCAGAGAAATCAAAGTAAATCTGGAACATGTAGGCAATCGCTGACAGCCAGGCACTGACCACACTGCGTTCTGCCATATTCAAGGTGGCGACCATTTCACCACAGATATTGGCAATCAGTACTTTCTTGGAAAGACCAAGGATGAAGCGCTCCATTCCTTCGCCAAGCATATCGCCAGTAATTGTACGCTGCTCAATCTCGGCTTCAACATCGCTGTAGCGGACAATTGGGCCCGCAATCAGCTGTGGGAATAAGGCGATATACATACCAAAGTAAAGCGGATTGCGCTGCACCTGCACCTTGTTGCGATATACATCAATCACATAGGACAGTCCCTGGAAGGTGAAGAAGGAAATTCCTATTGGAAGCGCCAGTCCGATAGCATCAAAACCATCGCCTCCGAAAAGACGAGTGACGGCGGATGCGACGGAGATTCCCATATCAAGATACTTGAATACAGCAAGTGCTCCAAGATTTAAAATAATACTTAAAATAAGAACAAGCTTTTCCATCTTTGGAAAAGCTTTGTCTCTTGCCCTGCCAATCAGTAGACCACTCAGATAGTTTACAATAATGGATGAAACTAAAAGAAGGATATACATTGGCTCGCCAAAGGCATAGAAAACAAGGCTCGCAATCAGAAGCCATATGTTCTTTAAGGCCTTTGGGCAGATATAATAAATGACCAAGGTTAATGGTAAAAATACAAATAAAAAAGTAATGCTACTGAATACCATTTTTTTCTAACTCCGATACAAAATTATTTTTATCGAATCCGCTCTTTGGACCGATAAACATACCTATGTAGCAGCCCACCGTGGTAATGATAGCATTATCGACCATCTCAACCTGATCTGGAGAATAATTCACCATTGTTCCCCTGCGGGTAGTCAGGTGGTCTTTTAACGAATTTACAATCGCGCTAACATCATCATTGCTGTCTGCACAAATCAGCGTGATTTCGCAGGCAGAACCATCGGACGCATATGCGTGATAATAACATGAAACGCGCTTATATTCAATATCACAAACCGCTGAAAAATTGATTTCGGCGTTCTCATCGGTGTACATATCAACGGTCATTTCTGGCAGAGTGGAGTCTGCCTTGATAATGGCTTCGCCGACTGACTGAAACAGGGTATTTAACTCTTCGCCCTCTAGATGAGTAGACTTTCTGCCACACCCAACAAAGAGTGTGGCAGAAAGAATGCCTACCAGTGAAAGAGCGATGATTTTCTTGAAGGGTTTCATCAAAAATATCTCTCCTTAATTACTGTTCATTTGACTCATATTCTGTGGTTTCATCGGATGGCATATCCCCATTGATCGTCATATCATCTCCGGCGTTAGGATCTACCTCTTCCTCAACGGGCTTTTCAGGATCTCCCTCGTAGCGGCCGAGCCAGTCTCTAAACTCGAAGTAGGTACCGAAGAGCTCATTGATCATTTCCTGATATTCTGAAAGGGTTTCATTGTATTCCTTTGCATGTTCATCCGTAGAATTTCCATTGTCGTTATAATCGACAAGTGTGATGCATAAGACCTTTGTCTTTTCATCGATATCAAGCCATGAATAGTTGAAATATTTATTTTCGTACTCAGGTGTAGAATCTGAATTAAAGATGGTTGCAACCATATCTAAAATTGCGTTTGATTTTACAAGAGCAATCTCATCTGGAATATTCATCAGATAGTAAAGAGTAAAGCTGTTGTGATTACCGTGAGTGCGGTTAAAAATTTCCTGTGGAACGGTAGAAATATCAGCTAATTCTACAGCATTCTTATATGCATAAGCATAGGTGAATGAATCAGCTGCAGGAAGATAACCTCTGTCATTCCAGTCATGACCAGTTCTTGCCATGTCATCGGTCATATTGAAGTTCGCATGGTTTCCTGTGCTGCTGTCGCTGTAGATGTCGGTGTGATACCAGGTGCCGTCATCCATCTGAATCAAATCCCAGCTGTGATAATCGTTGTGAACGATGTGGCAGTCAACACCGAGCATGTTCATGAACAGTCGCATGGTGGTTGCATAGCCGACACAGACAGACTGCTTTCCGCTTAATACACCATAAGGGGTAGATACTGCTTCTGCGGCAGTGGTGCCAGGAATGTTTAAGCTTGATCCATCAGAGGTATCAATGTTTGCACACATCCACTCGTAAATGGCAAGTGCCTTCTCGTAGTTGCCCATCTCAGGTTTGATGACCTCATCGATGACAGCTGCTGCGAGCTCGTAGGTCTTTGCATCGTTTTCTTCCAGGTCATCAGGGCTTCCTGCAAGATATGCATCTGAAATGTGCTTGGTGCTTCGAATCTCATACTGATCACCAACCACAAATCCATCTTCGATATATTCGTCGCTGGTCTGCTTTAAATTGTACTTGCGGTCGTCATCAATGTACTGGCTGAGCTTTTGATTGCTCTTAAACTGAAAGACTGCAAACACAGCGTTCATTGCAAGAATGACTCCGACAAGTACCACAATGACAATTAGCATCACTGGCTTTGTCTTTTTTGTTTTGATTTCATAATCATTGTTTTCCATAATAAATCTCCTTATTAGATATATAAATTTATCCTCTGAGATAAATATAACACTTTGAATATAAAAATCTATTAAGGCTTTCTTAATATTGTTTAAGAAATAGTACCTTATGAATTGGTCGATTTACTTGATAGAACGGTCTCCTTTCTTTATACTAACTAATATGGTTATAGTAGAAGATATCAAGAAATCCTACGGAAAACAGAATATATTAAATGGAATTTCCTTTTCGGTGGGGCAGGGAGAAGCCATTGCAATCGTGGGACGCAACGGAAGCGGTAAGTCTACACTGATGCAAATTCTATCCGGAATTCAAAAGCCAGATGCGGGAAGCTTACAGTATTTTAACCGCAAGCCTTTAGAGGATGGAAAAGCCTTTCGCGAGCTTTGTGGATATGTGCCTCAGGCAAATCCTTTGATGGAAGAGTTATCTGTGAAGGACAATCTAAAGCTTTTTGGAGCATCGCCAGAGGTGGTGGAAAATGCGCTGTTGGCACCTTTAGAACTGAAGGGGATTTTAAACAAACCAGTTTATAAGCTTTCTGGAGGCATGAAACGCCGCGTGGCAATTGCCTGTGCTCTTCATCATCTTCCAGCTATTCTTATGATGGATGAGCCGACAACGGCGCTGGACATCTATTTTAAGGCATCCATCTATGAGTGGATGAAGCAGTATAAGCAGATGGGTGGGATTTTGATTTTATCTACCCATGAAGAGGCAGAGATTCAGATGTGTGAAAAGCGCATTGAAATCCAGAAGCAGTAGTATAGGAAATTAATATTAAAAAATATTTTTAAATGTATTTAATAAGAAGAGGAGTGTTTTAAAATGAAATTTGATCCAATGACAGGCAAGCCTGTAGAAGAAGCTGTAAAGCGTCAGCCAATCGGTTTTGATCCACATACAGGTGCGCCTATTTATGAAGAACCAGTGGTACAGCAAACGGCACCAGTACAGCCAGCTGCTCCAGCGCAGCAAACAGCACAGGCGCAGCCAGTGACACCAAAGTTTGACCCAATGACAGGTCAGCCGATTGTGGCACCAGTACAGCCGGTGGCACCAGCGCAGCCAGTGACACCAAAGTTTGACCCAATGACAGGTCAGCCAATTGCGGCACCAGTACAGCCGGTGGCACCAGCACAGCCAGCACAGCAGGTGACCCCACAGCCTTTACAGCAGACAGGTTTCGATCCAATCACTGGTCAGCCGGTGTTTGGCAATGCATCGAATCCACCTGTAAATCCACCTAAGAAAAAAATGAAGGCAGGAGCAAAGGCAGGAATTATTATTGGAGCAGTTGCCGTAGTATGTTTGGCAGTGGCAATTCCAGTATTTGCCATTTTAAATTCAAAAGAGGCAAAGCTGGCCCGTGCCATCTTTAACACCTTCCAGGACGGCGGGGAAATCAGCAAAGCTTTGGATGATTCCAAGGTGCTTGACCAGGATGAGTACACTGTGACCGTTGATGCGGATGCAAGTGTGGATTACGAGTCCGTGGATGTGAACTATACTTATATCAAGTCAAAGAAAGCAAAGGAGATGATTCTTTCTGGAAACTTTGACGGAGATCATATGGATGCTACTTTACTGATTGATGCAAATACTGTGACAGTAACCTCGTCAGAGCTGTACAATCAGGTGCTTCAGTACAACTACAATCAGCCTGTGACTGGAATTCTTGCCAGCTACACGGATGCACAAACTTTAGAGACTCTGAATAATATCTTAAAGAACCTTTACAGTGGAAATCAGAATACCTACCAGAAGGATTTAAAAGAGGCATTAAAAAACATTCATGTGACGAATGGACAAAAGAAGTCCTTCCTCGTGGATGGAAAGCTGAGAAACTGTAAGGGCTACACCATCGTTTTGGATGAGCGTTCGATGATGAGCTTTATGAGCGCATATGCTGGTAATTCTGTTACCTACAGCGAACTGAGCGAAGCCTTTGAAGGAATGCCAACCATTCTTTTGAATTTTTATGTATATAAGAATATGCTCTCAGCAGTGGAAGTGACAGTAGAGGGAGATACCGTAACTCTTGAACTTCAGGGCGGAGATTTCAGATGGCAGAATATGGAGTTAAAGGCTGCAGGCATGAGCATTGCCAAATTGACCGGTTCCACCGTTGGTGGACTTGAGACAGGTGCCTTATCCATCATATCCTTTGATGGCAGTGGAATGACAGAAATCGGTAGCTATTCTTATGATACACGCTCTGGCATATTCGAGATTGCTGCAGATTACAGCGGCTTTGATATGAGCGTACAGCTTCGCATCACACACGCTAAGGGCACCTTTATGGTGGAACTTGTGGATATGACCTATGATGGCATGAGCTTATCAAGCGTCAGGGGCAAGCTGAATGCAAAAATTACAGTGCAAAAGGGTGCAGTGATTCAGCCAATTTCAGGAAATGTAATTAACATAAATACATTTTCAGCGAGTGATTTGGAAGGAATAGAAGATATTATTGACGATGTATTCTAAAAATCATTATTTTGGATTACAACTAAAGAGAAGTATAAAGGCTTATTTCCAGATGATTGTGAGCGTAATCGCTATGATTGCGCTCTCAATTGCGCTTGCGTGGGGAATTAGCCAGTGGTTTGCAAACGTGCAAATGCTTAATCGTATTACCATTGGTGTGGTGATGCCTGAAGACAGTGGCGAGATGGAAATGATTATGGGTCTTGTCGGTCAGATGGACAGCGTGCAAAGCATCTGCACGTTTTCTTATATTCCAAGGGATAATTCCTTTGAACGATTAGAGGACGGTGAAATACAGGCACTCGTCGATTTCCCGGATGATTTTTATGAGGATGTATATCACGGGAAGAACACTCCGCTTACCATATACTTTTCGGCGGACAAGGACCTCAGTCAATCTATACTAAAGGAGCTTTTGTTTGATGCGATTGGATTCGTTCAGGTGTCAGAGGCTTCCATTTATTCTGTAGTAGACGCGAGACATTCCTACGAGCTGAAAATGTCAGTGGGGGACACGGAGAATTTTTTGTTTGAGTATTATCTTTGGAAGATTTTCGGCAGAAATGAAACCTTCCGAAGTGTCGTGCTTTCGCCAACTGGAGAAATGAAGTTAGGCGGATACTATGTGACGGTTGCAGTTATGGCTTTTTTGCTTTTGCAGAGCATTCTGTTTGGCTTTTTATATAAGAAAGAGGAGGAGCCCTTAAATCAGGTTCTTACTCTGTATGGAGTTTCTCCGTTGAAACGAAATTGCGCTCGGATAGGAATCTTTGGCCTGTTTGAGTATGTAATTTTGCTGGTAGTATATCTGTTGGGATGTACTGTCTGCATGGTGACAAATGCGGATTTGTTTACCTTTCACCCGCTGTCAATCATAATGCTGATTCCATTTTCATTGACAGTGGCAGTGTTTGTTCATATCATTTTTTCGTTGGCGCATGGCCGCCTGCGAGGAATGCTGATTTTGCTTGGAATCAATGTGTTTATGTTCATCAGTGCCGGCGGGATCTTCCCCATGGCGTATTTGCCTGGCGCAGTTTCCTTTGTTGGAAAGCTGATGCCGCTCGGGTATTGGATGAAGTGGCTGGCTCATATTTATTTTGTATAGGAATTGTAAAATGAAACTGTTTGGAAGATGGTATATTCTTTCTTTAAAAGCACAACTGAAAAGAGCGGAGGGATATTTTGCAATTCTTCTGATGATTTTTGTGACACTGGTATTTAGTCATCTGCAGTTGCCACAAAAGAACAACACTGCGGTAGGAATTTACTGCGAAGACCAGGCTCTTGCGATGGAACTGCTCACGATTCTTGAAACGCAAAATAGCATCTATCAATTCACACTTGAAACATCGGAGATCCAGCTGAAGCAGAAGGTTTTGAGTAGTGAATTAGAATGTGGTTTTAAACTCGAGGCAGATTATAAGGAAAGCTTTGCCAAAGGGAATCAGAGAGAGGTAGTGACCTACTATTGTTCTGGTTTGACAAGTAAGGGAGAAGTCGCAAAGGAGACGGTCTATCTGGCGTTATTCAAGGTACAGTCAGCTTCTTTCATAAAAGCAAATATGGATAAGATTTACAAAGCTCCATCCGAGGAAGTATATGAGACCATCAGTAATTATGAAAATTCCTATTTGAATGGAACGGAGCTGTTTTCTGTTCGGGAGGAGTACGTCGGCGAACCCGCGGCGGTAGAAATGAAAAAAGAAGGTAAGACCTATCCTGTATGGGGTTCGAATCTTTTTATTCTTTTTTTATTGATATTTTTTGTGCGTGGCGATATTCTTGCAAAAGAAAGAACTGGCTATCCTCTGATTCTTCGACGGGGAGAGCGCTTTTTGTTTTGTGTTGCAAGATGCCTTGCGGCGGCAACTGGGCCAGCTGTTGTTTGTCTGATTTTGGGAGAGTGCTTTGGAGAACCGCTAAACGGATTTCTTCTGCTAATTTTTTTGGCATACTCCATTTTGTGGTGCCAGCTGCTTGCAATGCTATTAAAAAAGGAATCTCGATATTATGCGAGCTTTTTGGCGGTAATGGTGCTTTTGATTGTGCTGTCGCCAGTATATTTTGATCTTTCCATGCTATTTCCGGTTGCAAAGATACTAAAAGTGTTTACACCGGTTGGAGTGATATTATGGTAAAAAGAATTACATTTATTGTTTTAGCAGTGCTGTGGATGTCCATGATTTTTGGATTTTCGTCCAGAAGAGCTGATCTTTCGACAGGGGATAGCCATCGCGTGGGGTATTTGATTGGAAGAGTGCTTTACTCAGACTTTGAGGAGTGGCCGGCGGAGGCACAGTTATCCTTTGTGGAAAAGGTGGATCATCCGATTCGTAAGCTTGCGCATGCATCGGAATATGCTGTGTTAGCCGTATTTTTGTTACTCATTTTTCCACGCTTTAAAGGACGATATGCACTTGCATGGCTGATTGCTACACTTTATGCGGCAACGGATGAATTTCATCAGAGTTTTGTGCCAGGAAGAAGCGCTCAGGTGAGGGATGTTTTGATTGACAGCACTGGGGCGTTTTGCGCTATGTTGGCATGTTATGTGATTTATTGCATTTTTTCGAAAAAGAATAGGAAAAAAGTTGCGTAAAAATTGCGGAATATGATAAAATAAGTCTATCATTTATGTGTTTTTTACAGGGGGGCGTATTATGACGAAAAAACAGATAGCTCAGGCAAACGTGGTGCTTTTTATAGCGTTAGTTGTTACCTGCTTCTTTAACATTGTTGGATTATTATCTATGTATCAGGCAAGAGCCTACAATCAGATTAATCCAATGATTCCGCTCAGTACTATGGCAATGTTTGCCCTTGCGCTGATTTCATTCATTGTTATTTTTGTGGTTAAGAGAGATACCAAGATTTTAATGTGGGAATCAATGGTTGTTTACCTTGTTCTCTATGCATTTTCAATGTTCTCACAGAAGTCATCATCATCTTTCCCATATATCTATCCAATTTTAGCAGCCTATGTTATCTTTGGTGAAAAGTTATGCGTTAACATCGCAGCAATTGCTCAGCTGGTTATAAACCTGGTAATGGTAATGTTTACAATGGGAACCGCGGTTGATAAGAATGCGGTTATGGAAGCTTCTAGTATTGAAGCGATTGTAGCGGTTCTTGGATGCCTTTGCTTTATCATGGGTAACAATTTGATTATCAAATTCCATTCAGAGGCAAGAGGAGACGTTGAGCGTATTGCAGAGAAAAACGAAGAAATGTCAAACAGCGTTGTTGAACTTGCGAAGGAGGTTTTAAACAAAGTAACCTCTACCAAGCAGTATATGGAAAGCATTGATTCTTCTGTTAAAGAAGTGGATCAGGCAATGTCAAATATTGAGGTTTCTACTTCAGAAACTGCAAATGCCTGCATGGCACAGACCGATATGACGGAAGCAATTCAGCAGGTAATTGAGGAAACCGTTGAGAAGACCACTAACATTGTTAATATTACGGATTCTGCAACTTCTGCTGTTTCAGAAGGTGCTTCGATTGTTGAACAGTTAAATCTCAAGGCAGAGATGGTAATTGAGAATGGAAATGAGATGCAGCAGGCTGCGACTCATCTTCAGGAGAAGTCCGTTGAGGTTCGTTCAATCACGGACATGATTTTAAATATTTCAAGCCAGACCAACCTGCTTGCATTAAATGCTTCTATTGAGGCAGCACGTGCAGGAGAAGCTGGAAAGGGCTTTGCGATCGTTGCTGATGAAATTCGAGTTCTTGCAGATCAGACAAGAAGTGCGACCGAAGAGATTACAGCAATTCTTGATACCCTCGTTACTGAGGCACAGAGTGTATCTGAAAAGGTAGGAAGCTCTGTTGAGACAAACCTCACTCAGAGTGAGCTGATTAAGACTACAAGTGAGCATTTCCAGTCAATTCAGGCTAGCATTGAAGAGTTGAATGCAGAAATTGCAATTGTAAATGACATGATTAACAATGTTCAGGAATCAAATGAGCAGATTGTTGGAAGTGTTGAAACCTTATCAGCAACAACGCAGGAGGTTACCGCAAGCGCTGTATCTGCAAAACAGGTTGCAACGGATTGTGTAGATGTTGTAGAAGCATTTGACCAGAGAATGCGTGAAGTTGAAAAGATTGCCCGCACTCTTGCAACCTACAACGAACAGTATCAGTAAAATGATATAAAAATAGTGTGAAACTTTTTGCCCCGGCAATTTGCCGGGGCAAAAATATTTGTAAAAGGTCTAAACCTCATGTGAAAATTGCCGAAATATATAATGTGTAAAGGGAATTACACATTATATGGTAAAAGGATTTACCGGCAGTACAATATGAGGTAGAAAATATGATCCTTTTATCAAATGATTTTTATGCAGGTAAAATTGATAATTCCCAGAATATTGTTCGTGTGAATCGCGAGGAAGGTGTGCTTCCTTCTTATAATAATGATGTTGCAAAAAATGATTTTGAGGAAACTGCTGTTACACTTTCGATTTCCTCTGACGGATACAGAAGGCTTGCGCAGGAAACTGGAAAGGACAAGTCAAATGTCCGCGTGAAGAGTACAGAGGATGATGTTGATAATGTACGTGCTCGTATTCAAAAATATATGAATCGCTCTCTTCAGTTAGAGAATGAGGCAGCAGACAAAAATATTTCCCAGGCGGACAGACAGACCATTCAAAATGAGATCAACAAGATTACTTTGGTGGTAAATAATTTAAGTGGAGCTTCTGAAATGGATGCCACATCACTGATGGAGAACCAGATTAAGATGGTGGGAGATTTGGTGAACCATAGAGCAGAAAACATCAGCATTACAGCGAACGAGAACACAAACTTTGCAAAGCTTGCTAATGGTGTGCACATGGTGGATTTACTGGCATAAAAGGTTTTTACAGTGCATTTGCCAGAAATGAATATTTATAAGAAAAGAGGTCCGATATGGGCCTCTTTTTGTATAAAAATGCAACATCGTTTTATTCCGGCGAGTTATAATGCATATAACAAAAATTATGTGTGTAAAAATACTATTCTTTACATTGACAAATTTTAAATAGCGTGTATAATAAAACAAGGTTGTTCGTGACAGACAGACAAATGTATTTTAAAAATCATTTTAAGAGACCTTACACAAAGATGTGCAATGGCTTTTTGCCAGGCACACTTTTTTCATTATTAGGGCAATTTGTTAATGTGTTAACATGTTAAAGCGGACAATAAATTTGATATTAAGCTGAAAGGCATAATATAATAATATTTTATTTTCAAAGTTCTAAGGAGGCACTATGAAAAAGAAACAGCTTTTAAGTCTTTTACTTGTAGCTGCTATGACAGTTAGCATGGCTGCTTGTGGTAAGAAAGACGACAAGACAAGCGATCCTGCTTCATATGTCGGAATTGAAGGCCTTACTGGAGATTATGATAACGATTCATCTGTTATCTATGATGCAGTATTTGGTGAATTCTATGAGGCATATCAGGCAGCATTAGCTGAAAAGGATCCAGACGTGCGTTACGCACTTGAGGCTATTGCAGAAGCAAAGTTACTTGAGTCTGGAGCAATTTTACCAAACACCGCAAGAGGTGGTGCATACGCTATCACACGTAACGCTCCATACACCGTTCCTTCAGTATTATGGGGTGGTGATGCAGACCGTTATGAGATGGTTCTTGCTACTACTGATTGGGTAACTGCAGAAGATTGGGCTGCAATGAAGGCTCTTTATGCAGAATTACAGGGAACTGGAAAGTATTATGAAGAGTGTAAGAAGTATCTTGCAGATCACGGTTATACTCTTACTGATACCTATAACATGGCTTACAATGCAGACAACCAGTCTTGGGATGTATTTACCGAGTGGAATGCAACATTATATGAGCCACTTTGCAACACCTTTGATAACTTAATGAAGTATGACGTTGAGAACGTTTTACAGCCAGCATTAGCTGAGAGCTATGACAAGACTGTAAACGATGACGGAACTGTAACCTACACCTTCCACATTCGTGATGCTAAGTGGGTTGATTCACAGGGCCGTGAATTCGCAGACGTTAAGGCTGATGACTGGGTAGCTGGTTCAGAGCACTTATTTGACTGTGCTTCTCAGATGGAAACCTTATTAACCTCTGAATATGCAAACGTAGTTGGTGCTGATGAGTACTATGCTCAGGAAACCACCGACTTCAGCACTGTTGGAATTAAGGCAGTTGATGACAAGACTCTTGAGATTACTCTTGCAGAGGATGTTCCTTTCTTCTTAACAATGCTTACCTATACTAACTTTGCACCACTTTGCCGTGATTACTACAGATCACAGGGTGGTACCTTCTCTTCTGATCCAGACGGATATCAGGGAGCTGGTAAGTATGGTACCTCACCAGATAACATTGTTTACTGTGGACCATATCTTGTAACCAATGCAACCAGAGAGAGCTCAATCTCTTTCAAGGCAAATCCTACTTACTGGAATGCTGACAACATCGCAATCAAGAACCTTAACTGGATCTATGATGTTGGTGAAGACGTTCAGAAGACCTATGATAACGCTATCAATGGTGTTACAACTTCTACTGGTCTTTCAACTCCTGCAGTTGAGATTTGTAAGGCAGATGGAGATATGTTCGAGAAGAACGTTCACGTTACTACTCCAGATGCAACAAGCTACATCGTAGCATTTAACTTAAATCGTTTAATGTTCAACAACTATAACAACGAGAAGGCTTTAGTTTCTGAAAAGACTGATGAGCAGAAGGCTACAGCTACTACTGCTTTACAGAACAAGCATTTCAGATTAGCACTTTGCTACTCTATCGATCGTATCACTCAGAATGCAAACATTAGAGGTGCAGATCTTGCTCATGTAAACCTTAACAACACTTATACTCCTGGTACTCTTGTAAAGCTTTCAAAGGATGTAACTGTTTCAATCAACGGAACTGATACTACCTTTGCTGCAGGAACCTTCTATGGTGAGATTATCCAGGCTCAGTTCGTAGCAGATGGCTTCCCTGCAATGGCATGGGATCCAAGCGTAGACGACGGTGTTGGAAGCTCACAGGGCTTTGATGGATGGTATAACCCAACTGAGGCTGCTAAGGAAATCGAGCTTGCTATCGAAGAACTTAAGGCTGTTGGTCTTGAAATCAGCGCTGAGAACCCAATCGTTCTTGATTATCCATGTATCTCAACCGTTGAGTATCGTGTAAACTCTGCAAACGTATTTAAGCAGTCTGTTGAGTCTTGCACCAACGGATGTGTAGTTGTAAACATCGTTCAGACTGCAGATCAGCAGGAATGGCTTGATGCTTGCTACTACACCACTACCGGTAAGGAAGCTAACTACGATATCAATGATATGACTGGTTGGGGAGCTGACTATGGTGATCCAAGTACTTACCTTGGAACCGTTCTTCCAGATTACGCTGGAGCATTTGGAAAGCAGTTTGGTATTTTCTAAACTACGGACTTAAATAAAAATTCATGCGGCAAGCAGTACAGAAATGTACTGCTTACCGTTATGTTATGAAGAGTGACTAATTATGGCTAAATATTTATTAAAACGACTCCTTCATGGAGCTATTTCTATTATTATCGTGATTGGCATCGTTATGCTTTTGGTATATTCTCTGATGAACAGAAATGCTATCTTTGCAAACGATCCAACCTATGCGCATAAACAGAACAACGAAATTGAAAAGTATAAGTATGAGACATGGGAAGAGTATGGATACTTGGACTATGTTTCTTATGCAGATTACTTAAAAGATTTAGATCGCAAGGGTGAACTTGATGTTGATTATTCTGCCGTTTCAAAGATTGGCAAGACTGCTGACAAGGATACCAAGAAAGTGTCTGAGTATGTAGAAAAGTTCACTAATTACTATGAATCTAAGGGTTATACCGTAGTTCGTGTGGATGCAAAGTTACAGGGTAAGAGAGGTAAGGTTGCACCTGGTGGTGATCCTCTTCTTTATGCTTACAAGAATACTCCTGTCTTAAAGAGACTTGGAAAGTATCTTGCTGGTCTTGTTCACTTTGACAATATTCATGCTGTAAAGGACGACGCGGTAGGAGAGCGTGGAATTAAGTTCTATGCAAAGGATCCTGCTGGAGATGGAAGCTTTTCTCCTTGTGTTATCGGTAACGGAACAACCCATAAATACTTAATATATACAGACAGCAAATTCCCATATATTCATCAGAATATGATTTCTCTTAATTTGGGAACATCATTCACTGTTAACCGTGGAATTGAGATGACCGACACTATGACCAGATCGCAGGGTGAGTATATTTTATCAACCATCACCTATCCTACTGGGCTTACTGAGCAGAGTGCAGACGACCTTCACACCGCAGAGTATGCTGCAGGTTCTCTGGAAAATAATAAAATCTATAAAGAGAGATTCACAGACAACTATACAAACACAAAGCTTGTACGTGGTGGTAAGTCAAGAATCGGATATTCATTTACCATTGGTATTATCGAGGTTATTATTTCATATCTGTTAGGACTTCCTATAGGTGTGCTTATGGCACGTAAGAAGGATAAGTTTGCAGACAAGCTTGGTACAGCATTTATCATCTTTATTATTGCGGTTCCTTCTCTTGCATATATTTTCTTATTCAAGGCAATCGGAAATGCAATGAAGCTGCCTACTCAGTTTGATATCAACAATATGAGAACACTGATGTATGTTCTTCCTATTGTTTCCCTTGCAATGCCAACAATTGCAGGAATTATGAAGTGGATGCGTCGTTTCATGATTGACCAGATGAGCGCAGATTATGTTAAGTTTGCCCGCTCTGGTGGTTTGAGCGAGAAGGAAATCTTCTCTAAGCACATCATGAAGAATGCGGCTGTTCCAATTATGCATGATATTCCAGGTAGTATCCTGTTTTCTATGACAGGTGCAATTATCACCGAGCGTGTATATTCTGTGCCAGGTATTGGTAACCTGTTGACGGAAGCAATTGGAAAATATGATAACGGTGTTATCATTGGTGTCACCTTGTTCTATGCAGTACTGACTGTACTTTCAATGATCTTTGGTGATATTCTGATGGCGGCAGTTGACCCAAGAATTTCATTTACGACAAAGAGCAGATAGGCGGTGATTAACGATGGATTATAATTTTGAAGAATTGGGAATGTCCAAGGAGGAGTTGTTTACTCCAATCGATCATAACGATCTTGAATCCGAGAAGATTACCGCTCCTCGTTATTCATACTGGCATTCTGTATTTAGAGTTTTCTTTAAGAAGAAGAGCAATATCATAATTTTATCTTTGCTTGGAATTATTCTTCTTCTTACATATTTCTATCCACTTTTTGTTGGATATGATAAGTTTGGTAACATCATGGATACTTCCCTGATGCATCTTAGCCCAAGAAAGGCTATAAACAGACTGGGCTTTGGCATTCGCTGGATTTTGGGTACTGGTAGTGCTGGACAGTCTACCTGGGATGCAGTTTGGTACGGATCACGAATTTCTGTGACTCTTGCATTTATCTGTGCTGTAATTAATATGACAGTCGGTGTAATCGTTGGAGCAATTTGGGGATTCTCAAAGAAGTTCGATGTGATCATGATCGAGATTTACAGTATTATTGCAAACGTACCTTATCTGCTTGTAATTGCAGTGCTTGTAATGGTATTATCTGCAAATTTCTGGACAATGGTACTTGCGCTCACCATCACAGGATGGTTGAGTATTGCATACTTTATCCGTACACAGGTTTTGATTATCAGAGACCGCGAGTATAATCTGGCATCGAAGTGCCTTGGAACTCCAATCCTTAAGATTGCAACCAAGAATATTTTGCCATTTATGACTTCGGTTATCATGACCTTACTTGCAACAGAAATTCCTTCATACATTGGTTACGAAGTGTTCCTTTCATACATTGGAATGGGTATTTCGGATATGTCGCTTGGTAAGTTGATTTATGCAGCAGAGTCTGCAATGCTTACCCCAGGCTGGCAGTTTGAGTTCTGGAGCCCTGTAGTAGTATCTTCTATTATCACAGTCGTATTATTTGTGGCTGGACAGAATTTAGGAGATGCATCAGACCCTCGTACACATATGTAGAATAATGACCAAAGGATTTAGACACTATGGAAAACAAGAAAGTTTTATTATCAATTAAAGATTTATATGTGAGATTCCGTGTGCGTGGTCGTATTCTTACCGCAATTCGTGGGATTTCATTAGATATCTACGAGAACGAGTGTATCGCAATCGTAGGTGAGTCAGGCTCAGGAAAGTCTGTATTTACAAAGACCTTCGCTGGTATGCTTGATTCCAATGGATTTATCGATCAGGGTTCTATCGTTTTCAATGACGAAGACCTTGCTGATACAAAGGTTCCTTATACCCATAAGGAAAAAGCTCGTGTGGAGCATTACCTTCATCAGTTAAATGTTGCTTCAAAGGAAGAATTTGGTGCAGCAACCTATCGCCAGATGCTTGAGTTAGAGCATAACAACAAGGCTCGCTTTGGCCTTACCGATGAAGAGGATGAGAACTTCCGCAAGGAGTTAGATGCTCTTACTCATAAGCGTGTAAATCTCTTCAACGAGAAGCAGACTTACGACTCAAAGAATGAGAAGGATAAGATTGCTGACGCAAATGCCAAGTTAAAGGAATACGATGCCGCAATCGAAAAATTAAAGGCAGATAGGGATGCACTTGTGAAGTCTCGTGCCAATGCAGCAAAGCTTGATACTGCAGCACAGCTGGCATATGAGACTGAATACAACGCGTTAAAGGCACGTCGCCATGAGGAGATTCAGCAGGAAATTTCCGCAGAGACTATTGCGAGAAATGAAGTCCTTGCAAAGGAAATTCAGCTTTCGATTGGACGCTTTAGCTTTGCAACCAGAAACAAGTATGCAAAGAGATTAATCTTTGCCTTGCACGAGGCTATGAAGTTAGGTGTGGATTTAAATGATGAGCATGAGCGCAATAAGATTTTTGATCCTATCACCTTTAGAGTAAAGTTCCTTGAGGAAGTAGCAGGAAATGAAGCTGAGGGTATCGCTCCTCATCTTCATGGAGTTTGCATCTTAAACCTTGCAAGCTTCAAGAGTGCTGGCGACTGGATGCAGGTTCGTGGAACCAAGATTGCAACTGTATTCCAGGACCCAATGACTTCTTTAAATCCAATTCTTACCATTGGTAAACAGATTTCTTCCATCATCATGAAGCATCAGAACTGCTCAGCTGCTGAGGCTAGAGTTCGTGCGATTGAGATTATGGCAAAGGTTGGTATTCCAAATCCAGAAACCCGTTTGGATGACTATCCATTCCAGTATTCGGGTGGTATGAGACAGCGTATCGTTATTGCGATTGCCCTTTCATGTCAGCCTAAGATCTTAATCTGTGATGAGCCTACTACCGCGCTTGATGTAACAATTCAGGCACAGATTCTTCAGCTGATCAAAGATCTTCAGAAGGAATTTAATTTTACAACTGTATTTATCACTCATGACTTAGGTGTTGTAGCAAATGTTGCAGACCGTGTTGCTGTATTATATGCTGGTCAGCTGATTGAGCTTGGAAAGGTTGAGGAGGTCTTCTATGATTCAAGACATCCATATACCTGGGCACTTCTTTCATCATTGCCACAGCTTGCTGCAAAGAATACCCAGTTATACTCAATCACTGGTACACCACCTTCTCTTTATAATGAGATTAAGGGAGATGCGTTTGCACCTCGTAACCCATACTGCTTAAAGATTGATACTCTTTTAGAGCCACCAATGTTTAAGGTAACCGATACTCATTTTGCTAAGTCCTGGCTGTGTCATCCAGACGCACCAAAGGTTGAGAGACCTGAAATTATTCAGGATATCCATGAGAAGATTTTAAGCACTTACAACTTGAAATAGGAGAGAAATATCGTGTCTAAGAATAATGAAAATACAAATGTTTCATCTTTTCCAGAGCATGGACCATTAGATGAAAACGGCCGCGAGATTTTGCTCTCGGTAAAAAATATTGATATCACCTTTGGCTCGGGTGAATCTGCTGTAAAAGCAGTAAAGAATGCCAGCTTTGATATCTACAAGGGAGAGACCTTCTCACTTGTAGGTGAATCTGGATCAGGAAAGACCACCATCGGTCGTGCTGTGATTCGTGTTAACCCACTTTCTGCAGGATCAATCGAATATAAGGGTGTTCCAATTTCTGGAAAGATTTCAAGAAAGCTTGACCGTGAAGTCATCCGTAATGTACAGATGGTATTCCAGGATCCAGCAGCTTCCTTAAATGAGAGAGCTACGGTTGACTATATCATCTCAGAGGGTCTTCACAACTTCCACTTATATGAGAATGAGGCAGACCGTGTTGCTAAGGTTGAGAATATGATTAACGAGGTTGGTCTTCTTCCTGAGCACTTAACCCGTTACCCTCACGAGTTCTCTGGTGGACAGAGACAGCGTATCGGTATTGCGCGTGCCATGGTTATGGAACCAGAACTTGTAGTAGCAGATGAGCCAATCTCTGCGCTTGACGTTTCCATCCGTGCGCAGGTATTAAACCTTTTAAAGAAATTCCAAAAGGAAAAGGATGTCACCTATCTCTTTATTGCACATGACCTTTCTGTAGTTCGATTCATCTCTGACAGAATCGGTGTTATCTACAAGGGAAATATTGTCGAGGTAGCTGAGTCGGAAGAGTTATTTAACTTCCCACTGCATCCATATACTCATTCATTGCTTTCTGCGATTCCAATTCCGGATCCAGCGCTTGAGAAGAACAAAAAGCTTTATGTTTATGATCCATCTATGCATGATTACAGTGAGGATCAGCCAGAGCTTGTTGATATCGGACACAATCACTGGGTATGGGGTAACAAGAAGGAAATCGAAGAGTACAAGGCAATCCGTGAGAAGAATGTTCCTGTACAGTCAATTACCATTGTAGACCCTACCAAGGTAGATGAATCTGGAAATGCTGAGAAGGCAACAGAGCTTCGTGCAGAAGAGATTGCACTTCCTCCAGTTCACGACAGAGGCTACTGGTGGCTGACACTGTTGTCAGTAATCTGTTTTGTCTTTGGTATTGTTGCAGCAATCATCTTTAAGAAGAAAAACCACATTCGCAATTACAAGGCTTGTAAGCGCGGTGTCATTATCTTTTTAGTACTCCTTGCAATCTTTGTAGCATTCTTGCTGCTCGGATTGATTGGAGCGGTAATCTAAATTATGAAACGATATGCAAAAACAAGGATCAAGGAACCTGTTGGTCCTAAGGTTGAAAAAGTTGAATTATCGGAGAAAAACATCTGGCCGCGAGCAATTGCGGCCGGTGTTTTATTATTGGCTGGAGGTCTGACCTTGGCGTTTTCTCTGAAAAAGCTGGTCGATAAGGCAGATGGTTGGCAGGAAATTACTGTCGGAAACACTACGCAGGCAAACGTGTCTGGAGAGTTTACCTTTTCCTATGATTTAGGAACCGGCGGAGCCTCTGCAAGAAGTGAGTACCGCGAGATTTCGCAGCTGTATACGCAGGCCTGTGTCGACGCCTACCAGTATTTTGGCGCGAATGAGACGGGCGGGGAGCTCGCAAATCTCTATGATTTAAATGCGAAGCCTAATACCATTGTTGAGGTGTCAAAGCCACTGTATGATGCGCTTTCGTTACTGGAAACAAGGGAAATCCGATATCATTATCTGTCTCCAATTTATGTGTATTATTATAATCTTTGCACCAGTGAAAGTGATGCTGATGCAATGGAGTATGATCCTCACTTCAATGAAATGGTGATGGAGGAATGTGCACAGTGGGCTGCGTATGCCGCGAATTCAGAAAGCGTGGACATTGAATTATTAGGAGAAAACAAAGTTCGCCTAAATGTATCGGATGAATATATGGACTTTGCAGCTACCTATGGATTTGATCATCTGGTGGATTTGTCCTACATGAAAAATGCGTTTGTAATTGATTATATTGCAGATCTGCTTTTAGAGAATGGGTACACAAAGGGCTGTATCACCAGCTATGATGGATATACACGCTATTTGGACTATGCAAATGATGACATTTATTCCTACACCTATGGAATTTATGACCGTTATGATGATTTTGCCGGAAAAATAGCAGTTGGACAGATTGCTGGTATGAGCGCCTCTGTTGTTCTTAAGGATTTTGCGGTTGCAGACCTAGAACAATTCCGTTACTATAAATATAGTGACGGTACTGTAAGAAGCCCATATTTGAGTTTTGAGGACGGAACGGACCATGCAGCGTTGCCTTTTGTTTTTGTAGCATCAGAAAAAGCGGGATGCGCAGAGACAGTTCTGACGATGCTTCCTGTATATATCAATGACAGCTATACAGAGCAGGATTTGTATGCGTTTGAACAAAGCAAAATATATGCGCTCTATTGTGTAAGGGGAAAGGTGTTTACCAATATTCCTGACACCACCTTTAAAACAGGAGAGAATTAAGATGAATCGCCGTTATTTATAACGGCGATTTTTTTAACTGTATAGGAAATTGCTCCAATTTCCTATACAGTTAAAAGGCTCCGCGAGGATGCGCACGCTTTTGCAGATGAAAAATGTCGCATAGGCGACGCAAAAGCGGCGCGAGAGTTTCGCAAGCGAAACTCTATTTTATGTATAGGGATTCATTTGATGCCCTATGCAATGATGATAGAGACGGGAAAAGAATCACTTATGAAGGAACGAAAAAATAAAGAAATCAACAATTTATTTCATCTGGTATATCTAGGCGTACTGACGATCTTTGGTTTGCTGCTTGCCGTTGTTGGAATGATTGCAGGCGGAGAAGAGATTATGGTTGTGCTTTTGGTTGTGATTTCCATTATGATGTGGATCGCACATTTTGCGCAGATTGCTTCCCCTGCACAGAGAATATATTTTTATACGATCATAGCTACCTGCTTTCTTATGATTTATGGCAGTCATCAGGATTCCATCACAGATATGCCACTTGTTCTATGTCTGCTCATTATAGTTCTCTCCGTATATGAAGAGATTGGCCTGATTTATCTGATTGCAATTTCTTATCCGTTAATGATACTGCATCATGTTTTTGTGAGCCGGTACATCAATCTGTCTATGGACTGGATCGTGCTGTCTAGGGTGATTTTAGGAGTGATTTGCGTGGGTGTTGCTGTCCTTCTGTCACGCCTGTTCATGTATAACCGAAATGCAACCAGAATGGAGAGGGACCAGCTTACGGCAGAGCTTGCGATGTCTCGAAAGGAAAATGAAAATCTTCTGGCAAACGTTTCGCACGAGCTAAGAACACCAATCAATGCAATTCACGGAATGGCGGAACTGATGCTAAACGGCAATTTGGATTCAGAAATGAAGCGTCAGATGAAGGACATCCATCTGGCAAGTCACCGAATTTATCGACAGGTATCGAGTATCTTAGATTATGCAGAGATTGCGACCGGAAAGTTGAAGGTCAGCCCACACGAGTATGAGGTTCGACTGGTTGTGGAGCATTGCGTCAGCGATATTACAAATGAGTGCAATCCAAAGGATTTGTGGTTTGATATCGATATTGATGAGCATGTACCGAATGTTTTGCTGGGCGATGAGGAAAAGATTATCCGTGTTTTGATGGCTCTCCTTGAAAATGCGTTTAAGTTTACCGAGTCTGGAGGAGTACAGCTTTATGTAACCTGCAGAAGTGAAGAAAAATATGGTGTAAATTTAAATGTTGATATCTATGACACTGGCGTTGGTATGTCAGAGGAAGTGATTAACAACCTGTTTCGCGGGGCATATAAAGCGGATTCTGGAAGCAGTCAAAAGACTGGCGGACTTGGAATTGGCTTTATGATTGCATCAGAGCTTATCTATGCAATGAATGGCTTTATTACGGTTGACAGTGAGCTTGGAAAGGGCACGCATGTACATATCACACTTCCACAGTTGGTTGGAGAAGATATTGCACGCGAAGCAGAGGAAACCGAAGAGAAAATCAAAGAGTTATATCAGTCCATGAGAGTTTTGGTGGTCGATGATGAGCCAATGAATTTGAAGGTTGTCCGTGGGATTTTGCGCTCCCTTGGGGTTGAGGCGAAAATCGCAGAGGGTGGAATGGAAGGCTTGGCGCTTTGCGAACTCGAGGATTTTGACTTGATTTTTATGGATTATATGATGCCTGAAATGGATGGAGAAGAGGCGATGTATCGCATCCGAAGCGCAAGAAATGGCTATTATAACAGAACTCCTATTGTTGCACTGACTGCAAATGCAGCAAGCGGAGCCAGACAAATGTTTTTGGATATGGGCTTTGATGAATTTATGGCAAAGCCTGTGGATGCATCATCGATGGAGCGTATGCTAAGAAAAATTGCAGGAGGTGAATATCATGAGTAAACTTCCTGTTATGATAACGGTCGACAGTGTTGCGGATCTTCCAAAGGGACTTGCTGAAAAATATAATATTATGATTCATCCATATCTGGTTGTGACAGAAGATGCCAGATTCCTGGATGTTGTCGAGGTTGGAGCGGAGCATTTGCTCGCCTATTTAAATCGCAATCGCGTTGCCAGGTCTTCCACTCCGCCGCTGGAAAACTATGTAGAATTTTTTGCGAAATGCAGCGAGCTGGCAGAGGAAATCATTCATGTTACAATGGGAAATCGTAAGACCAATGGTTATTTGCGGGCAAGCGAGGCGGCGAAAGAAAATGGACATGTTCATGTGCTTGAGTCCGGTCTTTTGTCAAGTGCAATGGGACTTGTTGCTTTGCGTGGAGCAGAGCTTGCAATGGCTGGAAATTCCGTTTCTGAGATTATTGAAAAAATGAACTCTTACAAAAAGCGTGTTTCCAGTGACTTTTTAGTGAAAGACCTAGAATACATGTACCGCGCAAATCGCATTACAAAGGGCGTCCGTGAAATGAGCTATCGCTTTATGTTTCGTCCGGTACTGTGCATGAAAAACGGAGAAATTGCAGTTAAGAAAATTCTTTTTGGAATTTGGCAGAATGTCTGCAAACGGTATATTCGTAAGCTGTTCTGGGGCAGCAAATGTGTTGACCGACGAAGAGTGTTTATTACCTATGTTGGCCTGGATGCGGAGGAATTAGAGTTTATCACAGAGGAAATTAGGAGATGCGTTCAGTTTGAGGAAATCATCTACATGAAGGCAACTGCTTCGATTGCCTGCAATTGTGGTAAAGGAACCTTTGGTGTTTTGTTTGGACGTGAGGCAGTGACCGATGTCCCGGAGAATCTGCTTGCGCAGTCAACGACTGGACTGGGGGGATATTTTAAGCAGCATGTGAATCTATCCCATGAACCTGGTGTAATCAGTAATGAGCGTAAGGATGTTGTCGCCGATGATGTCGAGGCGCTTGTACAGCCCAAAGGACAAATGGCAGATGCTATGACTGTGATTCAAAGACTTGATTTTTTGGATTATCGAACAGGTCTTATGTATAGCGCTGAAGATGCAAATCTATATCTGGAAATATTAAATGAGTTTGTAAAAGATGATAAGTCAATTTCTTTAAACGAATTTTTTGCAAAGGAGTCCTGGGAGGATTACCGAATTCTGATTCATGCCCTGAAAGGTACGGCAAGAATCATTGGCGATATGGAGCTTTCTGATGCTGCGAAGGGGCTTGAGTTTGCCTGCAAGGAGGACAATGAAGCTTACCTGAAGGAAAACCACGCGAAGGTAATGGAGCAGTATTCTGCATTGAGAGAAAGAATACGCGAAGTGATTGAGTAATCACGGGGGTGTTATGGGAGAGAAACAGACGATACTTTTTATCGATGATGAGTCGATTAATATACGATTGGGAAGAGCGATGCTCAGCGATTTATATCTGGTGGATGTTGCCATGAATGGGCAGGCGGCGAAAGATTATTTGAATTTGAAAGTGCCAGATTTAATTCTGCTGGATTTGCATCTTCCAGATATGGATGGATTTGAAATCTTAAAATATATCAAGAAAAATCGCAGACTTTGCAATGTTCCAGTCATTATTATGACTGCGGATGAAGACAGAGATTGTGAGGTGGAGGGATTAAGGCTTGGGGCAATGGACTTTGTTGCAAAGCCAATCGTTCCAGATATTTTAAGAGAACGTATTCGTCGAGTCCTTGAAATGGATTTGATGAAGAAGAAGCTTTCGACAGACTCACTTACAGGATTGACGCTTAGAACGGTTGGTGAGCAGGAAATTGGCAGGGCTATGGCGGAAGACTCTGGATATCTTGCCTTTATCGATGTAGATAACTTAAAGAAAATCAATGATACGGTGGGACATGAAGCCGGGGACAGACTCTTAAAGGCGGTGGGAGATATCCTTTTAAAGAGCTCAGAAAACAGCTATAGCTGTCGGCTTGGCGGCGATGAATTCTTAGTGTTTTTGCCAGGCGTTTCCAAGGAAAAGGTTTGTAAGCAGGTTGAGCTTATGATTGATGCGTTTTTGCAGAAGCGCAACGAGGATGTGACCTTGAAATCTTCTTCCATCTCCATTGGCCTTGTGGAAACCAATCCTACGGATTCCTATGAGGAGGCCTTTAACTGTGCGGATAAAGCGCTTTATCACGTGAAGCAAAATGGTAAGGATGGATACTTTTTCTATAAAGGCAAAGAAGAGGCAGAAGATGAGGAGCAGAGCTTTGAGGAGAGTCTTTCAAGGCTGTGCGGAGCACTAAAAAATTCAGGCAGCTATCATGGCGCAATGAACGTAGAATATCGCGAATTTGCGCGCTTATATGAATACTTTTTGAATTTAAAGAAGCGTTATCAGCATGAATTTTATCTCATTTTGCTGAATTTAAAGCCGGCGCCGGGAGTGGATTTAGAGTATGATCTTCTCGAAAACGAGATGAATCAGCTTGAAGCGGCAATTCGCAGAACCGTGAGAAATGTCGATGTCTGTACAAGATACTCGGCTGCGGAATATCTTGTGATTCTGATGAATCCAGGCAGTGAAGAGGATGTTAAGAGAATTGTGCAGCGTATCCTTTTCGATTACTCTGGAAAGGATGATAAGGATTATATATCCGTTACCTTTACAGAGACAAAGCTTGAATAAATATTAATAATTTTTAAAAATTGTGAAATTCGGGTGCTTTATTATTTGAAAATGTGTATAATGTAGAAAGATAATTACTTTTTTTATAGAGGACACTATGGCGAAAAAGAATAAAAAGAAAATGACACCAAAACAGAAGGTCTATTCCATCATTCTTGCAGTTGCAGTGGTTGGAATCTGTCTGTTTGGAGTGAAAGAGGTATTCAGTTTTTCAGATGGTTCGTTTATCAGCAAGTGGAGAACCATTTATATTGAAACTGCAATGAGTACTCACTCACATCAGTGGCTTGCAACACTCGTGCTTCCAAGAGGAGAAATCAATGCGGTTCTTGAGAAGAGAGATGAGCAAAACCGCAAGCAGGCAATGTTAGAAAGTACCTGGGATGCCAGCCAGTTAGTCACCTACGACGGCCTGGATGGCAAGGAATGGTTTGAGGCCTGCTATTGGGAAATCAACAATGAGGACACCCAAAAGTATTTGGATAAGCATCCTGACGTATTGAAGAAGGGCTATGAGAATATCAAGATTGTTGATATGGATAAAAAGCTCGGCCTTCATACAGTAAAGGGTGATTCGCTTCTGGTGCTTGATACCGCTAACAATATTATGATTATCGAAGTGAAGGGCGATGGATATATCGGAAAGATGGTATTCATTAAGAACCCTGAGCAGATTAAGCATGTTCTTTCTTCTACCTACGGAACCCGTGGTGAGGAGATTGGAACCTACGGAAAAGAGTATGGTGCTGTGGTGGCAATTAACTGTAGTGCTTTCAAGGACGTAGAAGGTCACGGTAGTGGTGGAGAAATTCGAGGCAGTGCGATTGTCGATGGTGTTGAATATGGTCTTCCAAATGAGTGGAAGGTTTATGCAATGACTTTTGACAATGTATTCTATATCAATAACTATTATGCAGAGGATGTGCCAAACTATCGTTGGAGCGTTCAGTTCTTCCCAGCTTTAATTGTTGATGGAGAGAATGTACTTGAATCTGATTCCAGCGGATACGGAATTCAGCCTAGAACCTGTCTTGGACAGGCGAAGGATGCAACCTTTATGATGCTGACCATTGATGGTCGTCAGGCTGGCTACAGTCTTGGTGCAACGGTAGGCGAATGTGAAAAGATATTAGAGCGCTATGGAGCATATCAGGCAGGTGCTATCGATGGCGGAAGCTCAACTGTTTTATACTATGACGGCAAGCTGATCAACAGTCCATCATCTGTAACCGGTCGTGGACGTTTCGGCCCAGACTCTCTGATCGTTATCCCAGCGGATAAGGTGAATGGATGGAAGGATACACGTTCGAAATTCGTGCCACAATCATAGAATTGTACAAGAAAAAGTAATATTAAATGAGAACCATATGTGCTATGATAAGTACATATGGTTCTTTTGTTAAGGAGGAAGTAAAATGGATTACAAGAAGCAGTATGAAACCTGGTGTACAGATGCTTATTTTGATGAGGCTATAAAGGCAGAGCTTAAAGCGATTGCTGGAGATGAGAAGGAAATCGAAGACCGCTTCTATCGTACACTTGAGTTTGGAACCGCCGGCTTAAGAGGGGTAATTGGGGCTGGTACCAACCGTATGAATATTTATACCGTTCGTCAGGCAACACAGGGACTTGCAAACTATATCCTTTCACAGGGAAAGGAAGCAGTTGAGAGAGGTGTAGCAATTGCACATGATTCACGTAACATGCACGATGAATTTACCGATGCAACAGCTCTTTGTCTTGCAGCAAATGGAATTAAAACCTATGTATTTCCACAGCTTGCTCCTGTACCAGAGCTTTCTTATGCAGTTCGCAACCTGCATACCATTGCAGGTGTTGTAATTACAGCGAGCCATAACCCAAGAGAGTACAACGGATACAAGGTATATTGGGAGGATGGCGCTCAGGTAACACCACCTCACGATGGAAATATTATGGCAGAGGTTGCTAAGGTGACCAGCTTTGATATGGTTAAGACCATGGACAAGGATGCTGCAATTGCTGCTGGATTATATAATGTAATCTCAGAGGATTTGGAAGAGGGCTATTTTGCAGAGCTTAGAAAGCTTTCTATCCATCCTGAGGTAATCAGGGACATGGCGAAGGATATCAAGATTGTATACACTCCTTTCCATGGAACCGGACTTCGCCCAGTGCAGCGTGTTTTGAAGGATTTAGGTTTTGAGAACGTTATTATTGAGCCAAGTCAGGCAATTCCAGATGGAAACTTCCCTACCTGCCCATACCCTAATCCAGAGGTAGAGGCAGCTTGGAAGCTTGCACTTGAGCTTGCAAAGAAAGAGGATGCGGATATCGTTCTCGCTACAGACCCTGATGCAGACCGCTTAGGTGTGTATTGTAAGGATACAAAGTCAGGGGAGTATGTCACCTTTACTGGAAATATGTCAGCAATGCTGATTGCAGAATATATGCTTTCTGAAAAGTCAAAGAATGGAACTCTTCCAGCAAATCCTGCATTTGTAGAGTCCATTGTATCAACCAATATGGGTAAGGCCATCGCTGACGCATATGGGGTAGCCCACATCGAAGTACTTACAGGCTTTAAGTACATCGGAGAAAAGATGCTTGAGTTCGAAAAGACCGGATCTCATAATTATGTTTTCGGAATGGAAGAAAGTTATGGCTGCCTTCCAGGAACTTATGCAAGAGATAAGGATGCACCTGCAGCAGTTTGCATGCTTTGTGAGGTTGCTGCCTTCCTTAAGTCTCAGGGAAAGACCCTCTGGGATGGCATGATTGATATGTACGAGAAGTATGGATATTATCGCGAGGGAATTGCAACTCTTGAGTTAAAGGGAATTGATGGTGCTGCTCAGATTCAGGAAATTATGGATCGCGCAAGAAAGAATGCTCCTACAAAGATGGGTGCTTATGATGTAGTTGCAGTACGCGATTACAAGGCGGATACCAGAAAAGATATGAAGACAGGAGAAGTTACCAAAACAGGCCTTCCTTCTTCAAATGTACTTTACTTCGAGCTTGAAAATGATGCATGGTGCTGTGTCAGACCATCTGGTACAGAGCCGAAGATTAAATTCTATTGCGGAGTAAAGGGAACAGCCCTCGCATCTGCGGATGCAGAGCTTGAAGCGTTAAAGGTAGAGGTATTAAAGAGCTTTAGCTAAAGCGACAGGGTTTGAGGTTTTTAGTTTTATGGCAACACAAACGGGAAGAAGAACAACAAGAAAGCAGAAGCGCCGCGCAAAGCGGCGCCATGCTTTTTTAAAGATTGTTTTATTTACGCTTTTAATGGTGACGGTGGTGGCAGTCATCTACGTCATTACACTGGTAAATAAAATCAATTTTCATAAGCTCAGCAGAAAAGATGCAGGAATCAACAAGGATTTGGATGAGGGTGCTCTTGCAGCGATGGAGGGCTATACAAACATAGCCATCTTTGGACTGGACAATCGCTCTGCTGGTAATTATGAAACTGGAAATGCTGATACAATTATGATCGCAAGTATCAACAACCAGACAAAAGAAGTGAAGCTGGTGTCTGTCTATCGAGATACCATGCTAAATGTTGGAGACAATAATTACAAAAAAGCAAATCATGCGTATGCGATGGGAGGGCCAAGGCGCGCCGTAGCCATGTTAAATTCCAATTTGGATTTGGATATTACGGAATATGTCTGCGTCGACTGGCTTGCACTTGTGGCCGTAATTGACGACTTAGGTGGTCTTGATTTGGAGGTCAAGGAAACCGAGGCGAAGATGACCAATAAGTATCTATGGGAAGTAGATAAGATGACAGGCAAAGAGACGAAACCTCTTGAGGGCTCAGGTCTGATGCATTTGGATGGAACGCAGGCTTTATGTTACGCGCGTATCCGAAAGCTTGCTGGAAATGATTTCCTTAGAACCTCGCGCCAGCGTATCGTGGTGGAGGCAATCATGCGAAAGGCGCAAAACGCCAGCATTACAGAGCTCAACAAGATCTGTAACGACGTATTTCCAATGATTGCGACGACATTGTCGGTGAAGGATATCCTAGGCCTGGCAAAGGATATCGGCGACTATAATATTGCGGAGACGACAGGATTCCCATTTCTTTTGACCTGTAAGAGAATCGAGGGGCAGGGAGATATGGTAATTCCATGTACCCTGGATAACAATGTCGAGCAGTTGCATGAATTTTTGTTTGATGATACAAGCTACAAACTTTCAAACACTGTGAAAGCGCACAATAAATCAATTGCAGGCCTCACAGGAGTGGCAACACAAAAAGAGGCAATCGATATTAGCAATTATAATAATACAGCAGGGGCGAATGGAACCGGCTTTAGTGATTAAGGAGTAATCAATGAACGCAAAAGTTAGTGAAAGAATTAGTGAGACAAATCAGAAGTATCTAATGAAATATTTGACCAGCGAGGCGCCTGAAAAGCTCACAAAGCAGTTAGAGGAGATGGACTGGTCATATCTCGATATGATTCACAAAAAGGATGCAAAGAGAGGAACCTTTTCGCCGTTAGAAGCAATGGAACTTGCAGAGGTGGAAGAAAAGAAAGACAGCTTTTATGCAACGGGACTAGAGGCAATCAAAGGCTGTAAGGTTGGCGCAATTCTTTTGGCTGGTGGTCAGGGAACCCGCCTTGGCTTTGACAAGGCAAAGGGAATGTACAATGTAGGCATCACCCGCGAGCTTTACATCTTTGAGCAGTTAATTGATAACTTAAAAAAGGTTACAACAGCTGCAGGCGCTTATGTGCCACTTTATATCATGACCTCTGACAAGAATGACACCGATACCAGAGCTTTCTTTGAGGAACATAATTATTTTGGATATGATAAAAACTTTGTAAAGTTTTTCGTGCAGGAGATGGTTCCAGCTGTAGATTTCGAAGGAAATGTACTTGTAGAAAGTGCTGATTCTCTTGCGATGAGTCCAAATGGAAATGGTGGCTGGTTCAGCTCACTGATTCGTGCCGGCTTAGACAAGGATTTGAAGACGAAGGGGGTCGAATGGCTGAATGTATTTGCGGTAGACAATGTACTTCAGCAGATTGCGGATCCGGTATTTGTCGGTGCAGTCATTGAGAGCGGCCGCGTCAGCGGATCAAAGGTAGTGCGCAAGGTAGATCCACATGAGCGTGTCGGCGCAATGTGCCTTGAGGATGGAAAGCCTTCCATTGTAGAATATTACGAGCTGACCGAGGAAATGGCTGTTGCAACCAACGAAAATGGCTCGCTCCAGTATGGATTTGGCGTAATCTTAAATTATCTGTTCCGCCTGGATAAGCTTTTTGCGATTGCGGACAAGCAGATGCCACTTCACATTGTGGAGAAGAAGGTTCCATATATCGATGAAAATGGTGTTTCAGTGAAACCTGAGACTCCAAACGCGTACAAGTTTGAAACCCTGATTCTTGACATGGTATATCTTATGGATAACTGTCTGCCAATGGAGGTAGATCGTAGAAAAGAATTTGCACCTATCAAAAATGCAACAGGCACGGACTCTGTGGAATCAGCGCGTGAGCTGTTAAAAGAAAACGGAATCGTATTATAATTTGTGTAGAAGTTCATTCCTTATTGTGCTTTTAAGTACATTTAAGGAATGGACTTTATTCTTTAGGATAACTTTATGATATCTTTATGGATTTGACATAGTTTGTTCATAATAGATACTTATTCTAAAGATAATGACTATATAGGGAGGCGAAATTATGGATTACAATAATTTCCAGCAGATGAATCCGAATGGACATCAATCTCAAAACACTGAGGAACAACAAAAGAAAAAAACAAAAAGCAAAGAAAAAGGCATGGGAAGCTTTACCGCAAAATGTGTGGTTGGCGCACTTGTTTTTGGCCTTGTTGGAGGAGGCACCTTTACCGGTGTAAATTATGCAGGGCAGGTTTTGCTCGGCGCAAGCAGTACCACTGAAAAAACAAAGACCGAAAAAGAAACCAACACGACAAAAACTCCGGCCAGCACAAAGGACTATACGACTGGAGCGGTTAAACAGGTGGATACGGCATCCTTACAGGCTGTGGATGTTTCTGGAATTGCAGAGGCTCTTATGCCTAGTATTGTAGCAATTACCAATTATAGTACGGTTACTTACCAGGGCATTTACAGCCAGCAGTCTCAGGCAAGCACCAGCTGCGGCTCGGGAATCATTGTTGCACAGGATGAAAATAATATTTATATTGCGACCAACAATCACGTTGTCAGCGGAGCGGAAACTTTGACAGTTCAGTTTTCGGATGGCTCTGTTGTGGATGCAACGGTAAAGGGGACCTATCAGGCAAAGGATCTTGCAGTTGCTCAGGTGGCTGTATCCGAAATCAGCAGTGAGACGCTTGAAACGATTCGTCTGGCAGAAATCGGAGATTCGACGGAACTTTTGGTTGGAGAGACCGCAATTGCAATTGGCAATGCGCTTGGCTATGGACAGTCAGTTACCACAGGAGTAATCAGCGCGTTAGGACGTGAGCTTTCCGTGGCAGATGATACCGGCGTTGTCATTACAAACGGCAATCTGATTCAGACGGATGCGGCAATCAACCCTGGAAATTCAGGTGGCGCGCTAATCAATGGCAGTGGCCAGGTCATTGGCATCAATTCAGCGAAGTATTCAGACACCAGCGTGGAAGGCTTTGGGTTTGCAATTCCAATGGAGGATGCATGGCCAATTATTACCCAGCTGATCAGCCGCGAAAAGGTGGATGAAGCAAAGGCTGCATACCTCGGAATTCAGGGGCAGGATGTGACGGCTTCTGTCGCAAAGGCAAATGGAATGCCACAGGGAATTTATGTGGTGGTTGTCATGAACAATTCACCAGCAAGCAAGGCTGGAATCCTTGCAGGAGATGTCGTTACCGGCTTTGATGGACAGACTGTTTACAGTATGCAGGCATTAAAGGATCTGATGGCTTATTACACGGAAGGAACGAACGTGGAAGTTACCCTTGAGAGAGCAGATGCTTCTGGAGAGTACGTAGAGCACACCGTGACGGTTACTCTTGGGAATATGAATCAGATGACAAATTAATTTCATAAAAATATATAGGACGGATAGATACCCTCTTTTCTGAAAAACCAGAAAGGAGGGTATTTTTGTGTCAGCATTGGGAATGTGGAAGGCTGAAATATCTTGAGAGAAAAGAACTCTTGTAGTATAATAAAGTGTCAATTTGTGCACAAAAATCGGATAAAGATTGAGGAATATATGAATAGACTGAAACTGCTGTTTTTGCAGATCGCAAAATTCAGCGCAGTAGGTACAACGTGCTTCTTTGTCGATTATGGTCTTATGATTTTTCTGACAGAGGCAACACCGATGGAATATTTTAGTTCCTGCGCTGTGTCATTTATTGTGTCTACCATATTAAACTATATACTTAGTATGCGCTTTGTTTTTAAGGGCAGAGATAACTTAAGCTGGGTACAGGAGTTATTGATTTTTGTATTTCTAAGCTTAGTGGGACTTGGCATAAACCAGATTATTATGTGGGTTATGGTAGAAAAGGTTAGAGTATTTTATATGCTGTCAAAGATTATTGCAGCTTTGATCGTATCAACATTTAATTTTGTTTCCAGAAAAGTATTTCTGGAGTAAATATTGTATTTTAGGAGGGCTCTTCGTATGAAGAAAAAAAGAATTGTAATTGCACTTGGTCATGAGGCATTAGGAAGCACACTTCCAGAACAGCAGGAGGCTGCAAAGCGTACCGCAGCAGCAGTTGCTGATTTTATTCGTGAGGACTATCAGGTGGTAATCACACACAGCAACGGACCACAGGTGGGAATGATTCATACCGCAATGAGCGAGTTTGCAAAATTATATCCAGAGTACACCAGTACTCCAACCTCTGTCTGCTCTGCCATGAGTCAGGGCTATGTAGGCTATGACCTTCAGAATGCGATTCGCACTGAACTTTTAAATCGCGGTATCTATAAGCCAGTCAGCACCGTGCTGACACAGGTAGTAGTAGACCCATATGATGAAGCTTTTTATCATCCAACAAAGACCATTGGCCGTGTGATGACAAAGGAAGAGGCAGAAATCGAGGAGAAAAAGGGAAATCATGTGACTGAGGTTGAGGGTGGCTATAAGCGTATTGTCGCAGCACCTAAGCCTATGGATGTTGTGGAAATTGACGCGATTCGTGCACTTTGCGATGCGGACCAGGTGGTAATTGCCTGTGGCGGTGGCGGAATTCCAGTGCTTTCTCAGGGCAACCATTTAAAGGGCGCCAGCGCAGTTATTGAGAAGGATCTTGCAGCTGGAAAGCTTGCAGAGCTTTTAGACGCAGAGATGCTGATCATCTTAACTGGTGTGGATAAGGTCTGCTTAAACTATGGCAGCGCAAACGAGACTCCTATGGATACCTTAAGTCTTTCAGAGGCTGAGAAGTATTTGAAGGAAGGTCAGTTTGAGGAGGGCACCATGGCTCCAAAAATTGAGGCTGCCATTGATTTTATTGGAGAATCTGCAATTCGAAGCGTCTTAATCACAAAGCTTCACAAGGAGGATGCTCAGATTTCAGGCGGAATGGGCACCTTAATCAAAAAATAAAACCAGTGTAGCTAGATGAAATATAGGAGTAACAAAAATGGAAATCAAGAAAAGAAGTGAAATAGATGAGCAGTTTACCTGGGCACTTGAGGACATGTTTGCCTCAGATGAACTCTGGGAGCAGGAGTATGACAAGCTGATGGAGCTTGTGGCTTCCATGAAATCCTTTGAGGGAGTACTCGGGGCTTCGGCTGCAAATCTTTTGAACTATTTCAAAAAATTAGACGAGATGAGCTATTACATGAATCGTCTGATTGTGTATTCGAATGAGCGTTTCCATCAGGATACAGCAGTCACAAAATATCAGGCGATGTCTACGAAAGCAGAAAATGCAGCAGTTGCATTTATGGGCTCAGTCGCTTTTGCAAATCCAGAAATTTTACAGATGGATCAGGCTACAATCGATGCTTTCATGAAGGAAGAGGCAGAGCTTTCGCATTATAAGAGAGCCATTGATGAAATCTTCCGAATGAAGGAGCATACCCTCTCTCCAGAGGAGGAGGCTCTTCTTGCTGGTGTTTCAGAGCTTAGTGCAGCACCATCAAATATTTTTGAAATGTTTAACAATGCGGATATCAAGTTCCCATCCATTAGAGACGTTGAAGGAAATCGACTTCCAGTCACCCATGGAACCTTTATCCAGCATCTTGAAAATTCTGATCGAAGTGTCAGAAAGGGCGCTTATGAGGCATTATATGGCAGCTTTAAGCAGTGGAGCAATACCATTGCAACGACTTATACCAGCCATTTAAGAGGAGAGAAGTTTTTGGCAAAGGCACGCAATTATTCTTCTGTTCGCGCAATGCATTTGGACAATGGAAATATTCCTGAGTCTGTTTATGACAATCTGATTGCAAGCGTGCATAAGCACCTTCCAGCCATGCACGAGTATGTATCTCTTCGCAAGCGCATTTTAGATGTGAATGAGCTTCATACCTATGATTTATATGTTCCAATCGTAGAGGATGTAGACAAAAAATATACCTATGAGGAAGCAAAGGCTATGATTATTGAGGCCGTAGCTCCAATGGGAGAAGAATATGTTAGCATCATGAAGGAAGGCTTCGCGAACCGCTGGGTAGATGTTTACGAGAACGAAAATAAACGCTCTGGAGCATATTCGTGGGCGGCATATGGCACACATCCATATGTTTTGATGAACTTCTCAGGAACACTTGACAGTGTATTTACCCTGGCTCATGAGATGGGACATGCGATTCATTCGTATTATTCAAATAAGACACAGTCGATTACTTATGCTGACTATCTGATTTTCGTGGCAGAGGTAGCCTCTACCTGCAATGAGAACCTTCTGATGAAGTATCTGCTGAAGAAGACCACGGATGTCGCTGAGCGCAAGTATTTAATCAATCATTATCTTGAAGGCTTCCGCGGTACGGTTTATCGCCAGTGCATGTTTGCGGAATTTGAAAAAATTGTTCACGAGAAGACCTGGAATGGGGAAGCACTCACTGTAGATGAATTAAACAGCATTTATGGAAATCTGGTCGCTGAATATTATGGTGAGGATTTGACTGTGGATGAGGAAATTACACATGAGTGGATGAGAATTCCTCATTTCTATACCTCCTTCTATGTATATCAGTATTCTACAGGTTATTCAGCAGCAACTGCCTTTGCAAAGCTCATTACTGAGGAAGGAGAAACGGCTGCACAGCGTTATATCACAAACTTCTTAAGTGGCGGAAGTTCAAAGGATCCAATCGAACTTCTTGCATCAGCAGGTGTGGATTTGAGCTCGCCAAAGCCGGTTGAGGATGCACTTTGCGTATTTGAAGAATATTTGGCACTTTTTCAGGCAGAGATGGACAAGTAAAGCAGGAGAATTATATGGAAATCGAGAGAATTAAAAGCTTTGAAATCAATCATGATGTTTTAATGCCAGGTTTTTATATTTCACGCGTGGATGGGGATGTTATTACCTACGACATCAGAACCAGACGCCCAAATTTAGGGGATTATATGAGTGATGCAACCATGCATTCGGTTGAGCATATGTTTGCGACCTTCGCTCGTAACTCTGAAATTAAGGATGAGGTGGTTTACTTTGGACCAATGGGCTGTCAGACCGGATTTTATTTTTTGGTACGCGACTCTGTAAGCCCAGAGAAGGCCTTTGAAATCACCAAGGAGATTTTAAGAAAGACCATCGCACATGAAGGCGAAGTGTTCGGAAAGAGCGCAATCGAGTGCGGTCATTATGAAAATTTAGATATTTCTTTAGCGAAAGAGGAATGTTCAAAACTTTTAGAGGCTTTAATGCAACAAAAAAGTGGAGAATTTTCTTATCCGGAATAAAACCGAATGAGAATTTGATGTCTCTATCATTAAAGAAAGGAGAAAAATATGAGATTAGGTATCATCGGCGCAATGCAGATGGAGGTCGACAATTTAAAAGATCAGCTGGAAAATCAGAAGATTACGACAGTGAGCGGTGTAGATTTTGTTTCAGGAAATATTGGTGACGTTGAAATCGTGGCTGCGGTCTGTGGAGTTGGAAAGGTTTTTGCAGCAATCTGTACGGAAGCAATGATTATTACTTTCCATCCAGATAAGATTATCAATATTGGTGTGGCTGGTTCCCTGACAAAGGATTTATCCATTCTTGATATTGCGGTTGCAAAGAGCGTATGTCAGCACGATATGGACACCTCTCCAATTGGTGATCCCGTTGGCCTTTTATCTGGAATTAACGAAATTTTACTTCCTACGGATGAGGAGATGGTTGAACAGCTCATCACCTGTATTAAGGAAGAGGGCATTCATTACAAAAAGGGTATCATTGCATCGGGTGACCAGTTTATCTGCAGAGATGAGCAGAGAGATTTTATCCGCGACCACTTTGAGGCAATCGCCGCAGAGATGGAGGGTGGAAGTATTGGACATGTCTGCTATGTCAATCAGGTTCCATTTGCAGTCCTTCGTGCAATCTCTGACAGCGAGGGCGGAGAAATGGATTATCAGACCTTTGCGGAAAAGGCGGCAGACCGTTCAGTGGATGTCATTCTGAAATTTATTGACCACATCCAAAAGTAAGGATGTAAATAACTTTAGAAAACTGAATAAAGAATGGGCTTTTTTGACTATAAAAAGTTGACTTTATGGGGGATGAAAGTTACTATAAGAATTAGATATTAGTAACTCACGTTCTTGAAAGATAAAGGGTGATACTTATGTTTACGTCAAATGGTCAAATTTTACTTTTTCTTGCAATTGTTGTATTAGTCGTCGTCATCGTGACTGTAATCGCAATTGTAGCATCTGTGACTGCAGCTGTAGCTGCGGCAAATGAGGAAGAAGAAGAGGAAGAAGAAAACGGCGGTCTTTGATGTTAGCCGTTATATAATTATGTGAACCAGCCCTTCTTGCGATGCATGAAGGGCTTTTTAAAATTTTATTTAAAAGGAGAAATATATAGTATGAGCAAATGTACAAATTGTGGGGCAGAAATCGCACCAGGAAGCAAGTTTTGTGTAGCTTGTGGAACACCAGCACCTGTTGAGGCTACACCTGTTACTCCAGTGGCACCTGTAGCACCAGCACAGCCAGAAGGAGCACAGCCAGCACAGCCAGTTGGTCAGACCGTGCAGAATGTTGCAAATCAGGCAACTGAGAAGGCAAATGAACTTGTTGGAAAGGTAAAGTCTGACAAGAAGGTTCGCAATATCGTAATCGCAATCGCTGCAGCAGTCGTTGTTGTTATCGTAGCTATTATCTTAGTTGCAACATTAAGCAAGCCTTATGAGAAGGTTGCAAAGAAGTTTGCAAATGCTGTTGTTACTGGAAATGGAAAGCAGGTAGTAAAGTGCTTGCCAAAGAATGTTCAGCAGGATATGGAAGTTGTAACTGAGTTACAGCAGGAAGTTATGGAGATGGGTGCTGAATATAAGGCATATAAGACAAAGGCAAAGCTTATTTATTCTGTTCAGGTATTTGACCAGGTTAAGAACTTCAACGATTCTTGGAGAGCTGAAGAGTATGGCTTGATGTGCGAGAAGGCATATAAGTGTACATTCCAGCTGAAGAATGCTCAGAGAGGATTCTGGACACAGGACGTTTACGTTGGTAAGGTCAACGGTAAATGGTGTATATTGAACTGGTAATTTAAATAGCAATTTAGGAAGGTAATTCAAAATGAGTAAGGAACTTTCAAAGACATATGATCCTAAGGAGATAGAGGATCGTCTTTACGAGAACTGGGAGAAGATGGGGTATTTCCACGCAGAAGTGGATAGAAGCAAAAAGCCATTCACCATCGTGATGCCACCGCCAAATATTACAGGTCAGCTTCACATGGGACATGCTTTAGATAACACTATGCAGGATATTATTATCCGTTATAAGAGAATGCAGGGATATTCTGCTCTCTGGCTTCCAGGAACCGATCATGCATCGATTGCAACTGAGGTTAAGGTTGTAGAAAAGATTGCACAGGAAGGCCTTACCAAGGAAGATCTTGGACGCGAAGCCTTTTTGGAGCGTGTTTGGGATTGGAAAAAGGAATACGGCGGACGCATCGTAAAGCAGCTCCGTAAGATGGGCTCATCTGCAGACTGGGAGCGCGAGCGCTTCACTATGGATGATGGCTGCAATGCTGCGGTTAAAGAAGTATTCGTTAATATGTACAACAAAGGTCTCATCTACAAGGGTGAGAGAATTATTAACTGGTGCCCATGCTGCCTCACATCTTTATCAGATGCTGAGGTAGAGTATGAGGACCAGGCGGGACATTTCTGGCATCTGAGATATCCACTTACCGATGGCAGTGGATATATTCAGATGGCCACCACCCGTCCTGAGACTATGCTTGGAGATACTGCAGTTGCAGTAAATCCAAAGGATGAGCGTTACAAGGATTTCGTAGGAAAGACCGTAACCCTTCCAATCGTACACCGTGAGATTCCTATCATCGCAGACGATTATGTTGAGATGGAATTCGGAACTGGTGTTGTAAAGATTACCCCGGCACATGATCCAAACGACTTTGAGGTTGGACAGCGTCATGGCCTTGAGGTAATCAATGTATTGACAGAGGATGCGCATATTACTGCGGATTATCCAGAATTTGCTGGAATGGACCGTTACGAGGCTCGTGAGGCAATCGTAAAGGCACTTGACGCAGAGGGTGCGCTTGTAAAGATTGAAGATTATTCTCATAATGTTGGTACCTGTTATCGTTGTCATACCACCATTGAGCCACGTGTTTCAAAGCAGTGGTTTGTTAAGATGGAAGAGCTTGCACAGCCAGCAATCGATGCAGTAAAGACCAAGAAGGACACAAGATTTGTTCCTGAGCATTTTGAGAAGACTTATTTTCACTGGTTAGAGAACATTAAAGACTGGTGTATTTCAAGACAGCTTTGGTGGGGACACAGAATTCCAGCCTTCTATTGCGATGACTGCGGAGAGACGGTTGTTACCAAGGGAAATAGCTGCAAGTGCCCTAAGTGTGGCAAGGAAATGCGTCAGGACCCAGATACTCTTGATACCTGGTTTTCATCTGCATTATGGCCATTTTCAACTCTTGGCTGGCCAGAGAAGACTGAGGATTTGGAATATTTCTATCCAACCAATGTATTGGTAACCGGATATGATATCATTCTCTTCTGGGTAATGAGAATGATGTTCTCTGGTATTGAACATACTGGCAAGGCTCCATTCGATACCGTGCTGATTCACGGACTTGTTCGCGATTCCTTAGGACGCAAGATGAGTAAGTCTCTTGGCAATGGTATTGATCCACTCGAGATTATTGATCAGTATGGTGCTGATGCACTTCGTCTTACCTTAATCACTGGAAATGCGCCAGGAAACGATATGCGTTTCTATATGGAACGTGTTGAGGCATCTCGTAACTTCGCAAACAAGGTTTGGAATGCTTCGCGTTTCATTATGATGAATTTGGAAGATGCTAAAATCACTGAGCCTAAGCTAGAGGAGCTCCACGCAGCAGACAAGTGGATTCTCTCACGCGTAAACACCCTTGCTAAGGATGTGACCGAGAACATGGATAAGTATGAGCTTGGTATTGCGGTACAGAAGGTTTATGATTTTATTTGGGATGAATTCTGCGACTGGTATATTGAAATCGCAAAGGTTCGTACCTATAAAAAGGACGAGGATCCAGTTTCTGCAAATGCAGCTCTTTGGACTCTTCGTACAGCCCTCACAAATGGCCTTAAGATGCTTCATCCATTTATGCCATTTATTACCGAGGAGATTTTCACCACTCTTCAGTCCGAGGAAGAGACAATTATGCTTTCTAAATGGCCTGAATACAAGGAAGAGTGGAACTTTGAGGACGAGGCGGCTGCACTTGTTCGTTGCCAGGATTTGGTTCGCGCAGTGCGTAACGTCCGTACAGGAATGGAGGTTCCTCCTTCAAGAAAGGCTAAGTTAATCATTGTATCTGAGGATGCAAAGGTTCGCGAAGTATTTGAAACCAATAAGGAAGTATATGTAAATCTTGCCTTTACCAATGGAATCGATGTACAGTCTGACAAGAGCGGTATTTCAGATAACGCGGTTAGCTGTGTGATTCCAGATGCAGTGGTTTATCTTCCACTTGAGGATTTGGTTGACTTTGAGAAGGAAAGAGAACGCCTTACCAAGGAAAAGGAGCGTCTGTCGAAAGAGTTAGCTCGTTCAAAGGGAATGCTTTCCAACGAGAAATTCCTTTCCAATGCAAAACCGGAAAAGGTTGAGGAGGAGAAGGAAAAACTTGCAAAGTATGAACAGATGATGGCTTCGGTAGAGGAACGTCTCGCTCAGTTATAAAAATAATTGATTTATAAAGTTGCACAGACTTGTTCTGTGCAACTTTTTTGTTGCTATTATAAGGGCAAAAAGCTACAATTAAATTAAGTATAGCTGTGGATTTCTAAGGGGGATTTGTGACATGGCGGAAACACCAGGCCGCGATATAGCTGTAAGAATTTCACACGATGAGATGGAGGGCTTTTTATCTTTGCCAATGCCAGCACCTGGAGAGCAATATGAATTCGCTGAGGTGATGGACAAGATAGAGAAGAAAGGCCTTCGTTTTGGTGTCTATGAAGACACGATTCGTGAAATGATTAATCACGAACAGTATAATGTTGAGCGCCTGGTTGCGAAGGGCGTTCCAATGACCGATGGAATTGACGGATTTTTCCAGCTTAATTTCAATGCGGAATTTAATACAAAGCCAACCGTCCGTGCGGATGGAACAGTAGATTACTGGAGCATCCATGTTGTAGAAATTGTCGAGGAAGGTCAGGTAATTGCGGTTTATCATGAACCGATTTCTGGCGAAAATGGAACGACAGTAGGAGGCAAGGTTCTGCTGGCAAAACGAGGCAGACCACTTCCACCAATGACCGGCAAGGGCTTTACCCGTTCTGAGGATGGTAAGGTGTATGTGGCCAGCCTGACAGGAAAGATTGATAAGAATGGCAACCGCATTCAGATTTTACCGGTTTATGAAGTCTATGGAAATGTAGATTTATCTACAGGTAACATTGACTTTAAGGGCGATGTTATCATTCACGGGAATGTGACGACAGGGTCGAGTATCAAGGCGACTGGAACTGTCACAGTCGATGGAATTGTGGAGGCTGCGTCTATTGAGGCGGACCGCGATATTATTCTTCGTGGTGGTGTTCTTGGAAAAGGAAAAGCAGTCATTAAGACAAAGGGAAATATTACTGCGAAGTTTCTGGAGTATGCAAAGGTAGAGGCAGAGGGCTTTTTGGAGGCTTCTTCTGCACTTGACTGCTATATTAATGTGCATGATAAGGTGATTATGAATTCACCAAGCTCTGCCATTGTCGGTGGCAAAGTATATGCTGCGAAGGGCATTGAGGTCTACACCTGTGGCAATGACAGTGAGGTTTCGACGGAACTTCAGGTTGGAATGGACAAGGTTATGGCCGCAAGAGCGGTTGAAATCCATAAGCAGCTGTCAGACCAGAATATGATGTTGGACAAAGTGAATCAGGGACTGGCACACTTTGATGAGCTTGCAAAGGAAAAGGGTGTGGATATCAGTAAGGACGACCGCAGAGTCAGTCTCCTTCGTGCCCGCATCGCAACGCAGGCAGAAATCGCAAAATTAAATGAGGAACTGAATTATATCAATGAAATTATAGAGGGCGCAAAGGGCGCGACCATTATGGTTATGTCAACCGTATATAGCGGAGTGTCTGCGACCATTGATAACATTACTGCACATGTAAAGGCAAAGCAGTACTCCGTACAGTTTATTGTGCGTGACGGAAATGTAATTATGGTTCCTGTGGAATATTAGGAGTTAATGCAATGATTAATTTTGAAGAAGAATTAAAGAACTTTGAGCCTAGCCTTGAAGTTGAAGATGTAGAGGATGTAATTACAAACAAAGATTTGACAGATGTCACAGATCTTTTGGCCGAAGCGTTGCGTGAAATTGGTCGATAGGAGGACAAAAGGATGTTTTGCTATCGTTGTAATAATCAGGCTGGGTACAATAAGGTTTGTCCAACCTGCGGCGCTAATCTGGTGTATTTCCAGAAGGCGCGTAAAATTTCAAATGCATACTATAATGATGGTCTTGAAAAGGCCAGCGTTCGCAATATTTCTGGCGCCATCAGCAGCTTAAAGAGAAGCTTGAAATTTAACAAGTATAATACAGATGCACGTAATCTTTTGGGCTTGTGTTTTCTGGAGATTGGTGAGACAGTTCAGGCGCTTGGAGAGTGGGTTGTCAGCAAAAATTATCAGCCGGAGGACAATCGTGCAAGCTTATATTTAGAGGCAATTCAGAATAATAAGGGTAGACTTGATGCCGTCAATCAGACCATCAAAAAGTATAATCAGGCTCTTTTGTACTGCAAGCAGGACAGCAGGGATCTGGCGATTATCCAGTTAAAAAAGGTGCTTGGATTAAATCCAAAGCTGATTAAAGCGCAGCAGCTTCTTGCTCTTTTGTATTTGCAGGAGGGCAAATTTGATCAGGCCAAAAAGATATTAAAGTCTGCTATAAAAATTGACTGTGATAATACCACTACCTTACGCTACATAAAAGAAATCAATCGCCGTATCAAGGAAGAACATCCAGAACGTGTAAAGCGACAGGAGGATATGATTTCGTATCAGAGTGGGAATGAGACCATTATCACGCCAAAGCGCATAAAGCAGTCGCCATTTCAGTCCAGCATTGCTGTGTTGATTGCAGGACTTGCCCTTGGCGTTTTGGTTGTCAGTGTTCTTTTTATTCCTAGCGTAAAAAGAAAGGCAAAGAATAATATCAGCTCGGAGCTGCTTGAAGCGAGAGAGACAATTATCCAAAATGACCAGATGATTAAGTCTCAGGCAGAGACAATTCAAAACCTTGAGGAGCAGCTTGGAACTGCAAGCGATTCCTCTGAGGCCAGCGTGAGCAAGTCTGCGACCTACAATAATTTTGCTTTGGCTTATGATGCATATCTTGCAAAGGATATGTATAAGGCGGGCGAGTATCTGACAAATGTCAACGAGAATCTGCTTACCGAGGAGGCAAAGGTGGCTTATGAAACCTTAAATGGTTTGGTTGGCAATCAGTATCTTGAGAGTGTCTATACAGAAGGCTATCGACTCTATAATGAGGATAAGAACTTTGCGGAAGCTGTAAAGAATCTGCAGAAGGTCATCAGCATCGATATGAATTATGATAATGGCCAGGCTGTATATTATCTCGCACAGGCGATGCGTCTGGCAGGTGATTTGGAGGGTGCAAAACAGTACTATCAGTACGTGGTAGATAATTACCCTGGGACAGAGCGCGCGAGAACTGCTTCAAAATATCTATAAATATTGTATGAATGAAAATCCTGTGGTGTAAGACACAGGATTTTTTACTGTAGAGGAGTTGCGCTAATGTTTTATATTTATTGCGTTAAAATAGGAAAAATGATATAGTTAAGGCAATAGTATAGTACTTGTTTCCTATAACGGAGAATGCCTATGAACGGAATTGTAAAAATTAAAATTTCCCCAGACATGATGGAAGCATTAGCCAGCATTGCGGACGGAGATAATGAGATTACAGAAGAATATGTTATGGAGGAACTCGACAAGGCGGGAGTGAATATTGGAATTATCGAGGCCAATATCAAGAATCTGATCCTGTCTAAGAGAAAGAATGACTGGATGGTGGTCGCGGAGGGCAAGAAGCCTGGCGAGACGATCCCTGGTTATTTTGAGTTCTTTTTTGACAGTACTAAAGGGAAGCAGAAAACTCGCATTAATGACGATGGAACGGTAAACTACAACCGTGAGCGCGTTATGGTAAATGAAGGCGAGAAAATTGCGGAATATCACCGCCCAGTCACAGGCAATTTCGGTTATACGGTCCAGTCGGCGGTTATTGCCCCTAAGCTTGTCAAGGAACCTGTGATGCGACCTGGAAAGGGCGTGCGCCAGGAGGAAGACATCTATTATGCCGAGTTGTCTGGAGAGGTTGTTATTGCGGATAATAAGATCACAGTCAATAAGACTTTGGTAATCAGGGGAAATGCTAAGAATGGAATTGATTCCGGTACAGAGTATGTCGGAGATATTCATGTACAGGGAGACGTGTTAAGCGGAGTAAAACTGCAGGCAAACGGATCGATATTTGTCGATGGCTCAGTAGAGGGCTGCGTACTGACTGCGGGTGGCGATATAGTAGTCCACGGGTCGATTAACGGGGCTTACAAGGCTATGATTACTGCAGGCGGCACTATTACCTGTCCAATTATTCAAAATGCCACGGTAAACGCCGGAGAAAAGATTGTGGCAGATTATGTTATGAATGCGAAGTTAAATTCCAAGGGCGACATCGTCGTGGAGGGCAAACATGGCTCAATCATCGGTGGTGTGGCAACAGCAAGAAATACTTTTGTTGCGAACGTGCTCGGAAATGCAACCGGAGTGGATACAAAGGTAAACATTGTCAATGAGGATGAAGGAAGTCTGCCATACAGTAAAATTATGGTTCTTCAGACGGTGTTTGAGAATGTATTTGCGGAGATCAATGGAAACCGATGCGGACAGTTGGAACTGAATAAGGAATATCATCTTGATGTTGGAAAAATCGAGGTTTGCCAGCCAGGCAGATTCGTTTCAAAGAGAATTGAGGTTAAGGAGGAAGAACCGCGAAAGACCATTCTTTTGGTGGACGACGAGCCGATCATATTAAAGACCTTCTTCGGATTTCTAAAAGAAGAATACGATATCATGATTTCTACCAACGGAAAGGAAGCGCTTAAGCAGCTGGAAAATAAAATTCCAGACCTGATTCTTTTGGATTACAAGATGCCTGTCATGGATGGGGCGGAACTGCTGAAAGAGATTCGAACCTCAGAGGGCAAGAAATATACAAATATTCCGGTGATTTTTGTGACTGCTTCTTCAGATAAGCAGACCATTTTAAAGTGCATGTCACTCTATCCGCAGGGATATTTGACCAAGCCGTTAGAACAGGCGGATCTGGTAAACGCAGTAAATAAGTTCTTTATGAAGAATGCCTAAAGAGAGGTGATTTTGTGAGATATATTTATGCAGCGATTATGTATTCGTGCTTCGTGATAGCATGCTACTATGCTTCAAGAATTTTTGTGAATCAAAATTACAAAAAACTGTCTTATCGTGTGCTGACGATGGCGTCCATCTCAAGTGGAATCTGGAGCTTTGGATATTCCATGATGTTTGCCTTTTCCAGTGAGAGTGTTTTTCCGGTTTTTCGCGCGATTGGCCTTTTGGGAATCATTCTGTTTTTGCTCATTGGTCAGGGAATCATAGGAATGCTGTCAAACCGCATGCGCCTTATTTATCTTTTGGTCATTCCTGAGGCAATCATCGGAATTGTTGTGTATGCGCTGGTAGTTCTGCCTTCTGCATATCGCATGATTTTAACAGAAAAGGGTATCATCACGGAGTTTACCTCGGTTGCGATTTCGACTGTGTATACGGTTTATTTTGTGATTATAGCGGTAATCTTTATCATTATATCGGTGATGCTTGCTCACGATAAAAACAGCAAAAAGAATGCCATGATTGGCCGTGTTCTGCTCAAAATGGAAGCGCTTGTGATTTTTGGAATGATTATTGATACGCTGCTTCCGGCGTTTGGCGTTAATTTTAATATTCCAGCCAGCAGTATTTTGCAATCTGGTGGTTTGTTTATTTTTCATAATGCAGTTGAAAAATATAATCAAAACAGTATCAACGAGGAGAATGTCGTTCACTATATCAGAAAGGTAATTAAAACCCCTATCTATATATTTAATGTAAAGGATGAGCTTTGCCTTGCAAATGATGCTGCAATCAAGCGATTAAATGTGCAGCCAAATGAAAAGGTGAAGGATATCGATATCTGGCAGCGCGCATTGTACAGAGAACGCCCAGATATGGATTTCTTTGCAAAAGAGGGGTTTGTGCTTGACTGTATTGATGAAGAACATGATTTATATTCAAGACTGTCTGTGGATCCAATCTACGATGAATATAATGATGCCATCGGATATATTATTTCAGAATCGGATCTGACCGATCATGTTAAGAATCTTCATTTGGAAGCTTCCACAAATATGAAGACGCAGTTTTTAGCAAATATGAGTCACGAAATTAGAACTCCATTGAATGCAATTTTGGGCTTCAATGAGGCGATTGTTCAAAACGCGTCGGACGTTGAGAAGGTTCGCTCCTACGCAAGCAGTATTCATGATGCAGGAAACAACTTAAAGGAGATTATCAATTCCATCTTAGACATCTCAAAGATTGAGATGGGACAGCTGCAGATTGACTCAAAGGAATATAGTACAGTTGAGCTGCTTGATAATATCAGCAGTATGTTTGAACTTTTGGCAAACAAAAAGGGGCTGGAGTTTAAGACAAATATTGATCCGGGACTCCCTGAGATTATGCTTGGCGATGAACAGCATTTAAAGCAGGTACTCATCAATATTTTAAACAATGCGGTGAAGTATACGGATGAAGGTTCTGTCACCTTTAGTGTGTCTGTGGTTCATCGTTCAAAGGATACCGCGCTAAACAGAATCAGATTTTCTGTCAAGGATACTGGACGCGGAATTAAAGAGCAGGACCGCGAAAAACTGTTTGCGAAGTTTGAGAGACTTGACACTGAGCATTTCAAGCATACAGAGGGAACTGGACTTGGAATGAGTATTGTTCTCTTTACACTGCGTGCAATGGACAGTGAAATTCAGTTTGACAGCGTTTTTGGCGAGGGCTCGGATTTCTACTTTGAGTTAGAGCAGATTGCAATGAATGAGACTGAAATCGGTGATTTCAACGAGCGCAGAAAGGAAAATGCATTAAAAGAGGTTAAGAGTATTCAGTTTCGAGCTCCAAGAGCCAGAGCCTTAATCGTAGACGATGTTGAGATGAATCTTGATGCGGCAATTGCACTTCTTGAGTTTACGCAGATGACGGTAGACAAAGCTTTATCTGGCAAGGAAGCGTTGGAAAAGGTTCAGAAAGAGCACTATGATATCATCTTTATGGACCACATGATGCCAGAAATGGATGGTATTGAGGCAACTCAGAAAATCCACGATCTCGCAATGCTTACAAATGATGTATATTATGCCTGTGTTCCAATTATTGCGCTTACTGCAAATGCGCTTGTTGGCGCGAGAGAAATGTACCAGGAAGCTGGTATGCAGGATTTCATCAGTAAGCCAATTGAAATCAATAATGTGATTACCGCCTTAAAGAAATGGCTCCCACAGGAGCTGATTGAGAGTGCTTCAGAGGAGGATTTGAAGCTTTATGAGGAGTCTGGAAAACATGAGCAGGACATCTCAGAGGCAAATCTCCAAATTGAGGGAATTGATTCAGCTGAAGCCAGAAAATATAATGCCAATCTGGAAGGCCTTTATAAAAATATGAATTCCTTCATCAGGGCATATGAGGGAAATCGAAAGGAAATCACACAGTACTTTGATTTCGGAGATGTTCAGAACTATGTAATCAAGGTGCATGGATTAAAGAGCACCTCAAAGATGATTGGCGCTATGACGCTTTCAGAGAAGGCAAAGCTTGTGGAGGAGGCTGGCAATCAGGGGCAGATGAGTGAAGCAGATTTTGATGAGCTGATGTCGCTTTATCTTTCCTGTGTTGAGCAGTTGAAGGCATACTTCGATTCGCTTGATAAAGATAAGGAAGAGGCTGCAGCAATCTCTGAGGAGGAATATCAGGCTTTGCTGGTGCGCATCAAAAATGCGGCAGATGCCTTTGATGCAATGGAATTTATGACGCTTGATGAGGAGCTGTCTGGGATTTGCGTGGACGCATCGCACAAGGAGGACTTTGAGCAGATTCAAAATATGGTATCGCTGATTCAGTATGGTGCATTGTCAGAATTTATTGCAAAAATTGTATAAAGAATTTATTAATTATTAGCACTCGGCATTGACGAGTGCTAATTTTTGCGTTATAACAGAGGAAACAAGGGAAAAAGAAAAGAAAAACCAGTGTTTATGCATGTTTTAGAGAAGCTTACGAGGAGAGGAGGGCTATTATGAACATACAGAAATTTACCGAAAAATCGATTGAAGCAGTGAATAACTGCGAGAAACTCGCATATGATTACAGTAATCAGGAAATAGAGCAGGAACATCTTTTGGTTTCACTGCTGACGCAGGAAAACGGCCTGATTCCAAAGCTGATAGAGAAGATGGATATTGAACTTGCGCATTTTACAGAGAATGCGACAAGCAAATTAAACGCGCGCACAAAGGTGAGCGGAAATGGTCAGCTTTATATGGGAAAAGATTTGAACAATGTCTTAATCCATGCAGAGGATGAGGCAAAGAAAATGGGCGATTCCTATGTTTCCGTGGAGCATTTGTTCTTATGTCTGATTCATCATCCAAATGCAGCAATCAAGGCTTTGCTAAAAGAGTATGGAATCACAGAGGAGCGCTTCCTGGAAGCCTTAGTTACTGTGAGAGGCGATAAAAGAGTGACGACTGACAATCCAGAGGCAACCTACGATACCCTCGAAAAGTATGCCTATGATATGGTTGAGCGCGCGAGAGCGCAAAAGCTTGACCCTGTGATTGGTCGTGATGAGGAAATTCGAAATGCCATTCGAATTCTTTCACGAAAGACAAAGAACAACCCAGTGCTAATCGGTGAACCGGGCGTTGGAAAAACTGCAGTCGTAGAAGGCTTGGCACAGCGAATTGTTAAGGGAGATGTCCCTGAAGGATTAAAGGATAAGAGGCTCTTTGCGCTTGATATGGGAGCACTGATTGCAGGAGCAAAATACCGTGGAGAATTTGAGGAGCGTCTAAAGGCAGTACTGGATGAGATTCGCGCCTCAGAGGGTCAGATTATTCTGTTTATCGACGAGCTCCATACCATTGTCGGGGCTGGAAAAACCGATGGTGCGATGGATGCGGGGCAGCTTTTAAAGCCGATGCTTGCGCGTGGTGAGCTACATTGTATCGGCGCGACAACCTTAGACGAATATCGTGAATATATTGAGAAGGATGCAGCGCTTGAGCGTCGTTTTCAGCCAGTTTTAGTGGATGAACCAACTGTGGAAGATACCATTTCCATTCTTCGAGGATTAAAGGAACGCTATGAGGTCTATCATGGTGTAAAGATTGCGGATGGCGCGCTTGTGACGGCAGCAGTGTTATCTAATCGATATATTTCAGACCGATTTTTACCAGATAAGGCAATTGATTTAGTGGATGAGGCCTGTGCATTAATCAAGACTGAACTTGACTCGATGCCATCCGAACTTGACGAGATGAATCGTAGAATCATGCAGCTAGAGATTGAGGAGACAGCACTCAAAAAAGAGACAGATCATTTGTCGAAGAGCCGTTTAGAGACCCTACAGAAGGAGCTCGCAGAACTGCGTGACAGCTTCAATCAGCAGAAGGCAAAATGGGATAATGAAAAGAAAGCGGTTGATCGAGTGTCAAAGCTGAGAGAGTCTATTGAGCAGACACATCGCGAGATTGAGGCAGCAAATCAGAGCTATGATCTTGAGAAGGCAGCCGAGCTTCAGTATGGAATATTGCCACAGCTGACCAAACAACTTGAGGCAGAGGAGGCTCTTTTGAAGGAGCGGGAGCTCTCTTTGGTGAGAGAGAATGTCACAGAGGAGGAAATTGCGCAGATCATTTCACGCTGGACGGGAATTCCAGTATCCAAGCTGACGGAGTCTGAACGTAATAAAACTCTACACTTAGACGATGAACTTCACAAGAGGGTGATTGGTCAGGATGATGCGGTAACAAAGGTCACCGAGGCGATTATTCGCTCTAAGGCAGGAATCAAGGACCCTGGAAAGCCAATCGGTTCCTTCCTGTTTATGGGACCAACAGGTGTTGGAAAGACAGAACTGGCAAAATCGCTTGCGCAGGCATTGTTTGATGATGAGACCAATATGGTGCGCATTGATATGAGTGAGTATATGGAGAAATACTCAGTTGCCCGTTTGATTGGTGCGCCTCCGGGATATGTCGGCTATGATGAGGGTGGTCAGCTGACCGAGGCAGTACGAAGAAAACCTTATTCTGTTGTATTGTTTGACGAAGTGGAGAAAGCGCATCCAGATGTGTTTAATGTGCTGCTTCAGGTGCTGGATGACGGCAGAATTACTGACTCACAGGGACGCACTGTGGATTTTAAAAACACGATCATCATTATGACCTCGAATCTTGGTTCGCAGGAACTTTTGGCGGGAATTGATTCGCAAGGGAATATTTCTGCCGAGGCAGAGGAAATGGCATTAGCAGAGTTGAGTGCTCATTTTCGCCCTGAATTTATCAACCGACTGGATGAAGTGATTTTGTTTAAGCCGCTGACAAAGGATAATGTCGGATACATTATTGATCTGATGCTTGCGGATTTGAACAAGCGACTGGTAGACAGAGAACTTACGGTAGAACTGTCTGAATCGGCAAGAGCCTATGTGATTGAACATGGTTATGATCCGATTTACGGGGCAAGACCTCTCAAGCGATTTCTTCAGAAGCATGTGGAAACCTTTGCGGCAAAGAAAATCTTAGCAGATGAGGTAAGAGCGGGTGAAACGCTTTCTATTACGGAGGCAGATTTGATATAACCTGTATTGATAGAACTTATTGATAATATTCTTATCTTAATGCACACATATTATGGCGAATTGCAGGAAAATCTATGCAATTCGCCATTTTTGCTGAATTTACTTGTTATTTCGCGGCTTTTTTAGTATTCTAAATAAGGAAAATGAATTTTTTGCGTGATAATTATGCAAAATAAAAGCGATACAGCATAAAAATGAGCTCTTGACATTACTGTTTTGCATAATTGATATATCGATAATTCATATTGGAGCGCCAAATGGATCTTTTTGATTACATGAGAGAACAAAATAAAGAAGAATCCTCTCCGCTGGCTTCTCGCATGCGTCCTACCACTCTTGAGGAAGTCGTTGGGCAGCAGCACATTGTCGGAAAGGATAAGCTTTTATATCGCGCAATTAAGGCGGACAAGCTTAGCTCTATTATCTTTTATGGTCCACCGGGAACAGGAAAAACTACCCTTGCAAGAGTGATTGCAAATACGACCAGTGCTGAGTTTATGCAGATTAATGCCACCTCTGCCGGCAAGAAGGATATGGAAGATGTGGTGGAAAAAGCAAAGGATAATCAGGGCATGTATGGAAAGAAAACCATTCTTTTCATCGATGAGATCCATCGCTTTAACAAGGGACAGCAGGATTACCTGCTTCCATTTGTTGAGGATGGAACCATCATTTTGATTGGTGCTACCACTGAAAATCCTTATTTTGAGGTAAACGGAGCACTCTTATCAAGATCTGTTATCTTTGAACTTCAAAAGCTTACCACAGAGGATTTAAAGCAGCTTTTACTTCGTGCGGTAAACGATGTGGAAAAGGGCATGGGCTCTTATCATGCAGTGCTTGAGGATGAGGCTTTAGAATTTCTTGCAAATGTTGCAAATGGAGATGCGAGAGCGGCGCTGACAGCGATTGAGCTTGGTGTATTAACAACGGAACGCAGTGAGGATGGGCTGATTCATATCACAATCGATGTTGCGGCAGAGTGCATCCAAAAACGTGTAGTTTCCTATGACAAAAACGGAGATAACCATTACGATACCATTTCTGCTTTTATTAAAAGCATGAGAGGGTCTGATCCGGATGCGGCTGTATATTACCTGGCAAGAATGCTTTATGCGGGGGAGGATATCAAGTTTATCGCCCGCAGAATGATGATTTTAGCGTCTGAGGATATTGGAAATGCAGATCCGATGGCTCTTGTGGTTGCAACCTCAGCGGCTCAGGCGGTAGAGCGCATTGGCATGCCAGAGGCACAGATTATTTTGTCTCAGGCGGTCTGCTATCTGGCAACTGCGCCAAAAAGCAATGCTTCCATCGAGGCTATTACCAAAGCGATGTCCTGTGTAAAGGAAACCAAAACGCCAGCAATTCCACCTCATCTGCAGGATGCACATTATAAGTCTGCAGAAAAGCTGGGACATGGGCTTGGCTATAAATATGCGCATATTTATCCAAATCATTATGTAAAGCAGCAGTATCTGCCAGATGGTTTGACGGACAGAGTTTTCTATGAGCCATCAGAGATGGGCTATGAAAAACAGATTGCAGAGCATATGAAAAAACTGAAGGACGAAGCAGAATAGAATAAACGCATGTAAATGCATAAGATAAATCATTGTTGGAGGATATTATGAAGAAATATCAGGAAATGACAAAAGAGGAGCTTCTTGCAGAACAGGAAGAGCTCTTAAAACAGTATGAGGAAATTAAGGCATTAGACCTTGAGCTTGATATGTCGAGAGGAAAGCCAGGCGCAGAGCAGTTAGATCTTACTATGCCAATGATGGATGCGCTGGACTCAAAATCAGTCTTAAAGAGTGAAACAGGTTTTGACCTTCGAAATTACGGAATTATGGATGGAATTCCAGAGGCAAAGCGTTTGATTGCCGAAATGATTGATGTCAATCCAGAAAAGGTTCTTGTGTATGGAAACTCCAGCTTAAACATCATGTATGATCAGGTTGCGAGAGGCTATTATGAGGGCTACTGTGGAAATACTCCTTGGCAGAAGCTTGATAAGGTAAAGTGGCTTTGCCCAGTTCCTGGTTATGACAGACATTTTGCAATTACCGAGCGCTTTGGCATTGAAATGATCAATATCCCAATGACAGAAGCTGGCCCGGATATGGATATGGTAGAGGAATATGTAAAGGACCCTGCAGTGAAGGGAATCTGGTGTGTTCCAAAGTATTCGAATCCAGAGGGTGTTGTTTATTCGGATGAAACGGTTCGTCGTTTTGCGAATTTAAAGCCTGCGGCAGAGGATTTCAGAGTGTTCTGGGACAATGCCTATGCGGTACATCATTTATATGAAGAGGATCAGGCAGAAATTCTTGATATCTTTACAGAGGCTAAGGATAAGCCAATGTACGACCAGATTTTTGAATTCTGCTCAACCAGCAAGATTTCCTTCCCGGGAAGTGGTGTTGCAGCTATGGCAACCTCTCAGAAGAACCGTAAGGACATTAGAGCACAGCTTACCATTCAGACCATTGGACATGACAAAATTAATCAGTTGCGCCATGTGGTATATTTCAAAGACCGTAAGGGTGTTGATGAGCACATGATGAAGCAGGCTGCAATTATTCGTCCAAAGTTTGAAATGCTTGATGAACTGCTTACCGCTGAAATTTCCAGCCGTGGAATTGGAAGCTGGGTAAATCCAAAGGGCGGATATTTTATCAGTTTTAATGCAATCAATGGAACAGCAAAGCAGATTATTGCTCTTTGCAAGGAGGCTGGTGTGACTATGACAGGTGCAGGTTCTCCTTTCCCTTATAAGAAAGATCCTAACGACTCTGTCATCAGAATTGCACCTACTTATCCTTCTCTTAAGGAATTAAAGAAGGCTGCTGAGGTGTTTGTGATTGTTGTTCGACTTGCAGCATGCGAAAAACTTTTGGAAAAAATGTAATTTCGAAAGATAAAATCCGAGTGAAAGAACTTGTACAAAATTAAAAGAAGAATTAACAAAAGGCAACAACGCTATTGAATAGCGCTGTTGCCTTTTTGGGTTTGAAATAATCTGTAAAAAGCACTAATTGTCTGTTAATTGAATACAATTATCATATAATTTATGATTTTGCAGGATGACTTGCAAAAACTGGTACTATGGGTCACTTCTGGTCAATGTTAAGCCAGTTGTATTTGTGCATTCGCAAGGTGCCCTTCAGCTGGAGTTCCTTGTTGCTTGGTTTGTCTGGGTGATTCAGCTGGAAAAGCATTTCCTGATAGGCTAAATCTGCAAATTGTGCCGAAGAGTGCGCTATCATATCAATGCCAAAGGCAGTTGCAACGTTTATATCGGTCACTCCATAGCCAAGCAATGGGACAGGAGTGGTGGCTTTATTGTGATTGTAGACAACCAGGCAGTCTCCTAAAGCAAGTGTCAAAGAGCTGCTGGTAGAGAATATGGCATCATGTCCGGTGGCGATAATATTGGAAAATAAATCCGTTGGAACAAAGGTTTCTAACTTTTCAACGGTGAAAATACTTTCTTCACTGAGCACAAGACCAGATGCCTCAAGTGCTGAGCGATAGGCATATTTTTGCGCCTGGCTGGCAGAGGAATTACCATTTTCTGAAACAAAGGCAATTTTTTTGGCACCGTTTGCAATCAGGTTTAAAATCCCCTGATAAATAGCGGAGTAATCATTCTCAGTGATTGCGGTTCGCATACAGCCTTCTGGTTTATTTATCATAAAGATGACTGGCTTGTCCGCAGGAAGATAGTCCTCTAACATGGCATAGTCAGTAGCCTTGGAGAATATGAGAAGTCCATCCACCTTGTCCGATAAGAACTGAATTGCTTCAATTTCTGAGTCTAGATCACTCATTGTATTCATGAAAATTAAATGATGATTTCCTTTTTTGAAAGAGATTGCAAGTTTTTCAAGCAGTCCATCCACGGCACGCGTGATAAATGCTGATAAAATCACCCCGATTGTATATGTTTTTTGTTCGCCCATTTCTATCTCCTTTACGGAAAAATTCCTGTATACAAATATTATAAGGGATAAAGGTACTATTTACAAACGCAATTAATTTTTGTTAAATAGGATTACTTTTTCTAATCAAATCATGAGGGTGTTCACCCTATATCTCCCTGCATTTTTATAAATTAAGGAGAAATATTGTATGAAAGAAATTTTTCAGGAGTATGGCGGTATTTTGATTACTATTACTGCGGTAATCGCGGTGATTACAGTGATTACTGCACTGATAGGATCTGACGGAAACGGTGTCGTAGGACAGGCATTTTCAGATCTGATTACTACGTTTTTTGAAAATGCAAACGAAGCTGCTGGCATCTAAGGTGGTGCAATGGAGCTTGGAAAAGAATATTTGGGACCATTCTGGGAGTTTGTGCGTGAAGATGAAATTACGGACATCGATTATAATGGTTCGCAGGTTTGGCTTACTACGGTTGAAAATGAGCGCATTTTAGCCTTGGACTCGTTTGTGGAAAAACAGATCACGTCGATGTTTGTGGAACAGTTTACCAATCGAATTGCGAATTTGATGAGTCAGCAGTTTCACAAGCGAAGCCCTGTGCTAGAGGCAGAAACGCCAGATCTTCGTGTAACTATTTTGCATGAATCCATTGCGAAAAATGGGCGTACAATCAGCATCAGAAAAACGCCTCCTATTGTGAGGCTGAATGCCAACAAGGCTCTTTTGGAGCACTATTGTCCTAAGGAAATTTTGTGCTTTTTAGTGAACCTGGTGTTGGCGCATATGAATCTGGTGTTTTGCGGTATGCCTGGCGCTGGAAAAACTGAGGCTATCAAATTTTTGTCACAATATATTCCGGCAAACGAGCGCGTGGTTACGATTGAGGACACCTTGGAACTTCGCTATGCCTTGAGTAATCCGGGGAAGGACTGTGTCGAACTGAAGGTGAAGGAAGGTCTGTTTGACTATGCTTTGGCAATCAAATCCTCTCTGCGATTAAATCCTCGTTGGATTATGCTGTCAGAGGCGCGTTCCAGCGAAGTGAAATATCTGTTGGAAAGCTGGTCTACGGGAGTATGTGGAATGACTACTCTGCACACAGATGATGTTAGAAATGTTCCAGATCGAATTTTGAGTATGCTTGAAAATCGTGCAGATGCAGATCGCCTTGAAAATGACATCTATGAGTTTATTGATGTCGCTGTTTTGCTGCGAAAAAAGAAAAATGAAGAAGGGCGAAGCTATCGCTATATTGATCAGCTTGGTCTGTATACACGTGAAAAAGGTGAAAACAAAATTGTCATGCTGGTGCGAAATGGTCAGCTGACAAACGAAGCGATTCCGCATCTGGTGGCGGAAAAATTTCGCAGAAGCGGAATAAATGATCCGTTTTATTGCGACCTCCTTGCAAAGGAGCTGGAGGAGGTGAAGCGATGAGCTACATTTTCTTTGTTGTCTTTGCTCTGTTTCTTATCTGGTTTTTAAAATTACAGTGGATAAGCGCAATTGCTGTAGTCCTTATTTTATGCGGTGTGAACGCTGTTCGAATAAAGTATGGGAAGCATCAGCTGAGATGTCTTTTGCATCTCAATGAGACAGCTCTTTATCTGGATATGATACTATTGGCATTTGCAAAATCAGGTAAGATTGATGAGGCTGTCAGAGAGGCAAAAGAGGTCGCAGGCGAGGGCCCTTTGAAGGAGATTCTTCAGAAGGCCTGTAATCACCTGGAGCTGACCTATGATGAGTCAGAAATTACAAAATATGCGCTTGAAATGATAGAAGATTCCTATGAATGCAAGCGAGTAAAGCAGGTTCATGAGTTTATGATGCACGTGGAATATTACGGCGGTGAGTATGAAACTTCTTTGGATTTGCTTCTGGAGGATAAGCGCAGATGGGAACAGCGAGTTCGACACGCAATAGAGGATCGAAGGAAGGAGATACGAGAGGTTACATTTTCTGTGCTTGCTTCGCTTTTGATTTGTGGACTGATGGTGCGTTTGCCAGTCATGAATGTAAATATCAGCAGACATATTCTGTCACAGATTTTTTCTGTTCTTGTGCTTGTTTTGGATGCCATTATTTATCTGCGGGCAAAGAAGTATCTCATCTGCGACTGGTGTACTTTGGGAGAGGTGAGAGGCTCCGGCAATTCACTTAAGCTGCTGCGTTCCTATCGCAGGTGCGCTCAGGCAAAAGGGGTGAAGTATAGCTGGCTCAAAATAAAGGGAAAACTGCTTCATCGACTTTTGGAGAAGGAAATACGTCTGTGCTTTTTGCAGTGGCTCATAGATTTAGTGCTCTTGATGCAATCTGAAAATGTGCAGGTGGCAATTGAAAAATCTGCGACAAAGGCGGACCTGGTACTGCTTGATGATATCAATCTGCTAAGAGAAAAGCTGTTAATCGATCCAGAGTCCTCTGAACCATATTATCTCTTTTTGCAGGATTTTAAGCTTGCAGAAATTCCAACTGCCATGGGGCTAATCTATTCCGTCTCTATGGGAAATTGTGCAAATGGGAGAGCGCGTCTGCTACAGTTAGTCGGCAGTAATTATGAGCTTTATGCATCTGCGGAGCAGGCTCGTCTTAAAAATTTAAGCGGTGGCCTGTATTTGTTGTTTTTGGCGCCCGTGTTTACAGCTACTGTGAAGCTTTTGGTAGATATGGTGCTGTTTTTGTCGATGTTTATGCAGTTGACTTTTATGTGAGGAGGCAAAATGGGACAGGTCATTAAAGCGTATCTTGGATTATTTTTGATTCTTCTCATATTACTGAGCGGAGTTGGAATGATATTTGCGCTGATGGATGTATTGAATGCACAGAATTTTTTGGCGCAAGCCGTGGAGCAAATCGAAAATTCCAACTGGGATTATGAGGTGATAAAGGAATGTTTTACAAACGCACAGGAAAAGGATTATGTGATGGAAATCAGTATGGAAGGCGATGGGGTAGAGAAAAATATCATACATCAGGAAAGCGAACTTCCGGAGGACATAAGCCCATACACCATCTGTCATGTGCGCTTGGATTATAAAGTGCGATTTATGTTTGCTTTGGCAAATTTGGATGCGCAAATGGAGGGCTGTGTAATATGAAAATGATAATAGAGGAATTTGGGCTGACTGTGGTTTTGTGCATTGCGGGGATGGCGGCCGTTCGCCTGCTAAATAGCCTGTCAGCCTGGATATAAGGAGAACTATGAAGGAGATTATAACGGAATATGGAGCGGTTGCAATGGCTATGCTTGCAGTTGCTGGAACGGTACTGACACTTAAAATGCAGCTGTTTGATGCTGGAAGCAATCTGATGAACTATGTACTGACATGGCTATGTGGAGGCATTTAGTGGCGTATGAGAAGTGCGGTTGTTGGTATTTATGGAACATTGATTCTGTTGGCGGTATTAGTCTGCGGTCTCGGAATTTATGGCAGAGTGACGCGGGAAAACTATATGCAAAACGGCCTATCAAAAGCAGTGAAGGAAATATTGCTGGCGCATTATTGCGCACAACCGGCAGAGGTGTCGGACCAAACGGTGCAGGAATCGGCCATAACAGAGGATGAGCTTCAGGACGAGCTTTTAAGGAAGCTTACAAATCATGGATTTCGTAACACCGACATCGAAGTGACCTCGATGGTATTTGACTTTGAGGAAGGTTTTTTGTCTGTTGTGGTGAGTGAGCACTATCGCACGCCTTTTGGCGAGGACCATACGAAGGTCTACCAAAAGACAGCAATCGTGGAACAGTCGTGTGAGAGAGAAGCGGAAGGCGCAATGTTGCTCAGCAAAGAAGCTGCCGTTAAAGAAACTGCCGTTAAAGAAACTGTCGTTAAAGAAGGTGCCGCGTCTGTAGTAAAGACTGAGGAAACAGAAATAGAGGAAACAGAAATCGGGGAAACAGAGAACGAGGAAACTGAAAACGAGGAACAGGCAGATGCGGATGAAGCAGATGATTCTTATGATGATGGGCTGGGAAAGCCTGACATATTAATCATCTCCGTTGAAAATGTGCCGATTGACATTACAATTTATTATATGGCGAATCGATTTGAAGGTGATAAAGCGCATCTTACTTTAAAAACAGGATTTAATAAAGAAAATGACAGGCATTTTTATGCGCCCTGGAATTTTCCTGGACATCAGTTTGTCAGATGGGTTCAGCCAGCAAATGACTGGAGGCCATATTATATGCCTGGAGATTGCCTTGTCCGAGGATGGAAGATTATATACGCTCCCATAGCTGTTTTGTGTGCACAGTGGAGCGAAAACTCGTATTACGTGAACTGTATTGATGAAGGGGAGCAGGTAGCAACCTATTCCCTGATGTATACGGACTCCGCGTGCCTTCCTGAAATCGATAAGGAAAACTTTGAGGGGTGGAGATTAAATGACCCACAGGGCTCATTGCTAGAGGGACCACAAGCTTCAGTTAGTGATATGGCGCTTGCGCTGGGCTTAGAATATAAAAATCTCGCGACAATCAATCTTTATGCTTCTTATCGAAGTGATGAAGAAAAGGAGAAATCTGAAGATACAGAAGATACTGAAGATATTGAAAATACGGAAGATACAGAAGATACTGAAAATACAGAAAATACAGAAGATTCAACAGTGGTTATCCGCTTTCTTGACAGAGTCTTCTATCAGACTTTGGATGCTTCCTCGAAATGGAGGGAAAAGCCAAAATGTCTTGAACTTCTAAAGGCTGCGGGAATTATTGAATGATTTTTGCGGCGAAATGTAAAAAGTGCAATCTATCTGAGATAGATTGCACTTTGTTTCTGTATAGGAAATTGCTCCAATTTCCTATACAGTAAAAAGGCTCCGCGAGGATGCGCACGCTTTTGCAGATGAAAAATGTCGCATAGGCGACGCAAAAGCGGCGCGAGAGTTTCGCAAGCGAAACTCTATTTTTCCTGTATAGTAGAGTGCTTTTATTAGTTCTCTGAGCTGTAGTTTGGAGCTTCCTTGGTGATGTGGATGTCATGTGGATGACTTTCCTTTAATGAAGCTGCAGAAATCTTAACGAACTGGGTATTCTCATGAAGTGTTGGGATATCAACGCATCCACAGTAACCCATACCAGAGCGGATACCACCGATTAACTGGAATACAGTATCTTCAAGAGTTCCCTTATAAGCTACTCGTCCTTCGACACCTTCTGGAACTAATTTCTTTGCTCCTTCCTGGAAGTAGCGATCCTTAGAACCGTTTTCCATAGCAGCGATAGAACCCATTCCGCGGTAAACCTTGAACTTTCTTCCCTGGAATAATTCGAAGGTTCCTGGCGCTTCATCACAACCAGCAAACATAGAACCCATCATACATACGTCTGCACCAGCAGCAAGAGCCTTGGTTAAGTCTCCAGAGTATTTGATACCGCCATCGGCGATGATCTTAACTCCAGTATCCTTAATAGCTTCATATACTTCCATAATTGCAGAAACCTGAGGAACACCAATACCAGCTACGACACGAGTGGTACAGATTGATCCAGGTCCGATACCAACCTTAACAGCATCAGCACCAGCTTCTACTAAAGCCTTTGCTGCAGCACCGGTAGCAATGTTACCAGCGATAACCTGAAGATCTGGATATTTTACTTTGATCTCACGAACAGCATTGATGATGTTCTTTGAGTGGCCATGGGCAGAGTCAACAACGATAACGTCAACGTTTGCCTTTACAAGAGCATCAATTCTCTCCATCATGTTGCCAGTGATACCAACACCAGCACCGCAGAGAAGACGGCCCTTTGAATCCTTTGCAGAAAGTGGGTACTTAATCTGCTTTTCGATATCCTTAATGGTAATTAATCCCTTTAAGTTGCCTTCATCATCTACGATTGGAAGCTTTTCCTTACGAGCCTGAGCAAGAATCTTCTTTGCTTCTTCTAAGGTGATGCCTTCCTTTGCAGTGATTAAGTTTTCAGAAGTCATAGACTCGCTGATTTTCTTGGTGAAGTCGGTCTCGAACTTTAAGTCACGGTTAGTGATGATGCCAACTAACTTGCCGCCTTCTGTGATAGGAACACCTGAAATCTTAAATTTAGCCATAAGATTGTCAGCATCCTGAAGTGTATGGTCAGGAGATAAATAAAATGGATCGGTAATAACACCGTTCTCTGAACGCTTTACCTTATCTACTTCATCGGCCTGCTCCTCAATGGACATATTCTTGTGGATGATACCGATACCACCCTGTCTAGCCATTGCAATTGCCATCTTAGACTCTGTAACAGTGTCCATAGCAGCTGACATCATAGGGATATTAAGAACGATTTTCTTTGTAAGATGTGTCTGAAGCTGAATCATATTTGGTGTAACTTCTGAATACTGTGGAACTAAGAGCACATCGCCAAAAGTAATGCCTTCGCCGATAATTGTAGCCATTATGCTTTTCCTCGCTTTCGTGTCGTGTTTAAATTTAAAGATATTTGCTATAATTTAGCAAAATCTTTTTGGAGTGTCAATCTTAAAACCATTTAAAAATATCAGTATTTATGCTAAAATGATTAGGCATATTGGCAAAAATGATAAGGAATATTCAAAATGATATTACCAAATGATTTTGTAGAACATATCAGACCGCTTTTGGGGGAGGATACAGAGGCTTTCTTAAGCAGCTATCAGAATCGGGAACTACATGGTTTGCGTTTTCGCAACGAGGAGACAATGAACGCTGTTTTTTCAGCTGCAGATTTACCTGAGCATGAAAAGCTGCTTGAGCAGCTTGGACTTTTGAATCAGGAGGCTGTTTCGTGGGCTCCGCTTTCCTTTTACTATGATGCGGATGCCAGGCCAGGACTTTTGGCTCTTCATGAGATGGGGATTTACTATATTCAGGAGCCATCTGCGATGGGACCGGCAGCACTTTTGGCGCCAAACCCGGGGGAGCGTGTTTTGGACCTTTGTGCTGCGCCAGGCGGAAAGACAACCGAACTGGCAGTTTATATGAAAAACCAGGGGCTTTTGGTTTCCAATGAGATTCATCCAGCCAGAGCGAAGATACTGTCCTCGAACGTCGAGCGTATGGGGATTTCAAATGCGCTTGTACTAAATGAAGATTCCAATAAATTAAAGGATTATTTTGGCTCCTTCTTTCATCGGATTCTGGTGGATGCCCCTTGCTCAGGGGAGGGAATGTTTCGCAAAAATCCTGATGCAATCGGTGAGTGGAGCCTTGAGAATGTAAAAATGTGCGCAGCGCGTCAGGCTGAAATTTTAGATAATGCAGCACAGATGCTTATGCCAGGGGGAACTATGGTGTACTCGACCTGTACCTTTGCGAGGGAAGAAAATGAGGATACCATCGATGCATTTTTACAAAGACACTCCGATTTTCAGCTGATACAGCAGAAACGCTTCTGGCCACATCTAGAAAAGGGCGAGGGCCATTATATGGCTCTGCTTAAGAAGGCTGGCGAGTTGTCCGAGCATAAGGCTTTGTCGAATGGTGCGAAACTGGATAAGGGAAAGGAGAAGCTGGTCCTTTCTTTTATAGAAGAGAATCTAAACGAAGAAACTGCCAAGGCTTTGAAAGAGCAGGCGGCAGAAAATGGATATATTACGTTCGGAGACCAGATTTTTTTGGCACCTCCACAGTGTCCGTCTATTCGAGGCTTAAAGGTGCAGCGAGCTGGATTGGCGCTGGGCGAAATCAAAAAAGACCGCTTTGAGCCTTCGCATGCGCTTGCGCTGTATTTAAAGCCAAAAATGGCAAAGCGTTTCTATGGATTGACAAAAGAGGAGGCCACTTCCTACATCCGCGGAGAAGCCATTCAGGGACGAATGCTTGAACAGGCAGATATGGGCTGGGGAATCCTTTCGTATATGGACTTTTCTGTTGGTTGGGGAAAGGCTTCCGGCTCTCAGATAAAAAACCATTATCCGAAGGGATTGAGAAAACAGTTATAGTCGTTTGTGTTGGCTTTTGATGATGAAGTGGAATGATTAACTATGGAAGTGATAGCTAAAATACATACAGACTTTCCAGATAAATTTGGAATCCCAAGACAGAGCGGTCTTGTGGCATCCTTAAAAGCGAGGATTATTTTTGAACCTAAATTTCGTAATCCGGACGCGATTCGTGGAATAGAGGAGTATTCTCACCTTTGGCTCATTTGGAATTTTTCAAAGGCGAAGCAGGACGGATTTGTACCTTTGGTAAATCCGCCAAGACTTGGAGGGAAGGAAAAGAAAGGGGTATTTGCAACCCGTTCTCCGTTTCGACCAAATTCGCTGGGCCTTTCTTCGGTAAAGTTAGAAGAGGTATATATCGATGAAACGCTAGGGCCTGTGCTGATTGTTTCAGGGGCGGATCTTTTGGATCAGACACCGATTTATGATATTAAGCCTTATTTGGCATATACCGATTCTCATCCAGATGCGAGGGGAAGCTTTGGTGAGGCTCATAAGGATGACAAAATAGAGGTGGAGTTTCCGGAGAACCTGCTTAATCGGTTGCCGGAAGATAAAAAAGATGCTATATTTAATGTTCTTGCGCAGGACCCACGTGCGTCCTACAACAAAAAGCCTGATTATATATACGGGATGAGTTTTGCAGGATATGATATCCGTTTTCAGGTTGTTGAGCAGAAACTGGTTGTGACCGATGTGGTTAAAATTGATGAACAGTTTACTCACATTAAGGGGAATTGAATGGGAAAAAAAGAAAAGAAAAAACTCTCCAAAAAAAATATTACAATAGCAGTTTTATTGTTTTTGCTGTTTGCTCTTTGTATGGTTCCACTGGCTCAATACACGGCTACGAGAAACGATTATACGGAGATGGATATTGACGACGGATGGGATGCATTGGTTCTGGCAAATGGGGAACAAAAAGAATATAGCGATATTGTAATCAGCGAAACACAGTTTCCTATGCTGAATGATGGCGATATACTGACCTTGGAAAGAATGCTGCCAGACGCGCAGGTTTCAAATCCTGTGCTTTGTGTTTATTCCATTCACTGCTATGTAACAGCCTATCTTGATGGGGAAAAATTCTACGAGTTTGGACACAAGAGCCGGAATGAGGAAATGCTTCCGGGTTATGGGTACCTTGTAATCCCTCTTACAGAAAATTATAGTGGAAAAAAGCTGACACTGGTATATGAGGTGCAAGAAGATGGTGCTTTTGAAGGTTTACAGAAACCATCAATCATGAATTCGACTTATCGCTCTCACAATATTATGAGCCGCAACAGAATTAATATGCTGATTAGTATGGTGCTTGTTGTGGTTGGCTTTTTAGGAATGATTGTTTCTGCAAGCCTGACCATAAAAAACCAGATGTTTGTGCGAATTTTCTGGGTTTCCATGTTTGGCTTTTTGGTGAGTCTTTGGTCGATGTGCAACAACGATATGATTTCAATCTTCATTATGAATATCAGCGAAAAAGCATATGTTGAATATCTGACCTTCTATATTATGGCGCTTCCATTTTTGCTTTATTTTGCAAATCGAATTGTGGTGCCGGGACTGGCAAAGTGGATGAAGATTTATTACTGGAGCTTGATTGCGCTTCAGGTAATCTTCTTTGTGGGTGTCAATGTGCTTCATGTGCTTGACATTATGCATTTTCCAAAGTTTGTTACCGTCAACCACATTAATCTGGTGCTTACCTTTGGCGCGTTTGCACTCTTGCATGTGGCAGAACGCAGGCTGTACCACAAGACAGACTGGAAGATTGCGATTGGTTTTGGAATCACGGTGCTTCTTGCGCTAGGGGAAATGGTACGCTTTAATCTGCAAAAGTATGTGACAGGGTTTGCAGGAAATCAGTACATCAGTGTTATTTCACTCGGCGTTTTAGTGATTGTCGTAACCTTATTTATTGACTTCTCACAGCGCCTTTCGAATATTTTGTATCGTGCGACCAGAAATTCTGTTCTTCAGCAGATGGCCTATATTGATGATCTGACGGGCCTGGCAAATCGTAGAAAATGTGAGGAATGGTTGAAGTCATACACGAACGATCAGGGAAGTTATGCAGTGGTCAATATGGATATGAACCTGCTAAAAGCAATGAACGACACCTTTGGTCATTCGGTTGGTGATGATGCATTAAAATCCTTTGCGGATGTGCTTCGAATGGTTTTCCCTGACAATGCGTTAATCTGCAGAACTGGTGGAGATGAGTTTGCAGTGATTTTGCCAAACTGCGACGAGGCAAAGACGCAGCTTTTGGTACGTGGTATGCTTGAGGAGATGGAGCGTCGCAATGAGAAGGAGGAAGTCATTACTCTTTCAACAGCGTATGGATGTGCGTACAGCCATGAGAGCGACAATCCTTACAACGTATACAAGCTTGCTGACCAGAGAATGTATGCTTGCAAAAAGGATATGCATCTTGCCAGAATATAAAGTGATTAAGCGATATCTATAGATAATGGTGGATATGCGCATGAAATAGAAACTCAAAGAAGAGAGGTTTAGTATAATGAAAAAAGTTGAAGACTATATTAGAAGTATTCCAGATTTCCCAGAGCCAGGAATTATCTTTCGAGATGTGACCAGCGTACTTCAGGATGCAGATGGCTTACAGCTTGCAATCGATGAGATGAAAAAACTCTTAGAGGGAGTTGAGTGTGATGTGATTGCTGGCGCTGAGTCGAGAGGATTTATTTTTGGTATGCCACTTGCATATCTTCTTCATAAGCCATTTGTTCTTGTCCGTAAGGCAGGAAAGCTTCCTTGTGAAACTGTTTCAAAGACCTATGATCTTGAATATGGTTCAGCAACGATTGAGATTCATAAGGATGCAATCAAGCCAGGGCAGAAGGTTGTGCTGATTGACGATTTAATTGCCACAGGCGGAACCATGAAGGCGGCCTGCGAGCTGATTGAAAGTCTTGGCGGAGAGGTTACAAAAATTGTATTCCTGATGGAACTTGCTGGTTTAGAGGGAAGAAAAGTATTAGAGGGATACGACGTGGCTTCTGTCGTGACCTACGAAGGAAAATAGACGAAGAGAACAAATAATTATTATAAAAAGGAATCAACATGGGAGAATTTATAAACTATAAGATAACATCCCGTGAAGAAATACTAAAGAAAGCGTTTGCTATCGCCAGAAGAGATGGCATTGACGGTTTGACCATCCGCAAACTTGCACAGGAATGCAATTTTGCGGTTGGTTCTATGTATAATTATTATCCGAACAAGGGGGAACTGGTGAGTGCATGCCGAAATCTCTTTTGGTCGGAGGTGTTAAAGGATCAGGAGAAGTTAGTTCGAAATGGAATTCGCTTCACTGATTTTTTAATACAATATTATAACTTTCTCACCGTACGTCTTTCTCAGGACGATACCAGCTGGCTTAAGGTGATGGACCGACCAACCAAGCTTGAGGTTGAAAAGCTTCTTTTGACGGCTCTCGAACAGGATGGAAGGATTAATGGTTCTATTTGGAACCTGCAGATGACACCACAGATTCTCGCGGAACATGTGTGGGACAATCTGTTAGCTCTTCTTCAGGCAGGAGAGAGGGACTGTCGTTTTTACGTATTTCTTTTGGAACATCTATTGTATGAATAATATTTATATCAGAATGGTGGAGTGGATGAAGGGACATCCTTCCTTCAACGCCTTTATGAATTACGCAAACAAAATAATCAGCTGGATTTGTATCGTTTCCTATCCGGTTCTTTTGGGATACCTGCTGTATTTAAAAAGCCGGCAGTTATTGCCAGCAATTATAGTGCCTTTGGATGGCTTTATCATTCTAAGTGTATTTCGCTATCTGGTGAATCGACAGCGCCCCTATGAAAAATACGGATTTTCTCCAGCTATCAAAAAAGAGACGGTTGGAAAATCTTTTCCAAGCCGTCATGTGTTTTCAGCGACTGTGATTGCAATCACATTTATTCTCTGGTCTCCATGTTGGATGATTGGAGCAGTTCTTTTGGTGTTTGCACTTTTTTTGGCAGTGATTCGTGTTCTGACAGGAGTACATTTTATTAGTGATGTTCTTGCAGGTATAATTTTTGCAGTGCTTTGTGGGGGAATTGGAGCACTTGTTTTTGGAATTTTTTAGATAATTTTGAAAAAATAGGAATTATTGCCTATATTTGTCCTACATTTGTCCACTTTGGTGTTTTATGATATGTACATAACAGTGGTCCTGCAGTTTATTACAATTCATAAAAACCCTACCTCAAACCCCAATATATTTTAGGATCACTTATCATACTCCCAATATCATGACACCCTGCGATATTCGCGGGGTGTCATCTTGTATTTGGCTTTAAAACTGCGATTAAAATAAGACAGGTTCATAAATCCAGTCTCCTCAGCGATGCTTAAAATTGAGTCATCGGAGCTTTGAAGCATTCGCGCAGCCATTGCAAGGCGATAGTCTTTGAGATAATCTATAAAACTTGTTCCCATTGCTCCTTTAAAATAGCGCATAAAGTGTGACTCGGAAAAACCAAGCAGTTTCGCGGCGTCAGATATTTTTAGCGGTTCGCGATAATGATTTTCCACATATTTAATTACCACACGCATCTTATCGATGGTCTTTTTGTTGTCTGGCTCCTTGCCAAAATTCTTACAACGATTATCCAAAATGAATAAGAGCTCATAAAGTTTGCTCTTGATATAAAACTCAAAGCCCAAAGGGCGTGTTTTCATGATTTCATCGCAGGCATCAACACAGGCGGCTACCTCGGTATAATAGGGATAGACCGGGGTGAAAACGGTTGGAATTCGAATCAGGCCAGAGAGGAGTGAGGACATAAAAGCCAGCACTCTGGCATCATCCTTTTTGGAAAGGACAAGATCGGGCGAGAAGAGGATGTTTTCATATTCCATACTCTCGTCGCCTTTTTGCGCTATGCTATGAAGCTGGCCTGGGCGAACAAAGATTAAGTCCCCGCCCTGTACGGAGTAGGTACGAAAATCAACGGTGACCTCGCCACCTCCCTTTTTGATATATATAATTTCAAACTCATCGTGCCAATGGAGTGGCACCTCAGTAAAGTCGAGAGGGATGGAACAGAGATAAGTATTGTATGGGAAATCTTCGAGCGCGTGGTTGATGTTTTCCTGATAGCTTTCGTATTCGATGATGTTCATAATCTCTCCTGTGGTAGAAAATGTGATAATCATATCAAAAACACCTGAGGGGCTGTAAAAGATAGGATTATGCATAGTATATCGAAAGTTTAATATGTTATATACGAATTAATGATAGGATTGTACCACTTTTTGATAAAATATTGCAAGTATTGGACATTGGAGAGCCTTATACTAGGATTGTCAGAAACAAAATTCAATCATTTTGATTATTTATAAAAAGGAGAAGTTTTATGTCTATCATGAACGAACTTGAGCGTAAGCTCTGTAACAGCATAACCGCAGCTACCAATGAGCAAATTTATTTTGCACTTTTGGAGTTGGTCAAGGAAAAGGCAAAGGAAAAAGAAAATAACAAGCAGGGAAAGAAGAAGCTTTACTATGTATCTGCCGAGTTTTTGATTGGAAAGCTTCTATCGAATAATTTAATTAACCTTGGAATCTATGAGGAGACCAAGCAGGCACTTGCACAGCAGGGAAAGTCACTTGCTGCAATTGAAGAAATCGAGCTTGAGCCATCTCTTGGAAATGGAGGTCTTGGAAGACTCGCAGCATGCTTTTTGGATTCCCTTGCAACGCTTGGATTAAACGGGGATGGTGTTGGAATCAATTATCACTACGGATTATTTCAGCAGGTGTTTGAAAATAATCTGCAGAAGGAAATTCCAAATGGATGGATGACAGAGAAGAGCTGGTTGAATCCAACTGAGACTACCTATACAGTATCCTTTGGAGGCTTTGATGTAACCTCGCGTATGTATGACATTGATGTGTTAGGCTACAATAATCGAACCAACAAGCTTCATTTATTTGATATTGAAACCGTAGATGAGAGTATTGTTGGTGATACCATCGATTTTGATAAAGAGCTGATTGAAAAGAATTTGACTTTATTCCTGTATCCGGATGACTCGGATGACAAGGGACGTATTCTTCGTGTGTATCAGCAGTATTTTATGGTAAGCAATGCTGCAAATCTGATTATCGAAGAGTCTGTGGAACGAGGATCAAATCTTCATGATTTGGCAGAGTATGCAGCAGTACAGATTAATGACACCCACCCATCCATGATTATCCCAGAGCTGATTCGTCTGCTCCAGATCAAGGGAATCCTGATGGAGGAAGCCATCGAAATCGTGACAAAGATGTGTGCATACACCAATCATACCATTCTCGCGGAGGCGCTAGAGAAGTGGCCAATCGCATTTTTGAACAAGGCTGTGCCACAGCTGATGCCGATTATTCGTGAGCTGGATAATCGTGTTCGCGCAAAGGTTTCCGATGAGACAACCTATATTATTCAGGATGAGCGAGTGCATATGGCAAATATGGATATCCACTATGGATACGCAATCAATGGTGTTGCGTACCTCCATACCGAGATTTTAAAAAGCACAGAGCTCAACAATTTTTATCAGCTTTATCCTGAAAAATTCAATAATAAAACAAATGGAATTACATTCCGTCGCTGGCTGATGGCCTGCAATCCAGAGCTTTCAGCACTTGTGACAGAACTGATTGGTGAAGGCTGGAAGACGGATGCAAACGAGCTTGAAAAGCTTGGTGCTTATGTGAATGACGATGCTGTTTTAAGTCGCGTTCTTGAAATCAAGGATACGAAGAAAAAAGAGATGGCGGCATATCTGCGCGAGAAGCAGGGCATTGAGATTAATCCCGATTCCATCTTTGATATTCAGGTGAAGAGACTGCACGAGTACAAGCGCCAGCAGTTAAACGCGCTTTATGTGATTAACAAGTATTTTGAAATCAAGGAAGGCAAAAAGCCAGCTCGCCCAATTACTGTGATTTTTGGAGCGAAGGCTGCCCCTGCCTATATCATTGCAAAGGATATTATTCATCTGATTCTTTGCCTGCAGGAAATTATCAGTAACGACCCTGAGGTAAGCCCTTATCTTAAGGTGGTGATGGTAGAAAACTATAATGTTACACTTGCAGAAAAACTGATTCCTGCCTGCGATATCTCTGAACAGATTTCGCTTGCCTCAAAGGAAGCCTCAGGAACAGGAAATATGAAGTTCATGTTAAACGGAGCGGTGACACTTGGAACCAGTGATGGCGCAAATGTAGAGATTGCTCAGCTTGTCGGTGAGGACAATATCTATGTCTTTGGTGAGGATTCTGAAACGGTAATCGCGAGATACGAGAGGGCAGATTACTGTTCTAAGGATTACATTGAGAAGAATCCAAAGATTAAGCGTGCCGTTGAATTTATCGTGGGCGATGAGATGATGAAGGTTGGAACAAAGGAAAACTTAGAGAGACTTCACAATGAGTTTATCGTTAAGGACTGGTTTATGACCTTCCCTGATTTTGATGATTACTGCAAAACAAAGGATCAGGCGACTGCAGATTATGAGGATCGCAAGGCATGGGCGAAAAAGATGCTTGTAAACATTTCCAAAGCAGGCTTTTTCTCATCAGATCGAACCATTAAGCAGTACAATGACGATCTTTGGAAACTCCAGTAAAAAAAGAAGAATTGAAAAATACAAATCAGTAGTAAGAGCGCAGACTGTTTGGGTCTGCGCTTTTTTTCTGTTTCGCCTCTGTAGTTTTGAGAAATTGCTCCACAGAAATGACCAAAAAAATCAATTAATTTGCATAAAAATATTGTTTCCTGCAAAAAAATAATATATGATTATGATGATTTTTTGTGTGAAAAAATAGGACTATCACACAATCGTTTGTGGGGATTAAGATGGAAAACGAATTTCGAGAAGAGCTACAACTTGCACAGGAGTGTTTGGAAGAGGCCAAAACATTATTTCGCAAGAATAATTTGAAAGAGGCCGCAACACTTGCGGATCGTGCTGCAAATCTTTTTCAGACACATCAGGAGCATCAGAAATACTGTGAGTCCTTAAATGTGCTTGGTATTATTTATAATGCAATAGGGAACGACAACTTAGAAATTGACTGCTTTTTAAATGGTTTGCTGATCGCGGAAAAGTATCATTTCCTTGATGAATGGATGGGCTTTTGCATCAACATAGGCTCAAAATATCAGGGGATGGGTGCAAAGGAACAGGCCTTAGATTACTTTAACCAGGCAATTAAGCTGTTAGATACCGAAGAGGGACAGAAGGTGCCTCGTAAGGTTGATATGAATTTGATTCTTGGAATGAATTTGGGTGAACTGTATGCAGACCTTGGTGCATTTTCTAAGGCTGAAACTCAGTTGAACAGAGCCAGAGAAGCAGCAAAGGCGATGAATGAGGATAAGTATGATTTCTCATTTTTGGCCTTTGAGCTTCGTATGATGTGGCGACTTGGTTACCATGAAGAAGTAAGGGAACGCTTAGATGAAGTCTACAGCATGGCTTTAAAGTCGGAGTTTGTATCAGATTATATTGAGATTATGACAGATCTCTGCAAGCTGCTAAAGGATATGAAGGAATTCGAGAAATGGGACAAGGTGCTTGATCGACTCGAAACCTTTGTAAACAATGACGAGCAGATGTTCTTTCAGATTCATATGCTCGAGATGCGCATGGAGTATTATACAGAGGTAGGCGATATGGATGCGTATCGCAAGGCCTGCGAAGAATATGTTGCTCTGTCCATGAAAAAACGTGATCGTGAAAATCGGGAGCATGTTGAAAATCTTGATTTAAAGATTCGCATTCAGAATGCAGCGGAGCAGCGCAAAAACGCAGAGGAGCTGATTAATAAGGATTCTCTCACCGGCATTGGAAGTCGAAACAAAATGTTGAATGATGCAATCAAGGTGATTAAGAATTCGATTAAAAACGAATCGGTGATCATGATTGGCTTAATTGATATTGACTTCTTTAAGCAGTGCAATGATACCTATGGTCATATTTATGGCGATGAGTGTTTAAAGACAGTAGCCAAAACCATTCAGGATGCAGTTGGAGATTTGGGACAGGTTTATCGCTTTGGTGGAGATGAATTCTTAGTTCTGATTGAAAATGCAAAGCGCGATTACATCGAGACTGTGGGCAGCTGCATTAAAGAACGCATAAACAATGCCAATATTCAGAATATCAAGTCGCCAATTGCAGACTGTGTAACCGTTTCTCAGGGTTATACACTTGCAATTGCAGAAAAGGGTGACACCATCGAGAGATTGATTGATTTTGCAGATTGCGTTCTTTACCGAGTGAAGAAGGCTGGCAGAAATAACTATCTCTATATGACTCTTAGTGAAATTGCCGCAGATTTAGGTTAATTTCAATTGAATTTCAAAGATTAGAAGATTACAAGACCTCCAAACTATGGTATAATTTTTTATATTATAGTTTGGAGGTTTTGTGCAATGAGCAAAGTAAAAGGTCTTATTTTTGATTTAGATGGAGTAATTGTTTTTACAGATAAATTTCATTATCAGGCATGGAAAAAGATGGCGGATGAAATGGGAATCTATTTTGACGAAGAGATTAACAATCGTCTTCGTGGTGTGAGCAGAATGGAGTCTCTTGAAATTATCTTAGAGCGTTACGAGGGAGAGCCTCTTTCTGACGCAAAGAAAGAAGAGCTTGCTGCATCCAAAAACGAGACATACAGAGAACTGTTAAAAACCATGACACCAGACGATGTGACCCAGGAGGTTCGCGATACCTTAGCAGAAATCAGAAAGCGTGGGGTAAAGATTTCCCTTGGATCTTCTTCAAAAAATGCAAAGTTCATTCTTGAGCGCGTAGAGCTGATGGATGCTTTTGATGCAATTTCTGATGGTACAAACATTACAAAGTCTAAGCCAGATCCAGAGGTGTTCTTAAAGGGCGCTGAGTTCTTGGGCTTAACACCAGCAGATTGCGCAGTTGTAGAAGATGCCTATGCAGGAATTGACGCTGCAAAGGATGGCGGAATGATCGGTGTTGCAATTGGAGACGCCTGCGGTTATGACAGAGCGGATTACAGACTTACAACCTTCAGCGATTTACTTAAGTTCTTAGATGAAGTAAACGGATAAAAGGAAACATAAATGCATCACAATAGTAACATTCGTTTTATAAAGCGTATATTGAGAGGGCTTCCAATCATTCTGGCAGCCCTTCTTCTTGTGTCCTGCGGTAAAAAAGCAGACTCAAAGGAACTCGATTACAGGGATGAGGGCCTTGCCTATATGGCAGAGGGAGATTATGAAGCAGCGCTTAAGTCTTTTCAGAAGGCCCTTGACTGCACCGATGAAATCGGAGAAGTGGAAATTGACATTTGTATGTATAAGGCACTGACCTTGTACAAGAGTGGCGATTTCGATGGAGCAAGAGAGGTTTATGATGCCTTAATCGACTACAAGAAGTACCCTGAGGCTTATTATCAGAGAGGAAACCTTTCGCTTTTTATGGGAGATTACGAGGGTGCAGTTGCCGACTTTGATGCTGCCATTGATGAGGCCCCAAAGAATTATGAAATTTACATTGGAGTTTATAACAGCTTAAACAACTATAATCATCCAGAGGAAGCAGTCGGCTATTTAAGAGCGGCGCAGGATATTTCCGGAGAAAAGGCAAACGACCATTATTATAAGGGGCGTATTGCTCTTTTACTTGGGAACAGAGAGGAAGCGGTAAAGCTTTTAGAGCTTGCGGTTGAGCAGGGCAAAGGCGAAGCTAATTTTTATCTTTCAGAGATATATCGCAAGGATGGCGACGAGGAGAAAACTGCCAGCTATCTAAATGCATATATGGAAGGCGAAAATGTTGACGCTGATGCGCTTGTTTCCACGGGAGAGGCTGAGCTTAGCGAGGGAAAATATGCGCAGGCATTGATTTTCTTTGAGGCCGCAAAGAGCTTGGGAAATGCCACAAATGCGCAGAAGCTTGAACGCCTGCTTGCAATTGCATACGAAAAGACAGGCGATTTTGACAGGGCCTATGAGACGATGAAGGAATATGTAGCGTCTTATCCAAATGACTATAAAGCGCAGGACGAACTGGTCTTTTTAGAAACGAGGATAAAATAATATGGAACAGATGAAAAATATGATAAATGAGGAGCCTGAAAAGGTAATCCTTGTCGGAGTAAGCGAGAATGATGGAGATGACACCGAGGATTCGCTGACAGAACTTGCGGAGTTAGTTAAGACCGCGGGAGCACAGGCGATGGAAATCATCATCCAAAATCGTGAGCGAATCCATCCTGGAACCTATGTGGGAACAGGAAAGGTGGAGGAAATCAGAGAAGCTGTGGCGCGTCACGGTGCGACAGCAATTGTATGTGACGACGAGCTTTCGCCGGCACAGATTACAAATCTTTCTGATTTGCTCGGGGTGCGAATCCTAGACCGCACACTGATTATTCTTGATATTTTTGCGGAGCATGCAACTACCAGTGAAGGTAAAATTCAGGTAGAGCTGGCGCAGCTTCGCTACAGAAGCAGTCGACTGATTGGACTTGGAAAATCTCTCTCCCGTCAGGGCGGACAGATTGGAAACCGTGGTCCGGGTGAGAAGAAACTGGAACTTGACCGTCGTCTGATTCAGGACCGTGTTGCTCAGCTTCGAAGAGAACTGAAGGAAGTAGAACAGCATCGCGATATCACAAGGGCAAAGCGCAAAAAGAACGCAAAGCCAGTTGTGGCAATTGTCGGCTATACAAATGCAGGAAAGTCGACACTTTTAAATCACCTGACACAGGCGGAGGTTTTAGAGGAGGACAAGCTGTTTGCAACACTTGATCCAACGACTCGTGTTTTGGAACTGTCTGCAAAGCAGGAGATTCTTCTGACGGATACGGTTGGTTTTATACGAAAGCTTCCACATCATCTGATTGAAGCCTTTAAGAGTACTCTCGAGGAGGCGAAGTACGCAGACTATATCATTCACGTAGTGGATGCTTCGAATCCGCAGCGCGAAAAGCATATGCAGATTGTATATCAGACACTCACAGACCTTGGGGTGAAGGATAAGCCGATTATTACACTCTTTAATAAGCAGGATTTGAGGACCGATGATGAGCCGCTTCGCGATTTCAGGGCGGACCATGTCCTGTCGATTTCAGCAGGAAAGGATGAAGGCCTTGATGCAGTAAAGGAGCTGCTGGAAAATCAGCTTCGTGAGAATAAGTCGCTGTTTGAGGGCGTCATTCCGTTTGCGGAGGGTGCGCTGCTTCAGCAAATTCGCAAGCAGGGTGAACTCTTAAGCGAGGAGTATGTTCCTGAAGGAACAAAAATCAAGGCCTATGTGCCGGGCGAAGTGCTTGGAAGAATACGAAAGATTCTTGGACAGTAGTTTTGAGACTGCTATGAAAAGGTGAAGAAACATTTAAAATAAGGAGATTTATTATGAAGATTGGAATTGGAAATGACCACAGTGCAGTTGATTTGAAAAATCAGATTAAGGATTACCTCGTAAGCCTTGGACACGAGGTGGTGAACTATGGCGTTGATACCACAGAAAGCTGTAACTATCCAGAAATTGGAGAGAAGGTTGGTCGCGCGGTTGTGGCTGGCGAGGTAGAGTGTGCCATCTTAATCTGCGGAACCGGAGTTGGTATTTCAATTGCAGCAAACAAGGTAAATGGTGTCATTGCGGCTGTCTGCTCAGACTGTGCAACTGCTCGCCTTGTGAAGCAGCATAACAATGCAAACATTCTTGCATTTGGCGCAAGAATCGTGGGCTATGAGCTTGCGAAGGATATGGTTGATGCCTATCTGAATGCTGAGTTTGAAGGTGGAAGACATGCGACTCGTGTTGCAATGTTTGCAGAGATCGAGAAGCGCAATTCTTAATCAAATTAAAAAACGACATTTGTGATTGTTTTTTATCATATTTAAAAACATATGAGAGGTTTTTTTCTGAATGGCGAAAGATAAGGAAGTAGTCGAAGAAAAAATAAATAAAGAAAAAGGCGCAAAAAAGGATAAGGCCCCAAAAGACAAAGCACCAAAAGACAAAGTCAAAAAGGACAAAGTCAAAAAGGATAAAGTCAAAAAAGAAAAGGGAAAGAAAGCGCGTGAGCGCCACAATGAGGTGAACTCTGCTTCAAATAACCGATATCTGAGATGGCAGAAATTAGATAATACAGCTGTTTTATTCCCTGCAATTGCAGGAGAGAATATGACAAATGTGTATCGCATCAGTGTGACCTTAAAGGAAGATGTAGATCCAAATCTGCTGCAGAAGGCCCTTGATATGATTCTGCCAAAGTTTGATGGCTTTAATGTGCGTTTGCGTGCTGGTGTGTTCTGGTATTATTTTGAGGAAAATGGAAAGAAGGCGCCTCGTGTCACGGAAGAGCATCTGTTTCCCTGCAGATTTATTCATGCAAACCGCAATCACAGCTATATGTTCCATGTGAGCTATTTTAAAAAGCGCATCAATCTGGAAGTCTTTCACGTGCTGGCCGATGGAATGGGCGGAATGAACTTTTTAAGAGAACTGACCTATCAGTATCTTCGTCTGAAGTATCCTGCGCTCAGAGAAAAGCATGGCGACCACTTCAGTGAGGAAACGGCATTTTCTGTTGAAGATTCCTTTGTGAAGAATTACAAGAGTGCAAAGCCAAGTGGATTTGTGAAGAAGAAGGCATATCTGATCAAGGAAACCTATCTTCCAAAGGGCGAGTTTGGTCTGATGCATGGAAGGATGCCGATTGATGAACTGAAAAAAGTGGCAAAGACCTATGATGCATCCATTAATGAGTATCTTGTGGCCTGCTTTGCAGAGGCGGTTTATCGCGAACATATGCATTCCATGGCCTCTGAAAAGCCAATTCGTATCGCGGTTCCGGTAAACCTTAGACCGTATTTTGACTCGGATACCACGCGTAATTTCTTTATTATGGTATCTGCGGAATTTTCGGCAGATGTGGACAATGCAAGTTTTGAGGATATTATTGTGGCGGTGAAGCAGTCGCTTCGCCCACAGATTAATAAAGAGCATATGGAAGATTTGTTCTCTTATAGTGTGTCAAACCAGGAAAACAAATTTTTGAGAGCCTTCCCGTTGCCATTCAAAAAACCAGTGATTCGCCTGGTGTTTAACAAGTCGGCAACCGCGAATACTACCACCATCACTAACATCGGAAACTGGGCGGTGGAAGAAGATTATGCGGAGTATATCGAGAGCTTTTATGCCTGCCTGGCGATGTCAAAGGGACAGCACATTAAGGGGACGGTTTGTTCCTTCAATGGAACCTTATGCTTCACCTTCAGTACGCTGTTTCGTGATACTACCATCCAGAAGGCGTTTTTCCGTAAGCTGGCGGCAGATGGGGTTACGGTATCTATCGAAACAAATTTTGTGACCTATTAAGAGGCTTTTGGACGATGAAACAATGTACAAAGTGTAATGTAAACATTATAGATGACACCGATCGCTGCCCGCTTTGCAGACATGCGCTTGTGGGCGAAGATGGTGGTGTTCGAAACTATCCAAATGCGATTGGAAGTATTCGAAAGGCCAGGTTTTTTAAGAATCTAATCCTGTTCATCTCGCTTGTGGCATCAATTTCGCTTGTAGCAATCGAATATTTGCTTCGTGGAGCGGTTGGCTGGAGTCTGATTGTGGTTCTGACGCTGTTTTATGCAAATTTGATTGTCAGGTACGCAGTGCTAGGGAAGAGCGGGTATCAGGCAAAAATCTTTACTCTGGTATTGGTAGCGATTCTTGTGCTTTTGGGAATTGACTATCTGACTGGATTCAAGCGCTGGTCGTTAACCTATGTGTATCCGGCCGTTGTAATGGGCGTGGATGCAGCGATACTGATATTAATGCTGGTCAACCGACGAAACTGGCAGAGCTATATTATGGGACAGATTTTTATGTTTATCCTGTCACTCATGTCTTTGGTATTTGTGCTGATTGGGGCAAATCGACATCCGCTGACCGGCTATATCGGAATTGGCGTGACCTTGTTTGTCCTGATGGGGACTCTGATTTTCGGGGAAGAAAGAGCGAAAGAAGAATTAAAGCGGAGGTTTCATATATGAGTGATGCAAGTCTGTATGGACGTGTGCTCTCTGATATAATCAACCGCTTTACAGGGGATCATCTTCTTGGAAAATCGATTCGAACAGGTTCCCTTAGAAAGAGACTGGTGGAGCCACCGTGGATTGTGCCGGATGTATTTGAGTTCATTCATATCGATGCTGGCAACTTTACCATGAAGTATTTGAAGCGGAAGGAAAATCCAAACAACCGCCGTGTGATTCTTCAGTTACATGGAGGCGGCTATATGGCAGGTGTGCGAAATGCCTACTATGTGATGGCAGGCCTCTATAATGAGGTGAGTGATGGGGCAGCAGTGTTAACACCAGATTATCGTGTGGCACCAGAAAGTCCGTATCCTGCGGCACTTGAGGATGCGCTTGATGCGTACCAGTGGCTGCTTGATCAGGATTATTTTGGAGAGCAGATTGTATTGGCAGGAGATTCCGCTGGCGGTGGGCTTGCCCTTGCACTGACTATGTATCTGCGAGATCATGATATGCCTCTTCCAGGAGGAATTGTGGCGATGTCTCCATGGACAGATTTGACGGCAAGCGGAGAAAGCTACGAGAGCAATTACGAAATCGATCCTCTTTTTGGAAACACAAAAGAGAGTATGATTTACATAAACGATTATGCGGGCGAGAATGACCCGATGAATCCATATATATCGCCTAAGTTTGGAGATTTTAGAAAGTTTCCGCCAATGCTGATTCAGGTTGGTGCAAACGAGATGCTGCTGTCAGATTCCGTGGATGTGGCAGCAAAAGCAAGAGCGCAGGGCGTTCGCCTTCGCCTTACCGTTTATCCTGGAATGTTCCATGATTTTCAGATGGCATATCTAAACATTCCAGAGTCGAAAAAGGCCTGGGCAGAGGTACGACGTTTCTTTGATATGATTAAAACAGATTCTGTCGACTAGGAATTTTAATAAAAAGGAGAATGATTATGGAAAACACAGGATTTATTGATGATGAGCATATTGTATTTCTGGAGAAGAAGAGAACGATGTTCTTTGGACTTCCAATGTTTAGCTTCACAAAGTACATCATCACTCCGGGCGTCATTACGATTGACCACGGCTTTTTCAAGAAGGTCGAGGATGACTGCTACATGTACAAGGTGCAGGATGTTAAGCTTACCCTTAGCTTCTTTGAGAGAATTTTAAAGCTTGGAACGATCACCTGCTATACCGGAGATATCACTTCACCAGAGCTTAAGCTGGTGCATGTGCATCATGCAAAGGAAATCAAGTCGTACATTTTGAAGGCTTCTGAGGAGGCGCGTATCAAGAGACGCACCATCAATACCCAGGACATCGGGATGCATGGGATTGACCTTGATATGGATGGAATTCCAGACAATATCGACTAATCGAGAATATCATCACAAAGGCCCAGGATTTCCCTGGGCTATATTTATGTGAATAGGGCCTGCGAAGGTGTGTAGCCTCATGGTCGCTAAACTACGACGACTGCTTTAAAATTGCGCAAGGTAGGTTTGTTCTTCGAAAGAAAATTTCGCCAAATTTGGTGAGCGCGCTTTTTCCTGACTTTTCATCGTCGCCACCCTACTGGCCATTCATAGACGTAAAGCTAGCAGGTCTAAGTGTCTGTGAAAGTGAATATGCGCCGTCGACCTGAAGCGCCGTCCCTGGCTACAGCAGGTCTAAACCCGCATCCTTGCGGGTTTACGGCGCATTCACTTCCACAGACACTAAGAGCAGCACACTTTACTTTAAATCATGTGCCAGTAGAGTGGAGGCGATGGAAAGCCTTGGAAAAATCGTCGCGGAAAAATTTGTCAGCGAAATTTTCTAATAAACGAAGAACAAACCGTTGCTGCAATTTTAAGCAACGAGGAGAGCGACCATGAGGAACTACACATCCTCACAGGCCTATTTCATAAAAAACAAGACCCAGGGAAATCCTGGGCCTTTGGTGCGTGATATTATCGTTGGTCGATTGGCTGGTAATCCACGTGGTGACCCACATACTTGTAGGCGGGACGAATGATTTTGGAGGTGTTCATAATCTCTTCGAGACGGTGAGCACACCAGCCTGGGATACGCGCGATGGCAAAGATTGGAGTGAAAAGCTCCTCTGGGATGCCGAGCATAGTGTATACAAGGCCAGAGTAGAAGTCTACGTTGGCGCAGACATTCTTGTGGACGCGGCGACGTTCCATAATCAGGCGGCCTGCGATGCGTTCAACAGACTCATATAAATGAAACTCATCCTGCATCCCTTTTTCATCTGCAAGCTTTCTTGCGTAATCTTTAAGGATAACCTCTCGCGGATCCGATAACGTATAGACCGCATGGCCCATACCGTAGATTAATCCGGATTTATCAAATGCATGCTTGTCCAAAATCTTTTCGAGGTAAGCAGTGAGCTCTGCCTCATCATTCCAGTTTGAAACGTGAGATTTGATGTCCTTAAACATGTTCTGCACTTTTAAGTTTGCGCCACCATGACGAGGTCCCTTAAGAGATGCGATAGAGGCTGCGGTAGACGAATAGGTGTCGGTTCCTGAAGAAGAAACGACGTGGGTGGTAAAGGTTGAGTTGTTTCCGCCGCCGTGGTCCGCGTGAAGAATCAGCGCGACATCTAAAACCTTCGCCTCAAGGTCGGTATATTTGCCGTCGGCACGAAGCATCAAGAGAATGTTTTCGGCCATGGAAAGTCCTTTTTTAGGATTTCGAATCATTAAGGTGCTGCCCTTACGAAAATGCATGTATGAATGATATGAATAGACAGCAAGAAGAGGCAGTTTATTTATCAGATCCAGGGACTGACGCAGCACATTGTTCTGTGTGATATTGTCCGGGTCTGGATCGTAGGTGTAAAGGGTTAAGACACAGCGCTGTAATGCGTTCATGATGTTTTCGTTGGATGCCTTCATGACAACGTCGCGGACAAATCGGCCGCCAAGATCCTGCATTTCGCCCATGACATCAATCAGCACAGAGAGCTCTTCTTCGGTAGGAAGGTGTCCGAAAAGAAGCAGGTAAATGGTTTCCTCGAAACCAAACTTGCGATTGTCCAGGCCGGAAATCAAATCGGTTACCTCCACACCCTGATAGTAGAGATGTCCGTCATCTGGAACGAGGTCTCCGTTTTCAAGCTTAAAAGCAACGACGTCAGATACCTCTGTCAATCCGGTTAATACACCCTTACCATTGGCATCTCTAAGACCGCGCTTTACGTCATATTCAAGATAGAGATTCTGGTCAAGCATATTATGCTTGCTGAGCTCCTTCTGAAGCTTTGCGAGTTTCTTGATGTACTCGCGGTTATGAAGGAACTCTGGGAATTCATCTATTTCCTCTGGAATCAGCAGATCATGCATTTCGGTCAGCTGAACTTCATTGATATTATTGCTCATAATATTCTCCTCATTTTTGTGTGCGTTTTGACTATTTTTGAATAATTGCGTGATATAACTTGCAAAAATGGTGGTTATAACCTGTCAGAATACGCATATTTACACAACTTTTTGAAATTTATAATACTATTTTATGCAAAAATATGCAAGTACAGAGTGAACTTGAGAAAAAAAGAATTTTTAGTGTATAATAAAGATTAGGGTGTTTTGCGAACTGAAATGGGGAAATCTTATATAAAAGGAAGAGAAGATGGATAACACAGTTAAAAAGAAGGAACGCGATTTTTCGCTGGATCTCATTCGCCTGATAGCAATTATCGGCGTGGTTGCAATTCATGTCAGCAATTATTACTGCAGAAATATATTTGAATACCGTTCAAGCGGCTACGCGTGGGCATTGTTCTATAATACAATTTCGAGAGTTTCGGTGCCGTTGTTTTTCATGATTAGCGGCGCATTGATGTTAAATAGAGACGTCTCTGTCAAAAAACTAAGAAATCGTATCCTTCATTTTATAATGATTCTTGTAGTGTGGACGATCATTTACTGGTTTACCGATTATTTTATGATGGGATACCGCTTTACGGTGAATGAGTATTTTAATATCATTTTTGAGCCAATCAAGGCGCCTCTTTGGTTTATGTATGCCATCATTGGCCTCTATCTTGCTTTGCCATTTACAAGAATTTTGATTAAGAATATGACAGAGAAGATGGAAAACTATTTCATGATTATGTGGCTCATCTTCTTTGGAGGAAAGCAGGTTCTGGTTCCGGTTCTGGATCATTTTGATATCACGGTGGCACTGAAGTACCCAATTCCAATTATGCAGGGAACCTATTATCTGGGTTATTTTATGATTGGAGCGATTTTGTATAAGCGTGCGAGAAACCATTCGCTGAAAATCAAAAGACCATTGCTTTACATTCTCCCTGTGATTTGTATGGCGATTTCCTTTGGGATTTCCTGGTGGTGGTCGATTGACGGAAATGAGTTCTACTCAAAATTTTTGGTATATAGCAGCGTACTTATGATGGTATCAAGTATTTCTGTCTTTGTGCTGCTTTTGGATTTTCAGGCAAAATCAAACTTTGGAAAGAAACTGCTCGGAACACTTTCGCCACTCTTGTTTGGCGTTTACTTAATTCACTGCATTTTCTTAAACCTTGCGATGAAATTTATGGATATCCTTGGCTGCTTTTCCCTTTGGATGGTGCCAGTGCTTACCGTGGCAATCTTTGTGGTTTCTGCACTTGTGGTATTTATACTTGAGAAGATTCCTGGCGTACGCCAGCTGGTAATATAATAATGAAAGACAAAGGAGACAATCTATGTCAGACAATGTAACAAAGTTGATGAATATATTAGAAAGTGGAATCACCCCATTTCATGCGGTTGACGCCTGCGTTTTGCAGTTAAAGGAGGCTGGTTTTGAGGAGCTGGCCTACGAAAAGAAATGGGAGCTTTCACCTGGAAAGAGATATTATGTGCCTCATCACGGAAGCGCTTTGTTTGCGTTTACAGTGGGTGCAGAATACAAAAAAGGACAGATGGTGCGCATGGCAGCTGCACATACGGACTATCCAACGCTTCGATTAAAGCCATCTCCAGATTTTGCAACCAAGGGATATGCACAGTTAAATATTGAGGTATATGGTGGACCAATCCTAAACACCTGGCTGGATCGACCTCTTGGTGTGGCTGGTCGTGTTTCGGTAAAAAATCCAAAGAATGCCTTTGCGCCAAAGCTTATGTACTTTGATTCACAGAGCGCAATTTTAACTATTCCAAATCTGGCAATTCATATGAATCGCGATGTAAATCGCGGTGTGGAATTAAATCCACAGAGTGATTTGATACCGCTTGTCGGCCTCTGTGATGGAAAAGATGCAGACGCGAAATTCTTTATGACTTATCTTGCAAAGCAGCTTTCTGTGAAGGAAGAGGATATTTTGGATTTTGAATTAAATGTGTATTGCACAGAAAAGCCTGAGCTCATTGGAGTGGAGAAGGATTTGCTTTCGTCTCCTCGCATCGACAATCTTTCTTCCTGTGAGGCACTGGTTTTGGCGCTGATGAACACAGACCGAAAAGAGGGAATCAATCTGATTCAGCTTGCAGACCATGAGGAGGTTGGAAGCACAAGTAAGCAGGGCGCAGCCTCAATTCTGCTTCATGATATGACCAGACGTATTTTAAGAAGTCTCGGAAATTCGGAGGATGAGATTGACGCATCCATGTATGAGGCAATGTTAGTCTCTGCCGATGTGGCTCATGCAGTTCATCCAAACAATGTCGGAAAGGCAGATCCACTTGTTCAGCCAATCCTTGGAAAGGGGTTATGCATCAAGCAGGCAGCGGCTCAGAGCTACGCGACAGACGCGGAGACGATTGCAATTTTTGCAGGGCTTTGTGAACAGGCTAAGGTTCCATATCAGAGATTTGTCAATCGCGCAGACATGCGAGGCGGTAGTACCTTGGGCGCAATCGCATCAGCACTTACTCCTGTGAAGACCCTTGATATCGGAATTCCAATTCTTGCAATGCATTCCGCAAGAGAACTGATGGCAGCTCGCGATATGGATTCGCTTGTAAATGCTATGGAGGCATATTTTTCACTGTAGGCAGATATGATAGCACTGAAATTAACCAACACAAAAAATTTTATGAACACTTTGTTGCGCGGGGAATGCTTTGATCATTTCCTATTAAAAGAAGCAACCATTTCTTCTGGCGCAAGCTTTGTGATTGATGGAACCATTCCAGCGGACTTTTATACGGAAGAGGAGAAAGAGGAAATGGGAATCTGTGGCTACGGATTTTTACCATTTTCAGAACTTCGGGGAAACTGTTTTGACCTGATGAAGGGAAAAAAGACGCCATCGTCCTTCTCCTTTGTCTTTCTGCTTTCACCAGACAATATGAAAAAGACGCTCGTGGCAATGCAGTCGTCGTTTACAGAGAATGATATTGCAGCACTGTTTATGAATATTCGCTATACGGCGGGTGAATTGATGCTGACCACGGGAATTTCCTATAAGACCTTTTCGATGGATAAATCCTTAGATAAGGAATGGGACGCCATGGTGTGCAAGTTTTTAACAAAAAATGAAATAGAGTTCGAAGAAATTAGCTGATTCTAAAATATTTCTAAATAGTAAAAAAGACCCCTTGCATGAGGGGTCTTTTTATGTTACATTTATTTCAACAAGGATGTAGTATTCAAAACTACATCAACCGAAAAATGCAAACCACATAAACTTGTAAACAATAACTGTGTTAGAAAGTTAATAATACTTTATGTTTTGGTAATGAAGTTTATATAATTTTTAGAATTCTAGGAATTCAGAAAGGAATCGCAATGTACAAAATCGTAATTGACAGCTGCGGAGAACTTCCGGAGGAATTAAAGAAAGACAGTCATTTTGCTCATGTCGCACTGACACTTGATGTTGACGGGGTAGAGGTTGTTGACGATGAAACCTTTAACCAGGAAAGCTTTTTAAAATTAGTTAAGGAAAGTCCAGTTGGACCAAAGTCTGCCTGCCCATCGCCAGACGCATATATGAAAGAGTTTGAGGGCGAGGCTGAGCATGTATATGTCATCACACTTTCAGGTGAGTTGAGCGGATCCTACAACAGTGCTTTGGTTGCAAAGGACATGTATATTGAAGAATACGGCGAGAACAAGCAGATTCATGTGTTCAATTCAAAGTCAGCTTCCATCGGCGAGACCTTGATTGCATTTCATGTGCAGAGACTTGAGGAGGCGGGTGAGAGCTTTGAGGATATCATTGCAAAGACGGAAGAATATATTTCTTCCATGAACACCTATTTTGTTTTGGAGACTCTTGAAACCTTCCGTAAAACAGGACGTTTGAGTGGACTTAAGACTTTCGTGGCAAATACCTTAAATATCAAGCCAATTATGGCTTCTACCGAAAATGGTTATATCAAAATGCTTGACCAGGCTCGCGGCATGAAAAAGGCGATGACCAAGATGATCGAGGAGGCTGTCAAGAAAGTAAAGGACTGTGAGAACCGCGTAATCGCAATTTCACACTGCAATTGTCCTGAACGCGCAGAGTTCTTAAAGAGCCTGATTGAAAAGGTTGCAAACTTTAAGGAAATTGTAATTCTCGATATGGCAGGAGTATCTACCATGTATGCGAATGACGGTGGTGTAATCATCGCAGTATAGCGCACTGTAAAATAGATGCGTGAAAATGTATTGAAAACAGAATGTTATTTTAGAAAGGTTGTGCGTTGCACAACCTTTTCTGTTATGATGTAATAATAGAGTTTTAGTAACACAATCTAAGGGAGATGCTATGCGAACATTAGAGGCTGTATTGAATCAAATTGAAAATGCACGTCGCTTTGGCAAGGCGCCTGGCGTGGAGGTCACAGCGGAGGTGCTAAGACAGCTGGGGAATCCTGAGGCTGGGATGAAGTATATCCACGTCGCTGGGACCAACGGAAAGGGATCTACCTGTGCCTTTTTAGAGGCGCTTCTGATGGAAGCTGGATATAAGGTTGGTAAGTTTACTTCGCCTCATTTGATTCGTTTTTCGGAGCGCATCACGGTCAATCGGAAGGAAATTGAAGAGGAAGAGGTTCTTCTGCTTGGGAATATGCTCTTAGACCGCGACTTCGGTGTGGAGCTGACCATGTTTGACTACTGTCTGGCAATGGCAATTTTGTATTTTGGCAAGCAGCAGTGTGATTTTGTGATTCTAGAGACGGGCTTAGGCGGAAGACTTGATTCCACAAGTGCGCTTTCTCATGACCCGATTTGCAATGTCATCACCCGTATTGGCTTTGATCACATGGCGATTCTTGGAAATACCATTGAGCAGATTGCGCGTGAGAAATGTGGGATTTTAAGAAAAGGTGTGCCAGTCGTGGTGGCGCCACAGGAGAGAGCCGCCCTTGAGGTGATTGTCGAAGAAATCAAAAAGGCCGAATGTGAGGGAATCTTTATTGAACCTGCGGACTTAAAGGAATTAGAACCTTTAAAGCTTCAGATGATTGGGGATTACCAGCTTATGAATGCGGCGACTGCTGTGCAGGCGGCAAAGGTTGTAAAATCATCTGCCGTTGATTTGCGCGCATTAGAACAGGCTACCTGGGCAGGCCGCATGCAGATTCTTTCGCAGGAGCCGTTTTTGATGGTGGATGGAGCACATAATTCAAACGGTGTACAGGCCTTAGCGGAAAGCTTAAGAAAGCTTTATCCGGGCGAGACCTTTGACTTTGTGATGGGTGTGATGGCGGATAAGGATTATCTTAAGATGATTGAGCTGCTGCTTCCTATGGCAAACAGCTTTGTGACCGTTACGGCAGAAAGTGAGCGGGCTCTGCAGGGAGAGGAATTGGCTAGGCTGATAGAAGCGCGTGGAATACGTGCAAAATATCAGAGCGATTGGAGAGGCTATCTAAAGAGTGGATTGACGGGAGAGAAAAAGACCATCTGCTTTGGTTCTCTTTACTTTATTGGGGATGTTATCAAATTATACGAAGTATAAATATTTTGAATAGTTTGAGGTGTTGAAAAATTCATTTTACAGTATTACACTAGCATTATTAAAGACTATAATACTTTAGCTTCTTATAACATCAGTTTATAGAGAAGCGGGCGTTTGGAGGCGAAAAACTATGGAGAAAAAGAATTTAGACTGGGCAAATCTGGGCTTTGGTTACATGGAAGCTGACTACAGATATGTATCAAATTATAAAGATGGAAAGTGGGACGACGGAGCCATCGTCACCGATTCTAATATTGTATTAAATGAGTGTGCATGTGTATTCCAGTATGCACAGACTATTTTTGAGGGCTTAAAGGCATACACCACCGAGGATGGCAAGATTGTTTGCTTCCGCCCTGACTTAAACGCAGCTCGTATGAAGGAATCAGCAGAGCGTCTTGAGATGCCAGTATTCCCAGAAGACAGATTTATCAAGGCTGTAGAAGAGGTTGTAAAGGCGAATGCAGCCTGGGTACCTCCTTTTGGATCAGGAGCAACCCTTTACATCAGACCATATATGATGGGAACCAACTCTGTTATCGGTGTAAAGCCAGCAGACGAGTATCAGTTCAGAATTTTGGTAACTCCAGTTGGACCATACTTTAAGGGTGGCGCAAAGCCTCTTACCATTCGTGTATCTGATTTTGACCGCGCAGCTCCACACGGAACTGGTCATATCAAGGCTGGTTTGAACTACGCGATGAGCTTACATGCAATTGTAGATGCACATAAGAAGGGCTTTGATGAGAATATGTATCTCGATCCTGGAACAAGAACCAAGGTTGAGGAGACTGGTGGAGCAAACTTTATCTTCATCACCAAGGATGGCAAGTTTGTAACTCCAAAGTCAGATTCGATTCTTCCTTCTATCACTCGTCGTTCTCTTATGATTGTAGCGGAGAAGTATTTAGGACTGACTGTTGAACATAGAGATGTTTACTTTGATGAATTAAAGGATATGGCTGAGTGTGGTCTCTGCGGAACTGCAGCAGTAATCTCTCCAGTTGGAAAGATTGTGAACCACGGTGAGGAACTTGTATTCCCAAGCGGAATGGACGAGATGGGACCTATCACCAAGAAGTTATATGACACCCTTACAGGAATTCAGATGGGTAAGATTGAAGCACCAGAAGGATGGGTACATGTAATTGAGTAATGCGGATTTTAACAGAAGACGCAGCAATTATCGTAAAAAAAGACGTCAGGTAGAGTTAGCGCTCTATCTGGCGCTTTCTATTCTGGTACTGACAATTATTCTCATAGTCATTTTTGTGGCGGTGGCGAAGAACCGAAAAGTATCCATGCGCGAGATAAAAAAGCCGGAACCAGTGTATGTGGTTGAGGTGGCGCCGGAAATAGAGGTGGATTTATTGTCCATCAACACGCAGTCACGCCCTGGAATTGCGCTTGAAGAGGTAAAGGGAATTGTGGTTCATTATACGGCAAATCCTGGGACCAGCGCGAAGCAGAATCGCAACTACTTTGAGAATTTAAAGGATCAGAAAAAGACCTTTGCCAGTTCTCATTTTGTCATCGGGCTAGAGGGAGAGATTGTTCAGTGTGTCCCTTGTAATGAGATTGCTTATGCATCCAATGACAGAAACGAGGATACCATTTCGATAGAATGCTGCATCGAGGATGAGGATGGAAAATTTAATCAGGAAACCTATGAATCCCTGCTTCATCTGGTGACCTGGCTGATGGGGCGCTATGACCTTACGACGGAGCAGGTGATTCGTCATTACGACTGTGAGGGAAGTAACCACAAAAACTGTCCAAAATACTATGTGGAAAATGAACAGGCCTGGAAGCAGTTCAAGGTGGATTTAAGCAGTTATATCATCCTTCATGGAACAGAAAAAATTGATAAAACAGAAGAGTAGAGAAATACGAAAGATTAAGAAGCCTGTCGCGGTTGCGGCAGGCTTTGCTTTATTTTATCCACAATATCTTGTAGACAAAGAATTTCAAAACGACTAAAATTATTGTTAGATAAGTGTGCCCATCTAGGGCGATATTGTAAATTTGGGATTGTTTAGAGGCTATAGTAATCAATGGATTTTAACTTAAATTTTTCAGATATTAAAATGGATAGCTTGCTGGATCGGGCGTTGATTCAACGTTTCCAGGATCGTTTTTGCAGGGCAAACCATATCTATCTGACCTGTTTTGGCAAAGATGCAGGAGTTATCACAGACCGTTTTGGAAGCGATGAAGAACTGAAATACATTAAAGAGGTGATTCATCCAGAGGAATGGTTTTCTCTTGTTCATCGTGCGCAGGATGAGTTTGTGGAAAATATTGTCGAGCAGGATTATCCAGACCGACACATCAAGATGTGCGCGGTTGCGACTCGTTTTGATGGACGTATTCAGTTAGTGTGGGTGGTCATCGGCTTTTTGGAGGAGTATATCGAGGCAGAGGATGAAATTCCAGCTTACATTAAGACTACAAACGAGGAAAGATATTATCATTCCATTGAGTTTTTAGAGCTCTTATCGCGTTATCTGTTTGTCACCAAAGCAGATGAGCTGATTGCACAGGATGCGATTCAAAAGAATCAGGATGTTATTTCAGAGGTGCGTTCGCAGCTGTTTCGTGCGGAAGCGCTTACCTCAATTGTAAATATGCTTGAGTCTGAGGCTCCATTTGGTCAGATTGTAAATGATATTTTAAGAGAGGTTTGCACCACCTTAAAAATCAACAGAGGCTTCCTGCTTCAGGCTGACAGCTCGATGAAGCATGTCAATATGATCTGTGAATATGCAAAGGAACCAAAGGATGCGCAGATTGCAACGCTTCAGGGAGTTCCAATCGAAGAGCTTCCTTTCTTCAATGACAAGAACTATGTGATTTCTTCAGAGTCTATGATTCCTCAGGAATTCAAGGATCTGATGGAAAAGTTTGGCGCGATTGCCGGCGTTTTCCAGCCAATTGAGGTGAATCATCAGGTGACGATGTACCTCTGCTTTTTGGATACAAATCCGGAGCAGATTTGGGAGACCGAGGTTATTAAGTTTATCAACGATGCTAAACGTATCGTGCAAACGATTTTGACCAAGCGTATTGCAAAGAATTCTCTTGCAAGCTCTTATCAGTCGCTGGAAGCAATTTTGGAAAATGTTGGCTGTGGTATCTGTGTATATGATAAAGAGCATCACAAGCTTTTATACCGCAATCAGCTGTTTAAGGAGCTCTACAGCAACAGCTTTGCAAATGGAACACTTGAGAAGCTGCTCTTCCCAGAGGACGAGGCAGATGCCTCTTACAAGGAACTTTTTATTGCGGAGGAGGAGCGCTGGATTGACCAGTATAAGACTTCGATTCAGTGGGTGGATGGAAGTACGGTTTCTCTCTGTACAGCCTATGATGTCTCTGACAAGAAGCGCTATCAGGAAAAGATTGAGCATCAGGCAAATAATGACTTTTTGACTGGTCTTTATAACCGAATGCGCTGTGAGCAGGACCTTGAGAAGCATATCCGCGTGGTTCAGGCTTCAAACACCAAGGGCGCTCTTTTATATATCGATTTAGATGACTTTAAGCATATCAATGATGGCCTGGGGCATCAGTATGGTGATGTTTTGCTTAAGACCATCAGCCATAGCTTGCAGAAGATTCGTGGAATCGGTTCAAACTGCTACCGTGTTGGCGGAGATGAGTTTATGATTATCATCTCGGACAATGACTTTGACCGTATTCATCAGATTTGTGAGGAAATCAAGGACATCTTTAACCGTCCATGGTTCTTAAAGGGAGAGGATTACTACTGCACCACCAGTATGGGAATTGTTGTTTTCCCAGACGATGGAGATGTGGTTGAGGATCTGATCCGTAAGGCTGATCTTGCTCTGTTTAAGGCAAAGCGCACAGGCAAGAACTGCGTGGAATACTATAATGAGGCTGACGATGAGACTGCCAGCCACAGACTTGACGTCGAGAAAAATATGCGTAAGGCAGCGACCGACGCCTGCGATGAATTTGAGGTTTATTACCAGCCTATTATCAACATGGAAAAGGATGGAGATCCTTGCTGTGGAGCGGAGGCACTGATTCGCTGGAATTCGCCAGAGCTTGGCTTTATTGCACCAGATGATTTTATTCCGCTGGCAGAATATCTTGGCCTGATTAATCCAATCGGTGATTTCGTATTAAAGCAGGCTGCAAAACGCTGCAAATACTGGAATGATATGGGACATCCTGAGTTTAAGGTCAATGTCAACCTTTCTGTCGTTCAGCTGCTTCAGAATGATATTGTAAAGAAGGTCAAGGAGGTCCTTTCAGAAACACGCGTGAATCCAAAGAATCTGACCTTAGAGGTGACTGAATCTCTGGCAATCAATGATATGGCGCGTATGAAGCAGATTCTAAATCAGATCAAGGACCTTGGTGTGCGCGTGGCACTCGACGACTTTGGAACAGGATATTCTTCACTGAATCATATTAAGGAGATTCCGCTTGATGTCATCAAGATTGACCGCTGCTTCGTGGAAAATCTTGAGGAAGACCAGTTTGCGCTTGCCTTCCTTCAGATGGTATCGACACTTGCGAAGGCTCTCGATGTAGATGTCTGCGTGGAAGGTGTAGAAAGCGAAAGCCAGTATGAAAAACTCAAGCAGGTCGGAATTGGTATGATTCAGGGATATTACTTTGGAAAGCCAATGGCGGTCGAGGAGTTTGAGAAGAAATATGTACTGTGAGCCGGGTGAGCCTGGGGGACGGGGTTTGTGGTTCATAAATAATGAGATACTTTGTCAAAATAGTTAAGGAGGTATAAGCAAAGTGAAAAAAATTTTTAGTATTGTGGGTATTGCAGTTGGTGCGATGATTATTATTTTTGGAATTGTAATGATTGGAATGAGCATAGGGTCTTCCTATTTGCTCAGCACTGAGTTTGGTGCAGATTTTTATACTTATAGTTATCGTGCAACAAAGGCTGCAGCTGATAATGTAAGAGCACTGTCTCGTATTGCTAGAGAAGGATTTGGTTTCTTGCTCATTGCGATTGGAGCTACAGATGTCTGTGCCTTTGGATGTAAATTGGCAGATTCACTTGATTTAAAAAAGGCAAGTAAACCAGCACCAGTAGCACCGGTTGCACCTGTGGCAACTCCTGTTGATACACAGTAGTATAGTTTCCAATCAAAAACAAAATCATGAGAGCAGGTACAGCACTCCACAGTGATTTGTGGGGTGCTGTTTTTATAATGGGGATGAGGAAAATCGACTACATCCTTGCATGTAAGGAGATTTTACGATTACTTATCAGGGTTTTGATGTGGTAAAGGGTGTTTTACCTCTGCTATATGGATGAGGTGTGTGGCAGAGATGAAAATTATTAGGGGTTACCTCTTTAATTGTGTGGTGAGAGACCGGTAGAGGTAAAATTTTAGGTGATTGTGGGCGATTACCTCTGTAGGTCTGTAGAGAGAGACTGGTAGAGGTAAAAATTTTAGGAGCTGCGTGGATTTACCTCTGCAGATGCGAGGGAGAGAGACTGGTGGAGGTAAAATTTTAGGCGATTGTGGGTGATTACCTCTGCAGGTGGGAGGTGAGAGACCGGTAGAGGTAAAATTCTAGGTGATTGTTGGCGATTGCCTCTGTAGGTGTGAGGCGTGAAAGTGGCAGAGGTAAAAAATCAGTAGGGATGAGGTGTCATTACCTCTGGTACTGTAGAGAAGAAGAGTGGCAGAGGTAAAGCACCAGGCAGCTACGAGAAAATTGCATCTATGATACTTGAAATGAAGAGAGAAAGAGGTAATGCTACAAAATGGATACCTCTATAGGAATTAAAGAGAAGAATAATGGAGGTAAATTCCAACAGGCAAGCAAAATACTACCTCTGGATACATTATAATAGAAAATAAGAGGGGTAATTTTGAATCAGAAGTTTTTACATGTAGGTAACACTAGCGGAAGAGGTTTAAATGTAGAGACTATCGAACTCAAATAGAAATGCTAATCTATAATAAATGAAATAAAATAAAATCAAAATCCGAGGACTGATATGCCCTCGGATTGTTTTGTTTCTAAATGTCTTCTAAATTGTTGACAGGTAACTCCGCTGGTTCAACAAAATCAAAATCTGATAATGAGCCACGAACCCCGTCCCCTAGGTCTATTTCAAATCATATTTTTTGCAAAAAGCAGGCACATCTTTTAGTTCTTCTACACGTGCCCAAAGGGTTTCATCAGACCAGTTCCACCATTGAATACGCTCGAGTGCGTTGATGTATTCCTTGTCGAAACGGTAGCCAATTGGCTTGGCTGGAACGCCTGCGACAATTTGGTATGGTTCAACATCATGCGTCACTACAGCGTTTGCACCGATGACGGCTCCATTTCCAATGGTAATATTTCCCATGATGACAGCACCGTGACCTATCCAAACGTCATTTCCAATGATCAGCTGTCGCTCCTTACGTTTTTGCAGGTACTCAAAATCATTTTCGCCATGTCCATACATTGTTCCGCTAAAGTAGGTGAGATTGTGCGTGGTGACGCGATCGAAAAAAGGATGCTGTTCTGCATTGATGCGGGACATGGCTGCAATGGAACAAAAGCTTCCCATTTGGGTGTGCACCATACGTGAGTGCCCAAAGAAAAATGTATATTTTCCACACTGGCTATCAACGATATCACTTCCAGGACCTACATAAGAATGCTCGCCAAAGGTGCTTAGGTCATCTACAACCGCCTCCGGTACAATCACTGTTTCTTTGCTTAAATCCAGGCCACCGCCCATTCCTTTCATTGCTGACATATATGCCTCCATAGATTGACGTAGTATTTACATATTAGTATAGCTTTATCAATTCGTTGCTTCAAGGTGATACCACCTAAGGTTTGTGTTGCATGCTATATTGCCCAATCCTCTATCATTAATCCCGGCACTCGTTGGAATTCTTTGGTGTTGTGCGTGACGAGTGTCATATTTTCGGCTTTGGCAATTGCTGCAATCAGTAAATCATTTGGGCCGATTAATGTTCCTGTATTTTTCAAATCATAGCGAATCGTACCATACTCTCTTGCTGCGGACTCCGTAAAGTAAGCGACTTTAAAGGCATTAAGAAGTTTGTTATTCTTCTGCATGATTTCGTCATATTTTCCACTGTTTCTTGCTCTATATTCTAGTTCAGCATAGGCTATGATTGGAACATAGATATTATCTGGTCGTACCTTAATCATATGATTTTTGATTGATGGATATGTGTTTTTTAAGATGTAACTAATAGTATTTGTGTCAAGTAAATACTTCATCAAATATCCTCCAAGTCGTCTAATGGTAATTCTTCTGGTTCAACGAAATCCCAATCTGATAATGATCCAAATAAATCAAAAAATCCTTCTGGATATAAATGAGAAAAGTCTTGTTCCATACTCAACCTCCCGGCGTATGCCAAAATTCTGTTTTTTAAAGTTTCATCATGTTCGATGTCATCAAAGAAGCACTTAATATCAATTGAAAAATAATCAGCCACCAATTCAAGCGAGTCAATGCGTGGATAGGTTTTTCCATTCACCCAGTCAGATAGAGTGGTGTATTTGATATTCAAATCCTCGCAAAGCTTTTTTCGAGATATGTGATGGGCGGATAAAAGAAACGAGATATTGTTTCCGATGACTTGTTTAAGAGAGATAGATTTTTCCATAACGCCTCCTAAATAAATATAAATGGTTGCAAAGTTGATATGTTGCTAGAGCGTATTACGTTACAAATTCGGATTACGCTATAAATGACGCTACAATATAGATGTTATTACGATATCGATAGTGCTACGGTATAACCGTACATCACGGTATAATCGTAATATACGGCGTAATATGGAAATTGTCAATGGAAATTAGGATTGATATAACAGAAAAGAACTGACAATAACAGGTAACTAAGGGGGTGGCGGGAGATTGCCGCTTAAGTGGTAATAGTAATAAAAATGAGCCACCAACCCCGTCCCCCAGGTCCACTACACAAAAAGGTCTTGGCTAAAAAGCCAAGACCTTTTCTAAAAACATAATGCAGGAAATGGGACTTGAACCCACACGACATTGCTGCCACAGGCACCTGAAGCCTGCGCGTCTGCCAATTCCGCCATTCCTGCTAATATGAAGTTTCGCATTTCTGCGACAAAAGGTATTTTAACAGAATAAGCGAGGGCTTTCAAGGAGTTTTTCAAAGAAAACATTAAGAAATATTTAATAAGGCAGGGGGAGGGTTGAATTTTCTTATATATATATGTATAGTACATATGTTATGAAGGGGAGCTATTGCTTGAAAGAGAAGATAAAACCAATTATTAAGTTCATATGTTTCTGCCTCATCTTCGTACTTCTGTTCATTGGAATTGGCCAGTTTTTGACCATCAGCGAGCGACAGACGGTTGCCAGTGTGGAGGGCTTGTTCAAGGAACCAGAGGATTCCATTGATGTGGTATTCCTCGGCGCCAGCGAGATTTACGCGGATTATTGTCCTACCGCTGCGTGGTCGGACTATGGATATACATCATACTCACTTTCGGTTACTGGAGCGCCTGGCAGTTTATATAAATCAATGCTGCGCGAGGTTTTGGAACTTCAGTCTCCAAAGCTTGTCGTGGTGGAGATGAATGGATTCCTGCAAAGCGATAAGTATTATGCGCGAAGTGAGAAGCTTCATGCATGGATTGATGCAATTCCAGGGGATGAAAATCGCCAGCTGGCAATCAGGGAGGCGGTTCCAGAGGATCAGCAGGATCAGTTTAAGCGCGGCGCTCTTAGCACCTTTGTGATGAATCATAATAACTGGAAGCTGCTTGGACCATGCATACTTGCAAGCTATTCCCGCATTCGCATGAGCTTTAAGGATCAGGGAAAGATGAAAGGGTTTGCAACCTTTGCGACCCTGTGTGATCCAGAGGAATCTAAACACGAGAGAAAGATACATTTTACAGAAAAGAGTCAGGCCTATTTGGATGACTTTATGAAATATTGCAAGGAAAACAATATTGAGGTGCTCTTTGCACGTTTTCCTCATGATACCACAATCGTGAATGCAGAGCTTTATGATGAGGTGGAGGCATTTGTGGAGAACCATGGCTATCGCTTCGTGAATTTTGAGGAAATCAAGCAGGAAATTGATATCGATGACATGGAAAACTATTACAATCCAGAGCATTTAAATGCAGCTGGTGCGCTTAAGTTTACCAACTATTTAGGCCAGTATTTAGTGGACAATTATGATATCGTGGGCGAGCATTCCAAAGAAATTGCAGATAACTGGAATGACTGTGCAAAGGAAGTAGATACATTGCTTTCGCACGTGATGAAGGAGACACAGAGTGATACCAAACGTCTCTATTCTAATTTGAATTTGTAGTCAGAACGTATATTTATAGTAATTAGGAATCATAATAATTAGGAATCATAGTAATTAGGAACCATAATTAGGAAACCAAACATGAAGAATGTTTTAGAATGGTTAGAAGCGACCGCGGCGCGTTGCCCAGATAAGGTTGCTTTCTATGGAAATAAGCAGATGACCTTCGGCGAGCTGTTATGCTGGGCGAAGGCTATTGGAACAAAATTGAATGAACGCTTTGAGGAACTGGGGACTTCTTCGCCGGTTGCAGTTTTTTCTGCAAGAGAGGCAACCACGCCAGCTTTATTTGCAGGTGTCGTCTATGCGGGAGAGGCCTATGCGCCAATCGATGCCGCGCTTCCTGCAGCGAGACTGAAAAAGATATTGGAAAATTTGAATCCATCGCTGGTGCTTATGGATGCGGCAAGCAAGGATGCATATGAGAAGCTAAGCGAGAGCATTTTTGAAGGGCAGGCACCAGAGGCAGTCGTAGTGGATTTTGAGCAATCTCCAGAAGCCGTTGCAAAAGCTGATGAACAGCGTTTGGCAGCAGTGCGAGAGAAGATGGTTGTGACAGATCCTTTATACATCATCTACACTTCGGGATCCTCAGGAAATCCGAAGGGGGTCATGACAAACCACCTTTCGCTGATGACCTACATCAATGCCTATTGCAAGGTGATGGGAATTACAGAGGACGATAAGCTCGGAAATCAGTCGCCACTCGATTACATAGCGGCGATTCGAGACATTTATATTCCATATAAGACCGGCTGCGCAACCGTGATTATTCCAAAGGAATATTTTATGGATCCAAATGATTTGTTTAGCTATATGAATCAGAATCAGGTGACCTCTGTCGGCTGGAGCGTTTCGGCACTTACTGTGCCAGTCAGTCTTGGCGCCTTTGAGGAGGTTAAGCTGGAAACCTTGAATAAGGTTTGTTTTTCTGGTTCGGTGATGCCATGCAGCGTGCTTCGTATCTGGCAGAACAATCTGCCAAGCTGTAAGTTCGTCAATCAGTATGGACCAACCGAGGCAACCGCCAGCTGTACTTACTATGAGGTGGATCATCTTGTGGAGGATGATGAGGTGCTTCCAATCGGAAAGCCATATGAGAATTATAAGGTGTTTTTGCTGGATGAAAACCAACAGGTGGCAGAGCGCGGAGAAATCTGTGTGTCAGGTCCGGTCTTGGCATTAGGCTATTACAATGATCCAGAAGGAACCGAAAAGAACTTAGTGCTTCATCCGAGAAATAAGGGGTACCCAGAGCGTATTTACAGAACTGGTGATATTGGAAGCTATGACGCAGATGGAAATCTGCTGTTCCACGGACGAATGGATCGTCAGGTGAAGCATATGGGTCACCGCGTGGAGTTAGATGAAGTAGAGTATGCAGCAAACACACTGCCAGAGGTGGCAGAGAGCTGCTGTATCTATAATAAAGAAAAAGAAGTACTGATTCTCTTTTACACTGGATCAGTGGATAAACGAGAGCTGTCGTTGGCTTTAAGAAAGCTGTTACCTGGCTTTATGGTGCCACGCAAAATGATTTGCCTGGAAGAAATGCCAAAGCTTCCAAACGGTAAAATCGACATGAAAAAACTGGAGGAAATGTAATATGTCAACAAAGGATACTATTTTAGAAATTTTAATGGACGTACGTCCTGATATCGATTATGAGGCAGAGGATGCATTGGTTGATGACCATGTGATGGAGTCCTTTGACATTGTTGCGCTTGTATCTGCACTTTCAGATGAATTTGGAATCACCATTCGTCCAAAGGATTTAAAGCCTGTAAACTTTAACTCCGTTGATGCAATGGTTGAGCTTGTAGAGCGTTTGGTGGAGGAATAAAATGAACACTCCTTGCTATTACTTTGATACGGATGTATTTGCAGAGCGTGTGAGAACGGTCAAGAATGCGCTCGGTGGAGTGCCACTGACCTTTTCCATCAAGGCAAACCCATTTTTGCTCGAAGCGTTACCTGAGGAGATTGACCATGTGGAGGTTTGTTCTCCGGGAGAACTCAATATCTGCATGTCTCTTTCGGTAAGTCCGGAAAGAATCATCTACTCCGGCGTTGTGAAAAATGAAGAGGATGTACATACTGCAGTCAATTACGGCGTGGACATCATTACCTGTGAGAGTATTCGTCATGCACAGCTGATTCAGGCAGAGGGGAAGAAGATGAAGACCCTTCTTCGCATCACTGGAGGCAATCAGTTTGGCATGTCTGTTTCGGATGCGATTGGTATTTTATCGGATGCGGAGGGATTTTCGAATTTAGACATCATTGGAATTCACTTCTTTACCGGTACGCAGAAGAATCTTCGCAAGATTACCAAGGATCTCGAAAAGCTTGAGAGTGCTTTGAGCGAGTTAAAGGAGGCCACTGGATTTGAGCCAAAGATGGTTGAGTATGGCCCAGGACTTGCAGTTGACTATTTTGGGGAGAACCCAGAAGAAACTGAGATGAACAATCTTTCTGAGGCAGCTGAACCATTAAAGGACTTTGCCAAGAAATATCCGCTTGCAATCGAGTTGGGACGTTTTCTTGCTGCGCCATGTGGTTCCTACTATACCTCTGTGTGTGATATCAAAAACAGCTATGATACCAATTATCTTATGGTGGACGGCGGTATTCATCATCTGAATTATTATGGACAGAGAATGGCTATGGAAATTCCACCGATGATCATCGCACGTCAGGGAGAGACAGTGATTTCCTATGCGGATTTTTCTGCATCTGAGGAGGATAAGGTTGCATACTGCATCTGCGGAAGTCTTTGTACCGTAGCGGATCTTTTGATTCGTGAGGCAGAGCTTCCTAAACTTTCCATTGGGGATGTGCTTGGCTTCCACCGCTGTGGAGCGTACTCGATGACCGAGGCGCCTGCGCTGTTTTTGAGTCGTGATCTTCCAAAGATATATATTACATCCAAGGAGAAGGGCGAGGTGTTAGTGCGAGATACCCTTCACGCATCGACAATCAATCGCCGCAGTAACTAGCGGCAGAAATTGCATATATATTAGGTGTTAATTTATGAATTTAATTTCGTTTCAGTATTTAATTTTTGTGGCAATCTTATTTGTCCTATATTATCTGCTGCCGAAAAAGGTTCGCTGGTATGTTTTGCTGGCGGGGAGCGTGTTCTATTACATCTTTATCTGTAAATGGTACAGCTTCTTTTTACTGTTTACGATTCTATCCACTTTTGGCGCCGCACTTTTGATTCAGCATATGCTTCAAAAGCAGCAGGCTACTGTTAAGAGTCACAAGGAAGACTGGGATCGTGAAACCCGCAAGAAGTATAACAACAAAGGCTTACACAAGCGAATGGCAATCCTTGCACTTGGAGTTGTCTTAAACTTTGCAATCCTTGCATTTTTGAAGTATATTCCGTGGGCGTCATCGATAGGACTGCTTTTGCCGCTTGGCATTTCCTTTTACAGCTTCCAGTCAACCGGCTATCTAATTGATGTATATCGTGAGGACATCGAGCCAGAGAAAAATATTCTTCGCTATGCGCTCTTTGTATCCTTCTTCCCTCAGATTATTCAGGGACCAATCAGCAAGCATGAGCAGCTCGCTGAGCAGCTTTATGAGGGGCATTCCTTTGACTGGGAACGCATCCAGAAGGCGCTTTTGTTAATCCTCTGGGGATTGATGAAAAAACTTGTGGTTGCAGACCGTGCGGTTAACATTATCAACACAGTGATGGATGCACCACAGGATTATTCGGGCTCAATCATCTTGTTTACCGGGCTTACCTATGCGCTTCAGCTGTATGCGGACTTTTCAGGTGGTATCGATATAATTCGAGGCGTGGGAGAATTGTTTGGCATCACTATGACAGACAACTTCCGCAGACCATATTTTGCACGTACATTAACAGAGTACTGGCACCGCTGGCATATTACCCTTGGTGACTGGTGCCGCAACTATATCTTTTATCCGCTCTCCATTTCAAAGACCTCTTTGAATTTTGGTAAGTGGTTAAAGCCAAAGTTTGGTGCACACATTGCAAAGGTGCTCCCTGGTTCGATTGCCAGCTTAATCACTTTTATAGTGATTGGCGTGTGGCATGGATCTAATTTAAAGTATCTGTACTTTGGATTATGGAATGGTATTGTGATTTTGCTTGCGGAACTGTTTGCACCGTTTTTTGCTAAAGTTAAGCTAAATAGAGGGAGCACAGGCTATACGTTTTTTGCCGTAATCCGCACCTTCATCTTAGTGTTGGTCGGCTACTACTTTGACATCGTAAAAAACGCGCGAGTCGCATTTTCAATGCTCGGTCGCACCTTTAGTGACTTCCATATTTCTGATTTTGGAATTCACCGTTTCCGTGAAATTATGAGCCCTGTGGGTCTGGATAAGTTTGATTACTGGCTGCTCATCGTCTGTGCCATCGGATGGTTTTTCATCAGCTTGTACCAGGAGAAGCATCCAAATGTAGAAATCCGCGCGAATATCATGGAAAAGAGCTTACCAAAGAAATGGCTGATCATCTTTGCGGGAATTTTCTTTGTGCTTCTGATGGGCTATTATGGCCCTGGAACAAACCCTGCAGACTTTGTTTATATGCAGTTTTAATAGAGCATAAGTAACAGTTTTTATAGCGTGAAAAAACAATATAAAAATATTCAAAAAAATATAGAAAATAGTGTTGACATTCATCGGCTGACTTGGTATTATATTCAAGTCGCTGATGAGTGACTAACTGAATAAGTTATGCGGAAGTGTCGGAACTGGCAGACGAGCAAGACTAAGGATCTTGTAAGCATTGCGCTTGTGTGGGTTCAAGTCCCATCTTCCGCATTAGAGAATTTTTGTTAAAGGGCTTTGAAATTAGTGGTTTCAAGGCTCTTTCTTTTTGTTTCAAATTCGATAATATTGGGTCTGCAAGGGTCTGCATTATCTAAAACATATCTGAGTCGTTCTAAATGCTTATCTGCTTCACCAAAAGAATAGTTTTCAGCATTGACCTTGGGAGAGTGTCCTAATAGTTTTGCTCTTTCCATAACATCAATACCCTTTGGAATGAATACATAACTATTTAAGGCAATACGAAAAGCGTGGTTGTTACATAACTTCAAACCTAAACCTGTTGTACCTTTTGTTGGGTCACCTTGGCATAACTTTCGTAGGGAAGAAGCATAAGTATCTTTGTGTAACCATCTACCATCTTTTCTAGCAAATACATATTCACTTTGGATACCTAACTTCTCTTGCTTATTTTTTAATTCCATAAGCAAGGAATAAATAGAAGCATACATAGGAAAATATCTTCCACCATTTGAAATACCTTTTTCATCTTTTGTACTAGGCTCATAATAGAGTTTTCCGTTCTTCTTTAACTGTTGAGAATGGATATGTATTTCCTTTGTATTAAAGTCTATATCAGACCATTTTAAAGATGGTATTTCACCTTCTCTAACACCCGAATAAGACGAGAAAAGGATAGCATAAGCATTTACATCGTATTCATACCTTTTAATGCGTTCTAGACACTTACTACGGATTAAATCGACTTCATTAGGTTGAAATGCTTTCTCTTGTGGAGTAGGTTTGCGAGAAGCAATCTTTTTAGTATAAGTTCTTGTACCCTTGGGAACAGGACTGTGAATAATCATTTCATTTTCAATTGCATAATCAAATACCATATTTAACAAGGTTTTGATATTAGCAAATTTTTCTGTTCTGTTTTCTTTGCGAAATTGTTCTGCTAAATTTAGAAGATAATTGTCTAAATCCTTTGATTTAACAGTTCTAATATCCACATCGTTTAAGTCTGTTAAAAAAGCATTGTAATCGTGTTTATAACGCTTAACCGTTTCCCACGATAGCGTATTACGAAATTCTCTGTCCTTTAAAGACATTTCAAAGATATTCTTAAAAGAATAGTCCGTAGTGTAAGAACTATCGAAATACAAGTTGTATAAGAAGTCGATAAGTTCTTGTTCTGTATTATATTTTTTAGTCTTTTTACCGTTGTAGTTCGTCTGCCACTTGATACGCTCTTTCCCACGGTCATTTATTACCATGGAATATATTTTGTTTTTGTGGATAGACAGCACGGCTTTCTTTTTTAATTCAAATTCCTTTCTTTTCAAATCATCAATTGTTGCAGTACCAAAATCAACACTACCATCTTCTATCGTTTTAATCAATGTCTGATATTCTTTGATTTGTTTCTTTAACTGTTCCATAAAACTTATTCCTTTCGTTTTATGGTTCTTCTCTTTAACAATTTTTATTTAAATTTTAATTTTCATTTTAATAAAAATTATTACTTAGAAGAATATATGTAAGGTGCAGAGCCTTATGAATTATTCATAGCATTTTATGAATAATTCCATAAAAGGAATACCTACATATGATAGAAAGTGCATCATTAAAAATAATTGATGAAGAAATAACATTTCCAATAATTAGTAAATGGAATGAAAGTCAATATTGGAAAATTATCGAAGTTCTAAAAGAATATGGATGTGAACAAATTAAAGACAGAAATGAATACACTCTTTTAAAAGAAATGGTGTCAAATAGACTGACCGAACTTTCAAACTTCGGTCATTTGGAAAATGCCACAAACCCAGTAAATTCAAGGGCTGAGGGTAGTGGTGTCATTTCCCCTATATGCATGCCAAATATATTAAATGACACCTCTTTTTACAAAAAGCCTTTTCTTGCTCCTTTAGATGTTCAAAAGGAACAAAGTATTGCTGATGTAATTCCTTCTTTTAAGGTTATCCAAAGTAACAGTATGTCTTTGAATATTGGGTTTGATACTGAATTTCAAACTTATGAGGATGAAAGTGGTCGTCATAGAAATCTTTTATCTCTTCAAATGTCTATTTCTGTTGGAGATATATTGATTAGATATTTTTTCCTTGTAAAACCTAATTTTCAGAGTGTTGTGGATGATGGGGGTATGATACCTCTTAAATATTGCTTGGCTGATATTCTTAATGATTTGAAAAAGTGTTACTTTTCAGATTTCCCTTTAGTCCGTAAAGATAACTTTATTTACAAGGATAAAAAAGGGTCTGATTATAACTCTTTCAAGACTATGGATTTTAATGCTATGAAAGACAGCATTATCCCTATTACTCTTATTTGCCACACAGGAAAGGCTGATATATCAGTTTTTCGTAGAACTAAATATGATGTAGATTTACTCCGAAAAATTAGCGAAATTCAAGGTGGTTGGATGAATACAGAACCAATTCGTTTTAAGGTTGAAAATGATACAAATCACAATTACTATTGGCTAATCAATCTTTCTATTCGTGACACTTTAGGTTTAACTCCTGCTGATAATAAATCTCTTAAATCTCTTGGAAATGTTATTCATAAGCCTAAAATGGAACTTCCTAAAAATGCTATTGAAAATATGGCTTCTTTTTCGGTTGAAAATCCTATTGATTATTACAACTATGCTATGAATGATGCTGATATTGTAATTTTATTTTGTTCGGAATTGTTTCAATGTAATCATGTTCTTCCTATGACTTTATCGAGTGCTTCTGCGTCTTCAATGTATACAAGTATAAAAAGTTATTTAGGAGCAAAAAATAAGGCTGAATATGACCGTGTTTATAGAGGTTTAGAAATGTTAGATGAAGGTATTATTCCATCAAAAGATGAATGTATGAAGTTTTTAAAGGCAACAAGATATGTACCTATCAGAGATAATCCAGATGCAAAACTTGTATCAGAATACTTTGAAGAAGTCTATACAGGTGGTTTTAACGCATCTTTTTATATTGGATGGATAACAAACAGCACCACAGATTTTGACCTTCAAAATGCCTATCCTACGGCTATGGCTAATATCGTAGATATTGATTGGTCTAAACCTGTTAGAGATTTTCCTCGTAATTATGAACTTTCTTTACAAGATTTACCAAATCCTTTAATTCCTACTGTGGCTGTTGGTAGTTTTGATTTTCCAGACGATTGCTATTGCCCTAATATTCCTGTTTTTGCAGATGGTGGTATGAAAATTTATCCTCTTCACGCAAAGAATGTTTATATGTGTGGTTGTGATATGTATTTAGCCTTAAAACTTGGGGCTAAAATTGTGATACAAAGAGGCTTTACTTGTCAAATACTTGAAAAAGATGGAAAGCCTTCACAATGTCTTGCTTACGCTGTTACTAACCTTGTTCAAGACCGTATGAAAGCCAAAATCGAATATAAAGATAATCCTCTTTTGGAGAAATCTTTAAAAACTATGGTTAATAGTTGCTATGGTAAAACAGCCCAGAATGTTAGTCCAAAAACAAGATATAACGCTAAATCAATGGGGCGTGTAGATGCAGAACCTTCCGTTGTAACAAGTCCTTATCACGCTACTTATACAACAGCACTTGTCCGTTGTATGTTAATAGGTTGTATCAATCAACTTCACGATATGGGTTATCATGTTTATTCTGTTACGACAGATGGTTTTATTACAGATGCCCCAACAGATGTTGTTCGTTCTCTTGACGCTTTTGGATTTTCACAGATTTTTCAAAATGGTCGCTACATTCTAAATCAGACTACAGAACCTTGCGAGGCTAATCAAGTATGGGAACCAAAGCATTTTAATGACATCTTCCTTAACATCACTACACGAGGAAATGTTGCTGTTAATGATGATGGGGTTCTTGCACATAATTCTTTTATAACAGGAGAAGATAAAGATAGTCGAGCAGACAGAGATGCTTTTATAATTGCTGTTCTTTCTCGTGAGGGTAAATTGAAGTGTCCTACAAAGGTTTGGACAACTTTTTCAGAAATCGTTGAGAGAAAACATGACTTTCATGTGTCTGAAACTGTAAGACAACTTTCTATGAATTTTGATTATAAAAGATGTCCTATTGTCGAAACAGCGTTTGATACTCCAATCAGTTACACGAGTGCTGATGGGTCTTATCATATCGACACAGTAATTGCTGAATATGATACAAGACCTTTTAAGGATATAGATGAATTTCTTGCTTATAGAAGCACTATGCAAAATGATGAGTTTGTAAAAGTTAAAGCAGACCTTGAAAGAGTAAAGATTAAATCAACAGTTAAAACTAAAGGTTATATTGGTAAAGATTTGGATAGAAAAATAATTCTTTCTATCCTAACAGGTTATCGTATGGGTCTATATCAGATACCTTCTCTTGACGGTCTTAAACAATCAGAAATTGTTACTACTGTTAACAGTTGGGGTGTTTCAGAAATCAGTCTTAGTGATTGGAAAAATTGTTCACGAAGTAATCGACAGAAGAATATGCTTCCTACAGAACTGATACAAGACACTTTGGAAAAAATAAATAAAAACTCTCAAGACTTATAAAAGAAAGATAAATGGTGATTATTATGTTAGAGATAAAAGATTTGAAAGCAAAGTCTTACACGGAAAGAACTT